>NZ_JBFTZR010000001.1:0-1095584 GCF_056406695.1 Priestia sp. P1_B12_1 | reverse complement strand
GCTCAGCTGGTTAGAGCGCACGCCTGATAAGCGTGAGGTCGGTGGTTCGAGTCCACTTAGGCCCACCATATTCCACAGTAGCTCAGTGGTAGAGCTATCGGCTGTTAACCGATCGGTCGTAGGTTCGAGTCCTACCTGTGGAGCCATACGGGGAAGTACTCAAGTGGCTGAAGAGGCGCCCCTGCTAAGGGTGTAGGTCGTGTAAGCGGCGCGAGGGTTCAAATCCCTCCTTCTCCGCCAGTCGTTTTAAATTTAAATATGGCCCGTTGGTCAAGCGGTTAAGACACCGCCCTTTCACGGCGGTAACACGGGTTCGAATCCCGTACGGGTCATCTCAAAAAGGTTTGCATATATGCAAACCTTTTTTATTTGCGCTTTTTTAAAGATTAAGTAAACAGAAATAATAGTTAGGAATAATTACCATGAATTTTCAGAATAAAAAGTAAGTTTTAAGCAGGATTTTCCCTATATCATATGGAATTATTCATAAAGTAATAAAGTATGAAGAGTATGGGATAAAGAGTAATTTTAAAGAACATTTATTCTATATATATTTGTAGAAAAGGTTTATGTTTTTACTGTAAAAGGGAATGAGTGGTAAGAAGCATATATTATGTGCGTATATTATGTTTGAAGTTAAAGGGGTGGCAAAAGTGAATCTAGCGGTTCAGCCTACTGAATTTGATGTTCATTTGTATCACGAAGGAAACTTATTTCGCAGTTACTCTATTTTCGGTGCGCATCAGGTAACGGTAGAAGGAATTGAAGGCGTACGATTTTGCGTGTGGGCACCTCATGCAAAGAGTGTAAGCGTTGTAGGTGATTTTAATAAATGGAACGGTTTTCAACATTCAATGGTTAAAGTTAATGAAGAAGGTATTTGGATGACATTTATCCCTGAGTTAGAACAAGGGACTATTTATAAATATGAAATCATCACACAAAGCAACCAAAAAAAACTAAAAGCAGATCCATACGCTTTCTTCAGTGAAGTGCGTCCGAACACTGCGTCTATTGTTTACTCATTGGATGGATACAAATGGAATGATCAATATTGGCGTAGAAAGAAAAAACAGCAAAATATATATGAAAGACCACTGTGTATTTACGAGCTGCATGCAGGGTCTTGGAGGACTCATGAAGATGGCAGCCTTTATACATATAGTGAATTAGCACAGGAGCTTATTCCTTATATTGCTGAACAAGGTTTTACACATATTGAGTTATTACCAGTCATTGAGCATCCGCTCGACCGATCCTGGGGATATCAAGGAATTGGATACTATTCTGCTACCAGTCGATACGGTACACCTAAAGAGTTGATGAACTTTATAGATGAGTGCCATCAAAACAATATAGGGGTTCTTTTAGACTGGGTACCCGGGCATTTTTGTAAGGATGAACATGGTCTGTATATGTTCGATGGAGAACCTACTTATGAATACAAACAAGAACCCGATCGTGAAAACTACGTTTGGGGAACAGCTAATTTCGATTTAGGAAAGCCTGAAGTACAAAGTTTTCTGATTTCGAACGCTTTATTTTGGTTGGAGTACTTCCATATAGATGGATTTCGAGTGGATGCTGTAGCTAATATGCTTTATTGGCAAAATTCTTCTGGAAAAGCAGTGAATGATGGAGCTGTCAGCTTCTTGAAAAAGTTAAATGAAGCTGTTTTTGAATCTGATGAAACGATATTAATGATGGCAGAAGATTCAACGGACTGGCCGCTTGTTACAGCACCTACGTATGAGGGCGGTTTAGGCTTTAATTATAAGTGGAACATGGGATGGATGAATGACGTTTTAACATACATGGAAGCTGGCGTGGAAAGACGTCCCTATCTTCACGATAAAATGACCTTTTCACTAATGTATGCGTTTAACGAAAACTTTATTTTGCCGCTTTCCCATGATGAAGTCGTACATGGGAAAAAATCATTACTTAATAAGATGCCAGGTGATTACTGGCGCAAGTTTGCACAGCTTCGACTGCTATATGGATATTTCTTTGCACACCCTGGAAAAAAGCTTTTATTTATGGGCGGAGAGTTTGGCCAATTTGATGAGTGGAAAGATTTAGAGGAGTTGGATTGGATGCTTTATGACTTTGACATGCATCGCAATCTTAACGGATATATGAAGGATCTCATCAAGATTTATAAGAGAAGCAAGCCTTTATATGAATTAGACCATAATCCAGATGGATTTGAATGGATTGATGTTAACAACCATCATCAACAAATTTTCTCTTTTATTCGGAAGTCGAAAGAAAATCAGGAGATTTTTATAGTTGTTAGCAATTTTTCTGAGCATCCATATCATTCTTACAAAGTTGGAGTTCCAGTTGAGACAGAGTACATTGAAGTTATTAACAGTGATGACGAAGTGTACGGCGGTTCAGGCATTGTAAATAAAAAGGCATTAAAATCAGTGGATGAATCGTTTCACGGCCAACCTTTTTGCATTGAAATGAATATTCCGCCGTTTGGCATTAGTATACTACGAGCAAAGAGAAAACGAGGGGAGAGAAAACAACATGTTAAAAAAGAAATGCGTAGCGATGTTATTGGCAGGAGGAAAAGGTAGTCGGCTAAGTTCGCTTACAAAAAATCTAGCAAAGCCAGCTGTACCATTTGGTGGTAAGTATCGAATTATTGATTTTGCTTTAAGTAATTGTACAAATTCAGGTATTGAAACAGTAGGTGTATTAACACAATATCAACCGCTAGTTCTCAATTCATACATTGGAATTGGAAGCGCTTGGGATTTGGACCGACGGAATGGTGGCGTCACGGTATTGCCTCCATACGCGGAGTCAGATGGAGTAAAGTGGTACAAAGGCACGGCTAGTGCTATTTATGAAAATTTAAACTATTTGACACAATATGATCCTGAGTATGTACTGATTCTATCAGGTGATCACATTTATAAAATGAACTATGAAAATATGCTTGATTATCATATAAACAAAGAAGCAGACGTAACGATTTCTGTTATTGAAGTACCTTGGGAAGAAGCGAGCCGTTTTGGTATTTTAAATACAAATAGTGACCTAGACGTAATGGAGTTCGATGAAAAGCCTCAGCGTCCTAAAAACAATCTAGCTTCCATGGGGATTTATATTTTTAAATGGAGTATTTTAAAAGAATATTTAGAAATGGATGCACGCAATCCATATTCAAGCCATGATTTTGGTAAAGATGTTATTCCGCTTTTACTAGATGAAAAGAAAAAGCTAATTGCATACCCATTCCAAGGTTATTGGAAAGATGTGGGGACTGTAAAAAGCTTGTGGGAAGCGAATATGGATTTGTTATGTGATAAAGACGAGCTTAATTTATTTGACTCTTCATGGAAAGTATACTCTGTTAACCCTAATCAGCCTCCTCAATATATCGCGCCAAACGCCTGCGTGGTGGAGTCATTAGTAAATGAAGGGTGCGTTGTCGAAGGAAACGTAGAGCAGTCCGTGTTATTTCCAGGTGTACAAATCGGCTCAGGTTCTGAGGTCAAGAAAACGGTTGTCATGCCTACTGCAAAGATAGGCTCTAACGTATATATTGAAAACGCAATTGTTCCATCGGATATTGAAGTTCCAGACGGTACTATTATTCGACCGACTAAAGGAAGCGAAGAAGTAATTCTTGTTACTCAAGAATTGATTGAATCAGTTGCTAAATGCATTTAACGAACAGAGAGGATGAACGACATTGAATAATCAAATGCTTGGTATTATTGATGCTTGTACAAACACAACAGCGCTGCAGCCTTTAACTTTTTATAGATCGATTGCTGCCATTCCTTTTGCAGGACGCTATCGATTAATCGATTTTACGCTTTCTAATATGGTGAACTCTGGAATTTCGAGCGTTGCCATTTTTCCTCGTGATCGCTATCGCGCATTGATGGATCATATAGGTTCAGGAAAAGAGTGGGATTTGGATCGGAAGCGAGATGGATTGTTTATCTTCCCTCCTATGACCAGTGATTTACACTTAGAAAGTCCATCACTATTCACGCAGTTCCGTTATCATATTGATTATTTCTTAAGAAGTAAGCAGGAATACGTATTAATTGCGAATAGTTATACGATATGTACAGTTGACTTTGAACACGTGCTGCAACGTCATATTGCTTCAAATGCAGATATTACTGAAATGAAGCAGGGTGATAAATCGCTTAATATGTATATTATTAATAAATCTATTCTAGTTAATATTTTGCAAAATGAATCCCATGATTTTTATACGATTAAAGAAATGGTTCGATATATGGCACAATCTCATCGTGTAGAAAAGTATGAGCACCATGGATATACGGCTGAGATTTCGAGCTTAGATACCTACTATAAAACAAGTATGGAAATTTTATCTCCAGATGTCTGGAAGCAGTTATTTATCAACGAACGTCCTGTTTTCACTAAAGTAAAAGATGAACCGCCTACTCGTTACGCAAAAAAAGCGGTTGTGAAAAACTCAATGATCGCAAACGGGTGCGTGATTGAAGGGCATGTGGAAAATAGTATTATCTTCCGAGGCGTTAAAATTGGAAAAGGTACGGTCGTTAAGAATAGCATTGTGATGCAAAAAGGCATTATTTTAGAAAATAGTGTATTAGAAAATGTTGTTTTAGACAAAGATGTGAAAATAGGAAGTAATGAAACGTTGCTAGGTGAGTCAGGTCTACCTAGGGTCATTGCTAAAGGAACAACTCAAGGAGCGTTGATGAAGTCGTGAATGTATTATTTGCTGTATCGGAATGTGTACCTTTTATTAAAACAGGAGGATTAGCAGACGTAGCTGGTGCTCTGCCTAAAGAATTAAAAAAATTAGGAACGAACGTATGTGTAGTTATGCCAAAGTACGGAACGATTCCTCAACATTATCAAGATGAAATGGTGCTTGAAAAAGTTATTCATGTGCAGGTTGGGTGGAGAAGACAGTACTGCGGAATTGAATCGTTAACGATGGATGGCGTTAAATATATTTTCATTGATAATGAATATTATTTTAAAAGAGATAGCTTATATGGGCACTACGATGACGCTGAACGATTTGCTTTTTTCAGCAGAGCTGTGCTTGAAGCTATCCCATTTTTAGAAAATGAGCCTGATATTATTCACTGTCACGACTGGCATACGGCTATGATTCCATTTTTACTTCGTGCTAATTATGATATGTATGATCATATTCAGACGGTCTTTACGATTCATAATTTGCAATTCCAAGGAATTTTCCCTAAGAGCAATTTATATGAGTTATTAAATTTAAATGATTATTATTTTACTACAAGCCAGCTCGAGTTTTATGGGAATATTAATTTTATGAAAGCTGCGCTTGTATCAGCTGATAAAATTACCACGGTAAGTCCTACATATCGAGATGAAATTCAAATGCCATATTACGGAGAAAGTTTAGATGGATTATTGCGTCAGCGAAATCAAGATTTGATTGGGATTGTAAATGGAATCGATGAAGAAGCTTATAGCCCAGACGCAGATCAGCTTATATCTTATCCTTATTCGGTAGAAGAGATTGAAGGAAAATATAAAAATAAAAAAGAGCTCCAGCGCTATCTTGAATTAGAAGAAAATAAGGATGTTCCAATTATTTCGATGGTTACAAGGTTAACTCAGCAGAAGGGATTGGATTTAGTTAAGCACGTTTTCCATGAGACGGTTAACTTAGGGGCCCAAATTGTTATTTTAGGAACTGGAGAGTACGAGTTTGAGCAGTTTTTCCGTGAGATGGAAGATACGTACCCACAACAAGTAAAAGCCATTATTGGTTTTAATGAGGAACTTGCTCATAAAGTTTATGCCGGTACGGATTTATTTTTAATGCCTTCTCGTTTTGAGCCTTGCGGACTCGGACAATTAATAGCCTTAAAATACGGAACCATTCCAGTCGTGCGTGAAACGGGCGGCCTGAATGACACGGTCAAAGCTTATAATGAATATAGCGGAGAGGGAAATGGCTTCTCTTTTAAGAATTATAATGCTCATGACATGCTTCATACGTTAGAAAGAGCTGTTTCATTTTATCACCAGAAAGATGTATGGAAAAAATTAATGATGGATGCTATGAGTCAGGATTATAGCTGGGGGCAATCGGCATTTAAATATAATCAATTGTATTCAAATTTGACATCTACTCCATCGTGAAAGGGTGAGCAGATTGTTCTCTGATAAAAAAAGCTTTCAAGAGGCTTTTTTAAAAAAGCTGGAAATGACATATGGAAAGAGCTTTAAAGAATCTACGGTTCAAGATCACTATCATACATTAGGAAATATGGTGCGAGAGTATATTAGCAGCGATTGGATTTCAACCAATGAAATTCATAGGTCTTCACATACAAAGCAAGTGTATTATCTTTCTATCGAATTTTTATTAGGCAGACTATTGGGTCAAAATCTGTTGAACTTAGGAATTCGGGAAGTTGTAAAAGAAGGATTAAGTGATCTGAATATTTCACTTGAAAATATTGAAGAGATAGAAGTAGACGCAGGATTAGGAAACGGCGGACTAGGCAGGCTGGCTGCTTGTTTTTTAGATTCTCTTGCTTCACTTAATCTTCCTGGCCACGGTTATGGAATTCGCTATAAACACGGTTTGTTTGATCAAAAGATTGTAAACGGCTTTCAAATTGAGCTCCCAGAACAGTGGTTAAGGCATGGGAATTCATGGGAAGTACGCAAATTAGATCAAGCTATTGAAGTGAATTTTTGGGGCGAAGTTGAAATGGTACAGGAAGACGGGAAATTTTCTTTTCGTCATGTAAAAGGAGAACCGGTCTCTGCTGTTCCTTATGACATCCCGGTTATCGGATATAAAACAGATACAGTGAATACACTTCGCCTTTGGAATGCGGAGCCTTCATCATTTCCAGTACATAAAGATGTGATGGAGTATAAGCGTCAAACAGAGGCTGTATCAGAATTTTTATATCCGGATGATACACATGAAGATGGTAAAATATTAAGATTGAAACAGCAATATTTTCTTGTGTCAGCTAGCTTACAAAGTATTATCAGAGCACATCGAAATACCTATCAAACACTTACAAACTTTCACGAAAAAGTAGCCATTCATATTAACGATACGCATCCTGTACTTGCGATTCCTGAGCTAATGAGAATTTTACTGGATGAAGAAAAAATGGAATGGGAAGATGCATGGCATATTACGTCCAATACCATATCATACACAAATCATACGACTCTTTCTGAAGCTCTTGAGAAATGGCCGATTGACTTATTTCAACCCTTGCTTCCACGCGTGTATATGATTATTGAAGAAATTAATGAACGCTTTTGTAAAGAATTATGGGAAGCATATCCAGGAGACTGGCAGCGGATTGAAAATATGGCTATTTTAGCGCATGGGTTAGTAAAGATGGCTCATTTAGCAATTGTGGGAAGTTATAAAGTAAACGGCGTGGCAAAGATTCATACTGATATTTTAAAAGAACGAGAAATGAAAGATTTTTATCAGTTTTATCCTGCTAAATTTAACAATAAAACGAACGGAATTACCCACCGGCGCTGGTTGTTAAAAGCTAATCCGCAGCTTTCCTCCCTTATTACCGAGGTGATAGGAGATAAATGGATTAAACAGCCGCATTCTCTTATAAAGCTCCAAGAGTATGTGGAAGATCCAAGTTTTTTACAAGGACTAAAAACAGTAAAACAACAGCGTAAAAAGCTGCTCGCGGATATTATTCAAGAGCAAACGGGAATTAAAATAGATTCTAATTCTATTTTTGATGTACAGGTTAAAAGGCTTCATGCTTACAAAAGACAGCTTTTAAATGTGCTGCACATTATGTATTTGTACAATCGCCTAAAAGAAGACCCTAATTTTCAAATCGTTCCTCGTACATTTATTTTTGGTGCGAAAGCTTCTCCCGGCTATTATTATGCAAAAAAAGTCATCAAGCTAATTAACTCTGTAGCTGATGTTGTCAATAATGATCCACAAACATCACCGTTTTTAAAGGTCGTTTTTTTAGAAAACTATCGGGTGTCACTTGCTGAGTATATCTTTCCTGCAACGGATGTCAGTGAACAGATTTCAACCGCCAGCAAAGAAGCTTCGGGAACGGGAAATATGAAATTCATGATGAACGGAGCTTTAACTCTTGGCACGCTGGACGGAGCGAACGTCGAAATTAGCGAGGCAGTAGGAAAAGATAATGTCTTTATTTTTGGATTAAAAGCCGAAGAAGTGTTGAGCTATCAGCAAAATGGGGGATACCGTGCCTATGATTATTACCATCATGATAAACGGATTCGACAAGTGCTCGAGCAGCTTACAAACGGCTTCCTACCAGACACATATGACTTATTCGAGCCTATATATGATTCATTATTAATGCAAAATGATGAATACTATGTACTCCGTGACTTTGACTCATACGTTACGGCACAGCAAAAAGTA
This sequence comes from Priestia sp. P1_B12_1, assembly GCF_056406695.1. Lineage (NCBI taxonomy): Bacteria > Bacillati > Bacillota > Bacilli > Caryophanales > Bacillaceae > Priestia > Priestia sp. P1_B12_1. The sequence continues at coordinate 1,087,144 of NZ_JBFTZR010000001.1, read as the reverse complement.
AACGAAGCTTATAGAAATGAAAATAAATGGCTTCAAATGAGTGCGACGAACATTGCACATTCCGGCTTTTTTTCTAGTGATCGAACGATTGAGGAATATGCATCTGATATTTGGGGAATTCACTCCACTAAAAATTTATTAAATCAATAAATAGAAAAGGTGTAGTCAAAGACTACACCTTTTTTATTTTATCTGTTGTCACCGTTTAAGAAATCACCTAAAGAACCAAGAATACTGCCTTCACCTTTCCCTCCCGTTGGCGAAACTGCACTTGATAAAACGCGATCGGCTAGTCGGCTAAAAGGAAGAGATTGAATCCAAACTGTTCCTGGTCCTGACAGAGTAGCAAAAAACATGCCTTCTCCTCCAAACAGAGCTGTTTTAATTTTCCCTACATATTCGATGTTGTAGTTTACATCACGGGTCATGGCCACTAAACACCCAGTATCCACACGAAGGCGTTCACCCGGCTGCAGCTGTCTTTTATGAATGGTCCCGCCTGCATGCAAAAATGCCAAGCCATTACCTTCTAATTTTTGCATAATAAAACCTTCACCGCCAAAGAAGCCCGTTCCTAGTTTTTTTTGAAAATCAATGCCAACGGATACGCCTTTGGCAGCGCATAAAAAGGAGCTCTTTTGACAAATGATTTTATGATCGAGCTGCTCTAAATCGACAGGAATAATCTTGCCTGGAAAAGGTGAAGCGAAAGATACTTTTCGTTTGTGATATCCGTTATTTGTATATACTGTCATAAATAAGCTTTCGCCAGTTAATACGCGTTTCCCAGCTCCTTTTAGTTTATTAAAAAGCCCGCTGCTGTTGGAGGAAGAACCGTCACCAAAAATGGTTTCCATCTCAATATCATCTTCCATCATCATCATTCCCCCAGCTTCTGCTATAACACTTTCTGAAGGATCTAATTCAATTTCAACAAACTGCATGTCATCTCCATACAATTTATAATCAATTTCATGTGCATTCATCATTTTCACCTCATTATAATTCTAATCTCCTATTCATTCGATGTCATCTCCTATAGCTCCTACCAAAAATAGAAAAAAGAGTAGTATGAAGAACTACTCCTTTTCAGTGTATGGATCTTTCTCATAGGCCGGTAAATCTCCAAATATGGTCATTGTACCTTCTTCATCCAGTGCATTTTCATATCGCTCATGCTCTTTTGAAGGGTAAATAGGAAGAGGCTGTCCATATAAATCGGTAGCGGCAAAGTTTTCATAATCTTCAACGTACCCAATAGCTTCATCTGCCTCAATATAGGTTTCACTATAGTTAGACGTATCTTCTATAAAATCAGAAGGAGATTCAGACGTCCCGTAACGCGCAACGTCTTGCCAAGAATCTTCTGCGTCATATCCTGTCGTTTCGGTATCGTCGTAGTCGTATTGACCAAATGGGTGATGGAGAACATTTTCTTCTACAGGTCTGTGCTTTGGAATATCCTGTGATGGGCTATGTTCTCTACAGTATAAAGTAGTTGGTACAGCCTGAAGTCTTTCAAACGAGATATCTGCTCCACATACTTTGCATGTTCCATACGTGCTGTGAGCGATTGCCTGAAGGGCTTCTTCTATTTCATGTAGCTCTTGTTTTGCATGTTCATTTAGTGCAAGGTCTTTTTCACGCTCGTATGTTTCCGTGGCTGTGTCACCAGGGTGGTTATCGTAGCTTGAAAGTTCTCCTACAGCGTCGTGAGCGTCGCTTCGAGTTAGACCAAAATGATCATTTTGGTCAAAGTGCGATTGAATATCAGCCTGCTGCTGTTGTAAATTTTGTTTTAACTGACTGATTTCTTGTTTTGAAAGTGTCATGAAGCTCCCCCTTAAAAATTTATTGTGCTTTTGTAGTATGTGTTAAAAATTCAAAAAAACACGATTCATATTAGGAGTATTTGGGGTATTCATGAAGCTAAGAGAGAAAAGGAGTGGGAAATTAAAGAAAGTTAAAGGTTATAGAAAAGGGTATGATAAAAATAACGTTCTCGAGGTCTAAGGAGTACTAAATAGATCATAAAGATTTTTGATTCATTTAATGAAAAGGCATAATTTAGACAAGCGAAATTAATTTTTTCTCGTGAATCACGATGCTAGATTTTTTTGAACTGAAAGTTTATAATAAGTTAGTTACAGGCTTAAGAAAAAAGATGAACGGGGGGACGTAGTGTGATTGCAACGACCGAACAGTTAGTACAAGAATACATTAAAGATGCGATTGAGTGTGCAAAAAATGAAAATCAGCCAAAATTGGTCAGTTTAGTGAAAAAAGTAAGACCTATTGACCCCCTTATTTTTTATGCGAACGGACATGACCAGTTTTATAAAGAACGCTTTTTTTGGAAAGATCCCAACAGTTATTATACATTTGTTGGATTAGGATATGCGCATACTATTTGCACCAATGCGGCAAAAGAACGTTATTTCCACATTGAAAACGAATGGAAGCGCTTTATAAAAGAAGACTTTTATAAAAATAACCAAATTTTCCCTGATGGGACAGGTCCTCTTTTATTTGGAGGATTTTCATTTGACCCAAATCAGTATCGAGAAAACTATTGGAGTGATTTCCCGAGTTCAAAATTTATGATTCCAACTGTGTTATATACCCAGGTAGACAAAGAAGGATATCTTACCGTTAATATGATGGTTAAAGGACAAGATTCTGTTAAAAAGCACATCAATTATTTCGAAGAGGTCCAAAAACTTGTTCTTTGTGAAGAGTACGACGGGGAATCTCATATTTCACCTTTGCTGTTGGAAAAAGAGGAAATTGGGGTAGAGAAATTTAAAGGAAATATTGAAAGAGCTACTACTTTAATTAAGCAACAGGCTATAGAGAAAGTGGTTCTTGCTCGTCAATTAAAAGTAAAATTTAATGAAGATATTTCTACTGAATACGTGCTTCAGCGTCTGTTAAAGGAACAGCCAACTAGCTACACATATATTTTAGAGGGAGAGCATCAGCATTTTATCGGCGCTTCCCCAGAAAGGCTAGTGCAAAAACAAGGAGATTATGTGTTTTCCACATGTTTAGCGGGTTCGATTCCAAGAGGAAAGACAAGGCAGGAAGATCACGAACTAGGTGAGGAATTGCTTCAAGATCCCAAGAACTTAATTGAACACGATGTTGTTGTTCATATGATTAAAGAAGCGATGAATTCTTACTGTTATGAAGTAGAAATTCCAAGTAAGCCAAGTTTATATAAAACAAAGCATATTCAACATTTGTATACACCTGTTAAAGGACGTATAAAGGAAGATGTGACGCTATTTTCATTTATTCAAAAGCTCCATCCAACACCAGCGCTAGGAGGATATCCTCAACAGGAGGCCCTGCCTATTATTCGAAAGCTAGAATCCTTTGACCGAGGGTGGTATGCAGCTCCTTTAGGATGGATGGATATCAACGGAAACGGTGAGTTTATAGTAGGAATCCGCTCCGCTGTTATTCAGCAGAAAGAAGCCGTTTTATTTGCGGGCTGTGGAATTGTAGCAGATTCTACGCCTGAAAGTGAATATGAAGAAACAAGAATTAAATTCAACCCGATGCTTTCAGCTTTAGGAGGGATTATGCGTGGAACACATTAAATCATTAACAACGTATATTGCGTCATTCGTGGATGAATTAGTAGAAGCAAATGTTGAAGAAGTAGTGGTCAGTCCAGGGTCACGTTCAACGCCTATTGCGATGCTTATGGCTGAGCACCCTAATATTCATGTGCACTTAAATATTGATGAACGTTCCGCCGGCTTTTTTGCTCTAGGAATAGCAAAAGCAAAGAAAAAACCAGTGGCGCTTGTATGTACATCTGGAACAGCTGCAGCGAATTATTATCCTGCAGTAATTGAAGCTCACTATTCACGCATTCCTTTAGTCGTGATCACAGCGGATCGTCCGCATGAGTTAAGGGATATAGGTGCCCCGCAGGCCATTAATCAGAATCATCTTTTCGGTCAATATGCGAAGTGGTTTGTAGATACAGCTTTACCAGAAGAAAGTGCAGATATGAATCGTTATATTCGAACAGTAGCTTCAAGGGCTGTTCATACAGCTCAAGCTATACCGAGCGGTCCTGTACACATTAACGTACCTTTACGTGAACCGATTGTACCAGATTTATCTATTGAAGATTTATGGAGTCAAGGGAAACGCGGTAAATCATATGTGTCTGCTATTCATGGAGAAGCATCTCTATCTGAAAAAGGTTTCGAAGAAATTGCGAAGCGCTTAGAAGGAACAACAAAAGGACTTATTATATGCGGAGATCAAATGTCTTTAAAAGCAGTAGACAGCGTATGCCGTTTAGCTGAATCTTTAAGCTTTCCAGTGCTCGCAGATCCGTTATCACAATTAAGAAGCGGCAAGCATTCAAAAGAAAATGTAATAGAGACATATGATACATTTTTAAAAAGTGATAAGGTTGATGAGCGTTTTTACCCGGAAGTTGTCATTCGTTTTGGCGCGATGCCTGTATCAAAACCGCTATTGCAATTTTTGAAAGCACACGAGCCGACAGAAATGTTTGTAGTGGACCAAGGTAAAGGCTGGAGAGATCCTACTTTGCGTTCAACAGTGATGATTGAAGCCGATGAGACATTATTTTGTGAAGAACTGATCAAACGTCTTTCAGCGAATCAAGAGGAATCTACTTTATGGCTGAGTCTGTGGAAAAAGATTAATGCTCAAACTGTACAGGCTTTAAGAACATTAACTTCTGGCCAGGAATGGTTCGAAGGACAAGTAGTTCAAGAAATTGTTGATGTAGTACCTGAAGGCACGGCTTTGTTTGCTGGAAATTCAATGCCTGTTCGAGATATTGATTCTTTCTTCTTAAATACGGAAAAAGAGATTCCACTCTTTGTAAATCGGGGTGCAAATGGAATTGATGGTGTAGTTTCGTCTGCTCTAGGCGTAAGCACGGCTTACGATCACACCGTTTTATTTATTGGTGACCTATCGTTTTATCACGATCTAAATGGTCTTTTGGCAGCTAAAATGCATAATTTAAATTTAACCGTTGTGCTAGTTAACAATGACGGCGGGGGAATTTTTTCATTTTTACCGCAGTCAAAACAAGAAAAGCACTTTGAATTTTTATTCGGTACGCCAACTGGATTAAACTTTGAGCATGCGACTCGTCTGTATGATGGCACATTTTCTTCAGCAAGCAGCTGGGAAGAATTTCGACATGCAATGAACCATGCTTTCGCAAAAGGCGGGTTGCATGTTGTAGAGATTCGTACAACTCGTACAGAAAATGTAGAGACTCATCGCAGTTTGTGGAAACTTGTTTCCGAGGAAATAAATTTGTCAAACGGTGAGGAATAAGCAATGATGTATCAATTAAGTGGTGTATCTTACTATGTGCACACCGAGGGGAAAGGAGAGCCGCTGCTTCTGCTTCACGGTTTTACCGGTTCTTCTCAAACCTGGCGTACCCTTATGAAGAAATTCGCTAAAGACTATCAGGTGATTGCTGTTGATATTATTGGTCATGGCCAATCAGCAGCTCCGAAAGAAATCAAACCATATTCAATGGAAGCAGTTGTTGAAGCACTGCATGAGCTGCTTCAACAGCTATCTCTATCACAGGTGAATGTAATCGGATATTCGATGGGAGGAAGACTTGCTCTTTCATTTGCTCAGCGATATCCACACCTTGTGAAAAAGTTGTTATTAGAAAGCGCATCGCCTGGTTTAAAAACACGAGAAGAACAAAAGCTAAGAAAAGAAAAAGATGAACAGCTGGCGAGCCGCATTATGAAAAATGGGATTGAAGAGTTTGTGAACTATTGGGAGGAAATCCCTCTTTTTCGTTCTCAAAAGCAATTGCCTCGTCATGTCCAAGAAGCGGTGCGTAAAGAAAGACTTTCTCATACAGAGATCGGCCTTTCCAACAGTTTGAAAGGAATGGGGACAGGAGTCCAGCCGTCCCTTTGGGAGAAGCTGGACGATCTGGTGATGCCGGTTTTGCTTATTACAGGAGAAGTAGATCAAAAGTTTTGTTTAATTTCCAAAGAAATGCAAACATTAATACCAAATGCTACTTCTAAAATTATTTTAGGGACAGGCCATGCAATTCACGTGGAACAACCCGAGATTTTTGGTAGAATAGTAAGTGAGTTCTTAGCTACTACATAATTAGGAGGAAATAAAGATGACAGTTGAATGGACATCAGTACGTCAGTATGAAGACATTTTATACGAAACATATAACGGAATCGCTAAAATTACGATTAACCGTCCGGAAGTGCACAATGCATTCCGTCCAAAAACAGTAATGGAATTGATCGATGCATTTGCTTATGCTCGTGACGATGCAAGCGTTGGAGTAATTGTATTAGCAGGTGCTGGGGATAAAGCATTTTGCTCAGGCGGAGACCAAAGAGTTCGCGGCCACGGCGGCTATGTAGGAGAAGATGAAATTCCACGTCTAAACGTTCTAGATTTACAGCGTTTAATTCGCGTAATTCCAAAGCCGGTTGTTGCGATGGTATCAGGCTATGCAATTGGCGGAGGCCACGTTCTTCACGTTGTATGTGACTTAACAATTGCAGCGGATAACGCAGTCTTTGGACAAACAGGTCCTAAAGTAGGAAGCTTCGATGCAGGATATGGCTCTGGTTACTTAGCTCGCATCGTAGGTCATAAGAAAGCGCGTGAGATCTGGTTCTTATGCCGTCAGTACAACGCTCAAGAAGCACTAGACATGGGATTAGTAAACACGGTCGTTCCATTAGAACAGCTTGAAGCTGAAACAATTCAATGGTGTGAAGAGATGTTAGAAAAAAGTCCAACCGCTCTTCGTTTCTTAAAAGCAGCATTTAATGCTGATACGGATGGCTTAGCTGGTATCCAGCAATTTGCGGGTGACGCAACGCTTCTTTATTACACAACCGATGAGGCAAAAGAAGGTCGCGATGCATTTAAGGAAAAACGCAATCCAGACTTCCAACAGTTCCCACGTTTCCCTTAAACAGCTGAAACAGCTTGGTGATTATCATCAGGCTGTTTTTTCAATTTAATTTAGTTAATCAGTATAAAAAGGAGAGAAATTCATGAGTAGCCAAACGATTCCTAATGGGCTTATGCAAAGAGCATATTTGACGCCAAATCGAGTGGCGGTAGAAACACCGCAAACGTCTCTTACGTTTCAAGAGCTTCATAAACGTGTTCAAAAAGTAGCACAGCAGCTTTCGTTTAACGGTGTAAAGCAAGGCGATACCATTGCTTTATACATGAAAAATAGAGTGGAGTTTATTGAGATTTTACATGCGGTTTCTTATATTGGCGCCCGGTTGCTGCTCGTCAACACGCGTTTGACAAATGAAGAAATTAATTATCAGCTAACAGATGCAAACGTGTCGTTGCTTATTGCGGATGAAACATTTTTAATGAGAGAATTCCAAAGTTCCATTACTCAGCTTACTTTACCTGCTTTAAAAAGTTCTCCAGAAGCAGAAACAGGTTTTCAAAAAACGTGGAATCTCGAGGACACATTCACCATTATGTATACGTCTGGAACAACAGGTCATCCAAAAGGAGTGCTGCAGACATATGGAAATCACTGGTGGAGTTCCGTTGGCTCAGCGCTTAATTTAGGATTAAATGAAAAAGACTGCTGGCTTATAGCGGTTCCTTTGTTTCATATTAGCGGCTTATCTATTTTAATGCGGAGCGTCTTTTACGGAATGAAAATCATTTTAGAAGAACGGTTTGAAGCAAGAGCAGTAAATGAAGCGATTGAAAACAAAGGGGTAACGATTATTTCGGTTGTCACTTCCATGCTGTCCAACATGCTCGATGAGTTAGGGGAACGGAAATATCCGCATACGTTTCGATGCATGCTTTTAGGAGGAGGACCTGCACCGCTTACTATTTTAGAAGCTTGTGTGAGTAAAGAAATTCCTGTTTATCAAACGTATGGAATGACAGAAACATCTTCACAGTTCGTTACGCTTTCACCTGAAGATAGTTTGCGAAAACTGGGATCAGCAGGTAAACCATTATTTCCATGTGCAATGAAAATTGTAGATGAAAAAGGAAATGAGACCAGCGAAGCAGGAGAAATTATTGTTAAAGGTCCAAATGTTACAAAAGGATATTTAAATAAACCTGAAGCTACTGAAAAAGCAATTCAACAAGGCTGGTTCTATACAGGAGACATCGGGAAAGTGGATGAAGAAGGCTTTCTATATGTGTTAGACAGACGTTCAGACCTTATTATTTCAGGTGGAGAAAATGTATATCCAGCTGAAATTGAAAATGTTTTGTTGAAGCATCCCGCTGTTAAAGAGGCCGGTGTAACGGGAGTAGCTGACGAAAAATGGGGACAAGTGCCAGCTGCATGTGTTGTTGTAAACGAAGACGTTTCAGATGAAGAATTATCTTTACACATTCAACAATTTTTAGCAAAGTACAAACTTCCAAAGTATTTCGTTCGAGTAGAGGAGCTGCCGCGAACGGCTTCTAATAAAATCATACGCCGGAAGCTATCATCGTTCATACAGAAAGGGAGCTAATCGATGATTATAAAAAAAGTACATCTTTATAAAATTGACATGAAGCTTCTTTCTCCTTTTTCAACAAGCTATGGTACAGTGCAGGATCGAGAATTGATTTTGCTTGAAGTAGAAGATGAACAAGGATTTACAGGGTGGGGAGAAGTAGTTGCTTTTTCATCTCCTTGGTATACGGAAGAAACGATTCAGACGTGTTTTCATATGTTAGACGATTTTTTAATTCCCTCGCTTCTTCATCAGCAGCTTCAAAAACCAGAGGATGTTCAAAAGTTATTCAAACCTCTAAAGCGAAATAACATGGCTAAAGCAGCTTTAGACTGTGCTGTATGGGATTTGTATGCAAAGCGGCAGAACAAACCGTTATCTGAAGTAATTGGAGGAGTAAGGTCTGCTGTAGAAGCTGGAGTGGTAGTTGGCTTAAATGATATTTCCATAATGAAAGAACAAATAAAGACTTACATGAAAGATGGCTATAAGCGCTTTAAAGTGAAAATTAAGCCGGGTGCTGACTATGAGCTACTGAAACAAATTCGAGATGAATTTCCAAGCATTCCTCTTATGGCTGATGCCAATTCAGCCTATACGTTAAGCGATAGTGATTCATTGAAGAAACTAGATGAATTGAATTTAATGATGATCGAACAGCCGTTAAGTTCTGATGATATCCTTGATCATCGATTGTTACAAAAGCAAATGCAGACGCCAATTTGCTTAGATGAAAGTATTGTGAGCTATGAAGATGCACGTCATGCAATTGAACAAAGAAGCTGTAAGATTATCAATGTGAAAATCGGTCGAGTTGGCGGAATGTCCGTAGCAAAGCAAATTCATGATTTGTGCGCCCAGTATGGTGTAAGACTTTGGGTTGGCGGAATGTTAGAAGCCGGGATTTCAAGAGCTCATAACATCGCCCTTGCGACATTGCCTTCTTTCACGATACCAGGTGATATTTCTGCGTCATCTCGCTATTGGGAAAAAGATATTATTAAGCCCGAAGTAGAGGTAGAAGCTGGAGTAATAAAGGTGAAGGGAAAACCGGGGATAGGATACGATATCGATAAAAACTTTATCAAAACAATCACAGCATTTGAAAAAGAATACCAATAATTAAAAACCGTTTTTTATGTAAAACGGTTTTTTTTATTGAGGTTGTTAATGTTTAGTAGAAAAATAGGACAAATTTTTTAAAAAGAGCACATTGTTCCATCAAGCGTGTCAAAACATGTTATGATGGAATAGTTTGATGAAAAAAGTCGAAGAGTTTTATCGTAAAAAACAAAATTATTTTTGAAAATAGGTTGATAGTTTTCTAAGTTGTCCTATATAATGTGTTTATAACATAACACAATATGTTGTTTTGAAATCGATAATAAAATACTATATTTTGTGTTTTCCAGTGAAAAAGGTGTCTGATAAAAAGACTTAAAAGGGAATTTGGTGAAAATCCAAAGCTGTCCCCGCAACTGTGAATGCTGATGAAATAAGGAGATCCACTGTGAGTAAACATCATGGGAAGGCCTTAAAGTAAAAAGAAGCATAAGTCAGGAGACCTGCCTTTTTTATGTCGTTTTATCTTCTTCGGGAGGTGAGAGGGTAGAGCGAGGATTGAGAAAAGACTTAGTGTCTTCTTCTATCTTCGTTCTATTCGCTCACCGAGGTACGGTGAGCGATTTTTTATTTTGAAGTGAAGAGAGGAGCCATATTTATGGTGAATACATTAAAGCCTACAATTCTACATGAATTAACTGCATATATTGAACGTTTAAAAAATGAATTTACGCAGCTTGATTTTTCTTTGTATGAGGAAAAGGTTATTCAAACTGTTACAGTAAAGGAAAATATGACGGACGAAAAGGTTGCAAACGTCCTAATTTTAGCAGCCTTAGAGCGTATTTCAATGGAAGAACCAGATTGGACGTACGTAGCGGCAGACGTCTACTTAAACGAACTATATCGAAAAGCAGCGGACAACCGAGGTTATGATAAAAAAGAGAAGTACGGTTCGTTTTATCAGCTTATTCAAGAACTAACAAAAATCGGCATTTATAATAAACAGCTATTAAAAACATATACAGAAGAAGAAATTAATGAAATTGCTTCAGTCATTATTCCTGAACGCGATCGTTTATTTACATACATTGGATTGTTGACATTAGCAGATCGCTATTTAGCGACATCACATGATAAGCGCGTATACGAATTACCGCAAGAACGTTTTCTTATCATTGCTATGACGCTGATGTCTCAAGAAAAGAAAGAAAATCGAACAGCATTAGTAAAAGAAGCGTACTGGGCGCTTTCTAGTCTATATATGACGGTTGCCACACCAACGCTTTCAAACGCAGGAAAGAGCTACGGACAGCTATCTAGCTGCTTTATTGATACGATTGATGACAGCTTACGCGGTATTTATGATAGCAATACAGATTTGGCCACGCTTAGTAAAAATGGAGGCGGAATTGGTGTCTACCTCGGTCATATTAGAAGCCGAGGAAGTGATATAAAAGGTTTTAAAGGCGTATCATCAGGAACAATTCCATGGATGAAACAGCTAAATAATACGGCTGTAAGTGTCGATCAGCTAGGTCAACGACAAGGGGCTATTGCCGTATATTTAGACGTATGGCATAAAGACATCTTTTCATTCTTAGACGCGCGGTTGAACAATGGTGACGAACGCCAGCGCACGCATGATTTATTCACTGGCGTATGTTTGCCAGATTTGTTTATGGAAAAAGTAGAAGCACGTGAAGACTGGCACTTATTCGATCCTCACGAAGTTCGTACGCTGATGGGCTACTCGTTAGAAGATTTTTATGATGAAGAAGAAGGCAGCGGTTCGTTCCGCACTCGTTACGCTGAGTGTGTAAATAATGAACAGCTTTCAAGAGAGACAGTACCTGCTATTGAAATCTTCAAGCGCATTATGCTTTCGCAGCTTGAAACGGGGACGCCTTATATGTTCTATCGTGATACGGTTAACCGAGCTAATCAAAACCGCCACGAGGGCATGATCTACTGCAGCAACTTATGTACAGAAATTACGCAAAACCAAAGCACAACGGTCGTAACAGAGGAAATTACGGAAGACGGAAAAATTATTATTACAAAGAATCCGGGCGATTTTGTTGTATGTAATCTTTCTTCTATCAACTTAGCGAGAGCCGTAACTGAAGATGTGCTTGAACGTTTAATTCCAATTCAAGTACGCATGCTTGATAACGTTATTGAGTTAAATGATTTGCCGGTACTTCAAGCAAAACTAACAAACCAAAAGTACCGCGCAGTAGGGCTTGGCACATTTGGTTGGAACCATTTGCTTGCCTTAAAGAAAATAGCATGGGAAACAGATGAAGCGGTAGCATATTGCGATGAATTGTATGAGCAAATCGCTTACTTAACCGTACAGGCAAGCATGAACTTAGCTAAAGAAAAAGGTGCATATCCATTATTTAAAGGCTCAGATTTTGAGTCAGGCGCTTATTTTGAAACACGTAAATACACAAGCGAAGCGTGGAGTGAACTGCGTAACGAAGTTCAAAACAATGGGATAAGAAATGGCTACTTAATGGCTGTAGCACCTAATTCATCAACATCTATTATCGCGGGTTCTACTGCAAGTATTGATCCGATTTTCCGTAAGTTTTATTCAGAGGAAAAGAAAAACTATAAAATCCCGGTGACGGCACCGGATTTATCACCAGCAACAAACTGGTATTATAAGTCCGTTTATTTAATTGATCAGCACTGGAGCATTAAGCAAAACGCCAAGCGCCAGCGCCATATTGATCAATCCATTTCATTCAATTTATATGTGCAAAATGATATCCGAGCAAAAGAGCTGCTGGATCTTCATATGACGGCATGGAAAGAAAAGTTAAAAACGACCTACTACGTACGTTCAACATCAAGTGAAGTCATTGAAGAATGTGAAAGCTGTCATAGTTAAAAGGAGTGAATAATTGATGACAAGCATGTTAAAACGAGAATTAATGAACGAAACAGCTCCGAACCGTTCGACAGGAATCATCAACGGCAAGAGCTCAAATATTCTAAACTGGGATGACGTCCGATTTTCATGGGCGTTCCCTAAATACAAGCGTATGCTAGCTAACTTCTGGACGCCGTTTGAAATTAATATGGGTCAAGATATTAAGCAGTTCCCTCAGTTAACGGCTGACGAACAAGAGAGTTTTTTAAAAATTATTGGCTTGCTGGCGCTACTGGACAGTATTCAATCAGATTATGCTAGCAAAGTAGCTGACTATGTAACCGATTCTTCGATTAATGCTCTAATGATTATTTTAGCGCAGCAAGAAGTGGTTCATAATCATTCGTATTCATATGTTTTATCAAGTCTTGTACCAAAAGGAAAACAAGATGAAGTATTTGAATACTGGCGCACAGACGAAAAGCTTCGCGCTCGAAATGACTTTATTACAAACGGATATAAAGCATTTAGCGAAGAAGCAACGGTTGAAAACTTTTTGAAGTCTATGGTATATGATGTTATTTTAGAAGGCCTTTTCTTCTATAGCGGATTTGCTTTCTTCTATAATCTTGCGAGAAATCAAAAGATGGTGGCGACATCTACGATGATTAACTATATCAATCGTGATGAACAGCTTCACGTTGGGTTATTTGAAAAGATTTTCAAGGAAGTACTAAATGAAAATCCAGCTTATCGTACGGAAGAGCTAGAAACGTTTGTAGTTGAAACGTTCCAAGAGGCAGCTCGTCTTGAAATTGAATGGGCGGAATCTGTTATCGGAGAAAAATTCGACGGCATCACGATGAAAGAACTGCAGCAGTATATTGAATACATGGCTAATAAACGCTGTAATCAATTAGGCTTCGGCCGAGCTGCTTTCCCAGAAGCACCGATTGAAAATCCTCTTCGTTGGATTATTGCTTATCAAGAGGTAGATTTAGGGAAAACGGATTTCTTTGAACAGAAATCAAGACAATATACAAAAGCATCAGATGCGAATGGATTTGATGATCTATAAACACAAAAGCTGACTAATTTCCTTATTGATTAGTCAGCTTTTTTTAAGTGAATAAGTCCAAGTTCTAACGCACGTGTGGTAATTAAGTCATCAATTTCTTCTGGAATGTTTTCAAGTGTTCCCCATTTATATGTCCATAAATGAGTAAACGATTGTACATAGATTGGAAAGGTTTGTTCATTTGCTTTTATGGCTTCTTCTTTAAAAAAATGAATCAGTTGTTCAGTTTTCATATTAGTCTCCTTTTTTATGATCTTGAAGAGAGAAAAAAGACAACCCAGAGGCTGTCCTTTTGCGGGTTACGCTTCAGTTGGCTTGAACGTTTTACAGTCTGTTTCATAGCTGCTTGCTGCATGTTTTCCGCTATGACTTACCACGTAAATTTCTTCTGCGCTGCAGTGATTTCCATTTTTCCAAAAGTGACAGTTATTTACTTCACAAAGAATGTTTTGTTCCAACGTTAACCCCCCTTTGTATGTGATAGCTATAGTATGGTCAAAATTCAACTAACTTATAAGAAAGGTGGTAGACTTTCATTTTAATTGAGAATTTTTATCAATTAAACATTGACAAAGAGAATCATTCTCAATTAAACTGTGTATATAGTAAAGGATACAAGTTGTTGGTAAATCATTAAATGAATAATTAATTGGGAGGGAACAAACATGTCATCAGTTATGGTTGTAGGAGGAGACAGGTTAAAGCATATTACAGATCGTTTAGCGGGAGAAGGGTTTAATGAAGTCATTCATTTAGATGGCCGTAAAAGCAATATGGTGAAGCGAGAAATACCCGAACATATTGGGTTTGTATTAGTTATTACGGATTTTATTAATCACAATATGGCAAAAGTCATTAAAGAGAAAGCAAAAAAACAAAAAAAACCAATTTATTTCGTCAAACATTCATGGAGTGCTATTCGTAAAGTGATTGAGCAGATTTCATGATTTAATTTTCACTTATTATTGAGAATGAATTTCAATTAGGGTGGTGAGACATAGGTGGAACCGATAAAAGTGCATATAAAGACACTCTCTAACGACCACATCGAACAATTTATTCGATGTCCGTACAAATTTTATCAGCAGCAGCTTCTTTTGAAAAAAACATCTATAGATTGGAAACAGCTCGTTCAAGTAACTGTCCATCAAATCATTAAAACATACTATAGCAAGCCAGTTGAGTATCGCTCAAACCTCTATGTTTTACAGCTTATTGAAAAATATTGGCGCCTAAAGCCAAATATGTTTTCATCACCCGTTCACTATTACGATGTGTTAGCTAAAGTAAGCGATTATTTACTAAAGTTTTTAGGGGAAAAAGCACATGTGGAACTACCGCTTTTTGTGTTTGAAAAATACAGCGTTTATGTAGAAGAAATTCAAAGCAACCTTTCTCTAACCATTGATTTTGCTGCATGGACAGAGAAATCTTATACGCTAACAAAATTCATTCTAGATGACCATGAAGAAGTGAAAAACGCAATGAAAGACTTTATTATCGTTTTTTCGAAACAAGCTTTTAAAAAGGTTCCTGAACAAATTCGTTTTTATTCATTATTAACTGGAGAAACAACAACTTATCATATTGCCCCAGACGATTATCAAAAAGCCATACTTCAACTACATATTGTCAAAAGTGTGTTAATGGAACCAAAACATTTTCAAAAGAATTATGCATCCAGTGAGTGTGAAAACTGTCCTCTTCAACAAGAATGTGCTGAAGAAAGGGATGTGCGGCCAACACTGCTGGTGTAAAGGAGCGTTATTTACATGAAGGAAATCTTACTAGCTTATGCGAGTATGTCAGGTAACACAGAAGCGATAGCCGATTTGATCGAAGAAGAATTAGTCAAGCATGGATTGCATGTGAAACGAGCAGAAGTATATGACATCGATGCTTCTGACCTTGTATCCGCGGAATCTATTATCTTTGGAGCTTATACGTGGGGAGATGGAGAGCTGCCAGATGATTTTTTAGATCTTTATGAGGAAATGGATGATATAGATCTCAGTCAGAAACAGATGGCTGTATTTGGCTCAGGTGATTCATCATATGATGTTTTTTGCGGAGCAGTTGATTTAATTGAAGAAAAAATAAAGGAACGTAACGGAAATATAGCCGTTCCCGGTTTGAAAATCGAGCTCTCTCCCTTTGGAGAAGATGTAGAAAAATGTAAGGTATTTGCTAAAGGTTTTGCTGAAGTAGTAGCAAAATCTGCTGCTTCATAAGAAAACCCGGTCAAGTGCTGACCGGGTTTTTAATATGGCTTCTTTTTGCTGTATTCTTTATTATCTTTCATAAATAGACGCCAGAAATAAAAGAATCCAGGAAATAAAATAGCAAAACCAACAATATACACAATAAATAAAGAATGAAACGCATCGGGATGTGTAAATCCATTCTCAATCGTTACGTTTGGATAGACAACATAAGGTAAATGACTTCGTCCGTATACGTAACTTGCTAAGAAATATTGAAGGATAATGGATACCACGGCTAAACGAGGCATGCCTTTTCCTTTTTGAGAAGGGAGCAGCAGAGCAATACCAGCTACTACAAATAGACCTACAGATCCGTAAAGAAGAGGCTTAAACTGCATCATTTTATCATATAACCAGCTGGCTTCTGATTGCATTGTAATCATAATAAAGATAGCCATTAGCAGTGAAAGAGGTCCTGTAATGAGCGCATCGCGCCGATAGACCGCATAAGCTTCCATTTCGTCAGATGACTTCGAGTAATCTGCTAATAAAAGAGACGAAAGAAACAGGGAAGAGGTAATGGCAAAACCAATAAATGAATAGACGTGCGGACTTGAAAACACTTTTGCTAAATTTAATCGCTGCGTGCCGTCAATTATATCAATAAATCCACCTTGACTTACTGGCAGTACCGCGATTAAAAAAGCAGGAATTAATACACCAGAGATACCGGATACATAAACCAATGCTCTCCGATATTTGAAGCTGCTAGCATAGTGTGAAAACACTAAAAATCCGCTTCGAATAGATAAGAGAAGTAAAATGATACTCCCCGGTATTAGTAGCACTGTTCCAAGCGTAAATGTAGCTCGAGGAAAAAAGCTAAACAGCGCAACCACAATCGCAACGATAAATACATTGGTTACTTCCCAAGTAGGCGATAGATATCTGTTTGCTACATCTGTAGCATTTGTTTTCGTACGGTTAATATATACCATCGACCAAAAACCAGCTCCAAAATCCATCGTTCCCATTACGGCATAGATAAAAATGAAGCCCCATATTACGGTAATTGCTAGTAATGAATCACCCATATTCTCACATCCTTTTTAATCTGCTTGCGCAGCAAGCTCTTTAGAAAGCGGATTTCTTCTGAAATAAAACACCAGTACAAGGGCGACTGCGGCCACGAGTACGATATAAACAAGCAAAAATAAAAAAAATAAAATATGCAAATTAGCAGAAGTGGTAACTGCTTCTGATGTACGCATGATGCGGTAAATGACCCAGGGCTGTCTTCCGGTACATGCAAAAATCCATCCGAATTCAATGCCCATGATCGCGAGAGGGCCCGTTGCGACAAATGCCCACATGAAAATTTTCGGGAAGCTTTTCTTCTTTAAAAACTTATACCAAACAACGCCCACTAGCGCCACGAAAATTAAAATCGATCCGATAATGACCATACCGTTAAACAAGGTATGCACAAAAAGCGGCGGCCAATAATCCCTAGGGAAGTCATTGAGTCCAGTAATCACTGTATTAAAGCTATTACCCGACAAGAAGCTGAGCATCCATGGAAACTCAATTCCATACTTGACTCGCTGTTCTTTTTCATCTGTAAATCCGCCTAAAGCTAATGGTGCATGATCTTGTGTTTCAAATAGACCTTCAGCTGCTGCAAGTTTTTCGGGTTGATATTCGTATACTTTTTGCATAGATTCATGTCCATTCAAAGCCGTTACAAAAGAGAAAATCCCGCCGATTACTAATCCCATCATCAGCGCTTTATGATGAAACTTATATTCTCTTGGATTATGTTTTCGCGCACGAAGCATTTTAAAGGCAGCGACTGAAGCAATGACGAAGCCTCCAGTTGTATAAGCAGAAACGGCTACGTGACCGGACGTTACAAAGAAGCTCGGATTAAAGAAAGCTGCCCAAGGATCTACGCTTACAATGTCTCCATTTAAAATTCGAAAGCCAGCAGGTGTTCCTTCAAATGCATGCACGTTGGTAATTAAAACGGCAGAGGCAAGTGCTCCTATTGCTACTAAAATCAGACTGATAATCCTCATTTTTCGAGAAATACGGTCCGCTGCGTATACGTAAATAGAGAGAAACAGAGCCTCAATAAAGAAAGCATAAATTTCAATTTGAAAGGGAAGAGCCATTACTTTTCCTACAATTTCCATAAAACCCGGCCAAAGCAACGCTAGTTGTACACCAGCAATTGTTCCCGTAGGAATAGCGACTCCAAGCAGGACGGCAGCTCCTTTTGTCCAGCGCTGTGCCATAAGTTCATAATCTTTATCTTTTGTTTTGTAGTAAAGAATTTCAGCCAATAAAATCATGAGAGGAATGCCGACACCAAGGGTGGCAAAAATGATATGTACTCCCATGTTCAGGCCAAACATTGAACGTGCAGTAACTAAATGATCCATTCATTTTTCAACCTTTCCAGTAAAGTATTGATAAACCTTATTGTCCACTTTTTACCACGCTTTATGCATCGGAATTGGTAAAACATATCACTTGAAAATAGTAATCATTACGATTATAATGAACATATATTGTTTTAAAGGAGAGATATTTTATGAAAACCAATATTCATCCAGACTATCGTAAAGTTGTATTTATGGACACAAATAGCGGAACATCATTTTTATCAGGATCTACAAAACAATCAAATGAGACCGTTCAATGGGAAGATGGCAACACATATCCGCTTTTAAAAGTTGAAATCAGTTCGGATACACATCCATTTTATACAGGAAAACAAAAATTTGCTGATAAAGGCGGCCGTGTAGAACGCTTTAAGCAAAAATATAAATTACAATAAAAAAACTAGCCGGGAGGCTAGTTTTTTTATTAATATAATGCTTTTTTCAAGGTATCAATGTTGTGTTGCATAATGGAGAAATAATCTTCTTTATTTTTAACATCGTTTTTTGTTAATGACTCTAAGTTATGAAGTGTTAAAGCTTGAGCTCCTACTTCGTTTTTTACAAGCGTAGACACTTTAGGCTTTAAATTTTGGTCAAAGATAAAGTATTTGATATGGTCTTTTTTTGCTTGTTTTACGATGTTTTCTAATTGTTTTTGAGACGGCTCATTTGTAGGAGATAAACCCGCTACGCTAATTTGCTTTAAGCCGTATCGTTTTTCCCAGTAGCCATAGGCTGCATGTGATACTAAAATTTCTTTATGAGGTGCGTCGCCAATCGTTGTTTTTAACTCTTGGTCCACATCTTCAAGCTGAGTCTTTAACGCTTGGAAGTTCTTTTCAAACTCTGCTTTTTTATCTGGTTTTAATTCAATAAGTTCGTCTTTAATATTTTCTGCTAATTGAATAGCTAAAACAGGGTCAAGCCAAACGTGAGGGTCTGTATCTCCGTGGTTATGCTCTTCTTCATGGGCATGTTCGTCTTCGTGGGCATGCTCATCTTCAGAACTCTTTGCTAATTTAATTCCTTTTGCAGCTTCTACTAAAGCTACATCTTCATTTTTAAGTGTAGACTGTGCTTTATCTGCAAAACCTTCAAGTCCAATTCCTGAGTAAACAAATGCGTCCGCGTTGGCGATTTTGACCATTGTTTTTGTTGTAGGCTCAAATGAGTGCGCATCTACACCGGTTGGTAAAATGCTTTTAGCGTTTACATATTTTCCACCGATTTTTTCAGTAAAGTCCTGTAAAGGGTAGATTGTTGTATAAACTTCTAATTTTTTGTTTTTATTATCAGATGCGTTATTTGCACTGCTTGAACTGCACCCTGCAAGAGCTGTTCCAATTCCTAATGCAAGCACCATTAAAAGTGGTTTGAATTTCATTATGTTGCTCCTTCCGTTCGTATCGTAACCATTTATGACCTATGTTATTATATCGTAATTATTACGATTTGAAAACTAAAAATTTACGCACTTACTGTAAATTTAGGAAGGGGATCTTTGAGAGTAGCCCAATCTTGATTCATTTCCTCATTTGTCAGCAAACAGCGGTCTAAAGTTTCAATTATTTCAGCTTTGTTCATATCAATACCAATGAAAACGAGCTCGTTAATACGATCTCCAAATTGTTCATCCCATTTTGCTCGTAATTCAGGCTCTTCTTTTAAGGTTTGTTCTCTTTCTTCCGGGGCGTAAGTTGCTATCCATTCACCCGCTGCTTGAATCATAATGGACGTACCTGCTTGAGAAAGAAGTCCTGCCATATTATTACGCGAAGCAAGCCAGAAAAATCCTTTTGCACGTACAATATCAACCGGCCAGTTCTCTAACCATTTCATAAAGCGTTCAGGATGAAGGGGACGATTCCTTCTGTATACAAAAGAAGAAATACCGAACTCTTCCGTTTCAGGCGTATGGTGCTCCTCATTTAATTCTTTAATCCATCCGGCTCCTTGACTAGCTTTTTCAAAGTCGAATAACTCGGTATGAAGTATGGCTTCAAGGCTTACTTCACTATTAATTGTTTGGATAACAGTGGCTTCTGGGTTTAATTTGTGAAGAACAGCCTGCAGCTCATCTGCATCATCTTTTGTTAACAAATCAACTTTGTTTAACAAAATGACGTTTGCAAATTCAATTTGATCGATTAACAAATCAATCACTTCTCTTGTATCGTTTTCATCTGTTCCTTCTTTGCGGTCCAATAAGCTTTCGCCGGATGAAAAGTCTTCCCAAAAGCGATTGGCATCTACTACAGTGACCATCGTATCTAACGAACATTTCTGAGTTAAATCAATGCCCAGCTCTTCATCAATATAAGTAAATGTTTGAGCAACAGGGATAGGTTCGCTGATTCCGGAAGATTCAATGACAATATAATCAATATCACCATTGTCTGCTAGGCGTTCTACTTCTTTCATTAGATCGTCTCGAAGCGTACAGCAAATACAGCCATTTTGCATTTCAACAAGTTTTTCATCTGTTCGAAAGAATCCGCCTTGTTTAACTAAGTCTGCATCAATATTTACTTCGCTCATGTCATTGACAATGACCGCAACTTTTAAACTTTCTTTATTTTTTAAAATATGGTTCAAAAGCGTTGTTTTACCTGAACCAAGGTATCCGCTTAAAACGGTAACGGGAATTTTTTTCACTGTTATAACCTACTTTCTTGTTTTTAAATAATAACGATTACGATTTAACACTTTTCATCTTATAGGAAAAAGTATTATAATACAAGAAAGAATTTTTTTTATGAAGGAGAAGACAGCAGATGAGCTTATTACAAGATGTTTTAGAATTCAACCAAAAATTTGTAGAAGAAAAGAAGTATGAACTTTACGAAACAAGCAAATTCCCTGATAAAAAAATGGTTATTTTATCGTGTATGGACACAAGATTGGTAGAATTACTTCCACACGCTTTGAATTTGCGCAACGGAGACGTGAAAATTGTTAAAAACGCAGGAGCGCTTGTTTCACATCCATTTGGAAGTATTATGCGAAGCATTTTAGTAGCTGTGTACGAGCTTCAAGCAGATGAGGTATGTGTAATTGGTCACCACGACTGTGGAGCAGGTAAACTTCAGGCGGAACCTTTTTTAGAGAAAGTAAGAGCAAAAGGCATCTCAGATGAAGTGATTAATACTATTGAATATTCTATGGACTTGAAACAATGGTTAACGGGTTTTGATTCAGTAGAAGAGACTGTTCAGCATAGTGTAGAGACAATCCGTAATCATCCTTTATTTTCAAAAGATACTCCTGTACATGGACTAGTTATTGATCCAAATACAGGAAAGCTAGATGTTGTTGTAAATGGGTATGAAGCAATCGAAAACAACTAAAGCTTAGTGTGATTTTTTCTCAGGTACTTCATCGATGCCACCCGGATGGAACGGGTGGCATTTTAAAATGCGTTTTACAGTCAAATAAGATCCCTTTACGGCACCAAAGCGTTTAATGGATTCAACTCCGTACTGGGAGCAGGTAGGGTAAAACCGGCACCTTGCCGGAAGAAAAGGTGAAATTCCTTTTTGATATCCTTTTATAAGTAAAAGCAAAAGCTTTGCAATCATTTATTATCACGTTCTTTCTTTCGTGTTTGCTCATACTATAAGGGATAGAAGGAATAAAAAGCAACTAAAAGAAATAAAGGTTATTAAATGGATGAAATATATCGGAATTGCATGTTATGATAGGTGAAAGAAGAGAAAAGGAGTGGTATTATGCCATCAGTAGAAAGTTTTGAGCTAGATCATAATGCGGTTAAAGCACCTTACGTAAGACACTGCGGTGTTCACAAAGTGGGAAGCGACGGCGTTGTAAATAAATTTGATATTCGTTTTTGCCAGCCAAACAAACAAGCAATGAAGCCGGACGTTATTCATACGCTAGAGCATTTATTAGCTTTTAATATTCGTACTCATGTAGAAAAATACGATCACTTTGATATTATTGATATTTCACCTATGGGATGTCAAACAGGGTACTATTTAGTAGTGAGCGGTGAGCCGACTGTACGTGAAATTATTGATTTGTTAGACGATACGTTAAAAGATGCAATTAACATTACTGAAATTCCAGCAGCAAATGAAAAGCAGTGCGGCCAAGCGAAACTTCACGATTTAGAAGGAGCAAAACGCTTGATGAAGTTCTGGCTAGAACAGGACAAAGAAGATTTAGAAAAAGTATTTGGCTAAAAATAAGCAGTCCGCTGGGCTGCTTATTTTATTTGAAAAAAGAGGAAGAAGTTTCTCTAAGTCTAAAGAAAGGGAAATGTCTCTTTTTATGAAAAAAATGTTTTAATCAACTAAAAAAGGGTACAACTATATTATACAAAGAGTTCACAAAGGAGCGAAAAACATGGCAGTAAATGTAAATGAAATCGTTAATAAACAAGTAGCGAATTTTAGTGTAATGTACATAAAACTTCATAACTTTCACTGGTACGTAAAAGGTGAACAATTCTTCACTCTTCATGAAAAGTTTGAAGAGCTGTATACGGAAACAGCTACAATTATTGATGACCTTGCAGAACGCCTTTTAGCATTAGAAGGAAAACCTGTGGCAACAATGAAAGAATCGTTAGAACTTTCTTCTATTAAAGAAGCGGATGGAAGCGAAACGGCTAAAGATATGGTTGCTTCTTTAGTAAGCGATTTTGATACGCTAACTGCTGAATTAAAAGAAGGAATGGACGCAGCCGGTGAAGCGGGCGACGAAACAACAGGAGACATGCTGTTAGCCATTCATCAAAGCTTAGAAAAGCATACGTGGATGTTAAAATCATTCCTAGGCAAGTGATTAAAACCTGCGAGTAATCGCAGGTTTTTTTATGATAAGATGGACGAACACTTTTTTTTCACCGGCATATACTGTAGGGATATGACTGCTGAAAGGGTGAAAAAAGTGGATATGCAGAAGCTTTCTGTCTTGATAATCTCAAGTTTAGGTTCACTGGCTTTTTTTTTATTTGGAGAGTGGGACTATTTACTAATGGCTTTAGTAGCATTAGTGACAATGGATTATTTGACAGGCACGATTGCAGCTTTTATAAATAAACGTTTATCTAGCAAAGTAGGTTTTAAAGGAATTGCCAAAAAGATTTTTATTTTTGCCATGATTGCTGTAGCAAACTTTATCGATTCTGTATTTTGGGAAAACGGTCATATTATTCGAGATGGAGCTATTTTATTCTATATTTTAAACGAAATGATTTCAATTACAGAAAACGCAAGAATTGTAGGGGTTCCGATTCCAGAGCCGTTAAAAAAAGCAATAGCGATTTTAAAAGACCGCTTTAAATCTTAGAGTGTATAAAAAAAGAATAAGATACAAATAAGAAAGATAAGTTGGCACTAGAAAGAAGGAGCTGAATATCTTTCATGACAAAAAAATATTATGTATCTCTGAGTTCAGGGGAAATCAATCAGTCAAATACTGCTTCAGACTGGAATTATGCCATTGAAGCAACAGATGAAGAAGTGGAGCAGCTGAGAACCTATTTAGATCAGCGCGCTTCAAGCGATTGGTCAAGCTTTTGGCGATCACATATTCCGTATCTGGAGTATCATCATGATTCTCAAAATGATATGTACGATAAAACAACAGTTGACATATATGCCATGCTTTATAAGCTGGGAGACGATGAAACAAAATCACATATCAAACAGATGAATATTTTATCTTCAGATAGAATGGAATAAGGGGTAAAAAGCAAATAAAAAAAGTACGAGCATACTTTTCTTATCAGGTATGGCCGTAATGTATGATAAAATAAGGGAAAAATCAAATGGAGTTTGAGTCGACCATGTACACATTTAAGGATGCATATCATAATCAAGTATTTTTATCATTTGAAAAAAATCCATTCTCGAAAA
This sequence comes from Priestia sp. P1_B12_1, assembly GCF_056406695.1. Taxonomy (NCBI): domain Bacteria; kingdom Bacillati; phylum Bacillota; class Bacilli; order Caryophanales; family Bacillaceae; genus Priestia; species Priestia sp. P1_B12_1. Next base: position 1,063,062 of record NZ_JBFTZR010000001.1, on the reverse strand, counting down.
CTCCACGTCATGTTTGGGTCGTATGCAGGTATGAAAATCAATGGTTGCTAACGAATCACTCAAAACGAGGTTTAGAATTTCCCGGAGGAAAACTAGAAGGCAATGAAGTACCAGAAGAAGCAGCGGTTCGAGAAGTATTTGAAGAAACAGGCGGAGAAGTCTCTTCTTTGACTTATATTGGTCAGTACAAAGTAGTAAGTAAAGGAAAGACCATTATTAAAAATATTTATTTTGCTACTATTGGAAATGTAATTAAAAAAGAAGACTACATGGAAACAGATGGTCCCGTAATGATTGATGAACTACCTTCGGGCATTCAACAAGATGATGCATACAGCTTCATCATGAAAGATAATGTTTTACAATATGTAATGAAATATGTAAAGCGAACATTTTTGTAAAAGCATCGTATTAATAAAAATCCCCCCGTTTGTACGGGGGGATTTTTTATGAGCGTCGGATCAATTTCTTTTCTAAATAAGCAACGCCTTGGTACATAATCGTAGCGAAAATGGCAATTAATAATAAGCTGAGAAGAACAAGAGTAAAGTTGAAGACTTGGAAACCATAAATAATCATATATCCAAGCCCTTTTGAAGAAACTAAAAATTCTCCTACGATGACGCCTACCCAAGATAAGCCGACATTTACTTTAAATGTGGAAATAATGGCAGGCATGGAAGCTGGAAGAATAGCTTCTTTAAAACAACGGGTTTTCGTTGCCCCGAAGCTTTTTAGTAATTTAATATAGTTTGGATCAACTTCTTTAAAGGCTGTGTAAACGACGATGGATGTAATGATAACGGATATAATTGCTCCCATCGTTAAAATTGAGAAAAATCCTGGCCCGATTGCTACAATTAAAATAGGGCCCAGCGCTACTTTAGGCATGGCGTTTAAAATAACGAGGTAAGGATCTAATATATGTGCAAGCCTAGTTGAATACCAAAGGGCCGTTGCAAGTAAAATACCTAGTAATGTGCCTAGAATGAAGCCGAGAACCGTTTCAAATAATGTAAAACCAATATGTTCTGCCAGCGAGCCGTCAGCAAGTTTAATTAGAAATAAATTCCATACTTTAGTAGGGGAACTGAAAATTAAAGGGTCAATCCACTTTAAACGAGAAGCCAGTTCCCAGAAGCTAAAAAAGGCTAAGAACATGATCAGCTGCACGCTCAGTACTAATCGTTTTTCGCCTCGAACCTTGCGAAGGTAGCTTTCGTGAAGAGTATCTAGGGAGCTAGTGGGTTTCAAGTTGATCAAGCTCCTTCCATATGTCCATAAATAAATCGTTATAGACCGGATGCTGTCGTGCTTCAAACGGAGAAAGGGTTCGTAAAATAGAAGGAACCGTGAATGTTTTTGCAATTTTTCCCGGCTTGGCTGAGAATAAAAAGATTCGGCTGCTCATAGCAATGGCTTCGCCAATATCGTGCGTGACCAAAACAGCCGTTTTTTGATAAGTCATCAGCGTTTTGGAAACAAGTTCTTCAAGCTTGAGTTTTGTTTGAAAATCAAGTGCTGAAAAAGGTTCATCCAAGAGTAAAATAGCGGGGTCAATGGCAAGTGTTCGGACTAAAGCGACGCGTTGTCTCATGCCTCCGGATAACTGGTGTGGATACAGGTCATCTACGCCTTGTAGACCAATTTCTTTTAGGAGTAACAGTGCTTCACTCTCTGTTTTATCTGTTAGCTGTCCGCGAATTTCAAGCCCAAGTAAAATATTTTCTTTAATAGTTTTCCACGGAAACAAATAATCTTGTTGAAGCATATAACCGATGTTTGGGACTGATGTTCCGATATTTTCACCGTCTATTGTGACAGAGCCGGACGTTGGTTCAATCAAGCCTGCAATAATCGATAGAAGCGTCGTTTTTCCACATCCGCTTGGGCCGAGAAAGGAAACAAATTCTCCTTCTTCAATAGACAAATTAATATGTTCAAGTGCAGTGGTAGCAGACTTTGTCGTAAGATACATATGCTGAACATCTTGAATGTGAAGTTTTGTCATATTACTCACTCATTGCATCTTTTGCGAATTTTGTGTTGACTAGCTTGTTGTGGTCGATGTGTCTTGGAAGTTCTCCAGATTCATCCATGATTTTTTGTAAATGATCCCACTCTTTTTGATCTAATAAAGGGTTAGTTGCAAAAGATTTTTGGGATTTATAGCGGTCAATCACGGTTTTTAGCGTGTCTTTAGGTGTATCTTCAAAATACGGTGCAACCACTTCAGCAATTTCATCTGAGCTATGTGTATTCACCCATTTTTGTGCTTTGTAAATAGCTCGAGTAAATTTAGCTGCCGCTTCAGGGTTATTTTTTAAATAGCTTTCTTTGGCCATAAATGTTGTATAAGGAACTGTTCCTGATTCTTTTCCGAAGGAAGCAACGATATGTCCTTTTCCTTGTTGCTCTAAAATACTAGCCGTTGGCTCAAATAATTGAACGTAATCTCCAGTACCAGAAGCAAAAGCATTCGCAACGTTAGCAAAATCAATGTTTTGAACGAGTTTTACATCTTTTTTAGGGTCAATATTATGCTGTTTCAACACATATTCCCCTACCATTTGCGGCATACCGCCTTTACGTTGACCAAGAAACGTTTTGCCTTTAAGCTGATCCCATGAGAAGTGATCGACTTTTTTACGCGCTACTAGAAATGTTCCGTCGGTTTGGGTTAGTTGTGCAAAGTTGATGACGGGATCACTAGACCCCTGTGCATATACGTAGATTGAAGTTTCCGAGCCGACTAAGGCGACGTCGATGCCGTCAGATAAAAGTGACGTCATTGTCTTATCTCCGCCCCACGTTGTTTTTAAATCTACTTTTAGTCCTTCTTCTTCAAAAAAGCCTTTTGAAATAGCAACGTACTGGGGAGCATAAAAGATAGAGCGAGTTACTTCGCCGACACGAACCGTTTGTACAGATGTTGTTTTGCTGCAGCTAATTAGTGGAATGAGTAAAATCATAATAGCAAGCAAAGAAAAAAGCCATTTGATTGGTTTCATAAAGCAAACCTCCTTAAAAGAATAAAATATTTTATGATAATGTATGTAAGAAAGTAGAAGAAGGTGAGTGCCTATATAACTATGTGTAAAATCAAAGAAGTATTAGCCAACAATTGAAAGTACACCTTAGCGGGAGAAAGCAGGCTAGTTATATAAAGAATGGAGGAAAAAAATGAAAGATGGAACAATTCTTCATAAACAGCGTTTCCCATCATCAAACCCTCGTGTAGCGCTGTGGGTGATTACATATGCATGTCAAGGGCTTAAGATTAAAGGAATGCTCGCAGAGCCAAAAGAAAAAGGAATGTATGACGGCTTTTTATACTTAAGAGGAGGTATTAAGAACGTAGGAACGGTTCGTCCTGCTCGACTTATTCAATTTGCTTCTCAAGGTTTTATTGTGATGGCTCCGTTCTATAGGGGAAATCAAGGAGGCGAAGGAAACGAAGATTTTGCAGGAGATGATCGTTACGATGCTTTTGCTGCTTACGATTTACTGAAACAGCTCCCTAACGTCTACCGTGACCGCATTCATATTTTTGGGTTTTCAAGAGGGGGAGTGATGGCTTTACTCACAGCCATTGAAAAAAACGACAGCCGCTCTCTTGTGTTATGGGGAGGCGTCACGGATATGGTGCTGACATATGAAGAAAGAGAAGATTTAAGAAGAATGATGAAGCGGGTAATTGGAGGAACTCCTTCTAAATATCCTGAAAGATACGAATGGAGGACACCTTTGCACCGTGCTCATCTCGTCGAGCCGCCGGTCTTGCTTATTCATGGTTTAGAAGATAAAAACGTATCGATTGATCATTCCTATCAGCTCGAATCTAAACTAAAGAAGGCCAATAAAAAAGTTACCAGCTGGTATTTCGAAAACTTTCCACATGCTTTTCCACCAAAAGAAAACCGAGAAACGGTGAAGAAGTTAACGAAGTGGATGAAAGCGCAATAAAAGATATGCTACGATAGAGAAAACAAGTAGAATAACAGTGAGGAGTGAGAAAAAATGGGGATGCCGCTAGAATTAAATACAATGATTGTGACAAAAGGCAACGAAAAGCGTGTAACGGATAACATTTTTCAAATTGAGAAAAAAGGATATCGCTTGTATCCGTTAGATATTCCATTAAACATTCACAAAACGAAAACTGGAGAATGTATTGGAACTGCTATTGTGCGTAAGGTAGAAATGGAACAGGAAAAAACCATTGTCACATATGAACTGACAAAATTACATTCGACTAATTAAAAAACCGATCGTCTCTAAGACGATCGGTTTTTTATTAGACCCTAGGTCCGCCTAATGTTGAAATGTCAGATGCTACATCATTAAAACGCTTGAAATTAGCTTTGAATTTAGCAGCAAGCTCAGTTGCTTTTTGATTATAAGCTGTTGCATCGTTCCATGCTTTAGAAGGCTGAAGCACTTCATCAGGAACTCCCGGAACATGAGTTGGAATTGATAAACCAAAAATAGCGTCTGTTACTGTTTCGGTATTAGCTAGTTCTCCTTCAAGGGCTGCTTGAACCATAGCTCGAGTGTAACTTAACTTCATTCGTTCTCCCACGCCGTATTCACCGCCGGTCCATCCAGTATTTACAAGGTAGACATTTACATTATGTTCATCGATTTTCTTTCCTAGCATTTCTGCATAAGTTGTTGGAGCAAGAGGTAAGAAAGGCTCACCAAAGCATGTAGAGAAAGTAGCCTGTGGCGATGTTACGCCGCGCTCTGTTCCAGCTAACTTACTAGTGTATCCGCTAAGAAAATGGTACATTGCTTGTTCTTTTGTAAGCTTGCTGATTGGAGGCAAGACACCAAAAGCATCGGCAGTTAAAAAGACAATAGCTGTAGGGTGCCCAGCAACGCTTGGCAATACTGTATTATCAATAGAGTCAATTGAATAAGCGGCACGAGTATTCTCTGTTAAACTATTATCATTATAATCTGCTACTTTCGTATTTTGATTTAACACTACATTTTCCAGTACGGCGCCGAAGCGAATTGCATTGAAAATTTGCGGTTCTTTTTCTTCGGAAAGCTGAATGCACTTCGCGTAGCATCCTCCTTCAATATTAAATACACCAGAGCTTGACCAACCGTGCTCGTCATCTCCGATTAAACGACGGTTTGCATCAGCAGAAAGCGTTGTTTTACCCGTTCCAGATAAACCAAAGAATAATGCAACGTCACCTTCTTCTCCTACGTTAGCAGAACAGTGCATGGATAGAATATTGTTTTGAGGAAGCAAGAAGTTCATCACTGAGAAAATAGATTTTTTCATTTCACCGGCGTATTCAGTTCCTCCAATTAGCACAATACGTCGCTCTAACGAAAGAATAATGAAGGTTTCAGAGTTCGTCCCGTCTGTTTCAGGATCAGCTTTGAACGTTGGAGCTGCTACAATTGTAAACGGCTTCACATCATCATTTGTTTTTTGTTCGGCTGAAGGGCGAATGAATAACTGCTGAGCGAATAGGTTGTGCCATGCAAATTCATTAACTACTTGAATTGGTAACTGATACTTTTTATCAGCTCCAGCATATCCATTAAAAACAAAAAGTTCATCCTGCTTCTTTAAGTGAGTTAAGACTTTTTTGTATAGCGCATCGAATCGCTGAGCAGAAATTGGCTGATTGACAGGTCCCCATTCAACCGTTTTTGAAGACACAGCATCGCTTACAATAAATTTATCTAAAGGAGAGCGACCTGTATATTTTCCGGTTTCGACTGACACAGCACCTGTAGAAGTCAGCGTTCCTTCGCGTCGAGCTAGAATTTTTTCAACAAGTTGTGGAACAGATAATTGGTGTTTTGTTGTTTTTAATTGAAGCAAACCATTTAATTCGATAGACATATCAACAGTACTCATGTGCACTACCTTCCTTTTTTAGCTATTATTTATTCATTAATGTTTGAAATTTATAATTAGTATAACACATTTATTTAATTATTCTATACTATTTAACTAAAAATGTTTGTGTATTATAAAAAAATGTACGTTATACCTATTTTAGACACATGTATATGTGCTAGAAGCGAAAAAAGTGAAGCTGTTTTAAGTAAAAGCCTCATTTTGATCTGTCTTATTAACCAAACTTAGTGATAATTCTTAATAAGATGTACTATTTCAGAATTTGAGTATGTTACATTAAAACAGATTCAAACATAAAGAGATGATTTCCATTTGAATGTTGTTGACAGTGAAGCGCTTTTTCATGTATTATATGTCCTTGAACGGATACTCTCTTATCCCGAGCTGGTGGAGGGACAGGCCCTATGAAACCCAGCAACCATCGTCATTTTTTTGTGTAGACGATAAGGTGCTAACCTGATGCAAGGGCACAACCTTGATCGATAAGAGTGAAAGGCTTATGTAGAATTTGATACCTTTCCTCGATACAAGGAAAGGTTTTTTTATATTTTTTAACGTGTAATGAAAATAAGGGAATGAGTACCGTATCACAATGTATCGTATTTATAAGGAGGAAAACTGATGTCAACACAACGTCGTCTGTTCACGTCAGAATCTGTTACAGAGGGACATCCCGATAAAATTTGTGACCAAATTTCTGACTCAATTCTTGATGCTATCCTAGCAAAGGATCCAAATGCTCGTGTTGCTTGTGAAACAAGCGTAACAACTGGTTTAGTTTTAGTAAGTGGTGAAATTACAACTTCTACTTACGTGGATATTCCTAAAACAGTTCGTGAAACAATTAAAGGAATTGGCTATACTCGTGCAAAATACGGATTTGATGCTGAAACTTGTGCAGTATTAACATCTATCGACGAGCAGTCAGCTGATATCGCTGCTGGTGTAGACCAAGCGTTAGAAGCACGTGAAGGTCAAATGTCAGATGAAGAAATCGAAGCAATCGGAGCTGGAGACCAAGGGTTAATGTTTGGTTATGCATGTAACGAAACAAAAGAATTAATGCCTCTTCCAATTTCATTAGCTCATAAACTTGCTCGCCGTCTAACAGAAGTACGTAAAGAAGAAATTCTTCCTTACCTTCGCCCGGATGGTAAAACACAAGTAACAGTTGAATATGATGAAAACAACAAACCTGTTCGCATCGATACAATTGTTATTTCAACTCAGCATCACCCAGAAGTAACGTTAGAGCAAATTCAACGTAACTTAAAAGAATATGTGATTAATCCAGTTGTTCCAAACGAGTTAATTGATGAAAATACAAAGTATTTCATTAACCCAACAGGACGTTTCGTAATCGGCGGTCCTCAAGGAGATGCTGGTTTAACTGGTCGTAAAATTATCGTTGATACTTACGGCGGATATGCTCGTCACGGCGGCGGTGCATTCTCTGGTAAGGACGCAACAAAAGTAGACCGTTCAGCAGCTTATGCAGCTCGTTATGTTGCGAAAAACATTGTAGCAGCTGATCTTGCTGATAAATGTGAAGTACAACTAGCATATGCAATTGGTGTTGCACAACCAGTATCTATTTCAATTGATACATTCGGTACAGGAAAAGTTTCTGAAGAAGTACTAGTAGACGTAGTACGCAAAAACTTTGACCTACGTCCAGCAGGCATCATTAAAATGCTTGATTTACGTCGCCCAATTTATAAGCAAACAGCAGCTTACGGCCACTTTGGTCGTACGGATGTGGAGCTTCCTTGGGAGTTCACAGACAAAGCGGAAGCATTAAAAACTCAAGCTTTAGCTAAATAATAAAAAAATCTCCGTGAAAACGGAGATTTTTTTTATGCCCATTGAATACCTGCAGCAGATTTTTCTACGACACCTTCATATTCTGAAAGCAAATGTTGAAAAATGGCGTCCCATGATTGAGTAAGAGCGTATTGCCTCGCTGCATGGCCAAAGTGAAGCCGCTGATGCAAATCATCGAGTAAATCTGTAATAGCCGAACTGAATTCTTCTAAGGAGTGAGGTTTGCAAAGGTAGCCGTTTCGCCCGTGCTGAACCATCTGTTTAACTCCTCCTGCATTTGCTGCCACTACAGGAGTTCCAGAAGCAAGAGACTCCAGTACAACATTTCCGAAGGTTTCTGTTTCTGAAGGAAAAACAAACAAATCAGATGATGAATAGATATGAGCAAGTTGCTTACCTTCAAGGAAGCCTGTAAATGTCATATGCTCAGATGCTTGCTGCTGCATTTGTTCTTTTAAAGGGCCGTCTCCTACAATAACCCAGTGAATTTGATGCCGGATATGATCCGGTAGAGATCGTGCGATTTTTATTAAAAAATCAGCGTTCTTTTCTTTAGCTAATCTTCCTACATACGTTAAAATGTAGGGCTTTTTAATATTGTATTTAATACGAATATCAAAGCGGTCATAGTGGGGATGAAATAATTTATGATTTACTCCTCGCGACCAAATAGCTACGTTGTGAAACCCTTGTTCTTCTAGCTGCTGTTTGGTCACTTCAGAGGGAGCGAATATTTTTTGTACAGGTTTATAAAACCATTTCATATATTTTTGCAGTGGTACACGCATTTTTTCAAGTTCATAGTGAGATAAATAATCATCAAAATTGGTATGATAAGAGCCGACAAGAGGAACACCTAATCTTTTCCCGTAATAGGAGCCGCAAAGCCCCATTGTAAAAGGAGTGGCCAAATGAATAATAGAAGGATTGAATTCCTGCAGCTGCTTTTTAATTTTTAGAACGTTTGGCAATGAAAAGCGGCTGTTTGGATAAAGAAAAAACGGCATGCTGGGCGAACGGTGAACATCCGTTGAAAATGACTGATCATGAGCAAATTCAGGAGCAAATACCTGGATGGGAATTTGCTTTGATTTGACGTACTGAGTAAATTGATAAAGTGTTTTAGCAGCTCCGTTAACTTCTGGAGCAAATGTATCCGTAAATAAAGCAATTCTCATTAGTACTCCTCCTATCAATTAAGTTAAAAATATGTTCAGTGAAACAGCACCTGAAAAGATGCCCAGTATCAGGCCTACCATGACATCCGTCGGATAGTGCAGACCGAGATAAATTCTTGAAATCCCTACCGTTACTGCAAGAGGCAAAAGAACAGCAGCGAAGGCTGGATAAACAATCATAAGAGGGGTAACCAACGAAAAAATAGCTGTTGTATGCCCAGATGGAAATGAATGATCTTTTAATGGATTTTCTAATACTTTTGTATGTTTTAATTGAATATAAGGTCGTTTTCTCGGATATAGTTTTTTAGCAATGGCCACAGGAATATGACTAACGGCTAGAGAAAACGCACAAGCGTAAGCGACGGATGAAGGATGCAGAAATAACAGCAAGCACGCTATCACAATGGTAAACGTGGCTCCGCCGGCGTGAGTGAGTAAACGTAAAAATCTATTTAAGTGCTTTCGATCAAAATGTTGGTTTACGCTTTTGAATAATCGGCATTCGGCATCGTATACATACTGAATTAACTTGGCTTTCATAGAGTCGCTCCCTTTTCAATAAATACGTCTTTATTATTCAGTTTAATCTTTAATTGTGGAGGCAGTACTAAAACGATGTAAATTAATATGGAAATTTCTTTACAATTGTGGAGAGAATAGAACATGATTGGAGAGTTTGTGGAGATACTAAAAAAATTCCCTCAGTATGACTTTCTGAGGGAACGTTTCCTTTATAATGAAGAATCAGATTTCTTAATAGACTTATAATACTGCCCTTTTTCTACATATTCTGTACGAATGCGCTGCATATCTTTTAAATCCTCTTCTGTAAGAGTGCGGATCACTTTAGCAGGTCGGCCGAGTGCGAGAGTATTAGGCGGTATTTTTTTACCGGGAGGCACTAAGCTTCCAGCACCTATAAAAGCACCTTCACCAATTTCCGCACCGTCTAAAATAATAGAACCCATGCCAATGAGCGCGCGTTTGCGGATGATGGAGCTATGTAAAATAACTTGATGTCCTACTGTTACATCATCCTCAATAAGCAAAGGAGCATTTGGGCTTTGATGGAGTGTTGATTGATCTTGTATATTTACTCGTTTACCAATAATCGTAGGTGAAACATCTCCCCTAATAACAGTGTTAAACCAAATGCTGCTTTCTTCACCAATGGTGACATCTCCAGTAATCGTGACATAGTCTGCGATGAAGCAGCTAGATGCAATGGTAGGCATTTTTTCTTTATACGGATAAATCATCAAATCATCTCCCTTTATTAGTTGAAAAAAAGTAGTAAATCTTCTAATGTAAGTGTACAAAGGTTTTTTAAGCAGGTAAACAAAAAAAGGAAGAAGGAGTAACTCAAATGCATAAATGGGAAGCAGTAAATCCAAAAGGCGTTATTGTCATGGTCCATGGAGCAGCGGAGCATCACGGACGCTATCGCTGGCTAATTGAGATGTGGCGTTCGGTTGGAATGCACGTAATTATGGGAGACCTTCCTGGCCAAGGCTTAACAACAAGAAGAAGAGGACATATCCTATCCTTTGATGAATATGTGTATGAAGTGGAAGAATGGGTACGTGAAGCGCAAAAATATGATTTGCCTATTTTCCTGTTAGGTCACAGTATGGGAGGACTAGCGGTTATTCGTACGCTCCAGACAAAAAACCTCCCTATATGGGGTGCGATTCTTTCCTCTCCTTGTTTAGGATTAAAAGAGCAAGTACCGGCTTATTTAGATATGCTATCTAAAGGGTTAAATAAAGTCATGCCGAACAAACTTTTCGATTTAGGTCTCACTGTTGAAAAAGCAACAAGAAACCAAGAAGTTCGAGATGAAGATGAAAATGACTCACTGTATGTTACAAAAGTTTCTGTAAGATGGTACCGGGAATTGATCCAAGCTGTCAACTTAGCTTTTAAAGATATCGATCGTTTGCCTGATGTCCCGCTTCTTGTGATGCAGGCAGGAGAAGATAAAATTATTGAAAAGCTGATTGTTAGGCAGTGGTTTGATGAAATAGAGCTAAGTGAAAAAATCTACAAAGAATGGTCTCAGCTGTATCACGAAATCTTTAATGAGCCTGAAAGAGAATACGTTTTTGCATATGCGAAAAGTTTTGTCGATCTTCACATTTAATAAGTGCGGTAAGAAATTGAGGTGAAAATAAATGAAGATTCCGTCTCATCCTATTTCATTAATGAGAAAAATTTATCGAGAAGTGTTTCCTGTCGTTCATCATGAGCTTAATCACTGGCGTGAACGAGCAAAAAAGATTCCTAATAAAGAATTGCGTACTCAAGCATTGGCAAGTATCGATACAAAAACTTTTCATTGTGAAGGAGGCGGTATCCTATCGATTTTAGCGAAAGAAAACATGATTGAATGCGTGAAATTTATTGTTGCCTACCAAACAATCAGCGATTACTTAGATAACTTATGTGACCGCAGCAATTCGCTAGACCCTAAAGATTTTGCCGCCTTGCATGAATCGATGCCAGATGCGTTGACTCCTCATGCACCTCTTGGAGATTACTATCGTTTTCGAGCGGATAAAGACGACGGAGGATACTTAGCCGGACTTGTCCAGACTTGTCAGCAGTCCTTGCGAAAAGCTTGTAATTACCATATAGTCTCTTCACATTTATTAGAACTAGCTAATTATTATTGTGATTTGCAAATACATAAGCATGTTGAGATTAAGGAAAGAGTTCCACGATTAGAGAATTGGTTCGATGCTCACCGGCACAGTGTTCCTGAAATGGAGTGGTATGAATTTTCAGCGTGCTCTGGTTCAACGTTAGGAATTTTTTGTTTAGTTGCCTATAGCTTTCAAGAAGAGATGACCGAAGAAATGACGCAGAAAATAAAAGCAGGATATTTTCCTTATATTCAAGGCTTACATATTTTACTCGATTATTTAATTGACCAAGAAGAAGATAAAGCAGGAGGAGATTTGAACTTTTGTTTTTATTATCCTCATTATCAGCAAATGATGGATCGCTTTTTGCATTTTGTCGTAAAAGCGGACGAATATGCTAAAAAACTGCCCGATTATCACTTTCACTGCTTTATCTATAAAGGACTCTTGGGCGTTTATTTGTCGGATCAAAAAGTGCGGGCACAAAAACATGTTCATGTGAATGCACGTAGGTTAATAAAAGCGGGGGGAGCCCTCAGCTACTTTTTCTATATCAACGGACGCTTGTACCGAATGTTAAAAAGATAAGCCATATACGGCTTATCTTTTTTCAATAGCAATGATGAAGGGAGGGTTGTTTTGCTGATTCATGAAACGATATTGTAAAACGTGAACGTCTTTTTGATCAAGATTTTGGACATATGTTAGTAAATCGTCTCTTTCTTGTTTCCCTTGTTCGTGTCCATGATAAATAACGAGCACAATCACTCCTTCAGGTGCTAGCAAATCAAGTAACTGCTCAATTGCAGAGATTGTTGTTTCAGAAGTGGTGACAATGTCTTTATCTCCACCTGGTAAATAACCTAAATTAAAGACAGCGCCCGTGACTTGTCCTTTAATAGAACGAGGAAGCATGTTTATATTGCTGTGGCTTTCTTGGATAAGTGTTACTCTGTTTTCTACATGGTGTTCGGTCAATCGCTGCTGAGTTGCTTGAATAGCTTGAGGTTGAATATCAAATCCATATACATGACCTGTATCTCCGACTAAGTTAGCTAAGAACAATGTATCATGTCCATTTCCTGCTGTGGCATCAATCGCGACATCTCCTTCGGCCACAGCATTAGTGAGCAATGTGCGGGCAAAAGGCAGGATACGTTCTATTTTCATCTTTCCATCAACTCTTTTTCGTAATATTTTCCTTGATAGCTTTGGCGACGTTGGAGCTCTTGGTCAATGGCATTTAATACACTCCACTTATTTACGCTCCACATCGGTCCAACCATGAGGTCTATCGGTCCATCGCCTGTAATACGATGAACAATCATCTCAGGAGGGATTACTTCGAGCTGATCGCATACAAGCTTTACGTATTCTTCAAATGAAAGAAATTCAACAAGGCCCTTTTCATACTGTTTGACCATAGGAGTTCCTTTTAGTAAATGAAGCAGATGAATCTTAATTCCTTGAACGTCTAATTTTGCTACTTCACGTACGGTTTTCATCATCATATCAGGTGTTTCTAAAGGCAAACCATTAATGATGTGAGAACAAACGCGAATACCGTGTTTTCGAAGCTTTGCTACCCCATCTACATAGCATTGATGATCGTGTGCCCGGTTAATAAGCAGTGAAGTTCGTTCATGAACAGTTTGCAGTCCAAGTTCTACCCATAGATAAGTTCGTTCATTTAATTCAGCCAAGTATTCCACCACATCGTCGGGGAGACAGTCAGGGCGCGTGGCGATAGAAAGCCCAACAACTCCGGGAAGCTTTAAGACGGCTTCATATTTTTCACGAAGCTCCTCGACAGGAGCATGAGTATTAGTAAATGCTTGAAAGTAAGCAACGTATTTTCCGTCTTTCCATTTATGATGCATTTTTTTACGGATTTCATTAAATTGTGTCACGAGGTCATCCGCTCTGTTTCCGGCAAAATCCCCTGAGCCGGCAGCGCTGCAAAACGTACAGCCGCCGTGAGCTACCGTGCCGTCTCTGTTTGGACAATCAAATCCTCCATCTAAGGCTACTTTAAATACCTTATGGCCAAAGTGGTTACGTAAGTGGTAATTCCAGGTGTGATAACGTTTGTTTTCAGATTTATACGGAAATGGGTTTGTCTGACTCAAATCAGCAACCTCCTTTTTACATGCAATATACATCAACAAATTGTATCAAAAACGTGAAAAAGTGCCAAACAAATTTAAGGATGCTTATATTTAACAGGTTCTTCTTGTCGTAAAGGGAAGTAAAGTTGCGCAAAATAAGACAGAAATGAACGAATAGGAGGAATAGAGAATGACAACTCGTCAAGCAGTGGATCAACTTATGCAACAGTGTGAAGATGCTATTCGCTTTGGACAAGGTCAGTTGCAGGAAGGCATGAAGCAAGAACATTATAACGACACTGAATATACAAAAGCACAGGAAAAATTAGAAAATGCTTATAAAGAAATTGAAGAGTTTTCTCACAGTGCAAATGCACAGCAAAGAGAGCAGCTATATCGCATGCGCCTGCAAGTTCAGCAGCTGCAAAATAAATTGATCACAACTCAGCATTAAGGAGAGGATTTTATGGCAACGCGTTCAAATCAAAATAATCCGGAACAAAAAACAAAAAACGGGATCAACAGCAATGACATTGAGCTAGGAAAAGATTTTGATCCGGTAAAAGAATTAAAAGCACGAAACAGCAAGCGTGCACAGCCGGTTCGTTCGAAGCGAAAATAAGCGATAAAAAGGTGGTTTTGCATGATATTGTCATGTGGAATCACCTTTTTAAATAGTCAGCGAATTTCAAATAAATTGTCTATATGTAAAAGCATTGCGAACCCTTTAAGAAAAGACTAGAATGTACGTTGGCATTCGAATAGATAGGGGGGAGATCAATGCCCAAATCACTTTGGTTTTTGATTATTGGTATGCTTGTAAACGTAACGGGAGCTTCATTTTTATGGCCTCTCAATACAATTTATATAAATGAACATTTAGGAAAGTCGTTATCCGTCGCAGGAGTGGTTCTTATGCTGAATTCTGCGGCAAGCGTAGTAGGGAATTTGCTTGGAGGAACGCTTTTTGACAAAATCGGAGGATATAAATCCATTTTATCAGGAATTATTATTACTCTTATTGCATTAGTGGGACTCGTGTTTTTCCATGGTTGGCCTACATACGTTGTTCTCTTGGTTGTTGTAGGGTTTGGATCTGGTATTGTGTTTCCGTCTATGTATGCAATGGCAGGGTCCGTTTGGCCACAAGGCGGAAGAAAAGCATTTAATGCGATGTACGTTGCTCAAAATGCAGGAGTAGCTATTGGCGCCGCGGTAGGGGGCATTGTAGCGTCTTATTCATTTACGTATATTTTCTTAGCTAATACAATTTTATACGTTATTTTTCTGCTTATTGCTATTTTTTCATATCGTCATATTTCGGTTACCGTTGGACAAACGAATGTCCTTAATGAAGCAGGGAGCATTGGGCATAAAACGAAGCTGACTGCTCTTCTTATTTTATGTACGGGGTATGTCTTATGCTGGGTGGCGTATGTTCAGTGGCAAACAACGATTGCTACGCATACGCGTGAGCTGAATATACCTCTTTCCAGCTACAGTTTGCTTTGGACGATTAACGGGATTTTAATTGTAGTCGGTCAGCCTTTGATTGTACCCATCATTCAAAAAGTAGCAAAAACATTAAAAGTACAGGTCCTAATTGGAACGGTTATTTTTGTGGCTTCTTTTGTTATCGTGGTGAATGCTACAACATTTCCGCAGTTCTTAACAGCAATGATTGTGTTAACAATTGGAGAAATGTTCGTTTGGCCAGCCATTCCGGCTGTTGCAAGTCAGTTGGCTCCATCTGGAAAAGAAGGATTTTATCAAGGTGTAGTTAACAGCATGGCTACTGCAGGTAAAATGATTGGTCCTCTCTTTGGAGGCGTTATTTTCGATGCGTTTAATATGTCTACGCTGTGCTATTTATTAATTGCTCTATTGTTATTCAGCATGTGTACAACATGGATATACGATTATAAATTAAAAGAAAAACGTCAGCGTCCATTAACCATCTCTAAATAAATAGAGATGGTTTTATTTTTGATGGCTTAATAAACGTAGGAATGTCTTCAGTATTCCTTTAATAATATAGTAAGGGTCGTGACAAGCAAAGGAAGGAGTATACACCTGTAAAAATGTAAGCGTTTTCTAATTATATAACTTCATGGGGGGCTAAACATGCTTAGTATGATTGGATTAATTGGAGGATTATTGCTGCTCATTGTATTAACGATGAGAGGCATGAATTTATTTATAGCAGGTCCGCTCAGTGCTTTAGTTGTTGCGTTAACAAGCGGAATGCCTTTATTTCCGCAGCTGGTGAAAGAAGGAGAAGCAAATTTTGTTGGAAATTACATGTCTGGTTTCACAGGGTTTATTGCTGCTTGGTATTTAATGTTTCTATTGGGGGCCGTCTTTGGAAAAGTAATGGAAGACAGCGGGGCCGCCGATAGTGTTTCCCGCTGGATTGTCAGTAAACTAGGAATGAAAAGAGCAGTGTTGGCGATTGTACTTGCCTGTGCGGTCTTAACATACGGCGGAGTCAGTCTGTTTGTAGTAGCATTCTCTGTTTATCCAATGGCTTTAAGCTTATTCAAACAAGCTGATTTGCCGAGGCGGTTTATACCCGCTGCTTTAGCATTCGGTTCCGTTACGTTTACGATGACTTCGGCTGGATCGCCTGAAATCCAAAACTGGATTCCAATTGAATATTTAAAAACGAGTCCGTATGCAGGGTGGGAAGTTAGTTTAGTTGTAGCGGTAGTGATGGCTGTATTTGGCTACTGGTGGTTAAAGCGCTTGATTTCAAAAGCAGTTAAAAATGGGGAGCGTTTTATATCACGCGAGAAAGATCCAGTAGTAACGGAAAATCAATCTCTTCCTAATCCTTTATTAAGTTTGCTTCCGCTTGTGGTCGTGCTCATTATTTCTTTTGCACTTCATAAGCCACTTCAGCAATCTGCGCTGATTGTCGCACTTTTAAGCGGCATCATTGTCACATACATTGTAAACCGAAAGCATTTTAAAGGATTTTGGAATGCAGCTTCAGAAGGAACGCTGGGTGCGTTAATTGCTATTGGGAATACAGCCGCTGTCGTAGGTTTTGGAGGAGTTGCTAAGGCTGTTCCCGCGTTTGGAGTGGCTGTAGATGCCATGACGCATATTCCAGGAAGTCCGTTGATCGGAGGAGCTATTGCCGTGAGTGTTATCGCGGGGATGACAGGTTCGGCTTCAGGAGGTCAGGCGATTGCTTTGCCAATTTTAGCACCTCACTATCTAGATGCTGGTGTAAATCCAGAAGCTCTCCATCGCGTAGTCGCTATTTCCTCTGGAGTACTAGATTCCTTGCCTCATAATGGTTATGTCGTAACAACCATTAATTCTATTTGCGGAGAAACTCATAAAGATGCGTATGGATCAGTTGCAGCAATGACGGTGATTGTACCGCTTGTTGGTCTTGTACTTGCGATCATTCTGTTTTCTTTTGGATTTGGCATTTAATAATAGCAGCTAAAGAAAGCAGGGACTGGGATAAAAGTATTTTAGTTGAAGGAAGATCCGAACGATGAATCGTTCGGATCTTTTCATGTTTATGGTGAACGTAGATTTCATTTGTTTAGGTGCTTCTAGCTGCGGAGTGGAGGGCAAGACAAAGACTCCTGAAATAGGTGAGACCCCGCATGAGTGTAAGCAACGAGGAGGCTCATCGGCTGCCCGCGGAAAGAGAAGTCTTGCACGGAAATCAACAGCGGTGTAACCAAGAGATTCATACTAACGCATTTATTCTATTTGTTCGTCTTTAAATTGGATTGATTCAATTATGTCTCAATCCCTTTTTTGTTTGGCCATGGATGTATGTTTTTGGGAGAAGTTGTTCATATATAAGAATGAAAGAGAGGATTTAGCAACAAAGCAGTGCTGCAGTGCAGAAACTTTTACAAAATCCGTTGAACAACTTGCAGTTTACGAACATATTATTTACAATACAAGGTAGTATGATGTAAAAACTATGATAAGGAATAGTAGTGAACGAAGCGAGCTAAGAGAGCTGACGGGTGGTGCGAGTCAGCAAACGAGCGTTCATGAACTCACCTTGGAGTTGTAAATGTGAAGTAAAGTAACATTTGCCGTCTATCCGCGTTAAGGAAAATGAGTGAGTACATAATTGTGCTAATTTGGGTGGTACCGCGGGAAGTTTATTCAACCTCTCGTCCCTTTGTTTGAGGGATGAGGGGTTTTTTAGTTTAATTAAATACAGCTGGAGCGTACAAGGAGGATTATGTATGGCTTTTAATCATGAAAAGATCGAACAAAAATGGCAAAAAGTTTGGGAAGAAAATAAAACATTTAAAACAACAGAAGATGAAGGAAAGCGTAAATTTTACGCATTAGATATGTTCCCTTATCCATCTGGCGCTGGTTTACACGTTGGGCATCCAGAAGGTTATACAGCAACGGATATTTTATCTCGTATGAAGCGTATGCAAGGATACAATGTACTTCATCCGATGGGATGGGATGCATTCGGATTACCTGCTGAACAGTATGCATTAGATACAGGAAATGACCCGGCTGAATTCACTGAACTTAACATTAATAATTTCCGTCGTCAAATCAAATCGTTAGGTTTCTCTTACGATTGGGAGCGAGAAATTAATACAACTGATCCAAACTACTACAAATGGACGCAGTGGATTTTCTTACAGCTATATAAAAACGGCTTAGCTTATGTGGATGAAGTAGCTGTTAACTGGTGTCCTGCTCTAGGAACAGTACTTGCGAACGAAGAAGTTATTGACGGCAAAAGTGAGCGTGGGGGACATCCGGTTGAGCGTCGTCCAATGAAGCAGTGGATGCTTAAAATCACAGCTTATGCAGATCGTTTACTAGAAGATTTAGATGAGCTTGATTGGCCAGAAAGTATTAAAGAAATGCAGCGCAACTGGATTGGCCGCTCTGAAGGAGCTCACGTGCACTTCACAATCGATGGATACGAGGACACATTTACTGTGTTTACAACGCGTCCTGACACGCTATTTGGGGCAACGTATGCCGTTTTAGCACCTGAACATCCGTTTGTAGAAAAAATTACAACAGCCGAACAAAAAGAAGCGGTAGAAGCGTATTTAGATCAAATTAAAAGCAAAAGCGATTTAGAACGTACAGACTTAGCTAAAGACAAAACTGGCGTATTCACTGGTGCTTATGCAATTAACCCTGTAAACGGCGAGAGAATGCCAATTTGGATTGCTGACTATGTTCTAATGAGCTATGGCACCGGTGCAATTATGGCTGTTCCGGCTCACGATGAGCGTGATTATGAATTTGCGGTTAAATTTGAACTGCCGATTAAAGAAGTGGTAGCCGGCGGAGACGTTTCAAAAGAAGCTTATACAGGCGACGGCGAGCACGTTAATTCAGACTTCTTAAATGGTTTAGATAAAGAAGAAGCAATTTCAAATATGATTCAGTGGCTTCAAGCAAATGAAAAAGGTGAAAAACAAGTAACATACCGTCTGCGTGACTGGTTATTCAGCCGTCAGCGCTACTGGGGTGAACCAATTCCTGTTATTCACTGGGAAGATGGCACAACAACGGCAGTTCCTGAAGATCAGCTTCCGCTTGTGTTACCAAAAACGACTGAAATCAAACCGTCAGGCACAGGTGAATCTCCGTTAGCAAACATTGATGACTGGGTGAACGTTGTAGATCCGGAAACAGGAAAAAAAGGGCGCCGAGAAACAAATACAATGCCTCAATGGGCAGGCAGCTGCTGGTATTACTTACGCTACATTGATCCAACAAACAGTGAAGCGTTAGCAGATGCAGATAAATTAAAAGAATGGTTGCCGGTTGATATTTATATCGGTGGAGCTGAACACGCTGTTCTTCACTTATTATATGCTCGTTTCTGGCATAAGTTTTTATATGATATCGGCGTAGTTCCAACAAAAGAGCCGTTCCAAAAACTGTTTAACCAAGGTATGATTCTTGGAGAAAACAACGAAAAAATGAGTAAGTCAAAAGGTAACGTTGTAAACCCAGACGAAATCGTAGAAAGCCACGGTGCAGATACGCTTCGCCTTTACGAAATGTTTATGGGACCTTTAGATGCATCAATCGCTTGGTCAACAAAAGGGCTTGATGGTGCACGCCGTTTCTTAGATCGTGTATGGCGCTTACTTGTTGACGATAACGGTGAATTAAGCAGCAAGGTTCAAGAAAGCAATGACACTACGCTTGAACGCGTGTATCACCAAACGGTGAAAAAAGTAACGGAAGATTACGAAGGCCTCCGTTTTAATACAGGTATCTCTCAGCTTATGGTATTCATCAATGATGCATACAAAGTTGACGTGCTGCCAAAGCAATACGTAGAAGGATTTGTGAAGCTATTAGCACCAATTTGTCCTCATACGACTGAGGAATTATGGAGCAAACTAGGTCACGAAGATACAATTTCGTATGAGGCTTGGCCTGCGTTTGACGAAGCGAAACTTGTAGATGATGAAGTGGAAATTGTCGTTCAAATTAACGGTAAAGTACGTGCAAAAGTTAATGTACCTGCTGAGGCATCTCGTGAAGAGCTTCAAGATATTGCAATGGCTAATGAAGATGTTCAAGAGTTCATTGAAGGTAAGACAGTGCGCAAAGTGATTGCTGTGCCTGGTAAATTAGTAAACATCGTAGCTAATTAAGTATTGATGTAGAAAAGAACCCCTGACTAAAGAGCAGTCAGGGGTTCTCTTCTAGACCGAAGCGCCTGATGTCCGCCTTTCGGGTTTGACATCAGACGCTTAGTCAAACCTTTAACTACGATTGGAAAAGCTCAGGCAGGCTGCTGCTTAAGCTTTTCTTATTTAGTGGCATAAAGGTATTTGAATTTGCTACAATAGCGATAGCAAGCTGAATGAAAGAATAGAGAGGAATGACGAAGATGGAAGAAGTAAAAGTAATTACGCCTGAGGAACTTCAAAAACGCGTTGAAAAGGGAGAAGAACTTCATTTAGTTGATGTGCGTGAAGATGAAGAAGTAGCAGAAGGAATGATTCCAACTGCTAAACATATTCGTATGAATGATATTCCAGCTAGTGTGGATCATTTCGATAAAGACAAAGAATATATTTTCATTTGCCGTTCGGGCCGCCGCAGTGAAAACGTATGTTACTACCTTCAAGAACAAGGATATAAAGTAACAAATATGGTTGGTGGTATGTTAGAGTGGGAAGGAAAAACGGTTAATAAATAAAAAAGAGGCTGGGACAAAAGTATCTTAGCTGAAGTGAAAAATGAACTATTGATCAACATGTTTGATTAGTGGTTCATTTTTTTTGTTATGGTGAACATAGGTTTTATTTGTTTCGTTCCTTCTAGCAGTTGATTTCCTTGCAAGACTCCTGCGGAAAGCGAAGTCTTGCAAGGAAATCGACTCCCGTGTTACAAGCGGTTCAGCTCATGTATCCCATTTGTTCGCCTTTAGATTGGATTCATTTCGTTCCTCTTTTTTGAATGAAACTTCTGCCATCCGACTAAAATGATAGCAAGAAAACAAATGATGACTAAATCTATAAAAGCCCTCATAAAAATAGAAGTAGTAAGAGATTGAAAATCCGTACAAAAACCATCATCAAGAGAAACAGTCCATTCTGATTGAAACAAATTTGATAGGACAAGGTGGTAGAAGCTGTGATACAAGTGAAAATGTTTGATAAAGAGCATGAAAAAGATTTAGAATTTGCGGTGAATCGATTTTTACGGAAATTAGAGGATGAAGACGTCGTTGATATTAAATACCAGGTGACAGTGGATGTTGATCGTGATGAGCAGGTGTACTGTTTTTCAGCCATGGTTATGTATAAAGCCTAGCATATTATGCTAGGCTTGTTGCAAATTCTCCTGCATTACTCCCCGCCAAACGGCCTGTTACAAGAGCGGAAGTGATATTGTATCCTCCAGTGTATCCATGGATATCAAGAATTTCCCCGCAGAAGTAAAGGCCTTGCATAAATTTCGAAGACATTTCTTTTGGGTGAATTTCTTTAACAGATACGCCGCCTCCTGTGACGAATGCTTTTTCTAAAGAAAGCGTGCCGTTTACAGCAAATTCAAATCGTTTGCACAGTTTTGCAAATTCTCTCAGTTTCTCATGCTGAAGCTGTCCTGCTAGCGCCTGGCTATCAATGCCTGCCTGCTCGAGTAAAAACAATAGATAGCGTTCAGATACAAAACCTTTTAAGACATTTTTAATTGCTTTTTTCGGCTCTTCTTTTGTTGTTTTGACTAATTGCTGAAAAATATCTTCTTCGTTTTGGCTAGGAAATAAATCAAGAGACATTTGAACAGTGTTGCTTTTTTGTTTCTTTAACTCTTTAACAACATATTGGCTGCAGCGAAGAGCGGCAGGGCCAGAGATGCCAAAGTGAGTGAAAATCATATCCATTTGATGAGTAATGACAGGCTTGCCTTTTTTATTTAGCACGCTTAGTCCTACATTGCGAAGCGATAGACCTTGAAGCGTTTTGGTTTTAACAAAGTGTTCGCTAGATGTAATAGGAACTTCTGTTGGGTAAAGCTCAGTAATTTTATGCCCCGCATCTTTTGCCCATTGATAACCGTCTCCTGTCGAACCTGTATGAGGTACTGATTTTCCACCTACTGCAATCACAACGCTTTTCGTTTGGATTGCTTCCCCGTTTTGAAGCACAACTTCTTTCACGGTGTTGTTCTCATAGTTTACGCGTTTAACGGCTGTGTTTGTGCGAATCGTCACACGAAGACGGTGAAGTTCGCTAATTAATGCGTCAACAACAGATTGCGCTTTATTGCTGACCGGAAACATACGTCCGTGATCTTCTTCTTTTAATTTAATTCCAAGGCCTTCAAAATAAGAGATGATATCTTCGTTATTAAAAACAGAAAACGCACTGTATAAAAAGCGGCCGTTTCCTGGAATGTGTTTAATAAGTTCATCAATGGGAAGACGGTTTGTCACATTACAGCGTCCGCCTCCAGAAATGGCAAGCTTTCGTCCAAGTTTATTGCCTTTATCAATTAATAATACGTTTGCACCTGACTCACCAGCTGCAATCGATGCCATCAAACCAGAAGGTCCTCCTCCGATTACGACTACATCATATATCATACTTTCACCAACCTGTCTATTCTTAAAAAATTTTAGTTTGTTCACTGACAAATCTCTCAACATTGGATAAAATGGGCTATAGTCTTTGTTTTTTAGTTTGTTGACGAGTGCGAGTGAGTATAAGACCTTTCTTAGTGTATACTGTCACTTGCTTCTTTTCAATTCTATCATTATTATCAGTATGTAACATTAAGTATCGGAGGCAAACGTATGTCTGATTCAAAATTGTTAAGAGGGACCTTTGTGCTGACGCTTGGCACCTATGTATCCCGAATCTTGGGAATGATTTATTTATTTCCATTTGCGATCCTTGTTGGAACCGTAGGGGGGGCACTGTTTGGTTACGGATATAACCAATATGCTATTTATTTAAGTATTGCTACAGCCGGTATGCCAATGGCCGTATCGAAATTTGTATCAAAATATAATGCACTCGGTGATTACTATACGAGTAGAAGAATGTACCGGGCCGGCATGAAATTAATGCTTGTCACAGGAATACTTGCATTTTTACTTTTATATTCGTTAGCTCCTGTTATGTCTAGAATTACACTGGGAGGTTCTGATTTAAATAACTCCTTAGAAGATGTAGTAATGGTTATGCGAATGGTTAGTGTTGCGTTAATTGTAGTACCGATGATGAGTTTAATGCGAGGATTTTTCCAAGGTCACCAGTCTATGGGACCAACAGCTGTTTCACAAGTAGTTGAACAGCTTGTGCGGGTTGTCTTTTTATTGGCATCTACCTATATCGTCATCAAAGTTGTCCATGGAAGTCTTGCATTAGCCGTTGGATTTGCTACGATGGGGGCTTTTGTAGGAGCTCTTGCTGGACTGGCTGTATTAATTTGGTACTGGAAAAAACGAAAGCCTTATCTTGATAAAATGGTGAACGAGCAGACGGTAACGCCTACGCGTATTTCTACCGTATCCATTTTTAAAGAGCTGCTTACGTATTCATTGCCATATGTCTTTGTCAGCTTGGCTATTCCGCTTTATCAGTATGTGGACCAATTCACATTTAACCGTGCAATGGTAGCGGCTGGACAAAAAGAAATAGCAGAGTCAATGAACGGAATTGTTCAGTCTTATGTTCCAAAGCTTGTGATGATTCCCGTTTCATTAGCTACGGCGTTCGGTTTGACTCTTGTACCAACGATTACACGTTCCTTTGTGAATAAAGATTATAACGTACTGCAAAAGCAAATTGATCAAACATATCAAACGATTATGTTTCTTGTACTGCCAGCATCTGTAGGATTAATGGCTTTAGCTGGCCCAGCCTATACGTTTTTCTTTGGAACAGATGCATCGGATGCGGGTGGAAATGTCTTACTTTACTATGCACCGGTAGCTTTATTGTTCTCATTTTTTACGGTTAATGGAGCTATTTTACAAGGAATCAACAAACAAAAATATGCTGTTTTAAGTCTATTATTTGGATTGATTGTGAAAATTGTCGTGAACGTTCCATTTATTCTTATGTTCCACGAGATTGGTTCAGTTTTAGCGACAGCACTAGGCTATATCGTATCTCTTGTTTATATGTTTGCGCTTATTCAAAAACACGCAAAATATAACTACAGTGAGTTTATAAAACGATCTGTGCTTATTCTCATTTTTGTTGCGATTATGGGAATCAGCGTAAAAATTGTTGCAGCAGTGATTGGTCTGTTTACAACGCCAGGACGATTCTCTGCCACTGTTATTACGATTATAGGAGCAGCAGTAGGCGGCCTTATTTACTTTATTATTACCTATCGTTCAAGCCTGCTTGAAAAAGTAATGGGAGCGAGGGTAACAGGTGCAATTGAAAGAAAGATACTGCGCCGAAATAAACAGCGCAGTGCCTAAGAAGATGACTCGTTAGAGTCATCTTCTTTTCAAAAAAGAGGAGGATATTACATGCGTTTGGATAAATTGCTTTCTACCATTGGGTACGGAAGCCGAAAAGAAGTTAAAGGTCTTTTAAAGACTGGAGCTGTTAAGGTAGACGGTACAGCAGTTAAAGATGCTAAGGTCCACGTTAATCCAGATGAACAAGAAATAACTGTGCATGGCGAAGCCGTTTCTTACCGAGAATTTGTTTACTTTATGCTTCATAAGCCGCAAGGCGTCATATCAGCAACAGAAGATTCTCTTCATGAAACAGTTTTGGACTTGCTTGAACTTGACGATGCTGTGTATGACCCATTTCCGGTAGGGCGTTTAGATAAAGATACAGAAGGGCTCTTGCTGCTGACGAATGACGGTCAGCTTGCACACCAGCTTCTATCTCCTAAAAAGCACGTTCCTAAAACGTATTTTGCAAAAATTAATGCACCGGTGACTGAAGAAGATGCTGAAGCATTTAGACAAGGTGTCACTCTTGATGATGGATATGTAACAAAATCAGCAGAGTTAAAGATACTAACAAGCGGTGGGGAATCAGAAATTGAATTAACGATCGTTGAAGGGAAATTTCATCAAGTGAAGCGTATGTTTGAAGCAAGAGGAAAAAAAGTAACGTATTTAAAACGTTTATCTATGGGAGCTTTGCTATTAGACGAGTCGTTAGATTTAGGAGAGTATAGGGAGTTAACGGAAGAGGAACTAGCTTTATTGCAAAAATCAAATGCCTAAGAAGAGGCGAAAGAAAAAGGAACCTAAGTCTAAAATGGTTCCTTTTTTTGTCCACTTTGTCAGACAAGTGAAACATTTCACGTTAAAGCACTTAAACGAGTACCAACTCTGCTTGACGTGCAAATGGAGCGGGGGACTATGCACTCGTCCAAGTCTTGACTTTCTACTGCGTAGAATTTTATCTCTATATATAAATCACTTACTACCCTTGAAATAAACTTACTAGGATGACATCTTGACCTTCTTTTGCGTAGTCGTCCATGTACCGCGACTTGGGCTGCGAACTAAATCATTATATGCTAACACATTCAAGTCACGCTGAATGGTTCTTGGTGTAATACCAAATTCGTCTACGAGCTCTTGCGTTGTAACTGTTCCATTTTTACAAATGAACATATAGACCGATTTGATACGAGTTAGCATTCGATTAGTTGAAGGTTTCAAAAAACCACTTCCTTATTCGTTTTTCGTAAGGCACAACTTCTTTATAACTCTGAGATGTCAAGCACTATTTCAGTCCTTATCCTTATTGTACACAAAATCGACAGAAAAATAAAAGAGAAAACGCAAATTAACACAATATTTACAAAAAATGATATAAATATGTAATCCTTTCGTAACATCTCCTTCCTCTATTTGCACATTTTTTATAGTATATGTAAACAATAAACAAATAGAATCCGTTTTTATCGATTGTGCCTACAATTTATTTCCCGGAATTTTGACTCTGTAAACCTTTGATATGAAAGGAAAGAGACAATTATTTCTTTCTATATAAAGGTATGATAAAGTTAAATTTACCAATAGTAATGATAGATACAATCTGTAAAAGCAGGAAAAGGAGACAAACAGATGACGGCAATTAATTGGAAAGAGGAAGTTCAAAAAAGAGAAGCTGAAATTCTAGCTGAGACGCAGCGTTTTCTACAAATTAAAAGTGTTTTGACAAGCACAGAAAAACAAGAAGAGCCATTTGGACCTGGAATTGCTCAAGCGCTTGACTTTCTTTTAAATAAAGGAAAAAATGACGGGTTTTCCGTTAAGAACGTAGACGGATATGCAGGTCATATTGAAGCAGGAGAAGGGAAAGACCTTCTTGGCATTCTTTGTCACGTAGACGTTGTTCCTGAAGGAGACGGGTGGTCGGTTGATCCATACGGCGGTGAAATAAAAGACGGGAAAATTTTTGCTAGAGGAGCAATCGATGACAAAGGCCCGACGATGGCTGCTTATTATGCGATGAAAATTGTGAAAGATTTAGGGCTTCCTCTATCTAAACGGGTTCGAATGATCATTGGAACGGATGAAGAAAGTGACTGGAGATGTGTGGATCACTACTTCAACCATGAAGAGATGCCAACGATGGGATTTGCGCCGGATGCGGATTTTCCTATCATTTTTGCTGAAAAAGGCATTACAGACGTAGAAATTCGCCAGCAGCCAATTGAAGGAACAAAGGGAAGTGTTCAGCTTACATCATTTGTCTCTGGGCGACGCTACAATATGGTTCCTGATCTTGCAACAGCTGTTCTTGAATTCCATAGTGAAACGGATATTAAAAATAAATATGATCAATTTTTAAAAGATCAGTCTGTAAAAGGTTCAATAACAGAAAAGAGCGGTGTATACACACTTACTTTAGAAGGCGTTTCAGCACATGGCAGTGTGCCTGATAAAGGGAAAAATGCTGGACTTACGCTTCTTCGCTTTTTACACACATTAGAACTTGATGAACAAGCTAATCAGTTTGTAGGTTATGCAAATGCGTATTTAGTCCAAGATGCACTAGGAGAAAAAATGGGCTTAAATCGCAAAGATGAGGTCACGGGTGATTTAACAATAAATGTTGGAATCATGTCTTACAATCAAGAAGAAGCGGGGCACTTTGGTTTAAATATTCGCTATCCTGTATCAGCTCATATTGACGATATTATTGATACGATTAAAGAAAAAAGTGAATCTTATCAAATGACCATCAAACATTTTACAGATTCTAAGCCACATCACGTCGATCAAAAACATGAGCTTATTCAAACGCTTCAAAAGGTTTACCAAGAACAAACAAATGAAGAACCTACACTTATTTCAATTGGAGGAGGAACGTATGCCAGAGCATTAGAAGCGGGTGTGGCATTTGGACCTCTTTTCCCAGGCCGTGAAGAAGTAGCGCACGAAAAAGACGAGTACATGGTAATTGAAGATTTACTTCGTGCAACAGCTATTTATGCACAGGCTATTTACGAATTAGCTAAATAAAAAAAGCGAACGCCTTTGCGTTCGCTTTTTTATTATTCGAATGAGAACAGGTCGCTTGATAAATAACGTTCACCTGTATCGCAAGCAATACATACGACCACTTGGTCAGGAGATAATTTTTTGGCTACCTCGATAGCAGCATAGCACGCAGCGCCAGATGAAGGACCGACTAAAATTCCTTCTTCAGAAGCCAAGCGTCGCGTAATATCGTAGGCTTGTTCATCTTTAATTTTTAAAATTTCGTCGTAAACATCTACATTAAGCGTATCAGGAATAAATCCAGGGCTTGTTCCTACAAGCTTGTGCTTCCCAGGTCTTCCTCCAGATAAGACAGGAGACCCAGCTGGTTCCACAACATGAACGGTCATATTTGGATAGTTTGCTCTTAGGACTTCACCAGTTCCTGTAATCGTTCCGCCTGTTCCAGCAGTAGCCACAAAAGCAGATAGGTCTTTGCCTAACTCGTTCATTGCCTCGATAATTTCCTTAGCAGTCGTTTTCCGATGAGCATCAGGGTTTGCGTTATTTTCAAACTGCATGGGCATAAATGCATTTGGAATTTCTTTTGTAAGTTCTTCTGCTTTACGGATTGCTCCAGGCATTTTCTCATCACCCGGTGTTAGAACAACTTCAGCACCATATGCTTTTAACAAGTTAATTCGTTCTTGAGTCATGGTATCTGGCATGACTAAAATAGAACGATAACCTCTTGCCGCTGCATTCATAGCTAAGCCAATACCTGTATTTCCGCTCGTTGGTTCAATAATAGTAGAATTTTCATTGAGCAAGCCTGCTTTTTCAGCTTCCACGATCATATTAAAAGCAGCACGGTCTTTTACACTACGGCTTGGATTAAAAAACTCCAGTTTTAAGTAAACGGATGCTCCATCTGCAGGTTGAAGACGATTCAACTTAACAAGAGGTGTCTCGCCAATCAAATCAGCCATATTGTTAACAACTTTCATTTTTCTCATCCTTTTCTTATAAAAATTCTCTGTATTGTTTCTATGATAACACAAATTCTTATTTTTTAAGCACATGGCAAATTTTCAGAAAAACCTCTCTATTTCATCCGGAAAAACCTTTAAAATAGATCTAGCTCTTTTTGAACATAACCAATTGGGGAAAGATAATGAAAAGAAAAGGAGAGATTTGATGAAAGGTGATAAACACTATTTTATTGGAATCAATGTGCCTGTATCCATTGCACATCAGGCAGAAAATTGGGCAAAGGAATTAATACCTTTTCCTTTCAAACAATGGACATACCCTGACGATTATCATATAACGCTACATTTTTTAGGGTTTTTAGATGACAAAAAGGAAAAGCTGATTACCTGCTTAAAAGAAGTAGCCTCCCGTCATTCAAGTTTTTCACTGCAGACAGGTCAGTACGATGTGTTCGGTGCTTATAACAAGCCTAGAGTGCTTTATGTAAGCCTTAGGCCAAGTGATAAGCTTATGAATCTGCAAAGGGATATACAGGCCGTATGGGGAGATCTAAGCGGCTTATACGAAAAACGTCCTTATCGTCCTCATATTACGATTGCAAAGAAGTGGGGAGGGGAAGCGGGACTATTGGAAGAACAGTTAAAGCAAACGTCGATTGAAGAAGAGTTTCAAGTAAGTTCTTTTGCCCTTTTTGAAGTTCATCCTGCTAGCAAACCTAAATATAAAAAAATACTATCTTTTTCCTTGCAGTCACAGTAGCATATGAACATACAAGCATGGAGAGAGGTTATTTAAAAATCACTCTTATCAAAGGAAAGAAAACGCCGATGATAATAGAGAAATCATCGGCGAACAAAGTTTTAGAGGAATTTTAATTAGGGGATTGATGTAAACGTGGCGCAGCTACTTAAGGTGCAAGATTATATTTCCCGTTATGAAAAAGACGTTTATCACTACACGTCTCAGTTTAATCACTTAAAAAAGCATAATTGGAAGAAAGCAAAGCAATTATTTGAAGAAGGGCTATTACATGAGCCGCCTGTACAAGAAGAAACGAAAGCTCAACGTTCATTTTTGCAAAAAGCAAAAGAGCGGTTTACAAGAAAAAAAGAAACGTGTGAAGTGGAAGAATCATTCCCTAGCGATAGCGTGGAAAATCAAGAGCTATTGAGGTTTACAACTCTTCCACAAACAGCGGAAGACTTGAAAATATTGTTTTTAGAAAATGTATTTGATCTTCAAATGAAATGGGCTACATCCACTTTATTTGAGTTCTCACAAGCAGATCGTAAATATTACCATGATGAAGCTCTCCGTTATTTTATTCAGCGCTTTCCTGATACGTGTCTCGTGATGTACAAGCCTGTTTTCCTGATTAATAAAGCTCCGGTAGAAGGAGATATCATTATTGTTACTCCAACAGAAACCCTCTGTATTTGTTTAATAGAAACATATAAAAGTGCTGTTTTTCAGTATTCAAAAGAAAATTTTTGGACAGAGTTAAGAGGAAGAGATCAAAAAAAGATATTAAATCCTTTAATTGGGTTAAATCGAACGGAGCAAATTGTCCGAAGCATCTATCGTACTCACGATATTGAACATAACGTAAAGAAAATATTACTGAGCAGAAATGGATACATTGATTACGCTGCGGAGCCTTATCAGGTTGAATTTGTAGATGCTAGAAAGTATGAAGAATGGTTTTATGAACTTAGGAAATCTAAAGCACCTTTAAAGTTTAAGCAGATGAAAGCAGCTCAAGTATTGCTCGAACACAGCCAGAGTATTTATTTTGACCGGGAATTCGAAGCAGGTGAATAATACGAACATTCACGCTATGAAAGTGCTTTCGTTTTTGCGTTTGCTACATATAATGCTACTAAAGAGGTAATTGGCATAAGGAGGAGAAAAGGATGACTGGTGATAATAAGTTTCAGGCTTATTTAGATCAAATAGATCGTATTACTCTTTTAGTTCCAACTTCTTATCATGAAGGTCAAATTGATTTTTTTGTGATTAAAAGTACACAAATACATGAGACCATCTCTATTGAAAACGTACATGAATTAGAAGGTTTTATCAAATATGAAGGCAAGGTTGAAGGTAGCATAGAAATTGGACAGTCGTACATTATCTGTGATAATTACGGGGAGAAAGTTCCGCTGCAGGTAGGGGCTGTTATACGAACCAAAGAGTTTGATGAGAGATTTTATTATAATCAAAATGATTTGGGTGCAGCATTTTATTCAGATCATATTATGATAAAAATTTGGGCCCCGACTGCATCAGCAGTGGTTTTAAAATTAATACATGCGAACAGCCGGAAAGAAGAACTGTACGTTATGGCTCGTCAAAGAAAAGGCGTATGGGAAAAGGAACTTCCTTTGGATAAAGAAGGGTATTATTATCGATTTTTAATAGATGTAAACGGCCGAACAAATGAAGCAGTGGACCCTTATGCCGTTGCAGCTACAGCAAATAGTGAATACGGAGTTCTGATAAATCTTCATACAGCCTATGTTCATCTCCATGAAAAGCCGCCTTTCCTTCAGCCAACGGATGCCGTTATTTACGAAATGCACGTTCGAGACTTTTCAATTCATCCTTCAAGCGTGATAGAAAACAAGGGTACGTACCAAGCTATTACTGAATCAAGCGGGCAGCCAGGCAAAACAACAGGTCTTCATTATTTAAAAGAGCTAGGAGTGACCCACCTTGAATTTCTTCCTATTAACGACTTTGGCGGAGTAGATGAATTAAATCCTCATGCTTCTTATAATTGGGGGTATAATCCATTGTTGTTTAATGTACCAGAAGGAAGCTACTCCGCTGACCCTTCAAATCCCGCCACTCGTATTGCTGAAGTGAAACAATTAATATCAACACTTCATCAACAGGGATTCCGTGTTATTATAGATGTAGTTTATAATCACGTATTTGTACGAGAAGAATCACCTTTTGAAAAAATTGTTCCGGGCTATTATTTTCGACATGATGAGTTTGGGATGCCTTCGAACGGGACGGGAGTAGGAAATGATTTTGCTTCTGAACGGAAAATGGCGCAAAAGTTTATTATCGATTCAGTATTATTTTGGATAAAAGAGTACGACGTTGATGGGTTTCGCTTTGACCTCATGGGGATTTTAGATATAGAAACGATGAACATCATTCGTGAAAAAATAAATGAAATTGATTCTACTATTTTGGTGTTTGGCGAAGGCTGGGATTTAAATACTCCTCTCCCCTACAATCAAAAAGCAATTATGGCGAATGCCCGCCAAACGCCTCAAATCGGCTATTTTAATGATCGCTTTCGAGATTCTGTAAAAGGAAGCACGTTTGATGTGTATGAAAAAGGTTTTATTAGCGGAAATATTCATCAAAAAGAGACCGTGCAATCCGTGATAGCGGGGAGCATTCTGGATAAAGAAGACAGCCGGGCTTTATTTATAAATCCAGCACAATCAGTTAATTACGTTGAATCACATGATAATCATACGCTGTGGGATAAGTTAATGAATTCAAACGGAGACGAAGACGAAGACACTCGTAGAAGTCGTCACCGCCTTGCTACTGCTATTGTACTTCTTTCACAAGGCATACCGTTTCTTCATAGTGGTCAAGAGTTTTACCGCACTAAACAAGGCGTAGAGAACAGCTATAATTCACCTGATGATATTAATGCACTTGATTGGAATCGACGGATCAAATTTTCTCCTGATGTGAATTGGGTTCAAGAACTGATTCGTATTCGCAAACAGCACGGTGCATTTCGCTTGGGAGATGCTTCAGCGATTAGGCAGCATGTCTCTTTCCTAAACACGCCGCAGTCCGTTATTGGCTATTGCTTATCAAACGTATTGGCTTACGGTCCGTGGAAGAATATTATCGTGTTTTTTAATCAAGGCCTAATGGAAGAAAAAGTAGTTTTGCCAGAAGGACCATGGAAAATAGCACTTGATCATTGTAAAGTATATAAAAATGGGTATCCTACTATAGAGAATAATGCTATAAACGTTTCAAAACTTAGCGTTCTTATTTTATTTCAAACGTAATTATTGTCTTCAACCACTTGACGAAAAAAGTGTGATGGAGATAATATTTATAAAGGATGGCTATTGATACATATCCTCAATAGCCGTCTTTTTTATTTACTAAGAAAATAACGTCATGATGTCTTAATAGATTGCTTTATTGAGTGAAATTTTTAAACGAAATGTGTGTGTTGAAATTGAAGGTGAATTGGTTGGAAGATATATTAGGAAGCGAATGGGAAATTACTCCTGCTGGCGGAGCGACAGGAGAAGCTTATTTTGCAAAATTTCAAGACCGAAAGCTTTTTTTAAAGCGTAATTCATCACCTTTTTTAGCAGTATTGTCAGCTGAAGGAATTGTACCGAAGCTCGTGTGGACAAGACGAATGGAAAATGGAGATGTGATCACAGCTCAGCACTGGCTAGATGGTCGAGAATTAAAACCAAAAGATATGAATTCGAGTCGAGTGACAGAATTGCTTAGTAAAATTCATCATTCAAACGAGTTATTAGATATGTTGAAAAGGTTGGGGAAAACACCGCTTCTTCCCGAAGACGTGCTAGCCGATATTGTAGAGAATGTGGACGAGCGACTTCAAAAAGAAAGTATTGTAGAGCAGGGAATCAGTTATTTACAAGCAGAGCTTCCGTCCGTTCAGACAGATAAATATGTTGTGTGTCACTGTGATGTGAACCACAATAACTGGATGCTTGGAGAGAATACGCAGCTATATTTAATCGACTGGGACGGAGCGATGATTGCAGATCCTGCTATTGATTTAGGTTTACTGCTTTATTGGTACATCAATCCATCTCAGTGGGAAGAATGGCTTGAGCATTATGGGGTTGAACTAACCGAGAACTTGAAAAAGAGAATGAAGTGGTATGTGATAAGTCAAACCATTTTATTCATTGAATGGCATCGTTCGAAAAATGAACATTCTGAAATGAATTACTGGCTTGAATATCTTCGGATGTTGCTCGTCAACGACATTCAAGCACAGTAGCAAAGATTATGACAAGGTAGATAGTTCTTGGACCCATTGTGATAAATTTTGTTGATTGGTTTGAATATGTTCGTCTAAATGAGCAGCACTTTTTGCATCTTGCGTGTATTTATACACGTTTTGTAGTGTTGCTTGTACGTCTGTGCTAGCGTATCCTTTTGCTAACATTGATTGAATTAAACGTTCAACCTGTTCACATTCCGCAACCGTTCCGCAGCAATCACTTTGATGATTAGATAAAATATCTTTTAATATATTCATTTGGTGTTCGGCATTTAAAGGCATTAAGCATCATCCTTTCTCGTATGATGCTCTTATTTTTTTCTATCTAAACACAATTATGCATGAGAATGTCGGTTGTTTCGAATAACCGACATTTTCAATGCGTCAAAATACATTAAAGAGGTGCAACATGAGATTACGAAACAAACCTTGGGCAAAAGATAAAATTGCTGAAAATCCCCAATACGTGGTCCCAAACCCAGCAGAGCATAAAGGGAACTGGAAAGAGGTTTTTGGAAACGGAAATCCTCTTCATATTGAAGTAGGAACAGGAAAAGGCCAATTTTTAGTAGGGATGGCTAAACAAAATCCGCATATCAACTATATTGGAATTGAAATGTATGAAAGTGTCATCTTAAGTGCTCTAGAACGATTGATTGAAGAAGAGCTTCCAAATTTAAAACTGTTGAATGTAGATGCTAACCATCTTAGTGAGTTTTTTGCAAAAAATGACGTGGATCGCGTTTATCTCAATTTCTCTGATCCATGGCCAAAAAAGAGACATGCCAAACGCCGTTTAACATACAAAACGTTCTTAAACATGTATGAAAACCTGCTGGTTGATGGTGGAGAAATTCACTTTAAAACAGATAATCAAGGGCTATTTGAATATTCATTGACAAGCTTTTCAGAATATGGGCTTCTTCTCAAATATATTAGCTTAGATTTGCATAAAAGCGATTTTGAAGGCAATGTTATGACGGAATATGAAGAGAAATTTTCACAAAAAGGCAGCCGCATTTACCGCTGTGAAGTAAAATACCTGAACGAAAAAGACTGAGTTCCTCAGTCTTTTTTTGTTCAAAAAGAGAAAGAGATAGTGATAAAATAAAAAGGAATATAATGGAGGTGTAAAATGGAAACGTTAACAATAGGCGAATTAAAAGTGACATGGCTTCGTGGAGGGAATAATCATTTAGACGGAGGAGCAATGTTTGGTGTTGTTCCAAAAGAGCTTTGGACAAAAAAGTATCCTATCTCAGAAGGAAATCGAATCCCAATGAGGACTGATCCTTTGCTCGTTCAAACTGAAAAACACCTCATGTTAATCGATGCAGGCATAGGGAATGGTATGTT
The DNA here is from genome assembly GCF_056406695.1 of Priestia sp. P1_B12_1. Lineage (NCBI taxonomy): Bacteria > Bacillati > Bacillota > Bacilli > Caryophanales > Bacillaceae > Priestia > Priestia sp. P1_B12_1. Next base: position 1,028,097 of record NZ_JBFTZR010000001.1, on the reverse strand, counting down.
GGATGAGAAAAAAAAGCGTCATTTTGGTGTAACAGAAGAATCATTTATTGCTGAAGATTTACAAAAGTTAGGGTTCACGTGCGAAGATATTACTCATGTCATTATGACGCATCTTCACTTTGATCATGTGTCAGGCTTAACAAAATGCAGCAACGGACATTTTTCCTCTGCTTTTCCAAATGCAAGAATTTTTGTTAGTGAAATCGAGTGGAATGAAATGAGAAATCCTAATATACGTTCTAAAAATACGTATTGGAAACAAAATTGGGAATTTATTCAGCATCAAGTAATCACATTTAGCGACAAAGATGAAATTGTGCCTGGAGTAACGATTCATCATACCGGCGGTCACAGCGATGGTCATGCTGTAGTTGTATTAAAAGGAAACAATGACATCTTAGTGCATATGGGCGATCTTTTGCCAACACATGCACATCAAAATGTCTTATGGGTAATGGCCTATGATGATTATCCAATGACTTCGATTGAACAAAAGCAGCAGTGGCTAGCTTATGCCTATGAGAATCAAGCTTGGCTAAGTTTTTATCATGATGCTTTTTATCGAGCTGTAAAATGGGATAATAAAGGAGAAATAGTTGACGAAATTAAACGGATGGATTCAGCGTCAATTCAATAATAGAACCGCTTTTTTTATCAATGAAAAACTCGTAATGTTCCTGTTTTGCATCACGTGTTCTGATAATTCCACCCGTATAACCATAAAAAGAGAGACCATGTTTTTGAATGACTTTAGTCGTTGTTTCAATCCATGAGCCGTCAATTGCCCCATTTTGTTTAAAAGCGCTTTTAACAATCGTAAGGGCTTCCGATGAGGAAATTGACGACTTTCTTTTTTGAATAATATAAGCGCTTGCAAATCCGACTGCAGCTCCTGCTATTAGTTGAGTCCATTTCACGTTATTCACCTGCTTTTTAAGGATATGTTTTCATCATTATATCAAATTGTCGAATGCTTTGTTAAGTTGAGTCATAGAAGAGAAGGACTTAACTAGCAACTATTTCCGGTTTTCGATACAATAAAGAAAATGATACATAAAGGAGAGTATATATGAACAATGAAACGCTATCTCTATTTAAAACATTAACGGAGTTACCAGGTGCCGCTGGAAACGAACATCAAGTACGTTCATTTATGCGCTCGCAAATTGAACCCCTTGTAGATGAAGTCATTCAAGATGGGTTAGGAAGTTTATTTGGCGTTCGCTATAATGAAGAAAAAGGTCCTAAAGTAATGGTAGCAGGACATATGGACGAAGTAGGACTTATGGTTACGTCTGTAACAGATAAAGGAATGCTTCGTTTTCAAACTTTAGGAGGATGGTGGAGTCAAGTACTGCTAGCTCAACGCGTCCATGTTGTTACAAAAAAAGGTCCTATCACCGGCGTAATTGCTTCTATTCCTCCCCATTTATTAGACGAATCACAGCGCAACAAGCCAATGGCTATTAAAAATATGATGATTGATGTGGGCGCAGATAGCAAGCAGGAAGTAGCAGAAATGGGCATTCGTCCTGGCGATCAAATTGTACCGATTTGTCCGTTTACGCCAATGGCAAATGAAAAGAAAATACTGGCGAAAGCATGGGATAATCGCTATGGGTGCGGACTTGCGATTGAATTATTAAAAGAAGTAAAAAATGAAAAATTGCCAAATATTTTATATTCTGGAGCTACTGTTCAAGAAGAAGTAGGACTTCGCGGTGCTCAATCAGCTGCGAATATGATTAAACCGGATTTGTTTTATGCACTAGATGCTAGTCCTGCTAACGATACATCAGGCGATAAAAATGCATTTGGACAATTAGGAAAAGGCGTATTACTTCGTATCTTTGACCGTACGATGGTCACACATAGGGGAATGAGAGAATTTATTTTAGATACAGCTGAGACAAACAGCATCCCTTATCAATACTTTGTTTCTCCGGGAGGTACGGATGCAGGGCGCGTTCATACTTCTAATAATGGAGTTCCTTCTGCGGTCATCGGCGTATGTTCACGTTATATTCATACTCATGCGTCTATGATTCATGTAGATGACTATGCAGCCGCAAAAGAATTACTGATCAAACTTGTACGTTCTACAGACCAAACAACGCTCGATACGATTAAGCAAAACGGATAAAAAAGAACAAAGCAGCTGCTTTTGCGGTTGCTTTGTTTCATAATGACAGGAGAAAAAAATGAAAATTGCGATCGGAACGAAAAATCCAACGAAAGTAAATGCAGTAAAAAAAGTATTTGGAGATACTTTTACATATGTAGAGGTAGCCGTGCAGTCCGGCGTGTCGCCACAGCCTTTTTCTGATGAAGAAACCATTCAAGGAGCGATTAACCGCGCGCGTGCTGCTGTCAAAGAGACAGGTGCTGATATTGGCATTGGGCTTGAAGGAGGGGTGCAGGAAATGCCTCATGGCTTATTCCTTTGCAATTGGGGAAGTCTTGTTACCTCTAAGGACCTTGAACCGATTTTAGGTGGAGGGGCTCGTATTCGGCTTCCTGAAGCGGTAGCCGGTATACTTCGTCATGATAAAAAAGAATTAGCCGAAGCTATGGAAGTGTATACAAACCAAAAGAATATTCGAAAAAAAGAAGGAGCAATCGGTATTTTCACCAACGGAAATTTAGATCGGACCGCTATGTTTTATCAGGTTGTTTTAATGCTAAAAGGACAGCTGGATTTTAGGACAAATCAAGCTGTTCAATAGGAATTTTCTTTGTAACCCTTTATAATAGAAAAGCATCAGTGTATGATAGTTGCAACAACTCATATACTATGTTTTGATGTAGAAGGATTAAATAATGTATAGGGCTTTAGCCGTTTAAATACGAAAGTAAAAGAAAAAGTGGAGGAAAGAAAAATGGAAAAAATGCAAACAATTGAACAATACAAAGAAATCATTAAAGAAGGAAAACATATCATGATGTTTTCAGCAGACTGGTGCCCGGATTGCCGAGTAATCGAGCCAGTGCTTCCAGAAATTGAGGCCAATCATAGCGAGTATACATTTCACTATGTCGACCGCGACGACTTTATCGACCTTTGTGCAGAATTAAGCATCTTTGGAATTCCAAGCTTTGTTGGTTACAGCAACGGAGAAGAAACAGGGCGTTTTGTCAGCAAAGACCGTAAAACAAAAGAAGAAATTGAAGAGTTTATTAACGGCTTAAATGCATAAATCAAGTGAAGACTGATAGCGATCTACAGCTATCAGTCTTCATACATAAAAATGAGAAAAGGAGGCGTAAATATGGCGAAAATGAATAGTCAAAAGATGAGAAAACTACTAGAAGAGCGATTAACGGGTGCGGATTGGTCATTTTTATTTGATCGTGAAAAAGATACGCTGCGCGTTGAACATCAGGAAACGAAAAAAGGTGTAACCATTTCTTTACCTGGGCTAATTGCAAAATGGGAAGAAAAAAAGGAAGCGGCTCTAGATGAAATGGTATATTATATAAAAGAAGCTCTTCGTGTTATGAACGATGAACAGCAGGTAACGGGAAAAGAAAAGCGCATTTATCCAGTTATTCGCTCAACGTCTTTTCCAGATAAATCGAATGAAGACGTGCCGTTGATTTATGATGAACATACAGCTGAAACACGCATTTATTATGCGCTTGATTTAGGCAATACATATCGTCTATTAGATGAGAAACTAATTCGCAAGGAAAATTTAGATCTATCCGCAGTGCGGGAAATGGCTAAATTTAATCTTCGCTCTTTGCCGATTTCACATAAAAAAGATACGGTAGCAGGCAATGACTTTTATTTTGTCAATCAGAACGATGGATACGATGCAAGCCGAATTCTTAACGAGGCATTTTTGCAAGATTTTGCTTCTAGTGTTTCGGGCACAATGGCTGTAGCAGTACCTCATCAAGATGTGCTGATTCTAGCTGATATCCAAAACGAAACGGGTTATGATATTCTTGCGCAAATGACCATGAGCTTTTTTGCAAGTGGACGTGTACCCATCACAGCTCTTTCATTTTTATACGAAAACGGTGAGCTAGAACCTATTTTTATTCTAGGAAAAAATCGCAGTAAAGGACGGGACTAATTATGAATCTTTTTTATAATAAAGAAGGTATCGGCGATACGTTAATCGTCAAGCTAGAAGATATCGCAATTGAAAATCGCACGTTTGAAACAAAAGGTGACGTTGTGCGTATCTTTGATCAAAAATCAAATACAACAGCTGGCTATAACATCTTTCATGCTTCTTCTAAGTTAAAAGTAGAGGGAAATGGTTCTCTTGAATTAACAGAAGAAATGGTAGAAGAAGTAAATCGTGTACTTAGCGAAAGCGGTTTTGAAGGTAAACTCGAAGTGGATTTATCTCCTAAATTTGTAGTGGGATATGTTCAAGAAAAAGAAAAGCATCCAAATGCAGATAAGCTGAACATCTGTAAAGTAGATGTTGGCACAGAAACACTTCAAATTGTGTGTGGAGCACCAAATGTAGACGCAGGCCAAAAAGTCGTGGTAGCAAAAGTAGGAGCGGTTATGCCAAGCGGTATGATCATTAAAGATGCAGAGCTGCGCGGTGTACCTTCTTCAGGTATGATTTGCTCTGCTAAAGAGCTGGCGCTTCCGAACGCTCCTCAAGAAAAAGGGATTTTAGTACTTGAAGACAAATATGAAGTAGGTCAACCTTTTCAAGCATAAAAGCAGAGTGCCATACTGATTTATAGGGCAAAAGCAGGATGTTTTTTTACACGTATATTTCAAAGCGTTACAGTTGCTGAAAAGCAATTGTCAATTCTTAAAAAGGTTTGATAAAATTAAAAGCCACTAGTATATACTAGTGGCTTTTTTCGTGTTTAATTATGAGTGCTAACTAGACGCGAAAAAATATTTTTGTAAAGAGGAATTTTACTGTATAAATAAGGGAAGCAAAATAGTAGATTTTATAGTAAGAGTTCAAGCATACGTGATAGAATGATAAATGAAAAGATAGTATATATATCCATCTCAGAGAATACTTTGAGGCCAAAGGTAAATAAAGGATACATGGATAGCTTTTTGTAGATATCGCAGCACTGCGGTATAAGAGGCTAAACGAAGTAAGATAGTCTGATAGAAAGAGTGATAAAAATGGGTTTTGTACGAAAAGTAATGGATTATTTACTAGGATACGAAGTGAAAGAAATCGTTGTAGACGAACATGGAAATACAACGGAAGAATACCCTTTAAATAGAGAAAAAACAATTCCTAAAAAGAAGGCTCCTAAGCCGAAACAAATGCAGTCAGTTCATCAAAAGCCAGTGATGAAAGCAGCGCCAAAACCTTCTGTTCCACACTCAGCCAGAACGCAAAAGCGGAGTTACAGTGAAGAGCAGCAAGATGTTCATACAAAAGTAGCTTATCAATATCCAAAAGGGACATTTCGTTTTCCTTTAATTGATGATACGGGAGAAGCAAAAAAGGCAGCAGCTCCTAAAAATGAACCAAGGCCTGTAGCAAAAAAGGCACCGGCTCCGTTTTATCAAGAGCCTGTTCGCAAGTCGGCGCTAACGCAGCCTAAGTCAGTATCTCAGCCGTTAAAAACGGTATCTGAAAAGAAAGAAGCGGTTCCGCAAGTAAGAAAACGTCCGTTTCGTCCGACTGAAATTCCTTCACCTGTTTATGGGTTTAATAAGCGGCCTTCTAATGTTGTACAAAAAGGAAGTGAGGAAGTAGTAGAATATGAGCTTCCGAGTACACAGTTATCAAAAGCTGCGTTTGAAGATGAAATTTACCGACGAGCGATGAATACAGCTGTTGTAGAGCCGTTAAGAAAACCACTTTCTAAGCCTATAGCCGAAGAAGCACCGATTCAAGAAACAGAAGAAATGATGCAACTATCTTCTCAGCGTTTTGCTCAGTGGAAGCAATATGAGGAAAATCAAAAAGAAAAGCTATCATTTCCTGAAGAAAAGCCAAGTTCTTCAGCAGCTGTAAAAGAACAGGAAGAGGTGCCAGCTTTTGAAGAATCACACACGGTCGAACCGTTAGTGGGACAAGAGAGAACTCTTGACTGGGATTTAGCGAAAGGTATGACAGCGGCTGAAGAAGTTACAATTTCAGAGGAACCGCGCCCGTCTGAATCATCAGTTTCTCTCCAACAAGAGATAGGAAATGAGACTGAAGAAGTAGAAGCAGAAACGTTGATGGACGGAAGCGCAGTGTTTTTACAAGCAGCAGAAGAAGTAGAAGCACTAAAGCCTAGAAAGAAAGAAGAAACTCCAGCTGCTGAGAAAGAAAGTGACGTCATTCTAGAAGAGCCAGCAAACAATGTTCATATGGAAGCAGAACGTGAGCTGAATTCTGAAAGTTTAAATTCATCGCAGCCCGCAGCTGACGAATGGCAACCAGAAGCGGCATCAGCTGTTGTTTACCAAGATCTTGAAAATTTGGTGATAAAAGAGGAAGAGAGCAGTATGCAGGAAAGTCAAGAGTTACAAGAACAAGTACAGCAAGAGTCAGCTGTAGAACCTCTTGTACCTGCAGAACAGCCAGGAAATGCTGAACGAGCTCGCGGTAAGCGATTAGTGCCTTTTAACGTGATGATGCTGAAAAAAGACCGTACAAAGATGAATAACAGCGCTCGAGAAAAAAGTCAGCCGTCTCAAGGTTCATACCAAAGGCAGGAGGCAGAAGCTCTGCAAAAAAAAACGGAAGTAAGTAGGCAAGAAGAAGTTCACGGTGAAAAAACCAAAGAAGCGGTTCCCCAGGCTTCGTTAAAAGCTGAAGAACCTGTAAATGTAAAGGCTTCTTCTCCTTATGCATTTCCTGGAATGAACTTGCTTAACATTCCTCCAGCTGCTATTGAAGAAGATAATCAATGGGCGGATGAGCAGCGTGAGCTTTTGGATATGACATTAAAAAACTTTAACGTTCGAGCTAAGGTAGTAAACGTCACGCAAGGTCCTACCGTGACCAGATTTGAAGTACATCCTGAACCCGGTGTGAAAGTGAACAAAATTACGAATTTAACAGATGATATTAAACTGAGCCTAGCCGCGCGTGATATCCGAATTGAAGCACCAATTCCAGGGAAAAATACGATTGGAATTGAAGTGCCAAATCGTCAAAGTAAGCCGGTGTTAATTCGTGAAATTTTGAGGCATCCTTCTTTTAGAAAAGATAACTCTCCTTTAACGGTGGCGTTAGGGTTAGACATTTCAGGAACGCCGGTTGTGACTGACTTGAATAAAATGCCTCATGGTTTGATTGCCGGAGCGACAGGGTCTGGTAAAAGCGTGTGTATTAATACTATTATCGTCAGCTTGCTTTATAAAGCTGCGCCGCACGAAGTCAAGCTTATGTTAATTGACCCTAAAATGGTTGAGTTAGCTCCTTACAACGGGATTCCGCATTTAGTCAGCCCGGTTATCACGGATGCTAAAGCAGCTACTACAGCTTTAAAATGGGCAGTAGAGGAAATGGAGCGCCGTTATGAATTGTTTGCACATGCAGGCGTACGTGATATTACAAAATACAACGAACGTGTAAAAGAACATAATGAAAAAAGCGGGGAGCTCCCATATCTAGTTATTATTATTGATGAACTTGCCGACTTAATGATGGTATCTCCTGGGGAAGTAGAGGAAGCTATTTGCCGTATTGCACAAAAGGCAAGAGCATGTGGCATTCACTTATTGCTTGCAACGCAGCGTCCTTCCGTAGATGTGATTACAGGCTTAATTAAAGCGAATGTGCCAACGCGTATTGCATTTTCTGTTTCTTCGCAAGTTGATTCACGTACAATTATCGACACAGGGGGAGCAGAGAAGCTACTAGGTAAAGGTGATATGCTGCTTCTTGAAAACGGCTCTTCTAAAAGCGTTCGAATTCAAGGGAACTTTGTTTCAGATGAAGAAATTGACCGCGTTGTAGATCATGTCAAAAAACAAATGAAGCCAACATACCTATTTGATCAAGAAGATTTGTTGAAAAAGCAGCAAAGCTTTGCTTCAAATGAAGAAGATGAGCTTTTCTATGAAGCATGCGAGTTTGTGCTAGACCAAGGCGGCGCTTCTACTTCCAGTCTGCAAAGACGCTTCAGAATGGGATACAATCGCGCTGCGCGCCTCATTGACATGATGGAGCAGCAAGGCATTATTTCAGAAGCAAGAGGAAGCAAGCCAAGAGATGTGCTCATTACTGAAAATGAGCTTCAGGAAATGGAAAGTCAAACAGCCACTTCTACATTTTAAGCTGTTTTTCTACATGTAGGTTAAAAAAGAGGCTATGCAAAATCAGCAGAATACAGAATGGTGTGAGCTAACGCTCTGTCACTGTATCCGTCGCCTCTTTTTTCCTGCTTTAAGTTCGTTTATACAGAATTTGAGTAGAGATTTTGGGAGAAATCCATCAAGAAAAAAAGGAAAAGGTTTGTCAGAACTAGTAAAATGATTTACTATATGTAAGGATAATGTGTATGTTGCTTTTTTAGCATGTGATAGTTTGCTATCATTTCTCACCGGCAGAAACATATGAGCTGAAGGCGTATAAAGAGGACAAACTAAAATAATTAGAGTACGAGTGAAGAGTAATGACAGAAGAAAATCATGAACTGATTAACTTTAATGAAATTCGTGAACAAAAGCAGCTTCAGTCTGATAATGCTATTTGCGACTTTTACAATCAATATTTCTTTTTTGTGAACCGCTATACGAATATACGAGAAAAAGTGCGGGCTTCACATTTATTTAAAGAGTTAGCAAACTTGCCTCATGAGGCGCCTCTGTCTGATTCCCATGAACAATTATTTTTTCAGTGGTTTGCATTTGAATATGTAACCATTCAGGGGAAAACCCTGCTGCAGCTTTTTTTAGCTGATCAGGCGAAGCAGAAAACAGAGTCGTTTTTGATTCAAGGAGCCTTTTTTTTGACGAGTGTACTAGAGCCAATTATTGTGTCTAAAGTACCTAATTCGTTTTTCTTAAAAGGATATACCCCATTGACAAATGAGCAGGTTATCATCAAAGATGTAAGAGGAAGATTTGCAAATTTAGAGGAACAACAAGTAATTTGGATTCGAAAAATAAAATCAATCGGATATGACGTGTTAATTGACTCTTTCTTTTTAGGACATAAACAACGCATTGAACAGTTAGTAACGCAATATAATGACAAAAAAAATGCAATGACATGGCGCTCGTTTTTAAAACAGCAGGCTATATACTATGTGATGAAGCCAAAATAAAAGGCCGTTTCGCAAGGGAAGAGAGTAGAAATGGAGTCATGGAGTTATGTTATAAGAAGTGATATAATGTACGGATGTTATCGTGAAATCAGCAATCAAACGACATTTATATACGTTTGTAAGAGCAATTCTAGATAACCGTCATATACTGTCTTACAGATAGACGAATGTTGGAGGTTCTTTATATGACAGTTTACCATTTTGTAGGTATTAAAGGAACAGGAATGAGTGCGCTTGCGCAAATCCTAAACGATATGGGCTTTCAAGTTCAAGGATCGGATATTGAAAAAGAAATTTTTACGCAAAAAGCACTAGAGCAGCAGGGAATTCCTGTTTTACCATTTGATAAAAATAATATTAAAGACGGCATGACTGTAATCGCAGGAAATGCTTTTCCTGATACGCATGAAGAAATTGCAGAAGCAGCTTCAAAAGAAGGAGTCAAGCTTGTACGCTATCACCGTTTCTTAGGTGACTTTATGAAACAGTATACGAGTGTAGCCGTAACAGGAGCACACGGGAAAACATCCACAACGGGTATGTTAGCGCATGTGATTCAAGGAGCTGAACCTACTTCATATTTAATTGGAGACGGTACGGGTAAAGGTGTAAAAGACAGCAAGTATTTTGCGTTTGAGGCATGTGAGTATCGCCGCCATTTCTTATCTTATACGCCAGACTATGCAATTATGACGAATATTGATTTTGATCACCCTGATTATTTTGCCAATATCGATGATGTATTCAGCGCGTTCCAAGAGATGGCACTTCAAGTCAAAAAAGGAATTATTGCCTGTGGTGACGATGAACATCTGCAGCAAATTCAAGCGAAGGTACCTGTTCTTTATTACGGATTAGGCGAAGAAAATGATTTCCAAGCACGTAATATCGTAAAAAGCACAACAGGCACAACATTTGATGTGTTCGTTCGTAATACATTCCACGCATCATTTGAAATTCCAGGGTATGGCGACCATAACATCTTAAATGCACTTTCTGTTATTGCACTTTGTCATTATGAAGAAATTGATGTTGCTGTGCTGCAAGAGCGTTTTAAAACATATCAAGGTGTAAAGCGTCGTTTCAGTGAAAAGAACGTTGGCAAACAAGTGCTAATCGATGATTATGCACACCATCCAACGGAAATTAATGCAACGATTTCAGCTGCTCGTCAAAAATATCCAAACCGTGAAGTTGTGGCTGTTTTCCAACCGCATACTTTTACGCGTACACAAACGTTCTTAGAGGACTTTGCAGCAAGCTTACAGCACGCTGATAAAGTATATCTATGTGACATTTTTGGATCAGCTCGTGAGCATCAAGGTAAATTATCAATTGAAGATTTACGAAGCAAAATCAGCGGAGCTGAATTAATTAATGAAGAAACAATTGAATCGTTAAAAGACCATAATGAAGCTGTATTAGTATTTATGGGTGCTGGAGACATTCAAAAGTTTGAAAAACTATATCAGCAAACTGTATCATAAAAAAAGGCACTCAGGAGAGTGCCTTTTTTATTTCAAAGCTCATTTTAAATTTTCAGGATTTAACGCTTTTAATTCCTCAATGACAAATAGCCCGTCTTTACGAATTAACACGTCATCGAAATAAATCTCACCGCCGCCGTATTCTGGACGCTGAATCATCACCATATCCCAGTGAATATTTGACTTGTTTCCATTATACGCATCTTCGTAGCACTCGCCAGGAGTGAAGTGGAAGCTTCCGTCAATTTTTTCATCAAATAAAATGTCTTGCATTGGATGTTGAATATATGGATTTACGCCAATCGCAAATTCGCCAACAAAACGTGCGCCTTCATCCGTATCAAAAATGCCGTTGATGCGTTCTGTATCATTAGCGGTTGCTTCAACAATCTTACCGTTTTTAAATGTTAAAGATACATTTTCAAACGTAAAGCCTTGATAGTTAGAAGGAGTGTTGTAAGAAATTGTTCCGTTTACAGAATCACGTACAGGAGCGGTGTATACTTCACCGTCCGGAATGTTCATTTCCCCCGCACACTTCACTGCAGGAATATCTTTAATAGAGAACGTTAAGTCTGTATTCTCACCTGTTAAACGCACTTTGTCCGTACGGTTCATGAGCTCAACTAAAGCATCCATCGCTTTGCTCATTTTGCCATAGTCTAAGTTACATACATCAAAATAAAAATCTTCAAATGCTTCTGTACTCATTTTAGCAAGCTGCGCCATTGAATCGTTTGGATAGCGAAGAACAACCCATTTTGTTTTTGGAACGCGAATTTCTCTATGTACTTTTTTACCGATCGTATTCCCTTGGATTTTCATTTTATCTGCGGGAACATCTGATTGTTCAAAAATGTTTGAACCGGAACGCAAGCCAATATAAGCATTCATTTCTTTCATCACATTTGCTTCAAAGTCTGCCATCATATTGAACTGCTCTTCTTGTGCACCGTTTAAAAGAGCTCGGTCTACCGAATGATCTTTTAGCAGTACAAATGGATAACCACCCGCCTTGTACGCTTCATCTACAAGTGCTGTCACAAGTTCGCGCTGAAGTCCAAAGTTTTCGATTAATACTTTTTCTCCTTTTTGAAGGCGAACAGAATAATTAATTAAATTTTTAGCTAATGTCGCAATTCTAGGGTCTTTCATAAATAGTGCCTCCTTAAAATAACAATGATTGGTGATTCACTTTCTATTGTACCCCACTGAGCTTATTTTGTTTGTTTTTATGCTTTAAAATCCTTTTTTTCTTTGGGAAGGGAAATAACTCATATATCGCGAAATAATGTAGCAATCTTCCCTTTTTCTGAATAAAAGCAGAGAGAATATGGTAAAGTTAAAGAGTCTATAGGGAATAGAAGGTTTAATTGTTTATAAAATTGGGAAAGTAGTTATAACAAGAGAGAAGAAAATAGGAGGTGCCTTGCACAGATGGTTATTATTCTTTATTTAAGCGCTGCTATTGTTGCCATTGCGATTTTTTACCTGGTGGTTTCCGTGTCCAAAACATTGAAATCCGTTCAGCACACATTAAATTCAGTGGCAGGTACTTTAGACGGTGTAGAAAAGCAAATGACAGGAATCACAGCCGAAACAACTGCACTTTTACATAAGACTAATCTGTTAGCTGAAGATATTCAGCGTAAATCCGAAGCGCTGAACACAGTGGTGGATTCTGTTAAAGGCGTAGGTGACTCAATCCAAGACCTAAATAAGTCTATTAAAAGCGTATCATCAAGCGTTTCAGAGAAAGTAGAAGAAAATAAAGAAACTGTTGCTCAAGTCGTTCAATGGAGCAATGTTGCATTAGACGTATGGGAGCGTATAAAATTAAGAAAACAGAAAAAAGTTGAAGCAGAGCCTGTACCTGTTGAAGTAAAAGAAAAAGCGGTTCAACGCTCACGCTCATTTTCATAAGGATGAACTTTAAAGGAGGAGACGCATATGTCAAACAAACCAAATAAACCAAACAACACTTCAAATAAAGGCTTTTTAGTAGGAACAGTGATTGGAGGAGTTGTAGGAGCTGCAACGGCATTACTACTTGCTCCAAAATCAGGTAAAGAGTTCCGTTCTGATTTAAATGAGCAGGCAGCTTACGTTCGTTTAAAAACGGAGCAAGCGAAAAACAGCGCTGTTGAAAAAGGACAAGGGTTTGCTCAAACGGCTAAGGAAAAAACGGCTGGTTTATCACAAACACTGTCTGAGCAATCTTCACAAGTAGTGGACAAGGTGAAAAACTTCCGTAAAGTAGATCCTGAACACGAAGCATTACCGCCAACAAGCTTAGAAGTGCTTGCTGATGAAGTTGAGTCTCAAAGCAACGAAGACGTTCAGCAGAAGCTAACAGAAGCTCAAAAAGCACTAGATGAAGTGGAAAGCACAGTGCCACGACCATAATAAAGAATCAAGAGCGTTTACCCTATAGGGTGAACGCTTTTTTTGTATGTAATGTAGGTGGGATAACAGCAAGTAAATAATTTTTTCATTGCAGAAAAAAACTCCACCTTATAAATGAATTTATGAGTATCATACATAAAGCTGAGCACTCTTTTTGTATGGAAACGGTCAAACCATGTAAACTTAAGAGTAAGTACAGAAAGGGTGAAAAATATGAAAAAAATTTCAACAGTTGAAGAGTTCGAACAAGTTGTAAAGGAAAACAATCGCTTTTTATTTTTAAAACACAGCACAACGTGTCCAATTAGTGCAGCTGGTCATGAGGCATTTTCAGCGTTTGCTTCTAGTCATGAAGACATTCCTTCTTATTATCTTCATGTTCAAGATTCACGTGATGTATCTAACTATATCGCTGAGACGTATGAAGTGAAGCATGAATCACCTCAAGCGCTTCTGTTTGAAGATGGAAAAGTGAAGTGGCATGCTTCTCACTGGAACATTAACGAAGACGAATTAGCGAAAAACGTAGCTCACTAATCAAAAAAGTATTTTAGTGAAAGAAAAATCCGAACATTAATCGTTCGGATTTTTTCATTGGCATGGTGAACGTAGGTTTACTGTATGACAAGCAATCCATAATAGATTGTTTATCCCATTTGTTCGCCTTTAGATTGGAGCGATTTAGCTATGACTCAACCTCTTTTTTTTATAAGCTGATTGCGGTTTCATCCGCTTTTTCGTACAATAGATGTAGTTTAGCACATAAAAGCAGAGAAGCCCCTTACATATATCCTCCATCATCTATCATCTTATGTAGTAACCCTGCTAAACGGATTTTTTAAAATCAGTGAAAGGGTGGACGTACATGACGAATTCAGATCTTCAGCGTTTGCGATCTCAAATTGACGAAGTAAATATGAAATTGTTAAAGCTTATTAATGAGCGAGGCGAGCTTGTTCAAGAAATAGGAAAGTTAAAAGGAATGCAGTCAACCAAACGGTTTGATCCCGTTCGTGAACGAGCAATGCTTGATGCGATTTTAAGCAAAAATGAAGGACCGTTTCAAACGTCTACGCTTCAACATATTTTCAAAGAGATTTTCAAAGCTCATTTAGAGCTTCAAGAAGATGATCATCGTAAAGCACTTCTTGTATCCCGTAAAAAGAAGGCGGAAAATACAATTGTTACGGTAAAAGGAGAAACAATTGGTGACGGACTTCAGCGTTTTGTAGCAGGACCTTGTTCCGTTGAAAGCTATGAGCAAGTAGCAGCCGTAGCAAAAGTGGTGAAGCAGCAGGGCGTGCGGATGCTTAGAGGCGGAGCTTACAAGCCAAGAACATCTCCTTATGATTTTCAAGGCCTTGGCTTAGAAGGACTGCAAATTTTAAAAAGAGTAGCTGACGAATACGATTTAGCTGTTATTAGTGAAATTGTCGACCCCGCTGATATTGAAACAGCTGTAGAATACGTAGATGTGATTCAAATTGGTGCTCGTAATATGCAAAATTTTGAGCTGTTAAAAGAAGCGGGTGCGGTGAAGAAGCCTGTCTTATTAAAGCGAGGCTTAGCCGCTACGATTGATGAGTTTATTAATGCTGCTGAATACATTGTTTCAAAAGGAAATGATCAGCTGATTTTGTGTGAACGAGGAATTCGTACGTATGAGCGAGCAACGCGAAATACGTTGGATATTTCAGCTGTTCCCATTTTAAAACAAGAAACTCATTTACCTGTTTTAGTCGACGTCACGCATTCAACGGGAAGACGAGATTTACTTGTTCCAACGGCTAAAGCGGCTCTTGCCATTGGAGCAGATGGAATTATGGCGGAGGTTCATCCAGATCCTGCGGTAGCACTTTCAGACTCAGCTCAGCAAATGGATATCCCGCAATTTACAGAATTTATGAAGCAGCTAAAACCTATATGTAACTTAAATTTATAAAAAAACGTAAAAATGAAAAATTCGTATACTTTTATGACAAGTTTGAAGCACTTAATGGTTTCAAGCTTGTTTGCCTTTCGTTATAATAAAGATAAGCGAAATTATCCCGTATTTTGAAAACAGTCGATAACTTTTGTCAAAATAGGAAAGAATAAGTGCAAATCCAAAAAACAAAAATTTATGAAATTCTCGTGAAACTTGTCGGAAAAAGGCGGTAAATACGTTGCGATGAAGCACATAGTATCGTATAGTAGTTACAGATATTCGCTATCATTCTGTGAGTGCATATGATATAAATTCGCGATTCACTTTTTTTATTTACTTAATATACACCGTCTTTTACATTGTTACATATAAACTGGTAAAATTGTCTTTGCCACGTAATAATAAGGGCATAACAGGAATGATTTAGATGCATACAGGGTATCTAGGCTGTATGTAAGAGTGAAGGAGCTAGAAATAGCCATTCTATAAAGGAAGATGGATTTATATACGTAAATACAAGAAATGAAATAAGGATAAAATAAACGAAATGTTTTTCGATAAGGAGTGTTTGTTGTGAACGTAACAATTTATGATGTAGCAAGGGAAGCAAGCGTGTCGATGGCAACGGTTTCTCGTGTGGTAAACGGAAATCCAAATGTAAAACCATCAACTAGAAAAAAAGTATTAGAAACAATTGAAAGACTAGGCTATCGTCCGAACGCAGTAGCGCGTGGATTAGCAAGTAAAAAAACAACGACAGTAGGAGTTATCATTCCTGATATCTCAAATATTTTCTATGCAGAATTAGCGCGTGGAATCGAAGATATTGCAACGATGTACAAATATAATATCATCTTAAGTAACTCCGACCAAAATCAAGATAAAGAACTTCACCTTTTAAATAACATGCTTGGCAAACAAGTAGACGGAATCATCTTCATGAGTGGGAACGTAACGGAAGAACACGTAGAAGAGCTAAAAAAATCACCGGTTCCAGTTGTACTTGCAGCATCAATCGAATCAACTAACCAAATCCCATCTGTAACTATTGACTATGAACAAGCAGCTTTTGATGCAGTGCAATCACTAATTGACAGCGGTCATAAAAATATTGCATTCGTTTCAGGTACGCTAGAAGAACCAATCAATCATGCGAAAAAAGTAAAAGGGTACAAGCGTGCTCTTACTGAAAGCGGATTGCCTGTACGTGATTCTTATATTGTAGAAGGAGACTACACGTACGATTCAGGTATTGAAGCGGTTGAAAAACTATTAGAAGAAGCTGAAAAGCCAACTGCTATTTTCGTTGGAACGGATGAAATGGCATTAGGCGTTATTCACGGGGCACAAGATCGCGGGTTGAATGTACCAAACGATCTAGAAGTTATCGGTTTTGATAACACAAGACTTTCAACAATGGTTCGTCCTCAGTTAACATCTGTTGTACAGCCAATGTATGATATTGGTGCAGTAGCGATGCGTCTCTTAACGAAATACATGAACAAAGAAACGGTAGACAGCAGCATTGTACAGCTTCCTCACCGCATCGAGTTCAGACAATCAACAAAATAATACCTGTGAATGAATAAGAACGAATCCAAAGTTCAGACACGGGGAGATAGAATATGAAAAAAGTTGATATGCTCACACCTATAGGGATACTAATTGGTATCTCTATGGTTGTGTTTGGGGTTATTTCAAGTGGAGGAATGAGCGGTTTTTTAGCTTTTATTGATGTACCATCGATTTTAATTGTACTGGGAGGCGTTTTTGGTACGCTTTGCGTGAGCTTTCCTTTAAAACAATTAAAAAATATGGGAAGAGTAGGGAAACAAGCGTTTCAATCTAAAGAAATAAACGTAGAAGAAATTGTAGGAACATTTGTACATTTATCGGAAAAAGCGCGTCGAGAAGGACTTCTATCGTTAGAAGCAGAGCTTGAACAAATCGATGATTCATTTGTGAAAAAAGGTATTTTGCTAGCCATTGATGGAGTAGAACCGGAAATGATTCGAGAGCTGCTTGAAGCTGAAGTAGCTGCAGTGGAAGAAAGACATGCGAGAGGTCGAAGTATGTTTGAAAAAGCAGGCGATTATGCCCCCGCTTGGGGAATGATTGGGACGCTCGTTGGGCTAGTGCTAATGCTTAAAAGCCTTAACACTCCTTCATCACTTGGGCCTAACATGGCAATTGCTCTTTTAACGACTTTCTACGGGGCGCTGCTTTCAAACTTGTTTTTTCAGCCAATCGCAGCTAAATTAGCTGGTAAAACGGAACATGAGCTTTTTGTTAAAGAAGTAATTATTGAAGGTGTTATCGGCTTGCAGGCGGGTCAAAATTCTCGCTTTGTGCAAGCAAAGCTAAAAGTATTTGCCCCTGTTGAAAAACGAAAGCTGGAAGAAAAGAGAGAACACGTTCGTGAAGCGTAGAAGAAAAAGGTATTCGGCACAGTCGCCAAAATGGATGGTAACATTTGCTGATTTGGTGACGTTAATATTAGTTTTTTTTATTTTACTATTTTCAATGTCTAGCGTTGATAATCAAAAGTTTCAGACCGTTGTCAATTCGCTTACAAACGGTGGCTCATTAGCTTCTGTAGAAAAGAGCCAGCAGTCTCAAAAGCTGGATAACATTTTAGCAAAAGTGCAGGATTACCTGAAGGAAAATAAGCTTCAGAATGTCATTACCGCTAAGCGAGATGAACGCGGAGTTGTGCTTATTTTACAAGAACAGGTGCTGTTTGAGACAGGACAAGCGGACATTTTGAAAAAAGGCACCCCTTTTCTGGATGAATTAGGAAGGTTATTCAGTACTATTCCAAATGATATTAAAGTAGAAGGTCATACCGACAATCGACCCATTCACACCTATCGCTATCCATCTAATTGGGAACTATCGGCAGCGCGTGCTAGCGGCGTCATACGTTATTTAACGAACCATTTTTCTCTTTCTGCTAACCGCTTTGAAGCACTTGGATACGGAGATACGAAGCCGCTTGTTCCGAACACGTCTAATGGAAATCTACAAAAAAATAGACGCGTCGAAATTATTATTTCAGATCCCGAAGCACAGTGAAAAAGGCCATACGCTTGTATAGCCTTTTTTAAGAATGAGATGTATGAGAACGAATAGGATAAAGAGCGCGCTCAAGAGTTTGAGCGTTTTTTTCTGTTATTTCGGGTTTTCTTGGAATTGGCTGATAGATATTAGGTTCATCATCCCACTGCGTGCAAACGGGGTGAGGCGATATTTTTGTCCATTTTTCAAGCCATGACAGAGGAAGCATGCCTTCTGCCTTTCGTTCAATCATTTCAAGCCAAATGAATGACCAAGCCCGAGGAACAACCCGCCAAATATCATAACCTCCTCCGCCAACCGCAATCCATCTTCCCTGACAGTATTCATGGGCAATTTCATGAGCAATTTTAGGAATCTCACGGTATATTTTCGTGGTGCCGCATAAATGAGTGAGCGGATCGTAATAATGAGAATCGGCTCCATTTTGTGTCAAGATAACATCTGGTTTAAAAAAAGCAGCTACTTCTTTTAAAGAGGTCTTATAAACGTCGAGCCAAGACTCATCTTCCGTATAAGCATCAACAGGCACATTAAATGAATAACCATAGCCTTCACTGTGCCCGCGTTCGTTAACGTTTCCCGTGCCTGGAAACAAGTAGCGTCCCGTTTCATGAATGGAAAGAGTACAAACGGAAGGGTCGTCATAAAATGTCCATTGCACACCGTCACCATGGTGAGCATCTGTATCGACATAGAGAACACGCGCGTTGTACTTTTGCTGCATATATTTGATGGCTACCGCGCTATCGTTATAAATACAGAAGCCGGAAGCTTTTCCTCGAAAGCCGTGGTGCAATCCTCCTCCTAAATTTAGAGCATGCTTAGCTTTTCCAGTCATCACATAATCTACAGCAGTAAGCGTACCCCCAACTAAAAAAGCACTGGCTTCATGCATGTTTGGAAACATAGGTGTATCTTCTGTTCCAAGACCAAAATCTGCTGCTTTTTCAATAGAAAGCTCGCCGCTTCCTGCTAATTTTACCGCTTGAATATAGCTAGTATCATGGACAAGCTGAAGTTCTTCATCAGATGCCATCCGCGGTAATACAATATCTTGATTGCCTAAAGCGCCAAATTCCCGTAACAGTTCATATGTTAGTTGAACACGAAGCTGGTTAAACGGATGATTATTGCTGAATTTGTACGAAAGAATATCATCTGAATAAATAAATACAGCATTACTAGTCATTACGTCATCTCCGGTAATTTAGGCCACAACACCTCATAGCCGTTTTCTTTTAATGTATTTATACTAATCAATGGATTAATAGCTTGAATGCGAAGCACAAGGATTTTATATCGTTCATCTACATCAGGGTAGACAAGTACGCTTAAGATGTTTGTTCTCGTTGAAGCAAAGAGAGACGTAACTTCAGCGAGAACACCAGCCTTATTTTCTACTTTTATTTCAATTTGTGAACCTGGCTTATTAGTGCCGGTAAGCTGAATAAACGTATGTAATAGATCTCTTTCGGTAACAACGCCTACTAACCGCTTGTTTTTGGTGACGGGAATACAACCGATTTGATGTTCATAAAAAATACTTGCAATTTCTTCAACAAAATCAAGAGGGTGAGCTGTAATGACTTCTGTTTGCATAATCATCCGCACGGGTTCAGATAGAAGAGCAGATGTATAAGTATTATCTAAAATAGATGGACTTGCATCTCTTACGTCTCGATCAGAAATGATGCCAACTACGTGATGAAGGTCATTAACGATAGGGATATGTCTAATCTTATGTGTATCTAAAAGTTTCATAGCTTCAGCAATCGTATGGTCGGGGGTTAAGGTAACGAGATCAGTTTTCATCATCTCTTCAACAATCATCAGACACAGCTCCTTTTCTTAAAGGTCAGCTTAATACATAAAGCGATTTCGAAAGCGCAGGCTATCAAATTCTTGTATGCTTTTTTGAGGTACTCTGCTCCCGATTCTTACCATCAAACAATTAGCAGGGTGGGAGCTAATCTCCGGATCATCTGTGGCAAACCACGTCAGTCCGCCTTTATTCATCATTTTTTCCATAATTTTGCGGTAGTCCCACACATTTAGCCCTGTTCCTTTTAAATCCCAATGCCAATAGTATTCTGTCGTAATGACAATATAATCTTCCATTGCATCATCCATCATAGATACGATAAGCAGGTTTTTACCAACAGCGTAGCTGCGAAATGGAGCGGCTACCTCTATAGCTCCTAATTCGATTAAATTCTCCATATTTCCTTCCGACCATCGTTCTAGAGGATCGGGATATAAAAAGGTTACATAACCAATGATTGTATGATGATGGCGAGCAATAATGATTCTACCTTCAGGCAAGTTGGCAATCTCGATCAATGCTTCTTTTTGCTGTTCAGGTGGACGAAAGGCCGTTAGTTGCTCATGAAAATCAAGTTGTTGCAAGGTCTTGGAGGAGACAGGTCCTTCAATAACAATTGCTCCAACAGCTGTTTTTAGTTCTTTCATATTGTATGTTTGGGAATGTTTCACATGAATCACCACCTTCAAGCAGTCTTATCTGTATTATAATACAAAAAAAACTCTATATTAAAGCGTTTTCAAAAAATTAAATAAAAGAAAAGGAGTTTTTTAAAAAACATAGAATAGGAAATTAAAAGAGATTCTTGTTAATTCGACACTTCTATAACAAAGGTTGTCATATAACAAGGGAGACTATTATCCCAATTCCGACAAATAATTTTTATAAAATTGTGAAAAGTCTATTTTTGTTATATAATAGGTTTGTAAATTTTATACATAAGGGGGAGTTTGTGATGAAGGTGGAAGCGCTTCCTGTAATTGAAGGGGTATACAACTTACAGGACTATGATAAAACGTATCAAACCTTTGACTGGTCACAAGTGGAGAAGGAATTTTCATGGCATGAAACAGGTAAATTAAATGCAGCTTATGAAGCAATTGATAAGCACGCAAACTCTACGCGTAAAAATAAAGTTGCGCTTTACTATCGAGATGCACAGCGCAATGAAAAATATACATTCAAAGAAATGAAAGAATGGTCAAACAAAGCCGCGAACGTGCTAAAACAAGCAGACGTAGAGAAGGGAGATCGCGTGTTTATCTTTATGCCTCGCTCTCCGGAACTTTATTTTGCATTGTTAGGCGCGGTGAAGCTTGGCGCTATTGTGGGGCCTTTATTTGAAGCGTTCATGGAAGGTGCAGTAAAAGATCGTTTGCAAGACAGTGATGCAAAAGTGTTAATTACGACGCCTGAATTGCTGAGCCGCGTTCCGGTGAAAGATTTGCCAGCTTTGAAACACATTCTCCTGGTAGGGGAAAATGTAGGAGAAGAAGGCATTCAACTAGATTTTCTGAAGCGATTAGAAGCGGCGAATAAAGAGGTGGAAATTGAGTGGGTAGATAGAACAGATGGTATGCTGCTTCATTATACATCAGGTTCAACTGGCAAACCAAAAGGGGTGCTTCACGTTCATAATGCAATGCTTCAGCATTATCAAACCGCTAAGTGGGTGCTCGACTTAAAAGATGACGATGTGTATTGGTGTACAGCAGATCCCGGTTGGGTAACGGGGACTTCCTATGGGATTTTTGGTCCTTGGCTTGCTGGAGCAACCAATGTGATTGTGGGAGGACGATTTAGTCCAGATGCATGGTATCAAGCACTTGAAGATTTTGGCGTAACGGTTTGGTACAGTGCACCTACAGCTTTTCGTATGCTAATGGGTGCTGGTGATGACTTAGTTAAACGCTATGATTTAAGTAATCTCAGACATGTATTAAGTGTGGGAGAACCGTTAAATCCTGAAGTGGTACGCTGGGGAATGAAGGTGTTCCAAAAACGTATTCATGATACGTGGTGGATGACTGAAACTGGCGGTCAGACGATTTGTAATTATCCGTCTATGAAAATTAAGCCAGGGTCTATGGGGAAACCAATTCCAGGTGTACAAGCAGCAATCGTTGACGATCAAGGACAAGAGCTTCCACCTTATCGAATGGGTAACTTAGCAATTAAAAAAGGCTGGCCATCTATGATGCATGCGATTTGGAACAACAAAGAAAAGTATGAGTCATATTTTATGCCAGGTGATTGGTACGTATCAGGTGATTCGGCGTATATGGATGAAGACGGTTATTTTTGGTTCCAAGGCCGAATCGATGATGTTATTATGACGGCAGGAGAACGCGTGGGGCCATTTGAAGTAGAAAGTAAGCTTGTTGAACACCCTGCTGTAGCAGAAGCGGGTGTTATTGGTAAGCCTGACCCTGTGCGTGGGGAAATTATTAAAGCATTTATCGCACTTAGAGATGGGTATGAATCTTCAGATGAACTGATTGAAGATATTCGTCAATTTGTGAAAAAAGGGTTAGCTGCTCATGCAGCCCCGCGTGAAATCGAGTTTAAAGATAAGCTACCTAAAACACGAAGCGGTAAAATTATGCGTCGCGTTTTAAAAGCTTGGGAATTAGATTTGCCAACGGGCGATTTGTCAACGATGGAAGACTAAGGAGTAAATGTTTCAATCTTTGTAGGGAAAATAAGTGATTTCTATAAAGTTCAAACAGCCAGCTGTTTGAACTTTTTTTTGGACTTGAATTTTAAAATGAAATCATTCATAATTGTGGGGTGTAAACTTTTAAATAAAATAAACTGCAGTGATAGGAAGAAGTAATACTTGTCTCCCTGTTTAAGAGAGCTGATGGTTGCTGAAAATCAGTACATAGACAAATATGAAATACGTCCTTGAGCATCTTTTGTGAACTTACAGTAGCAAAAGACGGGTAGACCGTTACATCATTTAAGTGGGAAATAATTTATTTCCAAATAGGGTGGTACCGCGATATTTTCGTCCCTTCTTTTTTAAGAAGGGGCGTTTTTTATGTTGTTCAACAACTTGTAACGAGCAATTAGATAAAGGAGAGAATATATAACATGGATATTTTACAAGATCTTGAGTTTCGAGGGCTCATTAACCAACAAACGGATGAAAAAGGTTTAAGTGAACTTTTGAGTAAAGAGTCTGTTCGTTTGTACTGTGGATTCGATCCGACAGCCGACAGCCTTCACATCGGCCACATGCTTCCTGTTTTAATTTTACGTCGCTTTCAACAAGCTGGACATCAACCAATTGCATTAGTTGGTGGAGGTACGGGTCTTATTGGAGATCCAAGCGGTAAAAAAGCAGAGCGTACGTTAAATGAAAAAGAAACGGTTGCCATGTTTAGTGAGCGTATTAAAGGTCAGCTTTCACGCTTCTTAGATTTCGAAGAAGGTGAAAATGCAGCAGTTATTGCAAATAACTATGACTGGATTGGCTCATTAGATGTTATTACATTCCTACGAGATATCGGTAAAAACTTTGGTATTAACTATATGATGGCAAAGGATTCTGTTCAATCTCGTATCGAATCAGGCATTTCATTTACGGAATTTAGCTACATGATTTTACAGTCATACGATTTCTTGAATTTATACCAAACATATAACTGTAAGCTTCAAATTGGCGGCAGCGACCAATGGGGAAATATTACGGCTGGCTTAGAATTAATTCGTAAATCAGAAGAAGATGCAAAAGCATTTGGATTAACAGTTCCGCTTGTAACAAAAGCTGACGGAACGAAGTTCGGTAAAACAGAAGGCGGAGCAATTTGGTTAGACGCTGAAAAAACAAGTCCGTATGAATTCTACCAATTCTGGATTAATACAGATGATCGTGATGTTATAAAATATTTAAAATACTTTACATTCTTATCACACGAAGAAATTAATGAATTAGCAGCTTCTGCAAAAGAAGCTCCTGAAAAACGCGAAGCACAAAAAGCACTAGGGGCAGCGATGACTACGCTTGTACACGGTGAAGAAGCTCTTGAGCAAGCAATTCGTATTTCGCAAGCTTTATTTAGCGGAAGTATTTCAGAGTTAACAGCAGAAGAAATTAAGCAAGGATTCAAGGATGTTCCTTCTTACACGCATACAGGTGAAGATATTGGTTTAATTGATTTACTTGTAGAAAGTAAAATTTCTCCTTCTAAACGTCAAGCACGTGAAGATATTTCAAACGGTGCGATTTACTTAAATGGTGAGCGCGAGCAAGATTTACAAAAAACAGTAGGTGCAGAAGACCGTATTGAAGGTCAATTCACAGTGATTCGTCGAGGCAAGAAAAAATATACGCTTATTCAATACGCATAAAAAAAGGCCGAAAGGCCTTTTTTTCTATATATAGACAGTAAAAAAGCCGCTCCATAAGGAACGGCTTTTTACTATTAACGAGAGTAGAACTCTACGATTAGTGCTTCGTTGATTTCAGCAGATAATTCAGAACGCTCTGGTAAGCGAGTGAATGTACCTTCTAATTTCTCAGCGTCTACTGTTAAGTAGTCTGGTACGAAGTTGTTAACTTCAAGCGCTTCTTTCACGATTGAAAGGTTGCGAGATTTTTCGCGAACACCGATCACTTGACCAGGTTGTACACGGTAAGATGGGATGTCAACGCGTTTACCGTCAACTAAAACGTGACCGTGGTTAACTAATTGACGAGCTTGACGACGAGTGCGTGCAAGACCCATACGGTATACTAAGTTATCAAGACGAGCTTCTAAAAGAATCATGAAGTTCTCACCGTGCTTACCAGTTAATTTACCAGCAGCAACGAATAAGTTACGGAATTGACGCTCAGTTACACCATACATGTGGCGTAATTTTTGCTTTTCTTGTAATTGTAAACCGTACTCAGAAATTTTCTTACGTTGACCTGGGCCGTGTGGACCTGGAGCGTAAGGGCGTTTTTCTAATTCTTTACCTGTACCACTTAGAGAAAGACCTAAGCGACGAGAGATTTTCCAACTTGGACCTGTATAACGAGCCATGATGACTCCTCCTTGTTTGTGTTTTTATTTTATGCAAAACAAAAACAGACACATTCTAGCGATATGCTCATTTTGTTTTCATGTACCATCGCTCTAGCAGCAGAGAGTTACACGATACACCATCTTGTTAAAAGAATTGCTACTTCTGTAAAACAATCTTTTAATGAGGAACAAAATGAAAAAACATAAAGAAGATTGTATAAGCTGCAATATTTCACACAACGAGTATTATAGGTGTTTCCTCGTATAAAGTCAAGGAAGATTGAAGATTAAAAGAATGTAAAAGAAAGGATATATTCTTTTGAAGGATGCAAGGAGAAGAAAGAACATAAGAAAACGGTGGTGATGGGCTAATCAAACGTTTGTTTAATAAGCAAAAACCGCTGATATGCAGCGGTTTTTTTGCTTATTCATATTCAAAGAAAAGAAGTGAGTTCTTTGACGAATTCTTCAAGATACTGTTGATCGATTTCATCAAAGCGTTTCTTGATTGGACTGTCAATATCAAGAACACCTAAAAGTTTACCGTCTTTTACCATTGGCACAACGATTTCAGATTGAGAAGCAGCATCACATGCAATGTGGCCAGGGAATGCATGAACATCTTCGATTCGCTCTGTTCTTTGATTTTGAGCTGCTGTACCGCATACGCCTTTTCCAAGTGGAATGCGAACACAAGCCGGCAGCCCCTGGAAAGGACCGAGTACTAACTCGTCGTCTTCCATTAAATAAAAACCTACCCAGTTTACTTCATTTAAAAATTGATTTAGTAAAGCTGAAGCATTTGCTAGATTAGCAATTGTATTGCTTTCTCCTTCTAATAAGGCGCGTAATTGCTTAATTACTAATTCATAATCCTTTTGTTTTGAGCCGCTGTAGTTTTCGACATTAAACAATGTATTCTCCTCCATTCAACATAAGATTTAATGAATTTTTATCAGGAAACGTCAGTTTTAACGCTACTTTGTCGATAAAAGATTACAGGAACTAAAAAGCCTATCACGAATTATGTAGAGAGGCTACTAAAATCCTTTTTAAATACTGTAACGATTTCTACACAATTTTGCAATCATATGTGTTTTGTAAAAATAAATCGAAATGAGGTGTAGATAGATGGCTGTACAGTCAAAAACGAAAGAGAAAATTATTGATGCGGCTGTTTCTCTTTTTAACGTAAAAGGTTTTGATGGTACGTCGGTGCGCGAGATTGCAGGGAAAGCGAAAGTGAACGTAGCGAATATTTCATATTATTTTCATAGCAAAGAAGGATTGCTTGAAAGTTTAGTGATTTCTTATTTTGAAGGTTATATTGGGGTACTGGAGCAAGCATTCCAAGAAATGAAAAAGCTGTCTTCAACAGAAAGTATGATCGTGATGATTCGAGCTATCTTACATTACCAGCACGAAAACAGGCATATTGCCCGGCTTGTATATAGAGAAATCTCTCTTGACACGATTTTAATTCGAGAAGTTATGACTACGTATTTAACTAAGGAAAAATACTACTTAAAAACAATCCTTGAAAGAGGGATGAAAGAAAAGGAGTTTCGAAAGCTGCACGTTTCCTTTACAATCATTGAGCTTAAGGGAATGCTATCTATGCCTTATCTTCATCCTCAGTACCTAAGTGAAGTTCTTCATATATTGCCCCACGAACCGTATTTTGTTCAGCAATATGCGATTGAGCTTGAGCAATGGGTGCACACAACGGTATGTTTGCCATATGAACGGACAAACAAACTGCGCGTTCAATTATCCTAAATGGAGCTCTCCATAGCCTTGGCCTAAATCCTTCGCACAGTGGGCGTCTGACCCATATACGAGAGGGATTTTTTTCTGTTGGGCTGCTTTTACGACAAAGGGAGCTGGATACGCTTCCTTGCACAAAGGCTTAAACAACCCTGCACCATTATAGTCCAAAGCCAGATCTTTCATTTTTATTTCATCGAGTATTGATAAAATAATAGGGGAAAGCGTGTCTTCATATGGAAATTGAGTTTGAAATTTATGTACGAGTGTCATATGCCCAATGCGCTTAGGCTTATAAACGCCTAAATTGGCCTGTACAGAGCGTAATACCGTGTTGTAATACTTATCATATACTTTGCTTACGCTGCCAAATTTCTGTACAATATGTGCAAATACGTCAGAGCTAAAATCTAGGCAGTCATATCCTTCTTCATGCTTTAAGAAGTGGACAGAAAGGATGCTGTCATCGAGATAAGGACCATACTCGTTTAAGAAATCTGTTGTTTCGTGTTCAAATCCTTCAATAAAATCAACTTCCAATCCGATATTAATGCGAATATCGCGCTCAAATTCTTTTTTAACTTGCTGTACGTTTTGAATGTAGCGATCAAGTTTGTCAGGATCCATTCCGCTGTCGCGATCAGGTGTCGGATCACTGAAGCTTTTTGGTAATGGAGCATGCTCTGTAAACGAAATCTCGTCAAAGTTCAGGGAAATCGCCTGTTCAACATATTGGTGCAATGAATCAGGTGAACCGTGTGGGCAAAATGGAGTATGAATATGTTTGTCAACTTTCATAAAAAATGCCTCCTTTTTTCTTCTTTTTCCATTGTAACGACACAAAGTAACTCCATGCCAATATTTTGTATAAAAAAATTTAATTTTTTGCTCAAAAGTTGGACTTTACATGGTATCATAAAAACATTGACGCAAAAAAATTTAAAGGATTAAATTCACCCTTTTTATAAATAAGAAACTTGTCATGTAGAACGCACTGTAAGGGGGCTTAGTATGGAATTCATTATAGCACTAATCATACTTATTATCGGATTAGTTGTGTACGGAATGTTTTCACGTAAAAAGATTTATCAAGAAATTGATCGCCTGGAAACGATCAAAGTCGAATTAGCAAATACGCCAGTTGCAGAGGAAATTTCAAAAGTAAAAGAATTGAACATGACAGGTCAAACTGAAGAGCTATTTGAACGTTGGCGTGAGCAGTGGGATGAAATTATATCAACTAATCTCCCGAAAATTGATAAAGAACTGTTTGAAACGGAAGAAGCAGCAGATAAATACCGATTTAAAAAAGCGAAGCAGTTGTCTATACATATTGATCAAGCCTTAGAACAAACCAAGATAGATATTGAAAACATACTTACTGAACTTCAAAATTTAATTGGTAGCGAACAAGATAATCGATATGATATTGAGGAATTAAATCAGCTTCACCGCCATGTGAAGAAAAAATTGCTCGCACATCGGTATTCCTATGGAAATGCTGAAAAAACGTTAGAATACGCAATTAATACATCTAAAGAGCAGTTTAAAAAATACGAAGAAGAGACGATTAACGGAAACTATCTTCAAGCACGTGAGATTGTTCTTCAATTAAAAACTGATTTAACAGCTATTGATTCGTATTTAGAACAAATTCCTAAAGTGTTAGTTGAGTGTCAGACCACTCTTCCTGTTCAGTTCAATGAACTGCTTGACGGGTTTCGCGAAATGAGTGAGCAGGGATATGTGTTAGATCATCTGCAAGTAGAAGAAACGGTAGAGCTTTTAAAACAAGAAACTGCTGAAATTATTGCAGATATTGAAGAATTATATGTGGAAGAAGCGATTACAAAACTAGATGATGTGAATGAACGCTTAGAGCAATTATATGACTCACTTGAGCATGAGGTTTTCTCCTATCATAAAATGAACCGTGAATCTCATACGGTATCTAACTTCCTTCGTATGCTTCAAGAACGAAACCGTGAACTTCGTGAAGAAACGCTATTTGTACAGCAAAGCTATCATTTTAAAGAGCGCGATTTAGACGTATATTATAAAATGGACCGCGAACTAAAACGATTGACTAACTTGTACTATAATATTTCGGACAAGGTGGCGGAGCACAATTTAGCCTACAGTGTAATCCAAGAAGAACTCGAAGACGTTTCCAAACAGCTTAACCAATTAAAAGAATCTCAGGAATCCTATAGCGATATGCTACAAGCTCTTCGCAAAGATGAGCTCTCAGCTAAGGACAAAATAGAAGAACTGAAATCTCAGTTGATTGAAGCACGACGCCTTATTCAAAAAAGCAACCTTCCTGGTGTTCCTGAAGAATATAAAGTGCAGCTTGAAAAAACGGTTCATATCTTAAATGAAGTAACCGCTAAGCTGAAAGAAAAACCGCTTAATATTCAAGCTGTTCAATCTTTACTTGAAGATGCTGTTGGTTTTGTTCAGGATACATTTGATGAAACAGAGGCAATGTTAGAAGAAGCGCGACTCGTTGAAAGAGTGATTCAATATGGTAACCGTTATAGAAGTACTCATCATTCGATTGCACAGTCTTTAGAAGAAGCAGAAGAAGCATTTCGTCATTACGAATACAAAGAAGCATTAAAACAGGCATCTGCAGCTATTGAGCAAGTAGATCCTGGTGCGCTGGATCGTATACAGCGTATTGTATCTTCACAGAGTTAAAAAGCTCGTGTCCAAAGGACACGAGCTTTTTTATGACGCTTTTCTTTGTATACGATCTGTGTGATGTGTACCTCTTGCAATACTAATAATATAGCCTATGAAGGCGGCAATGACTGTTGGAATGAGCCATCCAAGGCCTTGGTTATAAAGCGGCAAATAGTTTTTGAAAAAGTCGTCTATGCCTGTTAGGATAATTCCTGCTGCTTTTAACCCATCAAAAATGCTAAGAATCGAGCTAATGATTACGGCTGTCACATATACTTCTCGACCAAACGAAATGGCTCTTTCAATTAACGATAAAGCAATTAGCGTAATGGCAATAGGGTATACAAAGGTCAAAATAGGTATGGAAATAGAAATTAATTGAGTAAGCCCTACATTTGAAATAACAGCACTAAACAGCATTAAAATGACAACAAATGTTTTATATGACATGCTCGGCACCAGCTGCGTGAAAAATCGTGCGCAAGCAGAAGTTAATCCGATGGCTGTCGTTAAACAAGCAAATGTAATAGCAAGTCCTAAAATAATGGTTCCAAACGAACCGAATAATGTTGTAGCTACAGCTGTTAAAATAGCTCCTCCATTTTCTTTCATACCAATTGCTTCTACGCTTGAAGCACCGATGTAAGCGAGAGAGAGATAAACGAGAGCTAACCCAGCAGCAGCAATCAATCCGGCTTTTATACATATCGAAGCAAGTGTTCGTTCGTCTGTGACGCCTTTTTCCTTAATACTGTTGATAACAACGATGCCAAATACGAGAGCTGCGATTGTATCCATTGTCAAATATCCATCAATAAAGCCACCCGTAAATGGAGAGGCTATATATTTGGCGTGAGGTTCTTGAAAAGAACCCATAGGGGTCATTAAACTTTTGATAGCTAAAAGAGCTAATACTGCCAGCAGCAAAGGAGTTAGGATTTTTCCTATGCGATCAACAATTTTAGTTGGATTCAATGATAAATAAAGTGTTAGGCCAAAGAAAATAACGGTATAGACAAGTAAAGGAATCTTGCTTGCAGCCGCATTTTCTGATAAAAATGGTGTTACGCCGATTTCAAACGCTACCGTATCTGTTCTTGGTATACCAAAAAAAGGACCGATTGCTAAGTAAAGCAATATAGTAAATGAAATTCCGAAAATAGGGTGAACTTTTTTAGCTACTTCGGTAAAGTTTCCGTTACTTTTAGAAACAGCAATTATACCCATAAGCGGAAGTCCTACACCTGTAATGAGAAAACCAATGATGGAGCTCCAAGTGTGTGTTCCTGCTTGCTGTCCGAGTAAAGGAGGAAAAATCATATTTCCTGCTCCAAAAAAGAGAGCGAACAGCATAAGGCCGATGGCAAATATTTCTTTATTAGTAAGTGCTTTGGTTTTCATAATGCCTCCTAGTGTATCTTATGATGATAATTAAATTTTCTGACTTTTTAAAAACTAAAAGTACGTGATACATACTATCATATTTATGAAATCATATATAGGTTTTTTTGAAAAAATCTAAATAGTTTATCAATAATATAAGTAACGTTCAATTTAAAAAAGTATCAAGGTATGTTATGATAATACGTTGTTCCGAAAAAATGAAGAAGGGAGCGCGCATCCTTGATTTATTTAGATAATAGCGCTACAACAAAACCCTATAATGAAGTCATACAATCTTTTACTAAAGTAGCTACAACTTATTATGGCAATCCATCCTCCCTCCATCAATTTGGCGTACAGGCGGAGAATTTGTTGAGCCGTTCGCGTGAGCAAGTAGCAGAATTGCTGCATGTAACGTCAAATGAAATTATTTTTACATCTGGAGGAACGGAAGGGAATAATTTGGCTATTAAAGGCGTAGCGATGCAATATAAAAGCCGAGGTCAGCATATCATTACGACAAATATTGAACATGATTCTGTTCATGAACCATTCAAGCAGTTAGAAGCCCTAGGATTTAACGTTACGTATGTTCCGGTAGATTCCAGTGGATTTGTATCACCAGCGGCTATTGAATCAGCTATTACGGATGAAACCATTTTAGTATCTGTTATGCATGTAAATAATGAAATTGGCACCATTCAGCCAATTGAAGAAATTGGACAGATGCTGACGAACTATTCGAAGGTGCTTTTTCATGTCGATGATGTGCAGGGGATTGGAAAAGTTCCGCTTTCTTTAGCGGATCATAAAATTGATTTATGCACATTATCAGGACACAAAATTCACGGCTTAAAAGGGACGGGAATTTTATATAAACGAAATGGAGTTCAGCTTCATTCGTTGCTTAGCGGAGGCTCTCAGGAAATGCAGCATCGATCAGGCACGGAAAATGTGCCGGGAATCGTAGCATTTGCTAAAGCACTTCGTTTAACACTTGAACATGCTGCTCAAAATCAGCAAAAAATGCGGAAAATAAAAGCAGAACTGATGGACAAACTTTCTGCTCACGAAAGAATCACGATGAATACGCCGAATGAGCATTCGGCACCTCATATTATAAATTTTACAGCACAAGGTATTAAAGGTGAGGTTTTTGTTCACGCTCTTGAAGAAAAAGGAGTGTTTGTATCCACTACATCTGCTTGCTCATCAAAGCGAAAAAAGCCAAGCAAAACGCTTTTAGCTATCGGTAAAAATTACGAAGAAGCCGATCAGTCCATTCGATTGAGCTTGTCAGGATTAAATGATTATAATGAAGTAACGCCCATTGTAAATGCTATTTTCACAGTAATTGAAGATCTAAAGAAAGTAATGAGGTAAAAGATTATGATATATAACCATATTTTAATTCGGTACGGAGAAATCTCAACCAAAGGACAAAATAGAAAAAAATTTGTTGCTCAGCTAAGAAAAAATATTGTAACGGCTCTTAGTGCATTCCAAAATATTCACGTAAAATACACAAGAGACCGCATGTATATTCACTTAAACGGTGAAAATCACGAGCCTATCATCGAACGTCTTCAGCAAATCTTTGGTATTCAAAGCTTTAGTTTAGCATTAAAAGTTGAAAATGAGCTTGAAGCGATTCAAGAAGCAGCGTTAGAAGCAATGAAAGAATTTGATATAGAAGGAAAAACATTCAAAGTATCTACTCGAAGAGCGTATAAACAATTTCCTCTTGATACAAACGAATTAAATTATGCAGTAGGAAGTCATATTCTACGAAATACAGAGCATCTACAGGTAAACGTAAAAGAACCAAGCGTAAATGTACGAGTAGAAGTGAGAAGTGAAGCAACGTATATTACATGTTTTGATTATCGCGGAGCAGGAGGTCTTCCAGTTGGTACGAGTGGAAAAGCGATGCTGATGCTTTCTGGAGGAATTGACAGCCCGGTTGCAGGATACTTAGCTATGAAGCGCGGTTTAGAAATAGAGGCGGTTCATTTTTACAGTCCGCCTTTTACAAGTGAACGTTCTAAGCAAAAAGTCATCGATTTAACGCAAAAATTAACGGCTTATCACGAAAAAGTAAAGCTTCACATTGTACCGTTTACAGCTGTACAGCAAGCGATTCAAAAGCAAATTCCAGAGAATTATACCATGACCTCTACACGTCGTATGATGCTTCGAATTACGGACCTTATTCGTGAAAAAAATGAATCATTAGCTATCGTAACTGGCGACAGCTTAGGACAAGTAGCTAGTCAAACGGTTGAGAGCATGTATGCGATTAATGAAGTGACTAATACGCCAATTTTGCGTCCGCTTGTAACAATGGACAAAACAGAGATTGTTGAAATTGCCCGCAAAATTGATACACATGAAATTTCGAATCGACCGTATGAAGACTGCTGTACAATCTTTACGCCAAGCTCACCAAAAACGAAGCCAAAGCGTGAAAAAATAAATCGATACGAACAATTTTATGATTTTGAAACATTAATTCAAGAAGCGGTAAATAATGTAGAAACGCTTGAGATGACAGCTTCTTCGGCTACAAATACCGCAGACAGCGTAGAAGATTTGTTTTAAAAGTTAAATTTCATAAAATTACCAAAAAAATAATGTATGATGCCATGTGTTTTGACACAATCTATATTCAACAAGGAGGTGAAAACACATGGCAAACACAAACAAATTAGTAGCTCCTGGTTCAGCAGCTGCTATCGACCAAATGAAATACGAAATCGCTTCTGAATTCGGTGTAAATCTTGGACCAGAAGCAACAGCTCGCGCTAACGGATCTGTTGGTGGAGAAATCACTAAACGCTTAGTTCAAATGGCTGAGCAACAACTTGGTGGTAAATAAGTCATATTAATTAAATAATGATGGCTAAAAAGAGTGGGGGAAACCTCACTCTTTTGTCTTGTTTGTTTTGTCACGTATAATAGAGACAAGATCAAGCTTTATAAAGTAAAGGAGATGTTGGCGATGGGGACTTTATTTTACGGCGGCAAAATATATACGATGCTAAAAGAGGGTGAACATGTAGAAAGCGTATATGTAGAAAAAGGATTCATTAAAGATATAGGCGCAGAAAAAGATCTAAGAATCAAATGGGGTGCTGAGATTAACAAAGAAGTACACCTCAAAGGATATCCAATGTATCCGGGCTTTGTAGATAGCCATCTTCATTTAATTGGTCACGGTGAAAAGCTACTTAGGCTTGATTTGTCTCAAGCTACTTCTAGGGAAGACGTGCTGATGCGCGTTCGACAAAAAGTAGAGAGTACACCAAAAGGAGAATGGGTAATTGGAGAAGGGTGGGATGAAAATCAGTGGGAAGATTCCTCTTTGATTCAGTATCAAGATCTTGATCAACTTTCAACTGAACATCCGATTATGTTGAAGCGAGTCTGTCGTCACGGATTAGTAGTAAACGGGACTGCTCTTAAAATAGCCGGGATTACAGCTGAAACACGTGACCCGGAAGGAGGTATTATCCAGAGGGATGAAGCAGGAAATCCTACCGGTTTTTTGGCTGATCAAGCGCAAGAATTAGTAACGGGTCATATTCCTCAAGTATCAGAAGCATACATTCGACAAGCTCTTTCAGTAGCCATTAAAGATTGTGTTCAGCACGGATTGACGGGTGGACATACGGAAGATTTAAATTATTATGGAGGCTTTTTGCGTGCATATCAAGCATTTCAAGACGTTATTCATAAAGAAAAGCAGCTGTTTCGTGCTCATTTACTTGTTCATCATGAAGCAGTAGATGATATGTATACATACCTTGAAAAAAAGAAAGACACATCCGCTTTTATTGAAATAGGGCCAATGAAAATTTTTGCTGATGGTTCTCTCGGCAGTCAATCTGCTCTTTTAAGCTTTCCATACAAAAGCGACCCATCTACAAGAGGTATAGCTATTCAATCACTAGATGAATTAAAACAGCTAGTGAGAAAAGCAAGAGAATTGGGCATGACGGTTGCAATTCATGCGATTGGTGATTTAGCGTTTCAATATGTAGTAGAAAGCATCGAACAATATCCTCCTCAAACAGGGCAAAGAGATCGTATTATTCATGCGCAAATTCTACGAAAAGATTTAGTTGAGCGTGTAAAAAAGCTCCCGGTTGTATTGGATATTCAGCCTCGGTTTTTAGCCAGTGATTTTCCATGGGTCATTGAAAAAATTGGAGAAGAGCATTTGGACTATTGCTATGCGTGGAAAACGTTATTGGACGAGGGCGTTATGTGTGCAGGCGGATCGGATGCGCCTATTGAACCTATCAATCCCATGTTAACAATTCATGCAGCAGTTTCTAGAAAAACTTCTCCAAATAGCTCGGTCGTTTACATACCGTCTGAGCGACTTACAGTATTTGAAGCTGTTCAGCTGTTTACTTTAGGAAGCGCGCAGGCCATTTATCAAGAGGACAAAAAAGGATATGTTCAAAAAGGCTATGTAGCTGATTTTACCGTATTAGAAAGAGATCTGTTTAAGATACATGTAGATGATATCCCATCGGTACAGGTGCAGATGACTGCTATTAATGGAGAAATTGTATATCAAAAATAAAAAGCGCCCTTGGGCGCTTTTTATTATAGAAATGTACGCTTAACTCGTTGCCAGAAAGAGTTATCTTTCAGTTTAACCGTTTTAATTTGACGGTCACTTAAACGAATTTGAACTTGATCAACTTGGCGTGCATTTAATGCTTCGTTATCTATTCCAATAATTGGACTGTGGTTGTTGTCATTGGATAGCTTTAAAGTGAGCGTATGCTCAGCGCTTAGGATGAATGAAGATCCTAATGTACGATAGTTATTATTATTTAACGATGCCAATTCGCTGACTTGCATACAAGGAATTAACGGATCAACTACGGCTCCACTTACCGATTTAGTATAAGCCGTACTGCCTGTTGGTGTTGAAATAATCATCCCATCCCCACGGAATGTTTCAAAGTGATTTTCATTAATAAAAACATCTAGACTGAGTGTTTTTATCACACCTGATCGAATCGAACATTCATTTAAGCAATAAAAAGAAGTTCCTTGATCAATTTGAGTTTGTAAAACGGGAAATCGACGTACTTCTATATTTTCTGTCGTAATAGCTTCAATCATTTTATCCGTTTCATCGATATGAAAATCGCAGTAAAAACTTAGTTGATCTGAAGTTGTGACACCAGCATATAAGCAGTCATCTCGAAAGCCAGATTGACGGACAGCCTGTAAGAAAGCGCCGTCACCGCCAATACTTACAATGATGTTAGCGCTGTCGAAATGATCTACTACTTGAAAGTCATATTGTTTTGCAAGTTCAATAAGTGGACTTACAAGCGCCTTTGTTTCCTGGTTTTTTGGATGAAAGAAATAAACGTTGCGACGATTTGGCATAGATAGTTCCCCCTTGTTTGTCTGATATGTAAAATATTAGCGATAAAGTAAACTTTTTAAAAAAAGTTTGTTACAATAATTATAGCATTATTGCTTTAAGAATTAAAAGAATAATCTTTTAATTCTGACACCTAAAAAGGAGGATTTTCATGAACAAAAAAAGGTGGATTGCTCTTTTAATTGCGGCCTGCTTATTCATTTTTTCTGCGATTGTTAATATTGGTTTTTCAGTCAAAGAAGAAAAAGATGACGGTCTGGCAGGCATCTTTGGAGGAGACGACAGTGAACTATCAGAAACAGTTATCGAAAAAGGGAATGCAGCTAAGAAAATTGCAGTGCTAGAGGTCAATGGAACGATTCAAGATACAGGAAGTGGTTCCTCTCCGCTTATGTCCCAAAATGGTTATAACCATCAAGCATTTTTAAAGCAGCTAGAGGCTGCAAAAAATGATAAGGCAGTTAAAGGAGTCATTATTAAGGTGAATTCACCGGGCGGCGGCGTCGTTGAAAGTGCTGAAATACATAAAAAAATTGAAGAGCTGAAGAAAGAAACGAAAAAGCCAGTGTATATTTCAATGGGATCAATGGCTGCTTCAGGAGGCTATTACATTTCAACAGCTGCTAATAAAATCTATGCAATCCCGGATACTTTAACAGGTTCACTAGGGGTAATTATGCAAAGCGTTAACTACGGCAAGCTGGCTGATAAACTAGGAGTAGAATCTGTCGTGATTAAAAGTGGGGCTCATAAAGATATTATGTCTCCAACAAGAGAAATGACCGGAGAAGAAAAAGAAATTATGCAAACACTTGTAGACAACTCGTACGATGGTTTCGTCAATGTTATCTCTGAGGGACGTCACTTGTCTAAAGAAAAAGTGCGTTCTATCGCAGATGGACGAGTGTACGATGGACGTCAGGCTAAAGAGCTGAAGCTGGTCGATCAACTAGGGTATTTTGAAGATGCGGTAACAGGAATGGAGAAAGATTATAAGTTAAAAGGTGCACAAGTAATTCAATACAATCAAGGATTCGGACTGCCTTCTTGGCTTTCAATGAGCATGCAAAAAGTAATAGGTGGAGATGAACAAGTCACTGCAATGTTAAAAACATTTGCGCAGCCAAGCTCTCCGCGCCTGATGTATTTATATGCAGAATAGAGGTGGGAACATGGAAAATCAGTCTCATTCAACCGAATCAAACGACAATATAAAACATGAGCCAGCGGTAAGTACTCCAATAGGTAGTGAATTCCATTATGCAGGATTTTGGATGCGCTTTTGGGCATACCTTTTAGATCTAGCCGTGGTAGCTAGCTTGAACTCTCTGCTGATCAAGCCCATTTTCCATTTAGCAGGTATTTCTCGAGGAGATGGATTTTTTTCTCCCTATACGATTGTAACGGTTATTATCTTTTATGGTTATTTTGTTTTAATGACCAAGTATTTTGGCCAAACGCTTGGAAAAATGGTGTTTGGGCTTAAAGTAGTATCGCTGAAAGACTCCACTTTAACTTGGCCTGTTGTGCTGTTTCGTGAAGGAGTTGGACGTTATATTTCTAAAACGGTTTTTTTGCTTGGCTATTTATTAGTTGCGTTTTTACCTAAGAAGCAAGGAGCTCATGATTACTACGCAGATACAACTGTTATACATGAAGGTACAATCAGCAGATAATAAAAAGAGGCTGGAACAAAAGGATTTTAGACGAAGTGAATAACGAACCACTGATCAAGACTTTTGATTAGTGGTTCTTTTTTTTTGGTTATGGTAAACGCAGGTTTCATTTGTTTAGATTCTTCTAGAAGTTGATTGGATTCATTTCGTTATGTCTCAACCTCTTTTTATTGTTTCCATAAGGTTTAATATTCTGTGTTTTGGAGATAATGTGAAGCTAAGAAGGAGTGAAGGATGTGCTATGGCTTTTATGGATATTGCTAGCACTTTTAATTGTTATTGTACTTATTGTATGGACAAAAATCACGCTATTTGTAGATCTTCACCATGTCCGAGATAACGATTATTACAGAGTGAGACTCAGGGCTTGGTTTGGTCTTATTCGCTATACATATGAAATTCCGGTAGTGAAAGTGAAAAAAGATTCTCCTCGTTTGCTTGTTGAAAAGAAGAAAGGAATGGGTGATCAAGGAAAAGAAGACGAGAATTCATGGAGTGATTATTCTGTAGAAGACGGGCTAAGCATGTTAGAAAATGCGAAGCAATTCCTTGAACAGGTAGTCGGTTTTCATAAAATTTTTCGTCGTTTCTTACAGAAAGTGACGGTAAGTGATATTAGATGGCACAGCCGTTTCGGTTTAGGTGATGCTGCGTTAACAGGCGTACTTACCGGCGCTGTATGGTCTGCAAAGGGGGGCATAGTTGGTATAATCAGCCGTTATATGAAATTAAAAGATATGCCTGTCATGAGCGTTACTCCTGTATTTCAACATCTTTGGTCAGAAACGGTATTTGAGTGCATAATTTCTTTTCGAGTTGGTCAAGCTATTCTAGTAGGTTTACGGACCTTGAGATATTGGCGGCATACGTCCAAAAAGCGTCGCAAAAGATGGAAGTCGTCAAATAAGAACAAGACACACTCTGTGAAAACATAAGGAGGTTATCTTAATGGCAGAACATCCAATTAAAAGTTTAATGTCGACAGCTATGGAAAATTTAAAGGAAATGATTGATGTCAATACAATCATTGGTGATCCTGTAGAAACACCTGATGGCAGTGTTATTTTAACTGTCTCAAAAGTCGGTTTTGGTTTTGCAGCGGGCGGAAGCGAGTTTGGAGTAGAAGGACATGCACCATCTTCTCCAGGACAGCACCAGCAAGAATCAGCTCATCCGTTTGGCGGAGGTAGCGGTGGCGGTGTATCGATTACGCCAATCGCCTTTTTAATTGTGAGTGGAAGCGGAATTAAAATGCTTCACCTTAACGAAAGTACACATTTATATGAAAAGATTCTAGATACAGCACCTCAAGCGATTGAACGCGTGCAGCAAATGTTCAAGCGCAACAATCATCAGCAGGATCAGCACAATCAACAAAGTCAGCATCATGACAGTTCAAATGATTTTAATTTGTAGAAATAATATAAAGCTTTGCTTGCTTCTTTAAACGGTAAAAGAAGCAGGCGAAGTCTTTTTTTTTTGCGCTTATTTTTTAGGATACAGCTCCATGTTTTGTATGTCATTTAATTGCAATATAGAGACAGACAAGCTAATATGAACAGTGTACATACTTATTTAAAGGAGGAATTATTCGTGACTAAATTTAAAGGTAACGATGTAACATTATTAGGAAATCAAGTAAAGGTTGGAGACAAGGCGCCAAACTTTACGGTTTTAGCAAATGATTTATCAGAAGTAACGCTTGACAGCACAAAGGGTTCTGTTCGCCTAATTAGTGTAGTTCCTTCTATTGATACTGGAGTTTGTGATGCGCAAACTCGTCGCTTCAACGAAGAAGCAGCTAAATTAGATAACGTAAAAGTATTAACAGTAAGCGTAGATTTACCGTTTGCTCAAAAGCGCTGGTGTGGTGCTAATGGCATTGATAATGTTCAAACTTTATCTGACCACCGCGACTTATCATTCGGAGAGGCATATGGTGTAGCTATTCAAGAATTACGCTTATTAGCTCGTTCAATCTTTGTAGTAGACTCAAATGACAACGTAACGTATGTTGAGTACTTACCAGAAGTAACTGAGCATCCGAACTACGAAGCAGCAATCGAAGCAGCTAAAACAGCTAAGTAAGATTGTCAGTGGCGTTCGGCAGAAGGCGGAAAACAATGTTTTTCGCCTTCTTTGTGTTTTAAGAAGTTTTTATGATAAAATATGATGTTCCAAATAGGACGTTTACTCATTTATATAGATATTATTTCATTACACAGGAGGCAGAATATGAGTCAGTTAGCTAGTATGGAAAAGCTATTTGGTGTAATTGATCAAACAGCTATTATTTTAAGAAAAGAACTAAACTGCGTATATTTAGAAGCAGTAGCTGAAACGGGAGAAAATTTGTTTCAAGGAACTATTTTACAAGAAGAGCTAGATGAGGTAACTAAAAAACGTTTAAAAAAAGAATACGATTCAATCACGCTTGATCATTTTGAAAAAGAAACGATTCGAAAAGCGTATCAGCTGGCTATTTTAAAAGGCATGAAAGAAGCAGTTCAGCCTAACCATCAAATGACGCCTGATGCTGTAGGACTATTTGTCAGCTATCTAGTTGGGAAGTTCATGTCAGGAAAAGATAAATATACGCTTTTAGATCCCGCAGTAGGAGCAGGGAATTTATTAACAACCATTTTAAACACACACGCTGCGTCAATTGAACACGTATACGGTGTAGACGTGGATGATTTATTACTTCAATTAACATATGTAAATGCAAATTTACAGAAGCACGGCGTTCAATTATTCAATCAAGACAGCTTACAGCCGCTTTTTATTGATCCTGTGGATTTAGTTGTCTGTGACCTGCCGGTTGGTTATTATCCAAACGACGAAGGGGCAAAAGAGTATAAGGTAAGAGCTGAAGAAGGTCACACTTATGCTCATCACTTATTTATTGAACAAAGCTTGCGCCATGTAAAAGACGGAGGATACGTAGTGGCTCTTATTCCAAATAACTTGTTTGAATCTGAACAGTCTCATTTATTACAGCCGCTCTTAAAAGAGGAAGCAATCGTGCAAGGGATTATTCAGCTGCCGCTTTCAATGTTCAAACAAGAGCAGGCTGCTAAAAGTATTATGGTTCTTCAAAAACAGGGAGAAGGAGTAACAGCACCTGAAAACGCGCTGCTTGTGAATTTGCCGAAGTTCAGCAATCGAGAAGCAATGAGTGATATTATGGCTCAAATGGACCAATGGTTCCGAGTGAATAAAAAGTAAGTCTTTTTCGAAAATAATGAATATTTATCGGTAGCGTTTTCATGATGTATAGCTCTTGAAATCTATTGTCGTGAATGATTAAATGAATAAGGATAGAAATCGTGTCGAAATGCATAGAATATTGTAGAGATTACACTTTTATGTTCTGTTCGTTATGTTTATGATGCACGTATAATAAAGAAGGAGCTGTTTTTTTATGTCAAAAATCATGGCAATCAACGCCGGCAGTTCTTCACTTAAGTTTCAATTATTTGAAATGCCAAGTGAGACGGTATTAACAAAAGGTTTAGTAGAACGAATTGGTTTAGATAACGCTGTTTTCACGATCTCGGTAAATGGTGAAAAACAAACGGATATTACAGAAATCCCTGACCATGCTGTTGCAGTTAAAATTTTAGTTGAAAAGTTACTTTCTCAAAACATCATTCAATCATACGATGAAATCACTGGTGTAGGTCACCGTGTAGTACACGGCGGAGAGAAATTTGCTGATTCTGTTTTAATCACAGATGAAACACTAGCGGAAATTGAAGCTTTATCTGATTTAGCACCGCTTCACAACCCAGCAAACATTGTGGGAATTAAAGCGTTCCAAGATATTCTTCCAAATGTTCCAGCTGTAGCAGTCTTCGATACAGCATTCCATCAAACAATGCCAGAAAAATCATTCTTGTACAGCTTACCGTACGAGTACTATGAAAAGTATGGCGTTCGTAAATACGGTTTCCACGGCACATCTCATAAATATGTTTCTGAGCGTGCAGCTGAGCTTCTTGGCCGTCCAATCGAACAATTGCGCTTAATTTCTTGTCACTTAGGTAACGGTGCAAGTATCGCTGCAATTGAAGGCGGCAAGTCAATTGATACATCAATGGGCTTCACACCATTAGCTGGTGTAGCAATGGGAACTCGTTCAGGTAACATTGACCCTGCATTAATTCCATTTATTATGGAGAAAACAGGAAAAACTGCTGACGAAGTATTAAATGTATTAAATAAAGAAAGTGGTCTTTTAGGTGTATCTGGTATTTCTAGTGACCTACGCGATCTAATCAAAGCAAGCGCTGAAGGCAATGAACGCGCTGAAACAGCACTTGAAGTATTTGCTAGCCGTATTCATAAATATATCGGTTCTTATGCTGCTCGTATGTCTGGTGTAGATGCAATCATCTTCACAGCAGGTATTGGAGAAAACAGTGATGTTGTACGTGCTCGCGTTCTTCGCGGTTTAGAGTTCATGGGCGTTTATTGGGATCCAGCTTTAAATAGTGTACAAGGAGAAGAAGCATTTATTAGCTACCCTCATTCTCCAGTTAAAGTTATGGTTATTCCTACGGACGAAGAAGTTATGATTGCACGTGACGTTACTCGTTTAGCGAATATTTAAGTTCATAAAGTGCCTCTTCAATGCATGAATTCTCATAAATTGTCAGGCAAACTAACGAAAAGCTGATTTCCTTGTTAGGAAATCAGCTTTTTTATATAGCGTCAGTAGCTGACGGTTAAAAGAAGGTTTACAACGTATAGAAGAAAGAAATAATATAGGAAGCAAAATGTAACGGATGTATTATTTGTTATAATAAAAATAAAACTACTTATTTCTTGAAAGGGTGACATGATGATACTAACGAATCGCGAAGAACAGCTTTTAGAAGAAATCTATAAATGGGAAGAGAGCTTACAGAGTGTAGAAGCAACTGAGATGGAGTTATTATACGAAGAGTGGTTAGAAAAAGGGCTTAACTTAATTCCAACTTCTGTTCGCGAGACCTATTTACATAAAATTGATGAGGGACTCTTTCAGTTAACTGCATTAATTCAAGGTACGGAAATGCAAACTCAAGCGACAAAACGAATTATTGAAACTGCTCGTGTATTCAAAGAGGATATCACAGATCTGTCAGAAATGAATTCCCTTCAAGTAGATCAGCTTTCTTATATATGCGAACAGCAAATGGCCAAGCTTCGATTGTATGCGCTGAGTCAAGGAGCACT
Organism: Priestia sp. P1_B12_1; assembly: GCF_056406695.1. Classification (NCBI taxonomy): domain Bacteria; kingdom Bacillati; phylum Bacillota; class Bacilli; order Caryophanales; family Bacillaceae; genus Priestia; species Priestia sp. P1_B12_1. The sequence continues at coordinate 984,993 of NZ_JBFTZR010000001.1, read as the reverse complement.
TTCAGGAACCGGACAATCGCTGCTGGTCGGTATTGATATACCTGCTGTTTTATGCATGAATATTCAAGCGGTGCAACAGGCAGCAATGAGCTATGGCTATCATATCCAGACTCCTTCAGAGCTGATGCTAACGCTAAAAGTTTTCCATGCAGCAACGCTACCTAGACACCTTCAGGCTGAGGGGTGGCATCAATTAAAGAGTGAGTTAAGCCAAGAATTTGACCCGTATTTTTATGAAGGTGTTGATCAAATTGTAGATAAAACGTGGCTGCAAAAAATCGTTGTGCAAATCGGGAAAACGCTAGCTATATTGGCTGCAAAAAGAAAAGTTTACAATCGTTTGCCAGTGGTGAGTATGATGGTTGGCGGAGGTATGAATTACCGAATGGCCAAGCAAGTGACAGATTATGCAAAGCGCTTTTATCAATACCGCTATTTGCTGGATAAGAAAAACGAGTCTCATTAATTTTTCATGAGACTCGTTTTTTTTGTCTATCCGTGAACATTTTTTGATATTTCCTCATTTGTTCGATACCAAATCCACAAATCATTAATAATAGAAGCAAGCTCTCCTATCTCGCTATTTAATTCACAGGAGCGGATAAAATTAGTCTCATCTTCTAACGCCGCTTGTTTTTGATTAATACTCGTTTCTAAAGATTGAATTTTGTCTGGAATCTGCCCCCGAATGGATTCCCATGTTAGGAGAATATCCTGCTGAACTTTTTCAGAATAGAATGTCCATTCTCTTTCAAGAGCAGGAATTTTTATACCGAGTCTGTTGTCATAAGTAAAAAAGCGCTCCATTTTTTCACCTCTTCCCTTCCATTTTATACAATGACAAAAGCCAGAGCTACTGTAAGTGAAAAATAAATCATTTATACTTGGTTTATGCATATAAATATACACAGTATGTAAGAAAGGAATATTCATTCACGTTTATTTTTACAGTATTTTAAGAGATTTCACCCTGTTAAATTAAAATAAATGTGAATTTATATACTTTTTTTTGAATAACTATTGAAAATAGATTAAAAAGTTGTTAAAGTAATAGTAGATTAAATGAATAAAAATTAAAACGGTTGTATTAATATATATATAATTTGTAGGAGGAATAGATAATGAGTAATCCAAAAGTTGTTTTAGCATATTCCGGAGGTTTAGATACGTCAGTTGCAATTAAATGGTTACAGGAAAAAGGGTACGATGTGGTAGCCTGCTGTTTAGATGTAGGCGAAGGAAAAGATTTAAAATTCGTTAAAGAAAAGGCCTTAACAGTTGGAGCGGTATCATCATATGTGATTGATGCAAAAGAAGAATATGCCAATACATTTGCGTTAGCAGCACTTCAAGCACACACATTATATGAAGGAAAATATCCATTAGTATCTGCACTATCTAGACCGCTAATCGCTAAAAAGCTTGTAGAAGTAGCGGAACAAGAAAATGCAGTAGCTGTCGCACATGGATGTACGGGAAAAGGAAATGACCAAGTGCGTTTCGAAGTATCAATTAAAGCATTAAATCCACATTTAGAAGTTTTAGCTCCTGTTCGTGACTGGAAATGGTCTCGTGAAGAAGAAATCGAGTATGCAAAAGAAAAGAATATTCCAATTCCAATTAACTTAGACAGCCCATTTTCAATTGACCAAAACTTATGGGGAAGAAGTAATGAGTGTGGCGTTCTTGAAGATCCTTGGGCAGCTCCACCTGAAGAAGCATATGACCTAACGGCTTCTCTTGAAAACACTCCGGACACAGCGGATGTAGTGGAAATTGAATTCGTTGAAGGTGTTCCCGTATCATTAAACGGTCAATCTTACACGCTAGCTCAGTTAATTCTAGAATTGAACGAAATTGCAGGTAAGCACGGAGTCGGACGTATTGACCATGTAGAAAACCGTCTTGTGGGAATTAAATCACGTGAAGTATATGAGTGTCCAGCTGCTATGACATTAATTAAAGCGCACAAAGAGCTTGAAGATTTAACATTAGTGAAAGAAGTAGCGCACTTCAAACCAGTAATTGAGAAAAAATTAACAGAAGTTATCTATGAAGGTTTATGGTTCTCTCCATTAACAAATTCACTGCTTGCATTCTTAAAAGATACGCAGCAATATGTGAACGGAACAGTGAGAGTAAAACTATTTAAAGGGCATGCTATCGTAGAGGGACGTAAATCTCCTAATTCTTTATACAATGAAAAACTTGCAACATATACAAAAGAAGATGAATTTGATCACAATGCAGCAGTTGGTTTCATCTCATTATGGGGACTTCCAACACAAGTGAGCAGCATGGTAAATCAAAAGAAGGTGACAACGGTATGACCAAACTTTGGGGAGGGCGTTTTACGAAACGCCCTGAACAATGGATTGACGAGTTCGGTGCGTCGATTTCATTTGATCAGCATCTTGTAGAAGAAGATATTGAAGGCAGTTTAGCACATGTAACAATGCTTGAGAAATGCAGTATTCTTTCTGGAGATGAAGCGTCACAAATTAAAAAAGGCCTTCAAACACTGCTTGAAAAAGCTAAGAAGAAAGAATTAACATTTTCTGCTCAATATGAAGATATTCATTTGAATTTAGAAAAGTTATTAATTGATGAAATTGGTCCGGTTGGAGGAAAGCTTCATACGGGTCGAAGCCGTAATGATCAAGTTGCTACAGATATGCACTTATATTTAAAAAAGCATGTTCAGCAAATTGTAGGGCTGATTGAAAATCTAGAAGATGTACTGCTTACAAAAGCAGATCAGCATGTTGAAACCATTTTTCCAGGCTACACACATTTACAGCGCGCGCAGCCGGTTTCTTTTGCTCATCATTTAATGGCTTATGTTTCAATGTTCAAGCGCGATGCTGAACGTTATGCGGAATCACTGAAGCGTATTGATTTATCTCCTTTAGGAGCAGGAGCTTTAGCTGGTACGACATTCCCAATTGATCGTCACTATAGCGCGGAGCTTCTAGGCTTTAATGGGATTTATCAGAACAGTATGGATGCTGTGAGCGATCGTGACTTTATTTTAGAGTTTTTAAGCAACAGTTCTATTTTAATGATGCATTTATCTCGTTTTTGTGAAGAGTTAATTTTATGGTCTAGTCAAGAATTTCAATTTATTGAAATGGATGATACGTACGCAACGGGCAGCAGTATTATGCCTCAAAAGAAAAATCCTGATATGGCGGAGTTAATTCGTGGTAAAACAGGACGAGTATATGGTCATTTATTTAGCTTATTGACTGTGTTAAAAGGCACGCCTTTAACATACAACAAAGACTTGCAAGAAGATAAAGAAGGCATGTTCGATACGGTTACAACGATTGAAGGATGTTTGACCATTTTTGCTGGCATGATCGAAACAATGACAGTAAAAACAAATGTTATGGAAAAAGCTACGAAACAAGATTTTTCAAATGCAACGGAATTAGCTGACTATCTTGCTTCAAAAGGTATGCCGTTTCGTGAAGCACATGAAGTGGTTGGGAAACTGGTTCTCGTTTGTATTCAGAAAAATATCTACCTAATGGATTTGCCTCTTGAGCAATATAAGGAAGCGTCAGATTTATTCGAGGAAGACATCTATCATGTATTAAGTCCAAAAACAGCTGTTAATCGCCGCAATAGCGCGGGAGGAACAGGATTTGAACAAGTAAAAAAAGCAATTCAGCTAGCTAAAGATGAATTGCATGAAAAAACATCGATATAAAAAAGTTATCAAAACGTCCGCAGAAAAATCTGCGGGCGTTTTTTGATGTGAGATAAATGGTATAACTAGAGCATTTAAGAAGAAAATAGAAAAGATCATGTAAGGGATTATGAAGTAAAGTTCACACTCGTAAAGAAAATAAAGTGAAAAAGGAGAAGTGACATATGAAAGACAAAAAACATCCGCAGCATGTATATGAATATGATTTCGAAGGAGAAAAAGAGACATCAAGACAGCTAATGGATTCTTATTCAAGCGGCGTCATTGGCGATGCTATGGCTTCTGTAGTCGAAAATCCAGAAGCACAGAGTGATAACGAACTATATGAATAACTAGATGCATATACTGTATATAGACTAAGAAAAGCAGGATTATGCTGAGCTCTATCGAAAGGTAACGTCATAGTAAATCCGGTTTTCTAAAGGATTTGGTGTGGCGTTCTTTTTTCAGTTAATCACTGATATAAGAAAAGAGGGATAAAGGTGAAAATTGGAGTGCCGAAAGAAGTAAAAAACAATGAAAATCGCGTGGCTATTACTCCAGCTGGTGTTACAGCTTTAGTTAACGGTGGGCATGATGTATATATTGAAACACAGGCAGGAGAAGGCTCTGGATTCCATGATGAAGATTACACAAATGCAGGAGCTTCTATTGTAAATACTGCAAAAGAAGCGTGGGATGCTGAAATGGTTATGAAAGTAAAAGAACCGATTTCAGAAGAATACGGATATTTTCGTGAAGGACTTATTTTGTTTACCTATTTACATTTGGCAGCTGAAGAAGCATTAACGAAAGCATTGATTGATAAAAAGGTGGTAGGCATCGCTTATGAAACTGTACAGCTTCCAAACAAAAGCTTGCCTCTGTTAACTCCGATGAGCGAAGTTGCAGGAAGAATGTCTTCTCAGATTGGAGCTCAATTTTTGGAGAAAACCAAAGGTGGCAAAGGGATTTTATTAAGTGGAGTTCCAGGCGTGCAAAGAGGAAAAGTAACAATTATTGGAGGAGGAGTAGCAGGAACTAATGCTGCTAAAATTGCGGTCGGATTAGGGGCTGATGTTACAATAATTGATTTAAACGCTGATCGCCTTCGCCAGCTTGATGATTTATTTGGTAAAGAAGTGACGACATTAATGTCAAATCACTACAATATCGCACAATCTGTAAAAGAGTCAGATTTAGTGATAGGAGCGGTTCTCATACCGGGAGCTAAAGCGCCAAAGCTTGTCACAGAGGAAATGGTTCAAACGATGTCAAAGGGGTCCGTTGTAGTTGATATTGCTATTGATCAAGGGGGGATTTTTGAAACAACTGATCGCATTACCACTCACGATAACCCGACTTATTCGAAGCATGAGGTCTTGCATTATGCTGTTGCTAATATGCCAGGAGCTGTTCCACGCACGTCGACCTTGGCACTGACCAACGTAACGGTGCCTTATGCTCTGCAAATAGCAAGTCAGGGATATAAAAAAGCGTGCTTAAAAAACCTTTCCCTTCTTCAAGGCATCAACACCCTAAATGGGTTTGTCACTTACGCGGCTGTAGCAGATGCACACGGTCTCACTTACGCTGATGCAACAACTTTATTAGAGCAAGCATAATAAGGCATGTTTTTGCGCAGTTTGTGATATGATAGCCGCGTATTCACTTGTTTTGTAACTAAAACGGACGGGTAGAATATAGAAAAGGTTAGTGTAAAAGGAGAGAATAACTGATGCACGTTTCTTATCATGGACATTCTGTTGTTAAAATTGAAACAAAAGGAAAAACAATTTTAATTGACCCGTTTATCACTGGAAATGAATTAACAGATTTAAATGCTGAAGATGTAAAAGCAGATGTGATTTTACTGACTCATGGCCATAATGATCATGTAGGCGACACGGTGGAAATTGCTAAGCGCAGCGGTGCACTTGTTGTGGCAGTAGCAGAATTAGCTACATATCTTAGCTGGCAAGGCTTAAACGTACATCCAATGAGCATAGGCGGAGCCTATACATTTGATTTTGGCACGGTGAAATTGACCCAAGCTTTCCACGGTTCAAGTTATACAGAAAATAATGAGAAAATTATTTACACAGGAATGCCGGCTGGTTTGCTTTTAACGATTGAAGGAAAGACAATTTATCATGCTGGAGATACGGCTTTATTTTCTGATTTGAAGTTAATTGGTCGCCATGAGCCTGACGTAGCATTTCTTCCAATTGGAGATAACTTTACAATGGGACCTGAAGATGCAACTATCGCAGCGGAGTGGGTGCAGGCAAAACTTGTTGTGCCAATTCACTACAATACATTTCCTGTAATCAAGCAAGATCCTCATCAATTTGTTGAGTCTTTATCTGATATTGAAGGAAAAGTATTAAAAGTTGGAGAAGGATTGGATCTTTAATCATAAATAGAGGCTGAGACAAAACGATTTCAGTTAAAGTTAAAAAAGAACGAGTAATCGATATTATCGATCACTCGTTCTTTTTTTATTGTTAAGGTGAACGTAGGTTTCATATATGTAGCGGCTTCTAGCTGTTGATTGGAGGGCAAGACGAAGACTCCCGCGGAAAGCGAAGTCTTGCACGCAAATCAACTGCGGTGTCACAAGCGGTTCAGCTCATGTCTCACATTTGTTCGTCTTTAGATTGAATCGATGCAGTTATGTCCTAATCTCTTTTTATTTGCAAAGAAACGTTCTGCTTTTTTTACTTCCCTGCATACGATAGTAATAATAAGGAGGGAGAGCTATGGAAAAAAATCGAGTTATTTTATCGCTTTTACTATGCGGAGTGATGCTTTACTATGCAATGCCGCACTTAGTGTTAACAACTTCGAGTTTGCAAGGGATTTTTAGTATAAGCTGGCTTACCTTTGCTCTTTTTGTAGCCGGAGGCAATTTGTCATCACTGCTTTATGCACCGCGCCGCAAGAAGGCAAGTATTCAAAAAAATAGTGCGAGAAAGCCTTTGCGTCAAAGAGGTTAGATTGAATCCATTTCACTTCCCCCGTATAATAAAAGAAAAGACATATGAAACGTAAAAACGTTTTAGAAGGGTGAAGTACACGTGGCGACAAAACATGAGCAAATTTTACAGTATATCGATTCGCTTCCAATTGGTGAAAAAATTTCAGTGCGCCAAATTGCCAAAGAACTGAATGTCAGTGAAGGCACGGCGTACCGAGCAATAAAAGACGCGGAAAATAAAGGATATGTTTCAACGATTGAACGAGTTGGGACCATTCGAATTGAACGAAAGAAAAAAGAAAACATTGAAAAGCTCACGTTTGCTGAAGTAGTAAACATCGTGGATGGACAAGTGCTGGGCGGACGTGAAGGCTTGCATAAAACGTTAAACAAGTTTGTTATTGGAGCGATGAAGCTTGATGCTATGATGAGATATACCGAGGCCGGAAACCTTCTTATCGTAGGGAATCGAGTAAACGCTCATGAATTAGCTCTTGAAGCAGGAGCAGCCGTGTTAATTACGGGCGGCTTTGATACGGAAGAATGGGTTAAGAAGCTTGCGGATGATCTTAAGCTTCCTATTATTTCAACGAGCTATGACACGTTTACAGTTGCAACGATGATTAACCGTGCTATTTATGATCAGCTGATAAAAAAAGAAATTGTGCTTGTAGAGGATATTTTAACACCTATCTCTGAAGCGGTTAGCTTGCAGTTAACCGATACGATTGAAAAATGGCATGAATGTAACGATAAGACTCACCACAGTCGTTTTCCTGTAGTGGATCAGCATATGAAAGTTCACGGTATGGTCACTTCAAAAGATGTTATTGGATATGACCTTTCTACTTCAATTGAAAAAGTAATGACGAAAAATCCGATGACGGTTCACGGGAAAACATCGGTCGCTTCTTCTGCGCATATGATGGTATGGGAAGGGATTGAAGTGCTGCCTGTAGTGGATGATTACCACCGGCTAGAGGGCATTATCAGCCGTCAAGATGTTTTAAAGGCGCTGCAAATGATTCAGCGTCAACCGCAGGTAGGAGAAACCATTGACGACATTGTAACCAATCAATTTATGGATGTACAAGAGACAAAAGAAGCACCTGTGTATCGCTGTGAAGTAACGCCGCAAATGACGAATTATATGGGGACTATTTCATACGGAGTTTTCACTACTATTGTAACGGAAGCCGCCAATCGTGTTCTTCGCTTATATAAAAAAGGTGATTTGGTTATTGAAAACATCACCGTTTATTTTATTAAGCCAGTTCAAATTGAAAGCGTAATTGAAATTCGTCCTAAGCTATTAGAACTTGGTCGGAAGTTTGCTAAATTAGATGTAGAAGTCTACAATGCCGGGGTTGTAGTAGGGAAAGCGATGATGATGGCTCAGTTATTGGAAAGAGTATAAAAAAAGAAGCTGCTCTGCAGCTTCTTTTACATTTGATCAGCTTCTTTTATTACATAAGGCTGATAGTACTTGTAAGCTTTGATACCTGCTAATATGCTGCCTGAACCGAATAATACAAATAGTATGCCGATAATAAGCGAAAGGCTTGTTTCGTAAATAAACCATTGATTGATTCCAAAAAATAATACAAAAGAGCCAAGACAAATACTCGACTTAGCGGAAATCCATTTTCGTTCCATTGGGCGTTTCGAACGTACGTATTTTACTTTTAAATACATGTAGAAAACAAAGGACACAACGATTAAAATCATAAAAAATGGCACAGACGCCCCTCCAGTCCGGTGTATTTCTATCCGTAATGTTTCTAGATGCTAGTAATCAGTAGTGTTGAAAGTGTTTACAGTAGTATCTATTATTTTACAGGCTGATGACAGAAAATTCTACTATTGATTGATTCTTCTTTTAAAAAAGAGAAGAGATATGATTTAATAAATAATATGGATACAGCGCTGTGGAAATGTAAGTGCACGTGGTGCGTACATAAAACAAGAACAGTATTGACAGGAGAGAGAAAATGAAAGCACAAATATTAGAAGCTATTAAGCAGTTTGACACCATCATTATTCACCGGCATATTCGTCCAGATCCAGATGCATACGGATCTCAGTGCGGATTAGCGGAATTGTTAAAAACATCTTTTCCGGAGAAGAAGGTATACGTAACGGGAGAAGAAGCGGAGTCATTAAAATTTTTATACCGGATGGATGATATCGCTGATGAGACCTATGAGGGTGCGCTTGTCATTGTTTGTGATACGGCTAATGAAGCACGAGTATCAGATCAGCGCTACGTAAATGGAAAAATGGTCATTAAAATTGATCACCATCCAAACCAAACTCCTTACGGTGATTTGCTTTGGGTTGAGACGTCTGCTTCTTCAACAAGCGAAATGATTTATGAATTTTACTTAGAAGGAAAAGAAAAGGGTTTATCTCTGAATGATGAAGGAGCAAAGCTGATCTTCAGCGGTATCGTCGGAGATACGGGTCGATTTTTATTTCCAAATACAAAGCCGAAAACGTTTTGCTATGCAAGTGAATTGATTCAATATGGTTTCAATTTTAAAGATGTATATGATCAGTTATACAAAACAAAAGAAAACGTCGCTCACTTACACGGATATGTGCTGCAAAACTTTACGATGTCTCCAGCAGGAGTTGCTCATATGAAAATTCCAAATGAAATTCTTCGAAAATATGATGTGACACCAGCTGATGCTTCTCAGCTAGTCGGTTCGTTAGGGCAAATTGATGGAGTAAAAACGTGGGTGTTTTTTGTGGAGGAAGAAAATCAAATTCGTGTTCGCCTTCGTTCAAAAGAGCTTGTCATTAATACAATTGCTAGAAAATACAACGGAGGAGGCCATCCTCTTGCGTCCGGCGCTTCCATTTATTCATGGGAAGAAGTAGAGCCTTTACTACTTGATTTAGAAGAGCTCTGCAGTCAGCAGTAATCTGTAAAATAAGCCGTTGATTTTAAATCAGCGGCTTTTTATAGTACTTTTTCCATCTTTTTAATTCGAACTTCAATCGAAAGCGTTGTATAAAAATAAATTTGATGAACTTCAACTTCATAAATCGTTTTATCGAATTCGTATTTTTTATTTTCAATTGCTTTTTTTAAGATATCCCTGCTTCGATACGCACTTTCAATATCTTGGGCAATTAAGTGCTGTGCTTCTTTGTCCACACTTTTTTGAATATTGTATTCAACCACAGAGTTTACTTTATAACGATTGCCGTTTACTAATTTTACTTTCACATTCTGAATAATTAAATGCTGCTTCATTTCCTTGTTTAATGCTTTTACATCTTCTTGCCATGCGCTAATTTGCAAATTTGCTTTTTCTAGCTTATCATTAGCAATTCGAACTTCTTCTAGCTCTCTATCTCTTGAAACGCCATAAATCGTTAAAAACACACCCCAGCTAACAATTGCTCCAATGACTATACCGGCAAAAAAACGCTGCCAGTCGGAGCGCTTGAACATTCGCTCGCTGGGTACCCTCATACAAAATGCTCCTGAGTTAACCACTTGATGATAAGAGCCCCGGTCTGAGCTCCTCCCATAGCGGATAGAATTAAAAGGATTTGTTTGAATACATCTTTTGTGGCTCCTTCAAAGAGTCCTCGCTCAAAGCTGTAAAACGTATCAAATGTTCCTCCAATTGCTCCGACAATTGCCCAGATTTTCAAACTATTGCTGAGGGTATGCATGACGTATAAAGGAGATTTTCCAATTAAAAACCCCGCAAATGCTCCAATTAATGAACCGCCTAAAATAATACCTAATGAAGTGAAGTAACTCCAAATGAAAAGAGACATAAAAGGCTCTTTTGTCATGACGTGTCCTCCTTTACTAGTTTATCAATGAATCACGCTTCCTACATATATATGGACAAACGCTCAGAGTTATGTAATTTGTCTACGCCGGCAACAAAATTTATAATAAGAATAAAGAATTAAAGAAAGGTGGGAAGTCCTGTGCCTTTTGTTCACTTGCAGCTTCAAAGTTCTTATAGCTTATTAAGCAGTTCCGTTCGTATTCATGAGCTTGTAGAAACAGCTAAGAAAATGAACTATGAAGCGATTGCTTTGACTGATGAAAACGTGATGTACGGAGTCATTCCTTTTTATAAAGCCTGCATGAAAGCGGGGATCAAGCCAATTATTGGGCTCACATTATCAATCCTAGAACATGAAGAAAGCGAGCGAGCGTACCCTTTAGTTTTGTTAGCGGAAAATGATAAGGGATATGAAAATCTATTAAAACTAAGCAGTTTAGTTCAAACCAAGGAAAAACACGGTGTAAATAAAAAATGGCTCCATCATTACAGCGGCGGGTTGATTGCTATTACACCCGGTGTAACTGGAGAAGTTGAAACTCTGCTAGCAGAAAACAAACTTCAAGATGCTAAGCGAGTGCTTCAATTCTTTAAAAAAGTATATTCGCAGTCTTTGTATATATCGATACAGCGCCACGGACAGGATGAAGCTTTTATAAATCAGCAGTTAACGGAACTTGCTGCTGAAGAAAATATCCCGCTTGTTGCGACGAATCAAGTGAAATATTTAAAAAAAGAAGATCGGGATGCGTATGAGTGTTTAGCAGCTATTCGAGACGGAGAGAAATTACATAGCGATGAAGAGGTAAAAAGTAAGAGCAGCGAGTACTATTTCAAATCACCTGATGAAATGGAAGATCTCTTTCATGACCAGCATTTTTTAATAGAAGAAAGTATAAAAATCGCAAGACGATGCGAGCTCGAAATTTCTCTAGGCGTAATGTCCATTCCAAAATATCCTGTTCCCCCGTCTGTTACATCATCAGCCTACTTGCGCACTCTCTGCGAAAAAGGATTGCAAGAAAGAGTTCAAGTGATCACGGAACAATATGAGGAACGCTTGGATTATGAGCTGAACATTATTGAAAATATGCGCTTTAGTGATTACTTTCTTATCGTATGGGATTTTATGAATTATGCTCATGAACACGGTATTTTAACGGGCCCAGGCCGTGGTTCAGCGGCAGGCTCACTGGTCTCATACGCCTTGCGAATTACAAATGTTGATCCAATTCAGCATCAGCTTTTATTTGAGCGCTTTTTAAACCCTGAACGTATTTCGATGCCTGATATTGATATTGATTTTCCTGATAACAAACGAGATCAAGTCATTCAGTATGTGGCTCAAAAATATGGAGCGCTGCATGTAGCTCAAATCATTACATTTGGAACATTAGCAGCTAAAGCAGCCGTACGTGATGTAGGGAGAGTGATGGGATTTGATCAAGAAGCGCTAAACAAAATGTCCAAAGCGATTCCAACCAAACCAGGTACAACGTTGAAAAGCGCTCTTCGTGATTCAAGAGTTCTTCAAGACTATTTATCTGAAAATGAAGCCAGAAAACAATGGTACAACATTGCCATGAAGATAGAAGGACTGCCAAGGCATACTTCTACGCATGCAGCAGGCGTTGTGATTAGTGAGAAGCCGCTGACGCAATCTGTAGCTGTACAAGAAGGACATGATGATGTATATCTGACGCAATATCCAATGGAAGCTCTGCAAGACGTTGGGCTTTTGAAAATGGACTTTTTAGGTTTGCGCAACTTAACCATTTTAGATCATATTTTAAAGAAAATTGAGCGGGACATGAATCGAAAGCTGGCACTGTCTCATATACCGTTTAACGACCAGAAAACTTTTGAACTGCTGAGTAAAGGGGATACGACCGGTATTTTTCAGTTAGAGTCAGATGGAATGAGAAGAGTGCTTCAGCAATTAAAACCTACAGAGCTAGAAGATATTGTGGCAGTTAACGCGCTGTATAGACCTGGTCCGATGGAAAATATTCCAACCTATATTAAGCGCAAGCATGGAGTGGAAAAGGTAATATATGATCATCCTACGCTTAAAGACATTTTACAATCCACGCACGGCGTTATCGTGTATCAAGAGCAAATTATGCAGATTGCTTCAAAAATGGCCGGTTTTTCTCTTGGAGAAGCAGATTTGTTGAGAAGAGCAGTTAGTAAAAAAGAACGGGCAGTGCTGGATCGTGAACGAGCTCATTTTATCCAAGGAAGCAAGAAGAAAGGATATGACCTATCTGTTGCTAATCGAGTGTATGACCTTATTGTGCGTTTTGCTGATTATGGCTTCAACCGAAGTCATGCCGTTGCTTACAGTATGGTAGCCTATCAGTTAGCTTATTTGAAAGCACATTACCCGCTGCAGTTCTTTTCAGCTTTACTAACGAGCGTTATTGGAAACGAAGGGAAAATTGCTCAATATATTAATGAACTAAAAAGAAAAAAAATACAAGTTCTCCCGCCTTCTATTAACAAGAGCATGTATTCGTTTAACGTAGAAGGTGAAAGTATAAGGTATAGCCTTGCAGCCATTAAACATATTGGTGCAGCAGCTATGCAGGAAATAACAGAAGAGCGAAAGAAAAAAAGATTTGAAGACTTATTTGATTTTTGTGCCCGTGTTTCACAAAAAACCGTGAATAAAAAGGGGCTTGAAGCTTTGATTCTATCTGGAGGCTTTGATGAGTTCGGAGAAAATCGAGCTACTTTATTAGCAACGATTGATGTAGCGTTTGAACATGCAAGCTTGGTACTCCCAGATGATGACTTTGGATTTGGAGATGAATTTTCGTTAAAGCCTAAATATATGGAAAGAGAGGAACTGAAAATAGAAGATCGGCTTCAGTATGAAAAAGATATGCTAGGTTTTTATTTATCAAGCCACCCTGCTTCTCAGTATGAAGCCCTGAATTCCTTTTATTCTGTTGTTTCTCTTCACGATATGAAAGAATACGCTTCAGGAAAAGCGGTCTCTCTTTTAGTATTTGTGTTGGAAATTCGCGTCATTCGAACGAAAAAAGGAGAGCAAATGGCCTTTTTACGCATCACGGATGAAAGTGGAGAAGGAGAAGTTGTTGCGTTTCCCCGCGTATTTGAGCAGAATCGTCTGCTGTTTGAACAAGGGAAAGTTTTACTGATACAAGGAAAGATAGATGAAAGAAATGGGCAGCAGCAAATTGTATGTCAACGTGCTGAAGCTGCTAGTGAGGCGGTTCAAAAACTACCTTCAGAAGAATTATACTTACGTATAGAAACAAAGCAAGGTACAGAAAAGCTGCTTCATACTATTTACCAGCATTTTCAGTCTCATAGAGGGGAAATCCCCGTGAAAATTTATTATGAGGCAGAACGTCAATTGGTCAAGCTTCCCGTTCACTATTCTATTGAACGAAGCGACGAGTTAATAAAAACTTTAAAAGCAATGCTAGGAGAGAAGCACGTTGTGTTCAAGAAGATATAGTCTTTACAGATTTCATGTGATGTTATATGGTAAAATAGTTAAAAAAGTGGTCTGACCACCGTTTTTTATGAAATATAAGAATTAGATGCGTTTTTCTTGAAATGAAATGTAATTGGATTTATAACATCATATGAGTAGTGTGGGAAAGAACATGGTTCAGGCGCAGTATTTGTTATCATTTTGTTTATTGGGAGTGAAATTCATTGTCTTTACGTGAAGAAGCATTGCATATGCACCGCATTAACAAAGGTAAACTAGAATCAAAGTCCAAAATTCCTGTTCGAAACGCAGAGGATTTAAGCCTTGCTTATTCTCCTGGTGTAGCAGAACCTTGCAAAGAAATATATGATGATGTAAACAATGTATATGAATATACGATGAAAGGAAATATGGTAGCTGTTGTATCTGATGGCACTGCCGTATTGGGCTTGGGCAATATAGGTCCTGAAGCTGCTCTGCCAGTAATGGAAGGGAAAGCTGTCCTTTTTAAAAGTTTTGCCGGCGTAGATGCATTCCCAATTTGTTTAAACACGACAGATGTGGACAAAATTATAGAAACTGTTAAATTGCTAGAACCTACTTTTGGAGGCGTTAATTTAGAAGATATTGCGGCTCCTAACTGTTTTGAAATTGAAGAGCGGTTGAAAAAGGAAACAAATATCCCGGTTTTTCATGATGATCAGCATGGGACGGCTATTGTTACGGTAGCGGGCCTTCTTAATGCCCTGAAGCTGACAGGAAGAAAAATGTCACAAATCAAAGTGGTAGCAAATGGAGCAGGAGCTGCTGGCATTGCTATTATTAAATTATTATACAGCTATGGAGTGCGCGATATCATTATGTGTGATTCCAAAGGAACGATTTATGACAAGCGTCCTCACGGCATGAACCGTATAAAAGATGAAGTTGCAGCCTATACAAATCGAAGCAAAGTAGAAGGTACGTTAGCTGATGCCTTAGAAGAAGCTGACGTATTTATTGGAGTGTCGGTTGAAGGAGCACTCACACCGGAGATGATTGGAAAGATGAATCCAGACCCAATCATTTTTGCAATGGCAAATCCGGTGCCTGAAATTATGCCAGAAGAAGCTAAAAAAGCTGGCGCGAAAGTAATCGGCACCGGACGTTCTGATTTTCCTAATCAAGTGAACAATGTCTTAGCGTTTCCGGGGATATTCCGAGGTGCACTAGATGTACGTGCTACTCATATTAATGAAAAAATGAAAATGGCTGCAGTTGAGGCTATTGCTAATTTAATTACGGAAGAGGACTTGAATACAGACTATGTGATTCCAGGTCCATTTGATGCACGAGTGGCTCCGGCAGTAGCCGCCGCTGTTGCAAAAGCAGCTATGGAAACAGGCGTTGCCCGAATAAAGGTAAAGCCAGAAGCCGTAGCTGAAAACACACGTCGCTTAGCGATTATTGAATAAGGTTACATCAACTGTTCTTTGACAGGCATGATGCTTCAAGCATGCCTGTTAAAGTAATGTAAAGTGAGTGGTAGTAAACTTGAAGAATGAACGTTCAAAAGTATATGTAGAAATTCTAAAACAAATTCGCCAGCTAATGGAAGACGATCGTTTAACTACGGGGGATAAAATCCCGTCAGAACGAGAGCTTTCTGAACGGTTAGGCGCAGGACGTTCTTCCGTTCGAGAAGCGCTCAGAGCGTTAGAGCTAATTGGGTTGATTGAAACTAGAAGAGGTGAAGGTACGTTTATTAAAGAAGTAGGGGATCATCAATTTATTGATTTATTAGCTACTTTTTTAGTACAAGACGGTAAAACAAAATCAGATTTAATTCAAACGAGATATATTCTTGAAAAGAGCTGTTTGTATTTTGTTTTAGCGGAACAGGACGAAATCAATGTTTCGAAACCAATTCAAAAGCAGAATGACGATTGTTTGAAGAACTTGTTTGACTATTTGTTTTCTTTGCAGCCTAATCGGCTACTACACCGAATCTGGCTGATTATTTGCCGTTTTTCTCAAACTTTTCAACAAAACTCAGCGCCAAGCGACATTCTGATAAGTGAATTAGTAGAGGCGTTAGCTAAAAAAGATGAAGCAGCTGTATTAAATCTTCACCATCAGTGCTACAAACAAGTGTGAAAGAAGGAATTTGTCGAAAGAGACATGCCATCTTTCTACACAAAATCAAACAGTCATCTAGTAAAGTAAATAGCAACTAATAAAGTGAAGCGAACAATTCGTCCAATTTTTGTCTATCCGTCACTTGATTTGTATTTGAGGCGGATTTTCACAACTTGTAAATAGTAGAAGAAGAGGAAGAATAAAGGTTCTTATGATAAAGAAAAGAACCAAAAGGAGGTTACACCTTGTTACGAGATTTATTTACAAAAAACACAAAAACTCCAAAAAAACGAAAATATGCTACGATTCCTTCTGAGCATATGAGACAAGATGTACCTGAAGGAATTATGACCAAGTGTAAAAAGTGTAAAAAAATAATGTATACGAAAGAGTTAAATAAAAACTTAAAAGTATGCTTAAACTGTGGATATCATCATCAAATGACAGCACCAGAGCGTATCGAAAGCTTAATCGACAGCGGAACGTTTGTTGAATACGACAAAGATATGACGTCAGAAAATCCTCTTGGGTTCCCTGATTATCTTGAAAAGCTCGAAAAAGATCGTGAGAAAACTAATTTAAGTGAAGCGATTGTTACGGGTGAAGGAGATATTGAAGGCATTAAAGTAGTAGTTGCTGTTATGGATTCACACTTCCGTATGGGAAGCATGGGTTCTGTAGTCGGCGAGAAAATTACTCGCGCCATTGAAAAAGCGAAGGAAATGCATGTTCCATTCCTTATTTTTACAGCTTCAGGCGGTGCACGTATGCAAGAAGGTGTTCTGAGCTTGATGCAAATGGCTAAAACTAGCGCAGCTCTTAAAATGTTCAGTGATGAAGGCGGCTTAATCATTTCGATTATGACACATCCTACTACAGGGGGCGTGTCAGCAAGCTTTGCTTCGTTAGGTGATTATAATTTAGCCGAGCCGGGCGCGTTAATTGGCTTTGCTGGAAGACGTATTATTGAACAAACAATTAGAGAAGAGCTTCCAGAAGATTTTCAGACGTCGGAATTTCTGTTGAAGCATGGTCAGCTAGACGGAGTTATTGACCGTCATGATTTAAAAGAAACGTTAACAACTATTTTAGATATACACGTAGCAGGAGGTGACATCGAGTGGTAAGTGAATTAGAATTTGAACGCCCAATTGTCGAGTTGCGAAACAAGATTGCAGAGCTTAAAGAGTTTGCTAAAAACACAGAAGTGGATTTATCTAGCGAAATTGATAAGTTAGAAAATCGCTTAGAAAAAGTAGAAAACGATATTTACAATCATCTAAGCCCATGGAACCGTGTTCAAATTGCTCGTCATCCTGAGCGTCCTACAACACTCGATTATATTTCGCGCTTGTTTACAAACTTTTTAGAGTGTCATGGAGATCGCTTTTATGGAGATGATGAAGCAATCGTAGGAGGAATTGCCAAGTTTAATGGCGTGCCTGTTACCGTGATTGGACATCAGAGAGGTAAAGATACGAAAGAAAATATTCGCCGTAATTTTGGTATGCCTCACCCTGAAGGCTACCGTAAAGCACTACGTCTAATGAAGCAAGCGGAGAAATTTAACCGCCCAATTATTTGCTTTATTGATACAAAAGGAGCTTATCCAGGAAAAGCGGCAGAAGAGCGCGGACAAAGCGAAGCTATTGCGAAAAACCTTTTCGAAATGGCTGGCTTAACTGTACCTGTTATTTGCATTGTAATTGGAGAAGGAGGAAGCGGGGGAGCCTTGGCATTAGGTTTAGGAAATCACCTTCATATGCTTGAGAACTCCACGTATTCAGTTATTTCTCCAGAAGGAGCGGCAGCCATTCTTTGGAAAGATTCTTCTCTTGCGAAAAAAGCTGCTGAAACGATGAAGATTACAGCACCAGATTTGAAAGAACTGGGTATTGTAGATGAAATGGTTTCAGAGGTAAAAGGTGGAGCTCACCGAGATATCGATGCACAAGCTGGATACATGGAGGGCATTATCAAGAAATCATTAAAAGAGCTGATGAATTTATCAAAAGAAGAGCTAGTGGAAGAGCGTTATTTAAAATACAAAAAAATCGGACAATTTGCAGCTGAAAACGATGCCATTACTATAAAATAAAGAAACGTGCACTCTTGAAAAATAAGGGTGCGCGTTTTTGTGCGGTTTGTATAGCCCTTCTCTATTGTGTTTACAAGTTCTTCGTGGTATTTTATAGACAGCAAAAACCTTTAAGTAAAAGTAGAAAAAGAGTGTTTTTTAAAAATTTCCTATGGTTATTAGCAGCTGTGCGAGCGTTTGTCTTTTCTCCAAAACGTGAGATATATAAGACATATCAGGCAGCAAGTATTGCTGTATGAATTGCAGGGAATAGTAAAACAAGAAGCAAACGATGAAGAAATTCATCGTTAAAGTGCTGTGTATTTGTTTGCTATTTGATTCAGCGCTACGTAGGTATTTCATAAGTTACACGTAAAGCAAGGTGAACAAGTCAGGGCAACAAAGTATTTGTTCACAGCCTGCTAGTACAAGGTTAGTAAAAGAAATAGCTATTTGCCCTATCTAAAGAGTAAATAGTAAATATATAGGAGGAAATTTGAATGCGTAAAACTAAAATTGTATGTACTATTGGACCAGCGAGTGAAAGTGTAGAAAAATTAGTTGAACTAATTAACTCAGGCTTAAACGTTTGTCGTCTAAACTTCTCTCACGGTGACTTTGAAGAGCACGGTGCACGTATTGTTAACATTCGTGAAGCTGCGAAACAAACAGGTAAAACAGTAGGTATCTTACTTGATACAAAAGGACCTGAAATTCGTACAAACACAATGGAAAATGGTGCAATTGAGTTACAAGAAGGCTCTGAAATCATTGTTTCTATGACAGAAGTAGTGGGAACAACTGAAAAATTCTCAATTACATATCCAGGTCTAATTGAAGACGTACACGTAGGATCAAAAATCCTTTTAGATGACGGTTTAATCGGTCTTGAAGTACTAGAAATCAATAAAACTGACGGTGAAATCAAAACAAAAGTACTTAACCCAGGTACATTAAAAAATAAAAAAGGTGTAAACGTGCCAAACGTAAGTGTAAACCTTCCTGGTATCACTGAAAAAGATGCTAACGATATTGTATTTGGTATCGAACAAGGCATTGATTTTATCGCTGCTTCTTTTGTGCGTCGCGCATCTGATGTATTAGAAATTCGTGAACTACTAGAAAAACACAATGCAGCTCACATTCAAATCATCTCAAAAATTGAAAACCAAGAAGGCGTAGATAACATCAAGGAAATTCTTGAAGTTTCAGACGGTTTAATGGTTGCTCGTGGTGACTTAGGAGTAGAAATTCCTGCTGAAGAAGTACCATTAGTACAAAAAGATTTAATCAAACAATGTAATGCGCTTGGCAAACCAGTTATTACAGCTACACAAATGCTTGATTCAATGCAACGCAACCCGCGTCCAACTCGTGCGGAAGCAAGTGACGTTGCCAATGCTATCTTTGATGGTACAGATGCAATTATGTTATCTGGTGAAACAGCTGCAGGTTCTTACCCAGTTGAAGCTGTACAAACAATGCATTCAATCGCTTCTCGTGCTGAGCAAGCTCTAAACTACTCTGAGATTTTACAACAGCGCAGCAAGCAAGTTGGCCCATCTATTACAGATGCAATTGGACAATCTGTTGTACACACAGCGCTTAACTTAAACGCTAGTGCAATCGTAGCGCCAACAGAAAGTGGTTATACAGCGAAAATTGTTTCTAAATATCGTCCGCAATCTCCAATCGTAGCTGTTGCAGCAAATGATTCTGTTGCACGTCGTCTGTCTCTAGTATGGGGTGTTACACCAGTTGTTGGTGAGCGCGTAAATACAATTGACGATATGTTAGATCACGCTGTAAATGACGCAGTAAAAACAGGCGTTGTAGCACACGGCGACTTAGTGGTTATTACAGCTGGTGTTCCAGTTGGAGAATCAGGTGCAACGAACTTAATGAAAGTTCAAGTTGTAGGTGACGTTCTTGCTAAAGGACAAGGAATTGGTCGTAAAGCAGCAGTTGGTAAAGTAGTTATTGCTAAAACTGCTGAAGAAGCAAATGCAAAAATGACTGAAGGTGCTATCCTTGTTACAAACAGCACAGATCGCGATATGATCAGTGCAATTGAAAAAGCAGGGGCTCTTATTACAGAAGAAGGCGGTCTAACAAGCCATGCAGCTGTAGTAGGGTTAAACTTAAGCATTCCTGTCATTGTAGGCGTAGAAAACGCAACAAGCGTATTCTCAGAAGATCAAGATATTACAGTTGATGCTTCACGTGGTGTTGTATACAACGGACACGCAAGCGTACTGTAAGAACACGTAGATGATAGAAAAAAGAGAAGGGGAATCCTTCTCTTTTTGTTTAGGCAATTCAATAAGCGAAGAGGTGATGATGGTGAGGAAGCTCCTTCCGCTCCTTCTTATTGTACCTGCTGTTGAGGTAATGATTTTGATTTATTCAAGTCATCTCATTGGTGTAATGTCAACATTTTTACTGATTATTGCTACCAGTTTTATTGGTGCGTTTCTAGCGAAAAAACAAGGAACATCTCTTTTTCAAAAAGCACAGCGTCAGATGAGCCAGGGACATGTTCCGAGCGGTGAAATCCTTGATGGTATGTGTGTACTATTTGGCGGACTGTTTCTGCTGTTTCCAGGCTTCTTGACAGATGTTGTAGGCTTTATCTTTTTACTGCCGTTTACACGCAGAATCGTTAAGCCTTTCCTTTTAACGTGGCTAAGAAGATTTTTTCAAGGACGTAATCGAATGACGATTATTCGTTAACTAGAAAGTGTGTGAAAGAAGCTTCTTTCACACACTTTTTCATTTTCCTATAATAAACTGCCACGTTTCTTTAAAAACCCCCGTTGTATGAAGAGTTTTTAGAATAACAAGAATAACAGGGCCAACTATTAATCCGAAAAATCCAATCAGTTGATATCCTACAAATAAAGCAATTAATGTAGCGAGAGGATCAAGACCAATGCTTGATGACAAAATTTTTGGTTCCATAATTTGTCGCTGCACAAGTACTACAGCATATAGTACCGAGAGCCCTACAGCAAATGACATGTTATCTGTTGCAAAGGCATAAATCATCCAAGGAACAAAAACCAGTCCTGTTCCGAGGTAAGGAAGAATATCTACTAAGCCAATTAATAAAGCGACCGTAATAGCATAATCAACCCTAAGAACAAGTAAACCAAAAAGAACGATGATTGTGGTAATCGAAATAAGCGTAAGTTGAGCTTTAATAAAACCAAACAGTGCATTTTTAAGCTCCACAACAACTGTCTGTCCATTTTCTCTTACTTTTTTAGGAATAAACACGCTGCTTTTAGCCATCAGCTTGTACCAATCTTTACTAATAAAAAAAGTAGCCAGCAATGAAAAAATAAGCACAGTCGCTGCATTAGGCAATACGGATAAAAGTACTGGGATGCTTTGCAATACATTTTGCAAAAAATCGCCCACGGTTTGAGCGATATGGTTGCCTACCCCTTTAATGTTCGATAAAATAGTTGCTTGCTGACCGGTATTTAAGTTATTAAACATAGAAGTAATGCGTTCATAAAACGGAAGTATTTGTTCTGTAGCAATATTTTCAATAAATATGACCACTTCTTTGAAATTTGTGGGAACAACTTTCGCTAAATACGTACTTCCTGCAATGATTTCTGTGATAAGTAACGTAATAAGTCCGGCCAAAAGAGAGAAGATAAGAACCATTGACAGTAAAACAGCTAAGTAGCGGGGTAAGCGCAGCTTCAATTCAAATAGATTAACCATAGGGTTTATAAAAAAAGCGATGCAGCAGGCGATAATAAATGGATATACGAGAGAAGAGACATAATAACTAAGAAATATAGATGCTGCAATAATTGCCAACACACAAGCTAAGCGAAATAGTCGGTGTAAATGAAGCTTGTACACAATAAATAGAGGCCTCCTTGTAAACGATAGTTAACAAAAGAAAAAGCTACTCATAAAATATTTACGTAATACGCTTTAGATTTATCACAATAAAAAAAGAAAGGATGAGTAAAATGTTCTCACAACCCATGCTTTTTTTAGCTGTTTTACTCGTAATTGGATTAGTGGCTAAAAATCAATCATTAATCATTGCAGTTGCATTTTTACTTATTTTAAAATTAATCGGGTTAGACGGTAAGGTTTTTCCGTTTCTACAATCAAAAGGAATTAATATTGGAGTAACGGTTATTACAATTGCCGTTCTTGTGCCGATTGCAACAGGAGACATAGGATTCAAACAATTAGGAGAGGCTGTGAAATCTTCTTATGCCTGGATTGCTCTAGGAGCGGGAATTGCTGTAGCAATTATTGCCAAATATGGACTTACACTCTTGGAAGATGATCCGCATATTACGACCGCTTTAGTTTTTGGCACAATTCTTGCTGTGGCGCTGTTTCAAGGGGTGGCAGTAGGTCCGTTAATCGGTGCTGGAATTGCTTATTTATTTATGAAATTAACCGAACTTTTTTCGTAGAAATTTTTGTATAATAATAATTTTTTTAAAATTTCTTCTCTCTTTTGATTCACAAAAGTCAGATAATTGTTTATAATATATTTTGAGGCCGCATCTTTTTACATACAATTGTATGTTTTACCTATAGGGCTGTAACAAAGCAATGACACATGCAGATGTTTTGATTTTGTGTGTTATTGAAACAAATGGAAATGTAAGCATTTTCTTTACGTGGGGTAAAGGAATGTTCTTCCAAGATATATATTCAAAAGAGGCGCTTCGTATATCATTTAATGTCTAGTTGAGCAGAGGCTCAATTTTGTTTTTCACGTTTTACACAGAAAGGTATGGGGAATTTTTTCTGTAAAGGAGTGGAGATTTATGACAGCAACTCGAGGTCTAGAAGGGGTAGTCGCTACAACGTCAGCAGTAAGTTCAATTATTGATGACACTTTAACATATCAAGGCTACAATATTGATGATTTAGCGAATTATGCAACATTTGAAGAAGTGGTGTATTTACTATGGCACGGAAAATTACCTAACAAAGAAGAATTATCTGTGTTTTCTAGATTACTAGCAGAAAACGCTAAATTACCCCAAGAAGTCTTAGATCATTTCAAAACTTATCCAATTAAAGATGTTCATCCAATGGCAGCTTTAAGAACAGTCGTATCACTATTGGGGTTGTACGATCCTGAAGCTGATTTAATGGATGAAGAAGCAAATTATCGCAAAGCTGTTCGTTTGCAAGCACAATTACCAACGGTGGTAACGGCTTTTTCAAGAGTCCGTAACGGATTAGAGCCAATTGAACCAAACGAAAACTATAGCATTGCCGCTAACTTTTTATATATGTTAACCGGCGAAGAGCCAACTGATATCCAAGTAGAGGCATTTGATAAAGCACTTGTCTTACACGCTGACCATGAGCTAAATGCTTCAACTTTTACAGCTCGTGTCTGTGTGGCAACGTTATCCGATATTTATTCAGGAATTACAGCCGCTATTGGAGCGTTAAAGGGTCCTCTTCACGGGGGAGCGAATGAAGCTGTTATGAAAATGTTGTCTGACATTCAAACAGTTGAAAACGCAGAACCTTACATTCGCGAAAAGCTCGCGAAAAAAGAAAAGATTATGGGATTTGGACATCGTGTGTATCAACAGGGTGATCCTCGTGCCAAGCACTTGAAAGAAATGTCTGAAAAACTTACCAAACAAGCAGGAGATACAACGCTATACGATATGTCAGTAAAAATTGAAGAGATCGTAACAGGCGAGAAAAAGCTTCCGCCAAACGTTGACTTCTATTCAGCTTCTGTATACCACAGCTTAGGGATTGATCACGATCTATTTACTCCGATCTTTGCCGTAAGCCGCGTATCAGGATGGATTGCTCACATTTTAGAGCAGTATTCAAACAATCGTTTGATTCGTCCAAGAGCTGATTATATCGGTCCTGGAAAACAAACGTACATTCCGCTTGAAGAGCGCAGCTAAACAATGTGACGAAGGTGCTCACGTTCGTTGAGCACTTTTCCATAAGTGAAAGTAGACAAATTTTTTAAGGAGGTCATTCTCATGACAAAAGGTGAACAAATTTCTGTAGCAAACGGCGTATTAAACGTACCAAATAACCCAATTATTCCATTTATCGAAGGTGACGGAATTGGTCCGGATATCTGGGCAGCAGCTTCTCGCGTATTAGAAGCAGCGGTTGCAAAAGCATACAATGGTGAAAAAGAAATCGTTTGGAAAGAAGTATTAGCAGGTGAAAAAGCATTTAATCAAACTGGCGAATGGTTACCGGAAGAAACGTTAGATGCAATTCGCGAATACATAATTGCAATCAAAGGACCATTAACAACACCGGTAGGCGGTGGAATTCGTTCTCTAAACGTGGCATTGCGTCAAGAATTAGACTTATTCACATGCTTACGTCCTGTTCGCTACTTTGACGGCGTACCTTCTCCAATTAAGCGCCCTGAAGATACAGATATGGTTATCTTCCGTGAAAATACTGAAGATATTTATGCTGGTATTGAATATGCGAAGGGTTCTGAAGAAGTACAAAAGCTTGTTTCATTCCTACAAACGGAATTAGGCGTAAATAAAATTCGTTTCCCTGAAACTTCTGGATTAGGTATTAAGCCTATTTCTTCTGAAGGAACAGAGCGTCTTGTGCGTGCAGCAATCAACTATGCAATTGAACAAGGACGCAAGTCTGTTACGCTTGTACACAAAGGTAACATTATGAAATATACAGAAGGCGCATTTAAAAATTGGGGCTATGAGCTAGCTGAAAAAGAATTCGGCGATAAAGTATTTACTTGGGCTCAATATGACCGCATCGTTGAAAAAGAAGGTGCACAGGCTGCAAACAAAGCTCAAGCAGAAGCAGAAGCAGC
The DNA here is from genome assembly GCF_056406695.1 of Priestia sp. P1_B12_1. Classification (NCBI taxonomy): domain Bacteria; kingdom Bacillati; phylum Bacillota; class Bacilli; order Caryophanales; family Bacillaceae; genus Priestia; species Priestia sp. P1_B12_1. Next base: position 959,990 of record NZ_JBFTZR010000001.1, on the reverse strand, counting down.
AGGAAAAATTATTGTAAAAGATTCAATTGCTGATATCTTCTTACAACAAATTTTAACTCGTCCACGTGAATTCGATGTAGTAGCAACAATGAATTTAAATGGAGATTACATTTCAGATGCATTAGCAGCGCAAGTTGGTGGTATCGGAATTGCTCCAGGAGCAAACATCAACTATGAAACTGGACATGCTATCTTTGAAGCAACTCACGGTACAGCACCTAAATATGCTGGTTTAGATAAAGTAAATCCATCTTCTGTATTATTATCAGGTGTGTTAATGCTTGAACACCTTGGCTGGAACGAAGCAGCGGATTTAATCATGAAATCAATGGAAAAAACAATTGCTTCAAAAGTAGTAACATATGATTTCGCACGTTTAATGGACGGCGCAACAGAAGTGAAGTGTTCAGAGTTCGCTGATGAATTAATTAGCAATCTAGGAAAACAAGTAACAGTTTAATAGCTATTCATTTAGGGGAGGAATTATAATGGCAAATATGCGTAAAAAAGTATCTGTTATCGGAGCGGGCTTTACAGGAGCTACAACTGCTTTTTTAATTGGTCAAAAAGAGTTAGCTGATGTTGTATTAGTTGATATTCCGCAATTAGAAAATCCAGCTAAAGGTAAAGCGCTGGATATGTTAGAAGCAAGTCCTGTACAAGGATTTGACGCTAACATTACAGGAACAGCCAACTACGAAGACACAGCTGATTCTGACATTGTCATTATTACAGCTGGTATCGCGCGCAAGCCAGGTATGAGTCGCGATGATTTAGTAACAACGAACCAAAAGATCATGAAGTCTGTTACTCAAGAAGTTGTTAAATACTCACCAAACTGTCATATTATCGTGTTAACAAACCCGGTAGATGCTATGACGTACACAGTATTTAAAGAATCTGGTTTTCCTAAAAACCGCGTAATCGGTCAATCAGGCGTATTAGATTCTGCACGTTTCCGTACGTTCGTAGCGCAGGAGTTAAACATTTCGGTAAAAGATATCACAGGTTTTGTACTTGGTGGACATGGCGATGATATGGTACCTCTTGTACGCTACTCGTATGCTGGCGGTATTCCTCTTGAAACGCTTATTCCAAAAGCGCGCCTTGAAGCAATTGTTGAACGAACACGCAAAGGCGGCGGCGAGATCGTTAACTTATTAGGCAACGGAAGTGCGTACTATGCTCCTGCTGCTTCTTTAGTGGAAATGACAGAAGCGATCTTAAAAGATCAGCGTCGTATTTTACCAGCGATTGCTTACCTAGAGGGTGAATATGGTTATAACGGCATCTACTTAGGTGTTCCAACCGTATTAGGAGCTGCAGGAATTGAGCAAGTAATTGAATTAGAACTGACTGATTCTGAAAAAGCTTCTTTAGATCAATCAGCAAAATCAGTTAAAACTGTCATGGGTGTATTAGCTTAATACAATAAAATAGGTTTGAGTATAGGTTTTTATCAATATTCAAACAATATTCACAAGGAAAATTCGGGGGAAACCTCGAATTTTTCTTGTATATAAAGAAAAGCTATTACTATATACAAAAGGTGGAATGATGATGGTATTAGGTAAAAAACAAAAAATAGGTCGAAGTATTGAAGATATAAAAGTTGGAGAAAAATTAACGCTAACTGAACGAATTGAAGATAAAGATATCTTATTGTACTTAGGGCTGACAAATGATTCTAACCCTTTATACATTCAGCATGATTACGCATCCCAGACACCTTTTAAGAAACCTATTGTGCCAAGTATTATGATTACTGGTATTATGACAGCAGCCATTTCGAAGTATTTGCCCGGACCTGGAAGCCACGTTGCAGAACATACGGTAGCCTTCCCCAAAAAGATTCATCACTATAGCACGATTGAATTTTTATTTGAAGTGACAGAGGTAGATGTTTCTTCTAGAACTGTTACGATTGAGGTGGAAGCGGTCAATGAGCAAAAAGAGAAAGTAGTAACGGCGCAGTTTCTTGTGTATCCGCCGTTTAGACTTCCATCAGTGGAGACACACGACTTTGAAAATTTTTAAAATGCCGTAAATATTTATAAGTATAGAAGAAACTCTTTGACCCTATTTTCTGAAAATGTTGAAATGTATTGGAGAACGAGGCTAAAACATTGTATGATAAGAGAAGATAAATAGAAAATAATATCATTTGGATGAAGCTGCGGTTTAATTTAACTAGATGGAGGCTTATATCGTTAATATGAGTAAGAAATTATTAGTCGTAGATGATGAACAATCAATTTCAACATTATTACAATATAATTTACAACAAGCTGGCTTTACAGTAGAAACAGCTGAAGACGGGGAAGAAGGATACAACAAGGCACTAGAAGGAAAACCGGATTTAATTGTGTTAGACTTGATGCTTCCTAAAATGGATGGAATCGAAGTTTGTAAAAAGCTTCGTCAGCAAAAAGTGATGACGCCTATTTTAATGTTAACTGCAAAAGACGATGAGTTCGACAAAGTATTAGGGTTAGAGCTTGGCGCAGATGACTACATGACGAAACCATTTAGTCCTCGAGAAGTAGTAGCGCGTGTAAAAGCTATTTTACGCAGAACACAAATTATTGCTCAGGAAAATGAACAAGAGGAAGATGGCGAACGCATCATGATCGGTGATTTAAAAATTCTTCCAGATCATTATGAGGCCTACTTTAATCAAGAGCAGCTTGAGCTTACTCCAAAAGAATTTGAGTTATTATTATATTTGGCAAAATACAAAGGACGGGTATTAACTCGTGATCAGCTGCTAAGTGCAGTGTGGAATTATGATTTTGCTGGAGATACGCGAATTGTAGATGTGCACATCAGCCATTTGCGTGAGAAAATTGAACATAATACGCGAAAACCTGTTTATATAAAAACGATTAGAGGATTAGGATATAAACTGGAGGAACCAAAGGTAGATGAATAAATTTCGTTCAAGGCTACTTTTGGCTCTATTAGTACTTATTATTATTGTATTAGTAGGTCTTGGCCTGCTGCTGGGACAGTTGTTTAAAAACTTTTATTTTCAGACGTTTCAAGAGCGAATGGAAAAAGAGGCAAAGCTTGTAGAAATGTACATTAGCGAAGAAGGTATCACAAGTCCTGCTTTAAAATCTAAAGTTGATCAAATCAGCCATTCGTTAAGTGTACGAACGACTATCGTTCAAAAAGACGGAAAAATATTAGTTGACTCAAATCCAGGTAGCAAGCAGCAAAGAATCGAAAAAAGTATCGTAATCCAACAAGTATTAAAAAAGCAGTTAAACAGTAAAAAAAGCTTTGATCAAATTAAAGAAGATTACGACTTATATTACTATGGTATCCCGCTTATTATAGAAGGTAAGCAAGAGGGATTTGTTGTGCTGAGTACATCGTTTGATTCATTAAAACAAGTAAATCAGCAAATTTGGGGCCTTCTTATTGGAAGCTTAGGTCTAGCTTTGATTGTGATTTTACTCTTAGGTGTAAAGATTATGGGACGCTATACCCGTCCTATTGAATCGGCAACCAAAGTGGCTATGGAACTTGCAAAAGGGAATTATAAAGCTCGTACATATGAAGATTATGTAGATGAAACAGGGATGCTGAGTCAGTCTATTAACGCACTTGCTCGTAATCTGCAAGAGTCTATCACTAATCAAGAAATGCAGCAGGACAGGCTGCGCACGCTAATTGAAAATATGGGAAGCGGTATGCTTCTTATCGATAGTAGAGGCTATATAAACTTAGTAAATCGAGCTTATAAAGAGCAGTTTCATATACATCCGGATGACTTCCTTTATCATTTGTATTACGAGGTATTTGAGCATAAAGAAATCATTAAGCTTGTGGAAAAAATATTTATGACGGAAGTAAAGGTTCGAAAACAAGTGGTTCTGCCTTTAAATATTGAACGAAGATATTTTGATGTTTACGGAGCGCCGATTATTGGCTTAAACGATGAATGGAAAGGGATTGTGCTTGTTTTCCATGATATTACTGAGCTGAAAAAGCTAGAACAAGTTCGCCGTGACTTTGTAGCGAATGTGTCTCATGAACTAAAAACTCCTATTACGTCTATAAAAGGGTTTAGTGAGACATTGTTAGACGGTGCCATGGAAGATCCACAGCTGCGCCAGCAGTTTCTATCTATCATTTTAACGGAAAGTCAGCGCATGGAGAGCTTGATTCAAGATCTTTTAGATTTGTCTAAAGTTGAACAGCAAGGGTTTAAACTAAGTATTCATTCAGTAGATCTGAATACGCTTCTTTACGAAGTGACGACAGTGCTATCAAACCGAGCGACTGAAAAAGAAATCACCCTAACGTTAGATACGCTTCCTGAAGAAGCGTGGATTGATGGTGACAGTCAGCGCCTTATGCAAGTGTTTGTTAACTTAATCGGCAATGCGCTCATGTATACAATGCCTGGAGGAACTGTTCACGTTTCGCTTGAAGAGGAAGAAGAAACGATTACAGTTCATGTTCAAGATACAGGTATCGGTATTGATTCTGATGAAATCTCACGTATTTTTGAGCGCTTTTACCGAGTAGATAAAGCAAGAAGCCGTAATTCTGGAGGAACAGGTCTTGGATTAGCAATTGTTAAACATCTTGTTGAAGCTCATAAAGGGGAAATTGAAGTGAAAAGTGAAGTCAATAAAGGGACAACTTTTTCGGTCAAGCTGCACAAGTATTTGCCGCAGATGTAAAATGTTTACGTTCCTTTTACAATTTATTTAATGTAGCTTAATAATTAATTGATACAATTTTTCATGGAAACCCCTTCATCCAAGGAGCCAATGTGTAAGGCGAAAATAGCTTTAACCGTGCTATTTTCGCCGATTCTTTTTGACAATTTCTATCCATTCACATGTTACACCGCCTAAAATAACTAGGCGGTGTTTTTATTTTATGATGTACAGATCTTATCACCACATGAAAATAAAACGTTGAATTCAAGAGTACTTTTTGTTCTTAAAGCTTATTGTTTGCTAAAATAAAGGTAAGATAAGAAGAGAGCGAAATGGAGGAACATGAATGACACAAAAACTAGTATTAATTGACGGGAATAGTATTGCCTACCGTGCATTTTTTGCTTTGCCGCTTTTAAACAATGATAAAGGAATACATACAAATGCCATATATGGCTTTACTACAATGCTGACACGTATCTTAGAGGAAGAGAAGCCGACGCATTTACTTGTGGCATTTGACGCAGGGAAAACAACGTTTCGCCACAAAACATTTACAGAATACAAAGGAGGCAGACAAAAGACGCCTCCTGAACTTTCAGAGCAGTTTCCCTTTATTCGTGAGTTATTAGATGCATATGGGATTAAGCGCTATGAACTGCCTGATTATGAAGCAGATGATATTATCGGTACACTTTCAAAACAAGCTGAACAAAAAGGAATGGCCGTAAAAGTCATTTCCGGAGATAAAGATTTACTTCAGCTTGTGTCAGAACATGTAACCGTAGATATTACGAGAAAAGGAATTACGGATGTCGATTCCTATACGCCTGCAGCCATTGATGAAAAGTATGGTATTACGGCTGCACAAATTATTGATATGAAAGGCCTTATGGGGGACAGCTCGGATAATATCCCAGGCGTGCCCGGAGTCGGCGAAAAAACAGCCTTAAAGCTATTAAAAGAGTTCGAAACGGTTGAAAATGTATTGAAATCTATCGATCAAGTCAGCGGTAAAAAATTAAAAGAAAAGCTAGAAGATAATCGTGAATCAGCCATCATGAGTAAAAAGCTTGCAACGATTTATTGCGAAGCGCCTCTTGAAGTATCTGTAGAAGATGCAAAGTATGACGGGTTTGAATCTTCAAAGGTCATCTCATTATTTAAAGAGCTTGGGTTTAATTCTCTGCTTGCTAAATTTGGTGAATCAGCAGAAGAGGAAGCAGATTTTGAAGAACTGACGTTTGAAATAGCGCAGGAAGTTCACGATGATATGTTAACAAGCGAAGCAGCTCTGATCGTAGAAGGGTATGAAGAAAACTATCATCACAATCAGCTGCTCGGTTTTGGAATCAGCAACAAAAATGGCCACTATTTTATTGATAAAGATACAGCTCTTTCATCTTCTAAATTTAAAGCATGGTTAGAAGATGAACGTGTAAAAAAGACGGTGTTTAATGGAAAACGCACGATTGTATCGTTAAAATGGGCGGGGCATGAAATTAAAGGAATTGAACATGATGTAATGATTGCTTCTTACATCTTGAATCCTGCTGAGGCAAATGATGACCTAGCGACAATTGCAAAATTAAAAGGGTATCATCAAGTGCAATCAGATGAAGCTGTGTATGGAAAAGGAGCTAAGCGAAGCATTGCGGAAGCTGCTCAGCTAGCTGAGCATGTTATAAGAAAAGCAGCCGCCGTCGCTTATTTAAAAGAAGTGTTAGAAAAAGAATTGGTTAAAAATGAACAGTTTGAGCTGTTTGAGAAGCTTGAAATGCCTCTTGCCATTGTCCTTGCTGATATGGAATATCAAGGGGTGAAAATTGACCGGGCGCGTTTAGATGAAATGGGCGAAGATCTTCGAGAACAGCTTGAAAAAATTGAAGCGAAAATCTACGAATACGCTGGACAAGAATTTAATATTAATTCGCCAAAGCAGCTAGGAGTTGTTCTTTTTGAAAAAATGCAGCTTCCAGTCATAAAGAAAACAAAAACAGGCTATTCCACATCAGCTGATGTATTAGAGCAATTAGCTAGTACCCATGATATTATCCCAGAGATTTTACAATACCGTCAGCTAGGAAAATTACAGTCTACGTATATTGAAGGATTAAAAAAGGTTATTCATGAAAGCGATGGAAAAGTTCATACCCGCTTTAATCAAACATTAACTCAAACGGGAAGGTTAAGCTCAGTAGATCCTAACTTGCAAAACATCCCGATTCGTCTTGAAGAAGGTAAAAAAATAAGAGGTGCGTTTGTGCCTTCACAGCCTGATTGGTTAATATTTGCGGCGGATTATTCACAAATTGAGCTGCGCGTACTGGCTCATATTGCAGATGATGAAAAGCTAATCGATGCGTTTAAGCATGACTTAGATATCCATACGAAAACAGCGATGGATGTGTTCCACGTCGAAAGAGAAGAAGTAACGTCGAATATGCGCCGTCAGGCTAAAGCAGTTAACTTTGGAATCGTTTATGGCATTAGTGATTACGGTTTATCGCAAAGTTTAGGAATTACAAGAAAAGCAGCGGCTACTTTTATTGAACGCTATTTAAAAAGCTTCCCTGGTGTACAGGAGTATATGGATACGATTGTACGCGATGCAAAAGAAAAGGGATATGTAACAACGCTCTTGCACCGCCGACGTTACTTGCCTGAAATCACGAGCCGAAACTTTAACCTCCGCAGCTTCGCTGAGCGTACGGCGATGAATACGCCTATCCAAGGGACGGCAGCTGATATTATTAAAAAAGCAATGATTGAAATGGATAAGCGCTTAAAAGATGAAAATCTTCAGGCTAAGCTGCTGCTTCAAGTACACGATGAGCTGATTTTTGAAGCCCCAGAAGAAGAAATTAAAATTTTAGAGAAAATCGTACCAGAAGTAATGGAGAACGCTTTAGAGTTAGAAGTTCCGTTGAAAGTAGATTATTCTTACGGAAAGACTTGGTACGAAGCAAAGTAGTGGAAAAAGGATGTGACAAACGTGCCAGAATTACCAGAAGTTGAAACCGTCAGACGTACGTTAATTGAATTAGCCAGTGGAAAGACCATTGAGCGTGTAACAGTTAAATGGCCCAATATTATCAAACGTCCTGAACAAGTTGAACAGTTTTGTGACGCGCTTGTTGGACAAACCATTCGAGATGTTGAACGCAGAGGTAAGTTTTTGAAAATTGTGCTCGATGATTATACGATGGTTTCTCATTTACGTATGGAAGGTAAATATGCTCTCCATGAGAATGCAGAAGAACCAGATAAGCATGTACACGTCTTTTTTCACTTCACCGATGGAACAGAATTGCGATACCGGGATGTAAGGAAGTTTGGTACTATGCACTTATTTAAAAAGGGAGAGGAAGATCTGTTTCCTCCTCTTATTGGCCTTGGACCTGAACCGTTTGACGAAACATTTAATCCAAGTCAATTAAAAATGAGAATCGGCAAAACTTCTCGAAAAATCAAGCCGGTTTTACTCGATCAAAATGTCGTGGTTGGGCTTGGAAATATTTATGTAGATGAAGCACTGTTTCGCGCAGGCATTCATCCTGAACGAGTGGCCAGCCAATTAACAGACGAAGAGTATGAAAAATTGTACAAAGAAATTGTAGCGACTCTTCAAGAAGCTGTGAAACAAGGAGGCAGCACAATTCGCACGTATGTAAATACACAGGGACAAATAGGCATGTTTCAGCAGCAGCTTTATGTGTACGGAAGAAAAGGCGAATCTTGTAAAATGTGCGGTACGCCAATTGAAAAATTTGTTGTAGGCGGTAGAGGAACACATATCTGCCCAAATTGTCAGCCGGCTAAAAAATAACAATGGATGGGCTCCTTTCATATACTACGTATAGACAGAAAGGAAAGGAGTCCTCTCATCATGATAACATTTTCTTTACTTATTCTTGCTTTTGCCGTAAGTCTTGACAGCTTTAGCGTTGGTCTGACGTACGGACTTCGAAAGGTGAAAATCCCGCTGAAATCCATTTTTATTATTTCATGTTGCTCAGCATTTTCTTTAATGTTTTCTATGTTTTTAGGAAAAGTACTTACGCATCTATTTTCAGTGGATGTACTAAATAAAGTAGGCGGAGGTATTCTTGTTCTGCTTGGGATGTGGATTTTATACCAGTTTTTTTGTCCGGCAGATTCATCTCGAGTGAAAGAAGAAAAAACATTAGTGAAAATTGAAATTAAGTCAATTGGCCTAGTCATTAACGTATTGAAAAAACCAATTGCAGCAGATTTAGATAATTCAGGTTCCATCAATGGAATTGAAGCATTTATACTTGGAATTGCATTATCTCTTGATGCATTTGGAGCAGGGTTTGGAGCGGCTTTATTAGGTTATTCGCCGTATGCTCTAGCAATTGCTGTAGCTCTTATGAGTTCTCTTTTTTTAAGTGCGGGCATACAGTTTGGCAAGGTTTTTTCACGTTTATCATGGATGAAAATGTTCTCATTTGTACCAGGAGTTCTGCTCATTATTTTAGGTATTTTTAGATTTTAAATAAAGAGATAAAGGAGAGGCCAATGTCAATTGTAATTGGATTAACAGGCGGAATTGCAAGCGGGAAAAGCACGGTAACCGGAATGCTACGAGATATCAATATTCCAGTAATCGACGCTGATCACATTGCAAAAGCCGTCGTAGAACCAGGGAAAGAAGCATACAAACAAATTGTCGAGACGTTCGGCCGTGCTATTCTTCACGAGAACGCGGAGATCAATCGAGCGGCTTTAGGGGAAATTGTGTTTTATCAAGAGGAAGAACGTAAAAAATTGAATGCAATTGTACATCCTGCCGTAAGAAAAGAGATGCTTTCTCAAAAGGAAAGCTATATAGAGGAAGGTTACGAAGCCGTTGTATTAGATATTCCGCTGCTGTTTGAAAGTGATTTGACACACTTAGTCGATAAAGTAGTGGTTGTATATGTCGATGAGTCTGTGCAGCTAGAAAGGTTAAAATCGCGTAATAATCTCTCGACGGAGGATGCCTATGCGCGTATCCATGCACAGCTGCCTTTGATTCAAAAAGTAGCCTTAGCCGATGCCGTGATCAATAACAACGGTCCTATAGAGGAAACAAAACAACAGCTTTTAAGTATATTAGCCCTATGGCTAGATTAAAGAGTGAATGATTGCATTCACTCTTTTTTTATTGGGAATATTTAAGGACTTCTAAAAAAGAATGTGTTAAATATCTGTTCTCGCTATATACATATAGTAAAACTTAATTAAAATAATTTATTAAAAAAAATTAATATTATTCACTTTTTAAATATTTATGTTATACTATTCAATATAAAAAGTTAAATAGTATAACACATATAGAGAGGGGTATAGCCATGAAAGCACGTATTGCCATTAATGGTTTTGGGAGAATAGGAAGAATGGTGTTTCGCACAGCGATTATAGAGGAAAATTTAGATATTATTGCAATAAATGCATCTTATCCAGCAGAAACGTTAGCACATTTAATCAAATATGACTCTATACACGGACCATTTAATGGAGATGTCAAATGTGATGATGATGCGCTAATTGTTAACGGTAAAAGAATTCAGCTATTAAATTCACGTGATCCGCTGAATTTGCCTTGGAAAGAGCTTGGGATTGATTTAGTTGTTGAAGCAACGGGGAAATTTAATTCAAGAGAAAAAGCGCAGTTACATATTGAAGCAGGTGCGAAAAAAGTTGTGTTAACGGCACCGGGTAAACAAGAAGATATTACCATTGTGATGGGCGTAAACGAACGAGAGTTTGATGTGAATCAGCATAACATTATTTCTAATGCCTCTTGTACGACAAATTGTCTAGCTCCAGTTGTCAAGGTACTAGACGAAGCGTTCACAATTGAAAACGGTTTAATGACGACCGTTCATGCATATACAAATGATCAAAAGAATATCGATAATCCGCATAAAGATTTGCGAAGAGCCCGTGCGTGTGCTCAATCAATTATTCCTACAACAACTGGAGCAGCCAAGGCACTTTCATTAGTTCTTCCACATTTAAAAGGAAAGCTTCATGGGATGGCGCTTCGTGTACCAACGCCGAACGTATCGCTTGTCGATTTAGTTGTGGATGTAAGGAAACCTGTGACGATGGAAGATGTTAATTTAGCGTTTATTAAAGCTGCTGAAGGGCCATTAAAGAATATTTTAAATTTAACAATGGAACCACTCGTATCAATTGACTTTAATACAAATCCCCATTCAGCTATTGTAGATGGACTATCCACGATCGTAATGGAAGACCATAAAATTAAAGTGTTAGCTTGGTACGATAACGAGTGGGGCTACTCTCAGCGCGTAGTCGATTTGGTAAGATATATTGCTGCAGAAATGCGTAATGGATCAAAAATAAGAGTAAGCTAAGAAAGCTATTGATTGCTTTTAAAAAAACAGGGAGCTATCGCCCTGTTTTTTTTGTTTTTATTCAAAAGAATAGGGAAAAGCAATAAGATAAGCATGCAAAGGGGTGTTTAATTTCCTCAATTTTAATAAAAAATTAATAGTCGTTTAGAAGCTTTTACACACTGTTTCACGAGAATACAGGGGTAATTTGTATAGGTCTATCTGCAAGAACAATCTTTAATAAAATCAAAACACGTATTGCAAAATAAATGTAAACAAAGTATACTATGTTTCGTGAACTTCTTGTGTACCTTTCGGTGATGTGGCTACTTAAAGGGTTAGGACCTCTTTGGACTAACTTTCCCCCGTGGTAGTTAACATGCTATATGGCGAAAGAACTTCATGTTTAACGATTAAAAATTGTTAAAGGGGGAAATATCATTATGGAAACAATGGGTCGTCATGTCATCTCAGAATTATGGGGATGCGATTTCGATAAGTTAAATGATATTGATTATATTGAAAAAACGTTTGTTGATGCAGCTTTAAAATCTGGTGCGGAAGTTCGCGAAGTAGCGTTCCATAAATTTGCACCTCAAGGTGTAAGTGGCGTTGTTATTATTTCAGAATCACATTTAACGATTCACAGCTTCCCAGAGCATGGTTATGCAAGTATCGATGTTTATACTTGTGGTCATTTAGATCCTACAATCGCAGCAGATTATATTGCAGATGCTCTAAGTGCACAGACACGTGAAACAATTGAATTGCCACGTGGAATGGGTCCTGTTCAGGTAAAACAAACTAAAGCGAATGCACTTTAATAGTGTCGATTGATTACGTAAGTTAAGAGGTGTATTACACACCTCTTTTTAGTATATAAATTTTTAATACGCAAAAACAAAGGGGATAACAACATGGGGGTAGTACAAGCAGTTAAATCTTTATTTTCTAATCATGTAGAAACAAGCGATCACCATTCAGATCCGACTCTAAAAACGCATTATTACAAAACAACGGCCGGGAATGCATTTAAGCAAGTTCATGAAATGTTGAAGCGCATGCAAGGGATAGAGATACTTGCTGCATATGAAGAGCGAGGAGAAATTAGCTTAAACGTTGTAAAAGGAAGAAAAGCTTTTGTTGTGATTACCATTATTAACGTACGTCCTCTTGAAACCGCTATCGATTTTTCTGCTACAACAGAATCAAAAGTGGTGCCGGTTGATTTTGGTTTTAGTAAAGAACTCGTACGTACGCTTTATAAGAGCTTTGATCAAAAACTTATTCCTCTTTCTTCGTAAGTTCCTTGTCATTTTTGAATTTCAGGAAATAAAATGGGGAAATTCCTTTTCCTTTACTTGTATTCAAGCCTTGTTTTCTATAAGATGGAATAAAGCAAATCCTTTAATACAGCATCGTGTTTGTTAAAGGAAATGATGATAAAAATCATAATGAATGGCGAATAGCCGGCTAACATAGATGGAAATTAACTTATATAAGAGAAAATAAAAAGAAAAACAAGGTTTATTATTGGAGCTGAGAATATGAAGTGCCCATCCTGTCATTACAATGGAACGAGAGTGCTGGACTCGCGCCCTGTAGAAGAAGGCCGCTCTATTCGTAGAAGACGTGAATGCGAAGAGTGTCACTATCGTTTTACAACTTTTGAGAAAGTAGAAGAACTTCCGTTAATTGTTGTAAAAAAAGATGGAGCGAGAGAAGAGTTCAGCAAAGACAAAATCCTTCGAGGGTTAATTAAGGCGTGTGAAAAACGCCAAGTAAGCTTAAAACAATTAGAAGATACCGTACACGATATTGAAACAGAGCTGCGCAGTCAGGGTACATCAGAGGTGCAGTCAGATGTGGTAGGAGAAATGGTGATGGAGCGATTAGCTGCTATCGATGAAGTCTCTTATGTTCGATTTGCTTCTGTATACCGACAATTTAAAGACATCAATGTATTTATTGATGAATTAAAAGATTTAATTAAGAAGGAACGACTGTAAAAGAGCTATTGAAGTATTCTTTAGGCTCTTTTTTTGTCATTTCTATTACTTTAAAAGTAGGTAGGGAACGACATGAAAGAACAACATTGGAAAGAAATGATACCGGTCGATCGTTATGTTGTTCGTTCGAACGGCATACTGCAGGAATACGACCGAAAGATTTTAACCATGCTCTATCAGCCGTTGGTGGGTACGACCTGCTTTGGTCTGTATATGACGCTATGGAGCGAGCTGGAACAAGACCGTTTATGGGGGAAAGAGTCTACACATCATCATCTAATGTCAATGATGCAAATTAATTTGAAAGCTATTTACCATGATCGGTTAAAATTAGAAGGCATTGGTTTGTTAAAAACATATATTAAGGAAGAAGATGATGTTCGTGTGTTCATTTATGAGCTCATTCCTCCTCTTACGCCCCATCAGTTTTTTAACGACGGTGTGTTAAATGTATATTTATATAACCGACTTGGAAAATCCATCTTTCAAAAAGTGAAAAATTATTTTTCGGATTCACTCGTCGATGACCAATCGTTTAAAGATGTCACGCATTCATTTAACGATGTATTTAAATCAGTTAAAGCAACAGAGCTGGCTCCAAGTTTTCAGTCTGAAAGCAAGGATGTATTTTCTCCTGATGCTCAAACGGACTTTGTGGATTCCTCCAAACGCGCTTCTATTGAGATGAGCCCGGATTCCTTTGATTTTGATTTATTTTTAGCAGGTCTAACAGATTCAATGATTTCGAAAAGGTCCATTACATCTAAAGTAAAACAAGCGATTGAAAAACTAGCTTTTTTATACGGTATCGATCCTCTTCAAATGAAAAATGTGGTGCTCGATTCGCTAAATGAGAACGATCAAGTTGATATTGAATTGCTTAGAAAAGCAGCACAGTCCTTTTACCAATTTGAAAATGGAGAAGCACTTCCAAATCTAAGCGAACAAATTCAGCCGCCTATGCTTCGTACCATGCAGGAAAAGCAGCCGCAGACAAAGGAAGAGCAGCTTATTCAACAGCTTGAAGTGACTTCTCCTCGACAGCTTTTGATCGAGTTTTCCGGGGGAGCAGAGCCTTCAAAAGCAGATTTGCAAATGATTGAAGAAGTGATGTTTAACCAAAAACTTTCACCAGGGGTAGTAAATGTTCTGATTTACTATGTTATGCTAAGATCCGATATGAAATTGTCTAAGAGCTATGTAGAGAAAATTGCTGGACACTGGGCGCGCAAAAAGGTCCAAACTGTTCAAGATGCCATGAATTTAGCTAAAAATGAACAGAAAGAATATCAGAATTGGACTGAAGCAAAGCAAAATAAAAAAACGGCTGGACGAAAGATTGTGCGTAAAGAAATGGTGCCAGAGTGGCTGAGCGATGAAGAAAAAGAAGAGAAAAAGCAGCCTTCAAAAGAAGTGGACGGATTTGAAGAAGAAAAACGAAAGCTACAAGAAGAGCTCAAGCAGTTAGATCAAGAGCTAAAACAAAAGCATAAAGAATAAAAAGCAGGTATGATAGAGACGAGGTGAAAAAGATGAAGCCTATCAATGATTCACTAAATCAGTTAGTGAACAAAAAGGATTTTAAAGCACGCTTAGAAGCGTTAAGAAACAGTATCCTGTCTAATCCTGAAGTTAAAACATTTTTACAAGAGCATCGCCATGAGTTAGATGAGCAAATGGTCGACCGAGGTCTGATGAAGATGCATGAATTTATCGACCAAAGCAAATGCTGTGACAAGTGTCCTTCTCTGCAAAGCTGTGTCAACATGGTGAAAGGATACCACCCTCAGCTGGTTGTAAAAGGCCGTAATATTGATTTACAGTATGAACGCTGTCCTAGAAAAGTACAAGAAGATGAGCGAAAAGAACAAGAATCTTTTATTCAGTGTATGTACGTGCCGAAAGAAATTTTACAGGCAACAATGTCTGATATCGAAATTGAGCAGGGAAGATTTGAGGCCATTAAACTAGTAAGAGATTTTGTGCGAGAATATGAGCCAAATAAGAAAATGAAAGCTTTGTATTTACACGGTTCGTTTGGTGTGGGGAAAACGTATTTTCTTGGAGCAATTGCCAATGCGTTAGCCGAAAAGAAAGTGAAATCTACCATTCTGTATGTCCCGGAGTTTTTGCGTGAGTTAAAAGGTTCGTTTCAAGATCAAAGCTTCAATGAGAAAATAGAGTATGTCAAAAAAGTACCGGTTCTTATGCTTGATGATCTCGGAGCAGAATCCGTAACGAGCTGGATGCGAGACGATGTGCTCGGAACCATTTTACAATTTCGCATGCTCGAAAATTTGCCGACATTTTTCAGCTCGAATTTAAATTTTAAAGAGCTTCAACATCATTTGACTTATACCCAAAGAGGCGAGCAGGAAGAGCTCAAAGCCGCTCGTGTCATGGAACGAATTAAGTCTCTAGCCGTTCCTGTTGAAATGAATGGAGAGAATAAACGAAATAGATGAGCAGGTCGTTTTACATTTCTTGTAACGACTTGCTCATTTTTTTGCATGTTGCCCCATATACATTAATAAAGCGTGTCCAAAGGGGGGCTATGAGGAATGAAAATATTCTTTAAATATGTAGAAGACGCAGTCGTTGTATATGAGTCTTTATGCGCGAAGCGAAGCGCTTTATCATATGGTTCACAGTGCTTGAAGCTGGTGAATAATCAGCTTTTAGTCATTGATGAGACATACAATAGAGAGGCCATTTTACAAGACATGGTGATACCGGTATTAACACACGTAATTTTAAAAAAGAAAGAAAAAAAGATGATGGTAAACATATTAAAAGAACAATTTTTCTATTCAGAAGAGGAAGAGCAAGATTTGCTGCTTCAAATTATGGGGGGGATTATGGAAGGAGAGAGAGGCGAAATCCCTCAAAAAACATTTTCTTTTCCAAGAGAATTACTTATCCGCCAGGCTCTTCAAGACTTCTTCATTCATAATGTAACATTCACCTTTGAGTCTTTTCTCCAATTCCGTTTAAAAGAATATCAAGAGCGGCTGCGCTATTATGCCGAGCTGGCGATTGATGAATATAAGCTTGAACAAGACTATCAAATTCTTATTCATCAGCTGCGTCAAGCAGCTAATGAAAGACAGTCATCTACAGACGATGTGTATGTAATGCACTTGAATAAAAACAAGTTTGTACTGTACGACCACAACAATAGATATGTTCCTGAACGTGAATGTGCAGCTCTAGCAGAGGCCTTTTTATCTGAACAAGAATCATTATACATAGACTCAACTATTATCGCGCCTTTGCTAAGTTTATCTCCAGCTGCTATTCATCTGTATAGCGACCAGCATGATCATGATTTTGTATATACCATTCAAAATATCTTCCAAGAAAAAGTCATGTTATACGAAAAAAATGAATTTCCGTTTGATCAAAAGCAAAATATAACGTGAAAGGTTGATTTCTATTTTGAAAATGAATATAATAAATGCATATTGAAAAACAGCTATATGTTACAAGTTATGATGAGGACATGAGTGTATATTTACGGTTTGTAGAGAGGGAGATCCAGGCTGAAAATCTCCTAACACGGAATATATTCTTACCACCTCTAAACTTCAGTAGTAAACGAGCAGAGCCTCTAGTAATTACTGACGGAATTTCCGTTATAAAACCTCGAGCCGCTTCGGGTTCTTTGGGTTATCCAAGATACGAAGAGGAAACAAGGGTGGTACCGCGTGTATACACAACTCGTCCCTTTTTATAGGGGACGAGTTTTTTGTTTTTACAAAAAGTTTATTCAGTTATGTTAAAGGAGTGGAAAGTTGTGTCAGAAGTAATCAAAATGACATTCCCTGATGGAGCTGTTAAAGAGTATCCAAAAGGATCATCAACAGAAGATATTGCGGCTTCTATTAGCCCGGGATTAAAGAAAAAAGCATTAGCAGGCAAAGTAAACGGCGAGCTGCTGGATTTACGTACGCCAATTGAACAAGATGGCAGTCTTGAAATCATTACGCAAGATGCTCCTGAAGCGCTTGAAATTATGCGTCACAGTACAGCGCATTTAATGGCTCAAGCAATCAAACGTTTATACAAAGATACAAAAGTACAGCTAGGTGTAGGGCCGGTTATCGAAAACGGTTTTTACTATGACATCGATATGGAAGAATCAATTACTCCTGAAGATTTAGGTAAAATTGAAAAAGAAATGAAAAAAATCGTTAATTCAAATATTGAAATTGAACGAAAAGAAGTTTCTCGTGAAGAAGCCATTCAACTTTTTAAAGAAGTTGGCGATGAACTGAAGCTTGAATTGATCGATGCGATTCCAGCAGGTGAAAAGGTTACGATTTACCAACAAGGCGAATTCTTTGACCTTTGCCGAGGCGTGCACGTGCCGTCAACAGGTAAAATTAAAGAATTTAAACTATTAAGCGTGGCGGGTGCTTATTGGCGCGGAGACAGCGATAACCAAATGCTGCAGCGTATTTATGGTACAGCATTCTTTACAAAAGCAGATTTAGACGAGCATCTTCGTCTTCTTGAAGAAGCAAAAGAACGTGACCACCGTAAACTTGGTAAAGAGCTAAACTTATTTACAAATTCTCAAAAAGTAGGACAAGGTCTGCCTTTATGGCTTCCAAAAGGTGCGACAATCCGCCGTATTATCGAGCGTTATATCGTAGATAAAGAAGTAAGCCTTGGTTATCAGCACGTTTACACTCCAGTGCTCGGAAGTGTAGAACTTTACAAAACGTCTGGTCACTGGGAGCACTACCAAGATGACATGTTCCCTGCAATGGAAATGGATAACGAAGACCTTGTGCTTCGTCCAATGAACTGTCCTCATCACATGATGGTTTACAAACAAGGTATTCACAGCTATCGTGAGCTTCCAATCCGTATTGCTGAGCTTGGAACGATGCACCGCTACGAAATGTCAGGAGCATTATCAGGACTTCAGCGTGTTCGAGGCATGACGCTAAATGATGCGCATATCTTTGTACGTCCGGATCAAATCAAAGAAGAATTTATTCGTGTGGTTCGCTTAGTTGAAGCGGTTTATAAAGATTTTGGGTTTGAAAATTATTCATTCCGTCTATCTTACCGTGACCCTGAAGATACAGAAAAATACTTTGACGATGATGCAATGTGGGAAAAAGCACAAAGCATGTTAAAAGACGCAATGGATGAGCTTGACCTTGATTATTATGAAGCTGAAGGCGAAGCGGCATTCTACGGTCCAAAATTAGACGTTCAAGTTAAAACGGCTCTTGGTAAAGAAGAGACGCTATCTACGGTTCAACTGGATTTCTTACTTCCTGAACGATTTGATTTAACGTATGTAGGGGAAGACGGAAAACAACATCGACCGGTTGTTATTCACCGCGGCGTGGTGTCAACAATGGAACGTTTTGTAGCTTTCTTAATCGAAGAATACAAAGGAGCTTTCCCAACGTGGTTAGCACCTGTACAAGTTCAAGTGATTCCGGTATCACCTACGGTTCACCTTGAGTATGCAAAAGAAGTACAAGAACAGCTTCAGCTTGCCGGTATTCGTGTGGAACTTGATTCTCGCGATGAGAAAATTGGCTATAAAATCCGTGAGGCTCAAATGCAAAAAATTCCTTATATGCTTGTTGTAGGGGATAAAGAAGTAGAGGATAAAGCAGTAAACGTACGTAAATATGGTGAGCAGAATTCAGAAACAGTGGATTTCCAAGCCTTTTTACAAAATGTAAAAGCAGAAGCATCTCGTTAATGAAGAAAGCAGAGAATTGAAATTCTCTGCTTTTTTATCTAACATTTATAAAAAACTGTTGCATAAATGTTTTTCCTTTGATACAATAACTTTTGTTGTGAAAAAAGAACGAAATCATTGACTTTTGTCTTTGTTGATACTATAATAGCTTAAGTAATTGAATACTTGTTTATACAGAAGAAGAAGCACCCGCTTCTCACCTGAGTGACGCATAGAGCAGTTAGCAGGTACATCGTATCTTAATTAAAACGATAGAAGTGTGGGTGCAGTATGTACTCACACTTTTTTGTGTGAGTTAATAATCGGTCTAAGCAAGCGTATTCGCTCATTAAACCTTGGAGGTGGCTACTTATTAGCAAGGACATGATGGTAAACGAGGGCATTCGAGCTCGCGAAGTTCGTCTAATTGATCAAAACGGTGAACAATTAGGAATTAAATCAAAAAATGAAGCATTAGAAATTGCTTCACGAGTAAATCTTGACTTAGTAATGGTTGCTGCAAATGCGAAACCGCCGGTATGTCGTATTATGGACTACGGTAAATTCCGCTATGAGCAACAACGTAAAGAAAGAGAAGCTCGTAAAAACCAAAAAGTTGTAAACTTAAAAGAAGTTCGTTTAAGTCCAACAATTGATGAACATGATTTTAACACTAAACTTCGTAACGCACGCAAGTTCCTTGAAAAAGGTGACAAAGTGAAAGCGTCTATTCGCTTTAAAGGTCGTGCCATTACTCATAAAGGGATTGGCCAAAAAGTACTTGAACGTTTTTCACAAGCTTGCGAAGATGTAAGTTCAGTTGAATCGGCTCCTAAAATGGAAGGCCGCAGCATGTTCTTAGTCTTGGCACCTAAAAACGAAAAGTAATAGAACGAGGAGGAACACCCCATGCCAAAAATGAAAACACATCGTGGCGCTGCAAAGCGTTTCAAAAAGACTGGAAGCGGTAAATTAAAACGTGCTCGTGCTTACACAAGCCATTTATTCGCTAACAAATCTACAAAACAAAAGCGTAAATTACGTAAAGGTTCTTTAGTAAGCAAAGGTGACTTCAAACGTATCCGTCACTTATTAGATAACATTAAGTAATTTGGGTTGAGATAGAAACAATACAGGAGGTAAACAATTATGCCACGCGTAAAAGGCGGTACAGTAACACGCAAACGTCGTAAAAAAGTTTTAAAATTAGCTAAAGGTTTCTTCGGTTCGAAGCATAGATTATATAAAGTTGCTAATCAGCAAGTTATGAAATCTCACATGTATGCTTATCGTGACCGTCGTCAGAAAAAACGTGACTTCCGTAAATTATGGATCACACGTATTAATGCAGCTGCTCGTATGAACGGTCTTTCTTACAGCCGTTTAATGCACGGTTTAAAATTAGCAGGTATTGAAGTTAACCGCAAAATGCTTGCTGACTTAGCTGTAGCTGATGAAAAAGCATTTGCTGAATTAGCAACTGCTGCTAAAAAAGGCTTAGATAAGTAATGAATATAAAGTCTCGTCATCTTTAGATGATGAGGCTTTTTTGCTCTTGGAGGACATATCATGAATGAACTGCTGCTTACCTATTTTATTATTATTAATATCGTAGGGGTAGGAATGATGTATAGAGATAAACAAAAAGCGAAAAGACATGAGTGGCGAATTGCCGAAAGCACACTGTGGACGGTAGCTGCTATCGGAGGAGCTCTTGGAGGACTGATTGGTATGTATTGCTATCGTCATAAAACGAAGCACACATCGTTTACAGTAGGTTTTCCTATTCTTGCTGCTCTTGACTTACTTTTCTTTTTTGTTATCAGCTGAGCACAAATGATTTTGTGCTCAGTGTAAAAATTCTCGAACGGGGCTTTTCCAGCGAATAGGAGCATTTGGATACATGTCGTGTACGTG
Source organism: Priestia sp. P1_B12_1 (assembly GCF_056406695.1). Lineage (NCBI taxonomy): Bacteria > Bacillati > Bacillota > Bacilli > Caryophanales > Bacillaceae > Priestia > Priestia sp. P1_B12_1. The sequence goes on along the minus strand of NZ_JBFTZR010000001.1, from coordinate 939,304 downwards.
GCTTTCCAGCAGCTTGAAATCTTGTTTTTGCAGTTCGTGTAACCGAGATGGATCTGTTAACACCATTGTAATTGACAAAGATTCTGGTTCATTGGGATTGCTGTATTTTTCTCCTTCAAATAAAATACCTTTATACGTTAGTAGAAAATTTTTGCGGATATTCGTTTTTTCATCAACGACAAAAAATTGCTGATGTTCCTGAGCTGCTACAAGCTTCCGCTTTGGACTGCGAAAATGCTGAACCAGCTTTAATAGTGTGTAAGCAACAAGCGCGAAAATGAACACACGAACGATAACAATAACAAACATAACGCTCCCTCCTTTACAAGGCACAGTTTTCTTACTTTACGTTCGAGTTTCTAAAAAGTTTCATGATTTTTGATATAATTTCTTTATTGGTTTAAAAAGAAGAAGATATACATAATTACAGGAGTGATTACATTGAATTTACAACAGCTATTTACCATGCAGCGCCAGCTGGATCAGCATATAGAGGATAAGCATGAGCTTCATAAGGAAGATTTGATTCCGAGAAAGCTTTTAGCACTGCTTGTCGAAATCGGAGAGCTGGCAAACGAAACGCGCTGCTTCAAATTTTGGAGCGTCAAACCTCCGGCTGAAGATGCTGTTATTTTAGAAGAATTTGTGGACGGCGTACATTTTATCCTTTCTTTAGGGATTGAAAAAGGATACGATGATTTAACTGAGTTACCAAATGCAAAAGCAAGTGATTCAAAAACAGCACAATTTTTACAGGTATTTGCACAAGTTGCAGCTTTCGAGCAGGATCAGTCGAAAGAAAACTATGTGGACATGTTTGTATCTTACATGACGCTTGGCGATATGTTTGGTTTTTCCGCTCAACATATTGAAGAAGCATACATCTCAAAAAATGAAGTGAATTTTAAACGCCAAGAACAAGGATACTAGAAATAAAGGGATGGGAAATTTTACTTCAACCTCTTTTTAGCTATAATAGAGGTATACATATGAAAGGGGTAATCCATATGACAAAGTTAGATGAAACATTGACAATGCTTAAGGCACTAACAGATGCAAAAGGAATTCCTGGAAATGAGCGTGAACCGCGTGAGGTTATGAAGAAATATATTGCACCTTATGCAGATGAAGTAACGACGGATGGGCTAGGCAGTTTGATTGCAAAAAAAGTAGGCAACGAACAAGGGCCTAAAATTATGGTAGCCGGTCACTTAGATGAAGTAGGCTTTATGGTAACTCAAATTGATGAACGCGGCTTTATTCGTTTTCAAACGGTCGGCGGATGGTGGTCTCAAGTGATGCTTGCTCAACGCGTAACCATCGTTACATCTAAAGGAGAAGTAACGGGGATTATTGGCTCAAAGCCTCCTCATATCCTGCCTCCAGAAGTTCGTAAAAAGCCAGTTGATATTAAAGATATGTTCATCGATATTGGTGCTTCTAGCAGAGAAGAAGTAGCGGAGTGGGGAGTGAAACCTGGTGATCAGGTTGTGCCTTATTTCGAATTTACGGTTATGAACAACGAAAAGATGCTGCTAGCGAAAGCTTGGGATAATCGTATTGGCTGTGCAATCGCTATTGATGTATTAAAAGCTTTAAAAAATGAAAAACATGAAAATGTTGTGTATGGTGTAGGAACGGTGCAAGAAGAAGTTGGACTTCGAGGTGCAAAAACATCCGCTAACTTTATTGAACCGGATATTGCATTTGCTGTTGATGTCGGAATCGCTGGAGATACACCTGGTGTTTCTGATAAAGAAGCATCTTCTAAAATGGGAGATGGTCCGCAAATCATTTTATATGATGCTTCCATGGTTTCGCATAAAGGACTTCGAGATACAGTGGTAGATGTGGCAGATGAATTAAATATTCCATATCAATTTGATGCAATCGCTGGAGGCGGTACGGACTCAGGTTCTATCCATATTTCAGCTAACGGGGTTCCAGCACTTTCAATTACGATCGCAACTCGTTATATCCATTCTCATGCAGCGATGCTTCATCGTGATGATTATGAAAATGCAGTCAAATTAATTGCCGAAGTAATTAAACGCCTAGACCGAAATACGGTTAACGCAATTACGTATAATTAAAAAAAAGCTCATTCTCCTAGGAGAATGAGCTTTTTGCTGTACAGAGGAAAAGGCTATTTATTTTAAACCGTTTTCAAGTGTTGTCAAAATTTCTTCTTTTTCTGATTCTGGAGACTTTTCCCAAAGCACCTCAAATAAAACACCAAGTCCAGGGAGCATTTTTTCTTCGCCGCTTTGAATAGCGTCAGAAATTGTAGCTTCAAGCTCTTCTTTTGAGTTTCCTGAAACGTTTGCAATAACAGCATTTCGTAAATTAAGATCCATCATTTTCACCTCAGCTATCGTAAAGTTACCAATAGTTTTTGTTTTCTTTGCGATTTCTATGTACAATAAAGTGAAACTTATCTAATGATTATTGAGCAAAATGTAATCGAACTATTTATTTTTATATAGATAAAGGAGTTATGTTTGTGAAACAAATTGATTCAGTTAAAAATCCGCAGGTAAAAGCGTGGAAAAAGCTGCATAATAAAAAAGACCGTGATAAACAGGGCCTTTTTATGGTAGAAGGCTTTCATTTAGTCGAAGAAGCTATCAAAAATGAGGGTTGCGTAAAGGAACTAATTATACGCCAATCGATCGAAGTGCCATCACAGTGGAACATAGAGGGTATCGAAATAACCGTTGTTAACGAAGCAATAATCAAATTATTATCTGACACCGAAACACCTCAAGGAATTATCGCTGTGTGTTTTCAAACGAAGCATGCAGAAATCATTCATACAGCACAGAAAGTATTGCTTTTAGACGCGGTGCAAGATCCAGGTAACCTAGGTACGATTATTCGAACCGCTGATGCTGCCGGAGTGGACGCTATTATCGTTGGAGAGGGCAGCGTGGATGTGTACAACCCAAAAGTCGTTCGTTCAACGCAAGGAGCGATTTTTCATCTTCCAATTGTAAAAGGTGATTTACTCGAAATGATTTCACTGTTAAAAGAAAGAGGAATAGCAGTTTATGGCACGTCGCTACAAAATGGAAAGGTCTATACACACATAAAACCTTCAAACGAATTTGCGCTGATTGTAGGAAATGAAGGAAACGGCGTAAGCGAGAAAGTGCTGGAACAAACGGATCAGAATCTGTACATTCCCATCTATGGAAAGAGCGAGTCGCTAAATGTTGCCATCGCTTCTGGAATCTTACTTTATTATTTACGCGGAATGTAGTTGCATCGAGAACGTGTTTTCACTATAATAATACAATAGTTACATATGTAAAAAACGATGAAAGAGAGCAGTAGCTTATGTCCGTTTATGCAGGGAGAAAATGCCGTGACTGAAAGCATTTTTATAAATGTAATAAGTGAATTCACCTCTTGAGTTGACACTTAGACCATCTTACATAGATGTAAAGGTGTTCCGGAGATTCCGTTAACTTGAATGAAGTGAACTGTATACGTCTGCGTATATAGTTAACAAGGGTGGTAACGCGACTAATCCTCGTCCCTTTTTTGGGAGGAGGTTTTTTTATTTGTCATTTTTTACGTTAAAAGGAGGAATAAGTGATGAAAGAACGTTTACAAGAACTTCAACAAGAAGCAATTGCAAAAGTCGAAGCAGCAAGTGCTTTAAAAGAATTAAACGACGTACGCGTAGCTTATTTAGGAAAGAAAGGCCCTATCACAGAAGTACTTCGCGGTATGGGAAAACTTTCAGCTGAAGAGCGTCCTGTAATGGGAGCACTTGCAAATGAAGTGCGTGAAGCTATTGCATCTAAAATTGAAGAAAAACAAACGGCGTTAGAAGCAGCTGAGGTAGAGCGTAAACTTGCTTCAGAAACAATCGACGTAACGCTGCCAGGACGCCCTGTTAAAGCAGGTACGCATCACCCGCTAACAAGCGTGGTTGAAGAAGTAGAAGATTTATTCTTAGGAATGGGCTATGAAGTAGCAGAAGGACCGGAAGTAGAGCAGGACTACTATAATTTCGAAGCGCTGAACTTGCCAAAAGGTCACCCAGCACGTGATATGCAAGATACGTTCTATATTACGGAAGAAACACTTCTTCGTACGCATACATCAACTGTTCAAGCTCGTGTTATGAACAAGAATGAAGGCAAAGGACCTGTTAAAATTATTTGCCCGGGTAAAGTGTACCGCCGCGATGACGATGATGCTACGCATTCTCATCAATTCATGCAAATTGAAGGTCTTGTAGTAGACGAAAACATTCGTATGAGCGATTTAAAAGGCACGCTTGAAGTATTTGTGAAAAAGATGTTCGGTGCAGACCGTGAAATTCGTCTTCGTCCAAGTTTCTTCCCGTTCACTGAGCCGTCTGTAGAAGTAGACGTATCGTGTGCAAAATGTGGAGGTAAAGGCTGTAATGTATGTAAACAAACAGGCTGGATTGAAATTTTAGGAGCTGGCATGGTTCATCCAAATGTCCTTGAAATGGCTGGATACGATTCAACTAAATATCGTGGTTTTGCTTTTGGAATCGGTGTAGAGCGTATTGCTATGTTAAAACACGGCGTGGATGATATTCGTCATTTCTATACAAATGATGTTCGTTTCTTAGATCAATTTAAACAAGTATAAAGGAGGGGCTACGATGTTTGTATCTTATCGTTGGTTACAAGAGTATGTTGACTTATCAGGCGTAACGGCAGAAGAGTTAGCAGATAAAATCACAAAAAGTGGAATTGAAGTTGAAGGTGTAGAAAACTTAAATAAAGGCATCAGCGGAGTGGTAATTGGTCACGTTGTAGAACGTGAACAGCATCCAAATGCTGATAAATTAAGCCGCTGTCAAGTAGATCTTGGCGGAGGAGAAATCGTTCAAATCGTGTGCGGAGCACCAAACGTGGCACAAGGTCAAAAAGTAGCGGTTGCAAAAGTGGGAGCTGTACTTCCAGGTAACTTTAAAATCAAGCGTGCTAAGCTTCGCGGTGAAGAATCGAACGGTATGATTTGTTCTCTTCAAGAGCTTGGCATTGAAAGCAAGCTTGTGGCAAAAGATTATCAAGAAGGCATCTTCGTGTTCCCAAGCGATGCTGAAGTAGGAGCGGATGCACTAGATGCATTAAACTTAAACGATGAAGTATTAGAACTAGGGCTAACACCAAACCGTTCAGACTGCTTAAGTATGTTAGGCGTAGCACATGAAGTGGCTGCTATTTTACGTCGTGAAGTGAAGTATCCGTCAGTAAACGTGCAAACGTCTGATGAGCAAGCAGCTGATTATCTTTCCGTTAAAGTAGAGGCAAAAGAAGACAATCCGCTTTACGTAGCGCGCGTTGTGAAAAACGTAAAAATTGCTCCGTCACCATTATGGATGCAAACGCGTTTAATGGCAGCTGGTATTCGACCTCATAACAACGTTGTTGATATTACCAACTATATTTTGCTTGAATACGGCCAGCCGCTGCATGCTTTTGACTATGATCGTCTTGGTTCAAAAGAAATTGTTGTACGTCACGCGTCAGAAGGCGAAAAGTTTGTAACACTTGATGATCAAGAGCGCGTATTAAAAGGCAATCAGCTTGTCATTACAAACGGCAGTGAGCCGGTAGCTCTTGCAGGTGTAATGGGCGGAGCGAACTCCGAAGTAAAAGACGATACGGTAAATGTTCTCATTGAATCAGCTTACTTCAAAGGCTTAACGGTTCGCCAAGCTTCAAAAGACCACGGTCTTCGCAGTGAGGCAAGCGCTCGTTTTGAAAAAGGAATTGATCCTAACCGTACGCGTGTAGCTGCTGACCGCGCAGCAGAATTAATGGCTGAATACGCTTCAGGTGAAGTGGTAAGCGGTACTGTAGAAGTAGATACACTAACTGTGGAACCTGCTGTTGTAGCTGTGTCACTTGGCCGTATTAACGATGTGCTTGGTACAGAGCTATCAATGGAAGAAGTACAAGACATTATGAACCGTCTTCAATTTGAAAACAAAGTGGAAGACGAAACCATTGTTGTAACAGTGCCAACTCGTAGAGGCGATATTACAATTGAAGAAGATATCGTCGAGGAAGTAGCGCGTATGTATGGCTATGACAACCTTCCTACAACGCTTCCTGTAACAGTGGCAACTCCAGGAAAACTAACAGAGTATCAGCTTGGACGCCGTAAAGTTCGCCGTTTCTTAGAAGGTGCGGGACTAGCACAAACAACAACATATTCGCTAACGAGCGCTGAAAAAGCTACTCAGTTTGCACTAAATGCAACAAGTACGATTGGTCTAGCAATGCCGATGAGTGAAGATCGCAGCATCCTTCGTCAAAGCTTAGTGCCTCATTTGCTAGAAGCAGTGAAGCATAATAATGCTCGCCAGTCGGATTCTATTGCACTATACGAAACAGGCTCAGTGTTCTTATCTAAAGGTGAAGGAGAATTACCGGATGAGCAGGAGCGCGTAGCTGGTGCAATCACGGGTCTATGGCATGCTCACGGCTGGCAAGGTGAAAAGAAAGTCGTTGATTTCTATGTGATTAAAGGTGTACTAGAAGGGTTATTTGCACAGCTTGGTTTAGAGAAACGAATCTCATATGCTCCTGTTAAAAAAGACGGTATGCACCCTGGACGTACAGCGGCTGTATGGTTAGATGAAAAAGAAATTGGATACGTAGGTCAAGTTCATCCTGTTGCTCAGAAACAGTATGGTCTTCGTGAAACATACGTATTTGAATTACACCTTCAAGAGCTATTAGCTGCAGATGTCGAAGAAGTTCGTTATTCAGCTATTCCAAGATTCCCATCTATTACACGTGATATTGCACTTGTGGTAGATAAAAACGTTCTTGCAGGAGAAGTTCAGCGCGTCATCTATACGACGGGCGGAGAACTTTTAAAAGACGTGACGGTATTTGATCTATATGAAGGCGAGCGTATGGAAGAAGGCAAGAAATCTGTAGCTTTCTCTTTACGATACTTAGATCCTGAACGTACATTAACTGATGAAGAAGTAGCAAAAGCACATGGTGCAGTGTTAGAGGCTGTAGAAAAAGAATTTGGTGCAACGCTTCGTTCATAAGAATAAAAAAAGAGATGTGGATTTCCACATCTCTTATTTTTTAGCTAATTTTAAAGCTTTTTCCGTATTAGCAAAATGAATTTTAGCTAAAGAGTTCAGCGCATTCACGCCATGTTTCTTAATGATTTTAGCAGCGGCGATATCAACTTGTGCGCCAGCTCCCCGAGGAATAACCATCCCGGTCTTTTCCGTCAGCAAATCCATTTGTTTTAAAAATGCGTATCTGGCAATAATGGAAGCAGCAGCTACAGATAAATGAACGCTTTCTCCTTTTGTGCTGAAAAAGACATTTTCTTTGATAATTTCTTTTTCCTTTACCACGTGTTTATAATAGGTGTTTTTTTCGACAAACTGGTCAATTAAAATGGCATCGGGTTTTTCAGGATCCAATTTTTTTAACACGTTGGATAAAGCTTTGTTGTGCAACAGAGCTTTCATTTTACCTTGTGACATGCCTTTTTCTTGAAATGCATTATACTTTTCGTTATGTAAAACAAGCAAACTATAGGGAATAAACGAAACAAGCTGCTTGGCAATTTCAATAATTTTAGCATCCGTTAACTCTTTTGAATCTCGTACTCCTAATTCTTTTAATAAAGGAAGCTGCTCTTTTTGAACATAGGCAGCAACTACGGTCATAGGACCAAAATAATCTCCTGTCCCTACCTCGTCAGAACCGATGACAGATAGTGAGCTGAAGTTTGATGGGAGGTGTGAGACAGGAGCCTTTTTCGCAGCATCTAAAGGACCTCCCCACTGAGCCGCTTCTGTTTCAGCTTCTTTTCCTTGAAAAAGTACTTTTCCAGAGCGGTACGCAGTGATGGAACAGCCGGGAGTTTTAGCTGCAAAAATACTTCCCTGCGGAAGTTTGGGCTGTAGATAGGATGTGTAATGAATCTTCATTTTAGCTATTTGATCAGCTGATACCTTAATAACAGCATGTGACATAATGCTTCACTCCTTTCGGGGTATTTTAGTTTACTTTATAAGCACTATCCCTTATGATAGCTTAAATATAGATATGTTTCCATTGAAGTCTTCTTCGTGGTATGATAGGGATTAGGATTTTTCGTGGAACGGAGGATTTTCTCGTGTCAAGACAAGATAAAACACGTGCGACAGTTGACATCTTTGGTCAGCAGTACAGCATCGTCGGTAGCGAAAGTACAAGCCATATTCGACTTGTCGCCTCTATAGTGGATGAAAAAATGCGTGAAATCAGTACTAAAAACCCTTCTTTAGATATCAATAAATTAGCAGTATTAACAGCTGTGAATGCTGTACACGAATATATAAAACTGAAAGAAGACTATGAGAGACTTGAACAAAAACTTTATGGAAAAGAGGAATGACTGAGTCAATGCTTAATATCATTTTAATTATATTGCTTCTTTTAGGCTTTGTAACCGGTCTTAAAAGAGGATTTATTTTGCAGCTCATTCATATTGTCAGTTTTGCGGTTTCGTTTATCGTCGCTTATATGTTTAGTGGAGATCTGGCAAGCCGACTTCGCTTGTTGATTCCGTTTCCGGACAATATTCAGCAGCAAAGTGTCGCATCGTTTGTATTTGATTCTGGAACGATAGAAGACGCTTTTTATCGAATGATTGCATTTGCGATTTTATTTTTTGCTACTCACATTGTACTTCGCCTTGCAGGCTCTGTTTTAACGGCTTTAACCGAACTGCCAATTCTGCGCCAGTTAAATAAATGGGGCGGAGGTGCACTTGGATTCGTTGAAGTGTATATCATCGTTTTTATTTTGTTATACATTGGAGCCGTGATTCCTGTAAGTGAAATTCAAACGCCAATTCAACAGTCTTCAATTGCAATCAATATCGTACAAAATACTCCATACTTATCGTCTGCGATTCAAGATTTGTGGACTCAGTATGGTGTAATGTAATGAAATTACAATAGCTTGTTGAGAGGGTGTGTCGAAAGTGTCATAATACTTTTGAGATACCCTCTTTTTTTATCGCAGTCTGACCTGCGGTTTTCATGAGGATAAAAATATGTCTAGATGAAAATTTGGGAGAGTACATATGTCACTCATCATGTTTTTGAAAGTTTCGTTATTATGATAATAGGCTGGTGAAAAGAGATGAATAAAAAGGATATTATTAAATTGTTAGAAACAATTGCTACATATATGGAATTAAAGGGAGATAACTCTTTTAAAATTTCCGCTTTTCGAAAAGCAGCTGCAGCGCTAGAAACGGACGAAAGAACGCTGACAGAGATTGAGGATTTTACCAAGCTCCAAGGGATTGGAAAAGGAACGGCTGCAGTCATTACAGAGTATATGGAAACAAATGAGTCAAGCGTATTAGAAGAACTAAAGCAAGAAGTTCCTGAAGGACTTATTCCTTTGCTTAAGCTGCCGGGGCTTGGAGGTAAAAAAATCGCTAAATTATATAAAGAGCTAGATATTCGAGATATGGAATCACTGCATCAGGCGTGTATGGAAAATCGAGTGCAGGGACTAAGCGGTTTTGGTAAAAAGACAGAAGAAAAAATTATCGCTGCCATTGAAGAGTTTGGGAAGCGTCCTGATCGTTTGCCTCTTGCTTTTATGCTTCCAATAGCGGAAGAAATTTTAGAAGCCCTTAAACAGATGCATAGCATTGATCGTTTTTCTCAAGCAGGGAGCATTCGCCGCATGAGGGAAACCGTAAAAGATCTTGATTTTATTATTTCAACAGCTGAGCCTCATGCTGTCCGTGAACAGCTAGTATCGCTGCCAAATGTGAAGGATATCATTGCAAATGGAGATACAAAAGTATCCGTAACGTTAGCCTATGAGTACGATGTGTCTGTGGATTTTCGTCTTGTAGAAGATAAAGCGTTTGCCACAACGCTTCACCATTTTACAGGATCAAAAGACCATAATGTGCGTATGCGTCAATTAGCAAAAGAACGCGGTGAAAAAATTAGCGAGTATGGCGTTGAAAATACGGAGACAGGCGACGTCATGACTTTTGAGTCTGAACAAGCATTCTATGAACATTTTGGCCTGTCTTTTATTCCGCCTGAACTTCGTGAAGATGGAACGGAAGTAGATGCATTTATAAAGCCTCAAACGCTTGTGACCTACGGTGCCGTAAAAGGTGATTTGCATATGCACTCCACGTGGAGCGACGGGGCGTATTCGATTGAAGAAATGGCGGAAGCATGTCGCGCGCGAGGCTATGAGTACATGGCGATTACAGACCATTCTCAGTATTTAAAAGTAGCTAACGGTCTAACGCCTGAACGCATTCGTAAACAGCGTGAAGAAATTAATCGTTTAAACGCACAGTTCGATGATTTTACAATACTAGCAGGAATTGAAATGGATATTTTGCCTGATGCAACACTTGATTATGATGATGAAATGCTAGCTGAGCTAGATTTTGTTATTGCGTCCATTCACTCTAGTTTTTCGCAATCACGCGAAGAAATTATGAATCGCTTAAAGCAAGCGTTAAACAATGTTCATGTAGATTTAATCGCTCATCCGACGGGTCGTTTGATTGGTCGCCGCAACGGATATGATGTAGATATTGATATGCTAATTGAATTAGCTAAAGAAACAAAAACGGCTCTTGAACTAAACGCGAATCCAAACCGTTTAGATTTAGCCGCTGAACACATAAAAAAAGCCCAAGAGGCAGGAGTTAAAATTGCTATTAATACAGATGCTCACAATCTAGACATGCTAGAGCATATGGAAATTGGAATATCTACGGGAATTAAAGGCTGGCTTAAACCAGAAACGGTATTAAATACGTATAGTCTCAAAGAATTAACCGCCTTTTTAAATCGACATAAATAAGCAACAGGAGGAATCAGTTTTGCAATCACGTATTTTTCATGTACTAGAGTTTAATAAAGTTAAGGAACAGCTTCAGAAAAAAGTAGCTTCTTCTTTAGGCCGAGAAAAAGTAGCGAATTTGATTCCCTCGACTCAGTATGAAGAAGTAGTCAAATGGCAGGAAGCAACAGATGAAGCGACAACCGTGCTGCGATTGCGTGGCAACGTACCGCTAGGGGGCATTTTTGACGTTCGACCTAGCGTGAAGCGTGCTGAAATTGGGGGAACGCTAAGCTCTAATGAACTTCTTGATGTAGCAAGCACTATTTATGCTGCAAGACAAGTCAAGCAATTTATCGAGCAAGTAGTGGAAGACGAAGATTTACAGCTTCCAATTATAACTGAACATATCGAAAAACTAATGCCTCTTCCTGAGGTAGAACAAACAATTAAAATGAGTATTGATGAGAATGGCACAGTGCTGGACGGTGCAAGCGACCAGCTAAGAGGCATTCGTCAAAAACTTCGCTCAACGGAGTCTCGTATTCGCGAAAAGCTAGAGAGCCTTATTCGCTCCTCGTCTGCTCAAAAAATGTTGTCAGATGCAATTGTTACCATTCGAAACGAACGTTTCGTTATTCCTGTTAAGCAAGAATATCGCAGTGCGTATGGAGGCATTGTGCACGATCAGTCTTCATCCGGAGCAACTTTATTTATTGAGCCTCAGGCGATTGTGACGTTAAACAATGAGCTTCAAGAAGCAAAGGTAAAAGAAAAACAAGAAATTGAGCGTATTCTCATTGCTTTAACCGTTCAGGTAGCGGAAGTGGCAAATGAACTCCGTCAAAACGTGTATCTGTTAGGTGAGCTGGACTTCATGTTTGCTAAAGGACGCTATAGCCATGAGCTAAAAGCTTCAAAACCTAAAATGAACGACCGAGGCTATATTAAGTTAGTGAAGGCAAAACATCCTCTTATTGCACAGGAAGACGTCGTTGCGAATGATATTGAGCTAGGTGATCAATATACGTCTATCGTTATTACAGGACCAAATACCGGCGGTAAAACCGTAACGTTAAAAACACTTGGATTATTTACGTTAATGGCTCAAGCGGGTTTGCAGATTCCTGCGCTGGATGGATCGGAAATGGCTGTGTTTAAGCACGTATTTGCTGATATTGGAGATGAGCAGTCGATTGAACAAAGTTTGAGTACCTTTTCATCTCATATGGTCAACATTGTAGATATTTTACAAAAAGTAGATCACGAAAGTCTGGTCTTGTTCGATGAATTGGGAGCAGGAACGGATCCTCAAGAAGGTGCAGCGCTTGCGATTTCGATTTTAGATCAAGTATATGAAAAAGGAGCTCGCGTAGTTGCGACTACTCACTATCCTGAATTAAAGGCGTACGGCTATAACCGTGAAGGAGTGGTCAATGCTAGCGTAGAGTTTGATATTGAAACATTGAGCCCTACTTACAAGCTGCTGATTGGTGTACCGGGTCGAAGCAATGCTTTTGAGATTTCAAAACGTTTAGGTTTAAGTGCTGAAGTAATTGAACGTGCCAAAGGCTATATTGGCTCAGAAACAAATAAAGTAGAAAATATGATTGCCTCTCTTGAAGATAGCCGCCGTCAATCTGAACACGAGCTAGAAGAAGCTGAAGAGCTAAGAAAAGAGGCTCAGAAGCTTCATAAAGAATTACAGAGTCAGATTATTGAGTTTAATGAAAAACGAGATAAGCTGTACGAAAAAGCTGAAGAAAAAGCTCAAGCCACAGTTAAAGCAGCATCTGAAGAAGCAGAGAAAATCATTAGCGATTTGCGTAAAATGAGTCAAAAAAATCATGCGCTTGTAAAAGAGCATGAATTGATTGAAGCGCGTAAACGTCTAGAAGATGCAGTTCCAACTCTTGAAAAAAGTAAAAAGAAACCGGCTGCGCCGAAAAAACAAGAGCGCACTCTTCAAGCTGGAGATGAAGTGAAAGTCTTAAGCTGGGGACAAAAAGGAACGCTTGTAGAACGAGTAAGCAATAATGAATGGCAAGTACAAATGGGGATCATGAAAATGAAGGTGAAAGAAAAAGATCTCGAATATATCAGTTCTCCAAAACCTGTAGAAACCAAGCCGCTTGCTACGGTAAAGGGAAAAGATTATCATGTAAATCTAGAATTGGATTTAAGAGGAGAGCGCTATGAAAATGCGCTGATTCGAGTTGAAAAATATATTGATGATGCTTTGTTAGCCAACTATCCGCGCGTTTCGATTATCCACGGTAAAGGAACTGGAGCTCTTCGTAAAGGCGTACAGGAATATTTGAAAAATCATCGTTCTGTTAAAAATATTCGTTTCGGAGAGGCTTCTGAAGGAGGTTCTGGCGTTACGGTTGTGGAATTTAAATAAAAGAACGCTGAAATAAAGGTGTCAGTCGATGCGCTGAACAAGCATATATGAAGATAGAAAATCCGACATGGCTCATGGACTATGCTGGGTTTTTTATCTCTTTTAAGAACGATACAAGTAAAGGAAAGAGACCTGTCAGTTCATTACGTAGAGCGTAATATAAATTAGGAGTGATGCAAAAATGAGGGATTTTTGGAAAGACCCGTATATTGAATCCGCCGCTTATTACAGCGTGGTTGTCTTGAGCATTGTCGTCTTTCTTGTTGTGTTTGAGCTCGTTACTAAGTATAAGAATTGGGAAGAGATTCAAAAAGGAAATATGGCTGTTGCGATGGCAACAGGTGGGAAAATATTTGGATTAGCTAATATTTTTCGCTATTCGATTGAGCATAACGACAATTTGCTAAGAATGCTCGGATGGGGAATATATGGGTTCGTTCTTTTACTAGTCAGCTATTTTATTTTCGAATTTTTGACGCCAAAATTTCGAATCGATGATGAAATTGAACAAGATAACAGAGCCGTTGGGTTTATTTCACTTGTTATTTCAATCGGTATGTCCTATGTAATAGGAGCAGGGATAGGATAGGAGAGAGTGATGGAGAAGTTAGCGAAAATTTTACTCGTTTTATGCGGAGTGTTTATGCTTATTGGTCTTATCTATTTATCTATATAGCTTTTCCTAACATTATGATGACAGCAAAAAAGCTGACCTTAAAGCAGGTCAGCTTTTTTAATGATTACTTCCATACGTCTTCAGCAATTGAAATCACGTGCTTTACTTTATCCCACTGCTGCTCTTCAGTAAGTAAATTTCCTTCTTCTGTAGAAGCAAATCCGCACTGGGGACTTAAACAAATTTGATCAAGAGAAACAAATTCTGCTGCTTCAGCAATTCGTTTTTTCACTGCTTCAGGATCTTCTAAATCTCCAAATTTTGATGTGATAAGACCAAGGACAATCTGAAGATCATCTCGCTTTACATGTCGAAGAGGTTCGAATCCTCCTGAGCGTTCATCATCAAATTCTAAAAATAGTCCATCTACGTTTAACTGACTGAAAATAGCTTTTGACGCATTTTCATATCCGCCGCTTGCTGTATAAGTAGACTGGAAATTCCCTCTGCAAATATGCATTGTAATGACCATATCATCTGGCTTATGCGCAATGGATTCATTGATCGCATCCGTAAAACGTTTCAGTAATTCTTGGGGCGTGAAACCTTTTGAAGCGATTTGTTCTTGTCCTTTTTCTGAGAAAAAGACTGCCCACGCAGTATCATCTAACTGTAAATAGCGGCATCCGGCATCATAAAATGCTTGAATGGCTTTTTGATATGTTTTAACTAAATCAGCAAAAAATACATCCGTATCCGAATAAGCAGACTCTTCAATATGACCTCTGAAAAACAGCATATTGGGACTTGGAATGGTGAACTTAGCTACGTGTTCTTTTCCAGCAGCTTGATGAAGAAATTTATAATCTTCAATCATAGGGTGGTGATTAAAATCTAGTTTTCCAGTTACTTTTATACCGTGAGCTTTTGTTTGGACCCCGTGAAACTGAATTCCCGACTCTGCTTCGTAAAGTTCTACGCCAACAAGCTCTGACAGAAAATCAAAGTGCCACCACGCACGGCGAAACTCACCGTCTGTGACGGCTTTTAATCCAATTTGCTTTTGCTTTTCTACGAGCTTACGAATTTCTTCATCTTCAATTGCTCGAAGCTGTTTATTTGTCATTTCCCCGTTTTCCACTTGTAATCGTGCTTGCTTGATACGCTCGGGACGCAAAAAGCTTCCAACGTGATCTGCTTTAAACGGTCCTTTAGTCAATGTTGTTGTCAATTCATACAGCTCCTTAAAAAAAATCTAATTTTTATTATATACAAAAAATTCGGATAATGTACAGGGGTAAATCCAATTTTTATTTATTACGCTGCAGGATGAAAGAGTGATTAGGGAGGAAAGAGAACATTGAATAACGATTGCATCTAAAAAAAGAATGAACTATAATTTTAATTAGAAAATTCTAATTTTTTATTTTTTTTGAGGGAGAGGATACGTGTGGAATCCACCGAAAAGATATGGCTTTCTCAATATCCGGATGAAATACCTGCTAGGCTTCATTATGAACAAAAAAATTTAGCACAGCTTTTTGAAGAGGCAGTTCAAAAGGATCCTAAAAAAAGCGCAATCTATTTTCTAGGGAAAAAAATGACGTTTTCCCAGCTGCATCAAGATTCCCTAAAGCTGTCATCTTACCTTATTGAACTGGGATTAAAAAGAGGGGATAGAGTAGCCATTATGCTTCCAAATTGCCCTCAAGCAGTCATTTCCTTTTATGCTGTTCTTCTTGCCGGAGGAGTAGTCGTTCAAACAAATCCTTTGTATACGGAAAGAGAGTTAGAGTATCAGCTTAATGATTCAGAAGCGGCCATGATTATTGCACTCGATTTGCTATATCCGCGTGTAGTAAAAATGAAAGCGTTAACAAAAGTGAAGCACGTAGTCATCACCTCTATTCAAGATTATCTCCCATTTCCCAAAAACATAATGTATCCATTTATTCAGCGCAAGCAGCAGAAGATAAGCGTGGATGTGAGTCATACGGAGACTACTCATTTATTTAAACGTATTATAAATGAATCCTCTCCAGCAGTATGTAACGCTGAGGGAATTTCAGACGAAGATATCGCGATTTTACAATATACCGGGGGAACAACGGGTTTTCCAAAAGGAGTCATGCTTACTCATAAAAACTTGGTAGCCAATGCAACGATGTGTTCACATTGGTTATACCGCTGCAAGCATGGAGAAGAAAAAGTGCTTGGAATTATCCCATTTTTTCATGTGTATGGTTTAACAACAGTTCTTGTTCTATCGGTTTTGCAAAATTATGAGATGGTTCTTCTGCCTAAATTTGATGCAAAAACGACGCTCAAAACCATTCATAAGCAGCAGCCTACTTTATTTCCAGGTGCTCCGACAATTTACATCGCATTATTAAATCATCCTGATTTAGCAAAATACAACCTATCTTCCATTGATTCATGTATGAGCGGTTCGTCTCCCCTTCCTGTAGAAGTGCAGGAGCAGTTTGAAAAGATCACCGGAGGTAAACTGGTAGAAGGATATGGATTAACAGAAACCTCTCCTGTGACTCATGCTAATTTTCTTTGGGAAGAGAGAATACCAGGAAGCATTGGAGTACCTTGGCCAGACACGGATGCCAAAATTCTCTCGTTTGAAACAGGTAAAGAAGCTGCTGTAAGCGAAGTAGGAGAAATTGCGGTTAAAGGTCCTCAGGTCATGAAAGGATATTGGAAGCAGCCTGAAGAAACGGAGGCTGTTATGCGAGACGGATGGTTGCTAACAGGTGATGTTGGCTATATGGATGATAAAGGTTATTTTTATGTAGTAGACCGAAAGAAAGATATTATTATTGCCGGGGGATATAATATCTATCCTCGAGAAGTTGAAGAAGTATTATATGAGCATGAAAAAATTCAAGAAGCTGTAGTAGTAGGTGTTCCTGACCCATATAGAGGAGAAACGGTGAAGGCTTACATTGTATTAAAAAATGGTGTAAGATGTACTGAAGAAGAGCTAAATGAGTTTTCCAGAAAGTATTTAGCTGCTTATAAAGTTCCGCGCCTTTATGAATTTCGAAATGAGCTTCCCAAAACAGCGGTCGGTAAGATTCTGCGACGAGCGCTGATTGATGAAGAAAATGAAAAGCATAAAAAGGCGACGTAATCGATCGTCGCCTTTGATTTTTTTACTGAAACATAATTGACAGATACTTGCGGTTTCTTTATTATAAAGATATGAATGAATAATCATTCATATTTTAAAGGAGCGTATAAGATTGAGAAGAAATAAGCCAAAGTATAAACAGATTATCGATGCAGCTGTAGTAGTAATAGCAGAAAACGGATACCACAATGCTCAGGTGTCTAAAATTGCTAAGCAGGCTGGAGTTGCAGACGGTACGATATATTTATATTTTAAAAACAAAGAAGATGTCTTAATTTCCTTGTTTCAAGAGAAGATGGGACAATTTGTAGAAAAAATTTATGAAGAACTGGCGGGAATTGAAACCGCGGCAGAAAAACTTCATGTGTTAATTGACAAACATTTTTCGTTTCTAGCAGAGGATCATCATTTAGCTACAGTGACACAGCTCGAACTGCGTCAATCGAACAAAGATTTAAGATTGAAAATTAACGATGTATTAAAAGATTATCTGACTCTCATTGATTCTATTTTGCAGACAGGAATTGAAACGGGTGAGTTTTCTGAAAATATAGATATTCGTCTTGCGCGACAGATGATTTTTGGAACGATTGATGAAACTGTCACAACATGGGTAATGAACGATCATCGATATGGTCTAATAGAATCGGTAGATAAAGTCCATTCCCTGCTGTTAAACGGCTGCAGCGGCTCATAATCGTAAGTGAGCCTGCTGCTCCCCTGCGAGGGGAAAAAGCGCAAGGTAATGAAAATAGAAAGAAAGGGTGGCGTAAACAAATGGAGATTATCCAGGTTGAAACTGTTGATGCAATAAGCTTCATTACGTTAAATAGACAACCTGCTAACGCTTTGTCTCAAGATTTATTAAAAGATCTTTCAAGTGTTTTGAAACATTTGGAAGATAGTAAAGAGACAAGGGTTATCGTTATTAAAGGTGAAGGGAAATTCTTTTGTGCCGGAGCTGATATAAAAGAATTCACATCGCTTCAGCAGGAAAAAGAATACGAGAAGCTTGCTGTTAACGGTCAAGAGCTCTTTGAGTATATTGAAAATTACCCAAAACCAGTGATTGCAGCTATTCATGGGGCTGCTTTAGGCGGAGGGTTGGAGCTTGCTATGAGCTGCCATATCCGTTTGGTAACGGAAAACGCTAAGCTGGGCTTGCCTGAGCTGCAGTTAGGAATTATACCAGGTTTTGGAGGAACTCAGCGATTGCCTCGTTATGTAGGAGTTCATAAGGCTTGTGAGATGATGCTGACCAGTGATCCAATATCCGGAAGCGAGGCAGTGGAGTTAGGATTGGCAAATGCAGCTTTTGAAGAAAGTCAGCTTATCAATGAAACATTTTTACTTGCTAGAAAAATTGCCAAAAAAAGCCCGATTTCTGTTAAAGCTACCTTGCAGCTGCTTCAGCATGTAAAAACAGATGCTTACTACAGCGGCATTAAAAAAGAAGCGCAGTTTTTTGGAAGCGTATTCAAAAGCCAGGATGCTCAAGAAGGCGTAGCCGCTTTTATTGAAAAGCGCCAGCCTAAATTTTTAGGAAAATAAGCTTAGGAGGGGAATTGAATGAATATTTACGTGTTAGTGAAAAGAACATTCGATACAGAGGAGAAACTTTCATTAAAAAATGGTCAAATTGTTGAAGATGGGGCTGAATTTATTATTAATCCTTACGATGAGTATGCAGTTGAAGAAGCTATTCAGCTAAAGGAAAAGCATGGCGGGGAGATTACGGTCGTGAGTGTAGGAGGGGAAGAATCAGAAAAAGAACTCCGAACAGCTTTGGCTATGGGAGCAGATAAAGCGGTTTTAATCAATACGGAAGATGACATAGAAGATGGCGATCAGTACACGACTTCTAGGCTGCTGGCACATTACTTAAAAGAACAATCTGCTGACTTGATTTTGGCAGGAAACGTAGCGATTGACGGAGGTTCGGGCCAAGTGGGACCGCGCGTAGCAGAACAGTTAGAAATCCCTTATATTACGACGATTACAAAATTGGATATCGAAGGTGAAAAAGTGACTGTTGTACGCGATGTGGAAGGTGATTCTGAGGTTATCGAAACGTCGCTTCCTCTTTTAGTAACAGCTCAGCAGGGACTTAACGAACCTCGCTATCCATCTCTTCCAGGGATTATGAAAGCGAAGAAGAAACCGTTGGTTGAAGTGGAATTGGATGATTTAGATTTAGATGAAGATGATGTAGAAGCAAAAACAAAGACTATTGAAATTTATTTGCCTCCGAAAAAAGACGCAGGACGCGTATTACAAGGAGATATAAAAGATCAAGTGACAGAACTGGTCAATTTACTGCATAAGGAAGCAAAAGTCATTTAATAAGTCAAAAGTCAAAACAATGGGGGGATTGCAATGGGACGCAAAGTGTTAGTTCTAGGAGAAGCACGTGATGGGGGATTACGAAACGTATCGTTTGAAGCGATTTCCGCAGCATCTACTGTAGCTGACGGTGGAGAAATTGTTGCAGCGTTAGTAGGAAAGAACGTAAAAGCTTTAAGTGAAGAGCTTATTGCGTACGGAGCGAATAAAGTTGTTGTGACGGAGCATGAAGATTTAGCTGCTTACACATCGGATGGCTACGCTCAGGCGTTATTAGCCATCATTGAAAGTGAACAGCCTGAAGCTATCGTATTTGGCCATACGGCTCTTGGCAAAGACCTAGCGCCAAAACTGGCAGCTCGCTTAGACAAAGGACTTATTTCCGATGTGACGGATGTAGAAGTTGGAGGGGATCAAGTAGTCTTCACCCGCCCAATTTATTCTGGTAAAGCATTTGAAAAGAAAATCATGACCGATGCTTTTACGTTTGTCACAATTCGTCCAAATAATATTTCACCGCTTGCAAAAGACGACGGACGTACAGGTGATGTAGAGGATTTAAATGTTGAAATCAAAAACCTGCGTACAGTTGTAAAAGAAGTTGTACGTAAAGCAACGCAAGGGGTTGATTTATCCGAAGCAAAAGTCGTGATTGCAGGTGGTCGAGGTGTAAAAAGCACGGAAGGTTTTGGACCTCTCCAAGAACTAGCGGACGTGTTAAATGGAGCTGTTGGGGCGTCTCGCGGAGCATGCGATGCAGATTACTGCGACTATTCTCTTCAGATCGGTCAGACGGGCAAAGTAGTCACACCAGATTTATACATTGCCTGCGGAATCTCAGGAGCCATTCAGCATTTGGCCGGCATGTCAAATTCAAAAATTATTGTTGCTATTAACAAAGATCCTGAGGCTAATATTTTTAAAGTAGCTGATTACGGAATCGTTGGAGATTTATTTGAAGTGGTGCCTCTGCTAACGGAAGAATTTAAAAAGCTGAAAGTACAGTCTGCGTAAGAGGCTGGGACAAAAGTATTTTAGACGAAGTGAAGAACGAACTATTGATCAAGATGTTTGATTAGTGGTTCGTTTTTTTGTTGGGGTAAACTTTATGTGTGTGGGTCTTTCTAGCAGCAGTTGATTTCTGTGCAAGACTCCTGCAGAAAGCGAAGTCTTGCACAGAAATCAACTGCGGTGGCACAAGCGGTTCAGCCTTTGTATACTATTTGTTCACCTTTAGATGGAATTCATTTCGTTATGTCTCAACCTCACGGAAAACGAAATTTTCTACGTATGTTTTTATGTAAATTGTACAAACTAGAGCGAAGAATAAACAGTATAAATGTAAGCAAAAAGTTAGCAAACCTTATTTGAAGGTGATATACTGTGAGTAGAATTTGGATATTGCATATATTTAGGAGGAATTAAAATGGCTATTGCACATGCTACAGATAAAAACTTTACAGATGAAATTAAATCAGGCCTAGTGCTTGTTGACTTTTGGGCACCATGGTGTGGCCCTTGTAAAATGATTGCTCCAGTTCTTGAAGAAATTGATGGTGAACTTAACGATAAAGTTAAAATCGTGAAAGTAGACGTTGATGAAAACCAAGAAACAGCTGGAAAATTTGGTGTTATGAGTATCCCAACTTTAGTATTATTTAAAGATGGAGAGAAAGTTGATCAAGTAGTTGGTTTCCAACCAAAAGAAGCATTAACAGAATTAATTAATAAACACGCGTAAGTCAAAACCTAGCTCAGGCTAGGTTTTTTCTTTTTCTCCACTTTTTCTCTTTTGGGAATACTTTTATTTAGCGAATATGCGTTCGTTTGTTTTATACTAGATGTAAGGAACACCGTCACAAATCTGGCTTATGTGCATGTATTGTAAAGCAGAAAAGAATGTAGGCTACGCTTCATAAGCGAATGTATAGATGGACAGAGTAAGAGAAGAGGAAGGAGAAAAGTATGAATGATTATTTAAAAGAAAAGCTGGCTATTTTACCGGATCAGCCCGGCTGCTACTTGATGAAAGATAAATATGGAACGGTCATTTACGTAGGAAAAGCAAAAGTATTAAAAAATCGAGTGCGCTCCTACTTTACCGGATCTCATGACGGAAAGACGCTTCGACTTGTAAACGACATTGTCGATTTTGAATATATCGTCACATCTTCTAATTTAGAAGCGCTTATTTTAGAAATGAATTTAATTAAAAAGCATGATCCAAAATACAATATCATGCTTAAAGATGATAAGGGCTATCCCTTTATTAAGATTACAGCTGAAAAACAGCCCCGGCTTGTTATTACAAGAAAAATAAAAAAAGATAAAGGGAAATACTTCGGTCCTTATCCTAACGTTCAAGCTGCAAATGAAACCAAGCGGCTTCTTGATCGCATTTATCCACTAAGAAAGTGCTCTACCATGCCAGACAGACCTTGTTTGTATTACCATATCGGGCAATGTCTAGCTCCTTGCGTAAAAGAAGTAAAAGAAGAGCAAAACAAACAAATTATTGAAAATATCACTCGGTTTTTAAATGGTGGATATGAGCATGTCAAAACAGAGTTAACTGAAAAAATGTTAAAAGCTTCAGAAGAACTTGACTTTGAAAGGGCTAAAGAATATCGAGATCAAATTGCTCATATTGAAGCGACAATGGAAAAGCAAAAAGTAACGTTTAATGATTTTGTTAATCGAGATGTGTTTGGCTATTCTTATGATAAAGGCTGGATGTGTGTTCAAGTTTTCTTTATTCGCCAAGGGAAATTAATTGAGCGAGAAGTTTCTATGTTTCCTTTTTATAAAGAGCCAGAAGAAGATTTCTTAACTTTTATCGGTCAGTTTTATGCCAAAAATATTAAGCCAAAAGAAGTGCTGGTTCCAGCAACGATTGATGCAGAGTTAGCTGAGAAATTAGTAGAAGTAGAGGTTCAGCATCCAAAGCGAGGCAAAAAGAAAGAATTAGTAGAACTTGCGTGTAAAAATGCAAAAATTGCGCTCGGTGAAAAATTCTATTTAATTGAACGAGATGAAGAGCGCACGGTTGGCGCAGTTGAACGGTTAGGAGAAGAGCTTGGAATTGCAGCGCCTTACCGGATTGAAGCATTTGATAACTCAAATATTCAAGGGACAGATCCCGTTTCTGCGATGATTGTTTTTGTTGATGGGAAACCGGAAAAGAAAGAATATCGCAAATATAAAATTAAGACCGTAAAGGGACCAGATGATTACAGTTCCATGAGAGAAGTCGTTCGCAGACGGTATTCCAGAGCGTTAAAAGAAGGTCTTCCGCTTCCAGATTTAATTGTTGTAGATGGGGGCAAAGGGCATTTAGCTGCAGTACAGGACGTTCTCGAAAATGAATTGGGACTTTTAGTGCCTACAGCAGGTCTTGTCAAAGATGATAAGCACAGAACCTCCAACCTGATGATTGGTGAGCCTCCTCAAATCATACCGCTTGAACGCAATAGTCAAGAATTTTATTTGCTTCAGCGAATTCAAGATGAAGTTCACCGCTTTGCGATTACTTTCCACCGTCAAGTGCGCTCTAAGTCCGCTTTTCAGTCTGTTCTGGACGACATTCCGGGAGTGGGAGAAAAGCGTAAAAAAGCTTTGTTAAAGTATTTTGGTTCGGTGAAAAAATTGAAAGAAGCAACGGTTGATGATATTCGAAATTCAGGTGTTCCTCAAAACATTGCTGAAAAAATTTATGAAACATTACAAAAATAGTCTTGAAATAATAGAAAATATTTGATAAGCTATTAACTAATTTCATACGACACTTCATCAAATGAAGTGAAGATAGAGGTGCAAATTTAATCAGTACGTATCAGGAAGGGTATGAGCCCTTATGAATGAGACGGAAAGGGAAATTTGCCGAAGTGAACATTACCTCATAGTAATGATTGCTGGTTCTGCGTTGAATAAACGTAGGATTGTCAAGATGTAGATTCTTGGAGAGCTATCTCACGGCAGTGGACGGTTATGTTTTATAATTTTCGTTCGTTAAGCAATGAGAGCTCATCTCATTGCTTTTTTTATTGTCTGAGTAAAAAAATTTAGCTTCTCATCATCCTGCATATGCAAATTTATTGAAAAGGAATGAACAAAATTATGGCATTAATCGTTCAAAAATTTGGTGGAACATCTGTTGGTTCTGTTGAACGTATCCAACATGTAGCAAACCGTGTTATTCAAGAAGCAGAGCGCGGTAACCAAGTAGTTGTTGTTGTATCGGCAATGGGCAAAACGACAGATGCACTGGTGAAATTAGCAAGTGATATTACGGACAGTCCAAGCAAACGCGAAATGGATATGCTTCTTACAACTGGAGAACAAGTAACGATTTCCCTGTTAACAATGGCCCTTCAATATAAAGGGTATGAAGCAACTTCGCTAACAGGTTGGCAAGCTGGTATCCAGACGGAAGCAGTTCACAGCAATGCACGAATCCAGCACATTGACACGACACGTATTCAAAGCCAATTAGATAGAGGCCGAATCGTAGTAGTAGCTGGATTCCAAGGCTGTTCAGAAGATGGAAGCATTACAACATTAGGTCGAGGCGGCTCTGACACTACGGCAGTAGCTCTTGCCGCAGCATTAAAAGCTGCAAAATGTGATATTTATACAGACGTAACAGGAGTGTTTACGACAGATCCGCGCTATGTAGAAGATGCTCGTAAGCTTCACTCTATTTCATATGACGAAATGTTAGAATTAGCTAATTTGGGAGCAGGGGTGCTGCATCCGCGCGCTGTTGAGTTTGCAAAAAATTATCAGATACCGCTAGAAGTGCGTTCAAGCTTAGAAAACGAGAATGGAACGATTGTTGAGGAGGAAGTTTCAATGGAACAAAACTTAGTCGTAAGAGGAATTGCGTTTGAAGATAATATTTCACGAGTGACAATTGAAGGGTTAAACAATGAGTTGCAAACTCTTTCTACTATTTTTACAGCATTAGCAAAAGAACAGTTAAATGTGGACATTATTATTCAAAACGTAACGGCTAATAATCGTCTCTCTATCTCATTTTCTATTAAAACCGTAGACGTAGATGCCGCTCTTGCCGTCTTAAAAGAGTATAAATCTACTTTAGGATATACGCGTATTGAACATGAAAGCGGTCTGGCTAAAGTATCAATTGTCGGCTCTGGCATGATTTCTAATCCAGGCGTTGCAGCCGAAATGTTTGAAGTGCTGGCAGGGGAGAAAATTGAAGTGAAGATGGTCAGCACGTCTGAAATTAAAGTATCTACAGTTGTACCGCACGCTGATATGGTAAAAGCTGTTGAGACGCTTCACGTAGCATTTGAATTAGAAGAGCAGCAAGCAGTGCACGTATAAAGAAGAGAAAAAAGACGTGGTATCTCCACGTCTTTTATATATACGTATTTCCTACTTTTTATAGCGCTCCGCGCGTGTTTCGGTAGGTAAGATATCTTTTCGGTCCCACTGCACGGAAATCAGCACTTTTCCGTTCTTTTCTTTATGTGTTAAGTAGGCTTCTGTTAGGCAGTTGTTTTGACGCTGAATCTGTTCAGCCACAAATCCTGACTCAAGATGAAACGAACAAGTTTCCTGCTGAAATCTTTTGCTGACCACATCACCTGATAACTCAAGCTCGAGTGAATATTTATCTTTTTTTGCAAGCGTCAGTGTTCCCCAGGAAGCTGCTTTAAAAAAAGCGACGATTTCATCCATTGTATTTAATGGGTATTTCCGCGCAAGGTGTTTTCCTGCCCAGTATGAAATGGTATTTGTTTCGTCTCCAAGAAGCTCTGGAATTAACACGTCACGCAAAAGGCTGTATCCGAAATATGAAACGTGATCAAGAGTTCTCTCTGTTTCAGCTGTGACGTTAGGTTCTGATGTTTCCATCGTCTCTTCAAGTTCTTGCTGTGATTCTGTTTGTAAATTGCTCATGCTTTCCCCTCTTTCTTTACTACTATTATATACAAATCTAAAAAACCTCTCACGCATTTTTTTAATAAAATGTAAGAGGATCTTTATTATGGTAAAAAGAGTTAGATGTAAAGATGAAAAATCCATAATATACCTTTTAAAAGGGTACTTTTACCTGTGTAAATGTTTTGTGAACTTGTTTACAATAAAAGCATAAAGTAAACGCTTACTTATTTGTGGCAAGCAATATTATAATAGAAAGAAAAAATCTGTAACATCAATACAGTAAGCGTTAACAAATATAAAATTTTATAAATTTATATTTTATAGAAGATTTAAACATCTTGCCTTGACGCTCTTAATCGATGGGAGTAAAATTAACCTGTCACATACTTTATTAGGAAATGCAAAGGTTTTCATTTCCTGTATTCACGATTAATCTATTTGTCTAGTGGGAGTAAGAAAGTTCTTCACAAACTATGTTCATTTAACTAAGGGGGGTCTACGCAGATGGCGGCAAACAGAGAGTTTCAATATCGGAGAATCCATTCATTACTTGGGGTAATACCAATCGGGATTTTCTTAACACAGCATTTAGTTGTGAATCATTTCGCGACAAAGGGAGAAGAATCATTTAATCAAGCAGCTCACTTCATGGAGAGCTTACCTTTCCGCTATGCTCTAGAAATTTTCATTATTTTCTTACCAATCGTTTTTCACGCAATATACGGTCTTTACATCGCATTCACTGCTAAAACAAACGTTAACAACTACGGTTTTTTCCGTAACTGGATGTTTATCCTTCAGCGTGTTTCAGGTGTAATCACACTTATCTTCATCACATGGCACGTATGGGAAACCAGAATACAAGCTGCGCTTGGAAAAGAAGTAGATTTTCAAATGATGGAACGAATTTTAAGCAACCCGGCAATGCTTGCATTCTACATAGTTGGTGTTGTATCTACGATCTTCCACTTTGCAAACGGTCTATGGTCATTTGGAGTTAGCTGGGGGTTAACTGTAACACCACGTTCTCAAAGAATTTCAACTTATGTGACATTAGCAATCTTCTTAGCACTTACATTTGTAGGTGTTCGTACATTATTCGCATTTGCATAAAATTAAGGTTTTGAAGGAGTGGGGTTCCGATGAGTAACGGAAAAATCATCGTAGTCGGTGGCGGTTTAGCTGGCTTGATGGCAACAATAAAAATTGCTGAGTCTGGCAAGCAAGTAGATTTATTTTCACTAGTTCCGGTAAAAAGATCTCACTCAGTTTGCGCGCAAGGTGGAATCAACGGAGCCGTAAACACGAAAGGTGAAGGGGATTCACCATGGGAACACTTTGATGACACAGTGTACGGCGGAGACTTTTTAGCCAACCAGCCACCTGTAAAAGCAATGTGTGAAGCAGCTCCTGGCATTATTCACTTACTTGACCGCATGGGTGTTATGTTTAACCGTACTCCTGAGGGTTTGTTAGACTTCAGACGATTTGGCGGGACGCAGCATCACCGTACGGCTTTTGCTGGGGCAACAACGGGTCAACAATTATTGTACGCATTAGATGAGCAGGTTCGTCGCTATGAAGTTGCCGGACTTGTGACAAAGTACGAAGGATGGGAATTCTTAGGTGCTGTTCTTGATGATGAGCGCAGCTGTCGCGGAATTTCTGCACAGAATTTAAAATCAATGGAAATTAAAACGTTCCCAGCTGACGCGGTTATTATGGCTACAGGTGGACCTGGAATTGTTTTTGGAAAATCGACGAACTCAGTTATTAATACCGGTTCAGCGGCATCTATCGTGTATCAGCAAGGTGCATACTATTCAAACGGAGAGTTTATTCAAATTCATCCAACTGCTATCCCAGGAGATGATAAGCTTCGTCTTATGAGTGAATCTGCTCGTGGAGAAGGCGGACGCGTTTGGACATATAAAGACGGTAAACCTTGGTATTTCTTAGAGGAAAAATATCCTGCATACGGTAACTTAGTACCTCGTGATATTGCCACTCGTGAAATTTTTGACGTCTGCGTAGCGCAGAAGTTAGGAATTAACGGAGAGAACATGGTTTATCTGGACCTTTCACATAAAGATCCAAAAGAGCTAGACATTAAACTTGGAGGTATCATCGAAATCTATGAAAAATTCATGGGCGATGATCCGCGCAAAGTACCAATGAAAATTTTCCCAGCCGTACACTATTCAATGGGCGGTTTATGGGTGGATTACGATCAAATGACAAATATTCCTGGCTTATTCGCAGCTGGTGAGTGTGATTATTCACAGCACGGAGCGAACCGTTTAGGAGCAAACTCCTTATTATCAGCTATTTATGGTGGGATGGTTGCTGGTCCTAAAGCCGTTGAATACATCAATGGTTTAGAAAAGAGCGCAGATGCTATTTCTTCAAGCGTATATGATCGTCATGTGAAAGAAGAAGAAGAGAAATGGAACAATATCATGAATCTTCAAGGCACAGAAAATGCATACGTTCTTCATAAAGAGCTAGGGGAATGGATGACTGACAACGTGACAGTCGTACGATACAATGACAAACTGTTAAAAACAGATGAAAAAATTCAAGAATTAATTGAACGCTATGATCGTATTAACATTAATGATACGGCTAAATGGAGTAATCAAGCGGCAACATTTACTCGTCAGCTGCAAAACATGCTTCAGCTTTCACGGGTTGTAACGCTAGGAGCTTACAACCGTAACGAAAGTCGCGGTGCTCATTATAAGCCAGATTTCCCAGATCGTAACGATGAAGAATTCTTAAAAACAACAATGGCATCTTTTGTGGATAAGAAAACGGCTCCTTCTTTCCATTATGAAGAGGTAGACGTATCGTTAATCAAACCGCGTAAGCGCGACTACACAAAGAAAAAAGATGAAAAACCAAAAAAACAACAAGAGGGGGTTCGTTAATCAATGAGTGAACAACAAACAGTCCAAAAGACAGTGCGCTTCATTATTACACGTCAAGATTCAGCTGAATCTGCTCCTTACAATCAGGAGTTTGAAATTCCGTATCGTCCGAATATGAACGTTATTTCAGCACTGATGGAAATCAGACGTAACCCTGTTGATGCTTCAGGTAAAGAGGTTGCTCCGATAAACTGGGAAATGAACTGTTTAGAGGAAGTATGCGGAGCCTGTTCAATGGTCATCAACGGTAAACCTCGTCAGTCATGTACGGCTCTTGTTGATAAACTAGAACAGCCAATTCGCTTACAGCCAATGAAAACATTTCCGGTGGTTCGTGACTTGCAAGTAGACCGCAGCCGTATGTTTGATTCACTAAAAAAAGTAAAAGCCTGGGTTCCAATCGATGGCACATACGATTTAGGGCCAGGACCGCGTATGCCTGAAAAGAAACGTCAGTGGGCGTACGAGTTATCCAAATGTATGACATGTGGCGTTTGCTTAGAAGCTTGTCCAAACGTAAACGACAAGTCAAACTTCATCGGTCCAGCACCGCTTTCTCAAGTTCGCTTGTTTAATGCCCATCCAACCGGTGCGTTAAATAAAGGAGAACGTTTAGAGACGATTATGGGTGATGGAGGACTAGCGAACTGCGGGAACTCTCAAAACTGCGTTCAATCATGTCCAAAAGGAATTCCATTGACTACTTCAATCGCAGCTTTGAACCGCGATACAACAATTCAAGCATTCAGAAGTTTCTTTGGTAGCGATCAAGTATAATCACTCAAAACCTCTCCACGCGGAGAGGTTTTA
Organism: Priestia sp. P1_B12_1; assembly: GCF_056406695.1. Lineage (NCBI taxonomy): Bacteria > Bacillati > Bacillota > Bacilli > Caryophanales > Bacillaceae > Priestia > Priestia sp. P1_B12_1. The sequence goes on along the minus strand of NZ_JBFTZR010000001.1, from coordinate 910,287 downwards.
TTTTGTCTATGACGAACGGAGGGAATACAGATGAATAATATTTCGTATATTGAAGACATGGATCATTGGAAAGAGTCATTTTCGTTTAAGCAGGAGATCAAGGTAAGATTTTCAGAAACAGATATGTTTGGGCATTTAAATAATACGGTTCCTTTTGTTTATTTTGAACAAATACGTACGGAATTCTTTCACCATATTGGCTTTATGCAAAAGTGGACGAGTGAGCATGAGGGAACGATACCGGTGGTGGCTGATTTGCAGTGCGATTATGTCAAACAAGTGTATTTTGGCAACGTGCTATCTGTTTTTGTAAAAGCTCATAGAATTGGACGTTCGTCGGTTGATTTACACTATATGATTCAAAATAAGCAAAAAGAGGTTGTGCTCACCGGGAGAGGAACAATGGTGCAAATTTCTAAAGAAACAGGAAAAAGCGTGCCTTGGGATGAAGAGATGAAAGGGTGTTTATCAAATATATGAAAATGGCTTGAAGGCTCTTTCTTCAGGCTTTTTTCTTTTTTAAAGGTAAAAAAGAGTTTTTTGCATATTTTTTCTAAAACTAGTAACCGCGTAGGCATACCGCACATAAGATATGTTGACTAAATTTACACCCATCCGATAGTTCAACTCAGGATCAGGCAAGGAGGGTTACATTGAAAGAAAAAGAGTTTCAACCTAAACCGCTACTTACAAAGCGTGAACGAGAAGTATTCGAGCTTTTAGTACAGGACAAAACAACAAAAGAAATCGCGAGTGAACTATTCATTAGCGAAAAAACAGTTCGAAATCATATTTCTAATGCGATGCAAAAGCTTGGAGTCAAGGGGCGTTCTCAAGCAGTCGTAGAACTCCTTCGAATGGGAGAACTTGAACTATAACATGAGCTGGCTTTCTTCTTAGAAAGCCAGCTTTTTGTATATTTTTTTAAGTGTCGCATACATATCTAAAAAGAATGGCGTTAAGAAAATATTATAAAAAAGGTAAATCTTTATAAAAAAAACTTATTGCTTGAAATTGAATTTCAGAGTACGTATACTTTTAAGTAAGGAGATACTAGTTCAGAAGAAAGAGAGGTGAGATGATGAAAAATGTATGGATGAGCTTATTGTTATGCATGATATTCTGTTTGCCTTTTGCGAGTTTGCCAGATAAATTTATTGATAACGACTTTGAAAAAGTGAAGGTCACAAAAAGTTCGGTTCAGCATTACACCGATATTGTGCACATGTCTCCAGGAGCTAAGCACAGCGTTAAACAAATAGGATCCCTCATACAAAGCGCGATAGTAACTTTTGCTTTAGTATGGACGAGTGCCAAACTCATCATTCCAACGCATCAAATTGCGTATTTTATCCTCAAGAAAACACTTTTTTATCCAAAAATCTTTCAATCAAGTTACCTCAATTAAATAAAAAAGGTTGAAATTTCAACAGCCTTTTCTTCAAACCTAAAATTACCAACTATCCTTAGGCTTATTTGCTATGCGGATTTTCTATGCAGATAACGCGACAAAATTAAAAAATTCTTTTTAAAAACTTTATAGGAGTGATCATTCGATGATGATTAAAGAAACGGAGTTACCAGGAATCGGCCGTAAATTTGAAATTGAGACAAGCGGAGGAAACCGCGTAGTCGTTATCATTCATGATGATGGACGACGTGAAATCTACCACTTCGATCAAAAAGATTTAGAAGAAAGCATTTTTGACATTACGTTAACAGATACGGAATCAAGACAGCTAGCGGCAATTTTAGGCGGCATGATTTACAAGCCAAAAGCAATGGAAACCATTGAAGTGGCATTCAATGACTTAGTTATTGAATGGTACAAAGTTGAAAAACAAGCGAAAGCTCACAGTAAAACAATTGGTGAAATTGACGTTCGCAGCAACTATGATGTCACTATCATCGCCGTCATTAAAAACACGCAAAAAAAATTATCCACACCAGGACCAGATACGTTAATTGAAGAAGGAGATACGCTTGTCATCTCTGGTGAAAGAGGAAATTTAAAAACGCTCATTAAAGAATTGCTTTCACAAGGAGGTAGTTCATAATTGGATCATTTAGTATTTGAAGTTGGGACAGCTTTGTTACTAGTTGCTTTAGCGGCTATACTAGCACATAAATTTAAATTTACGATTATTCCATTCCTCATTCTTTTGGGCATGGCGGTTGGTCCCCATGCTCCTGAGTTTGGCTCATTCAGTTTAAAGTTTATTGAAAGCCAAGAGATTATTGAATTTATGGGGAGAATTGGAGTTCTCTTTTTACTGTTTTATTTAGGATTAGAATTTTCAGTTGGAAAGCTAATTAAATCAGGTAGGTCCATCGCGGTGGGAGGATCTATTTATATTTTAATTAACTTTACTTTAGGATTATTGTATGGATACCTGACAGGAAATCCTCTTCTTGAAGTGCTGATTATCGCTGGAATTATTACGATTTCGTCCAGCGCAATTGTCGCAAAAGTATTGGTTGATTTAAAACGAACAGCGAATCCAGAAACGGAACTGATATTAGGGATCATCATGTTTGAAGATATTTTCTTAGCCGTTTATCTTTCTGTCGTTTCAGGGTTGGTGCTTGGAGACCACGGATCGCTTGCTGGATCTTTAACATCTATTTTAATTGCGTTTGGCTATATGATGCTGTTCTTTATCATTGCTCGAAAAGCCACGCCGCTACTAAATAAACTTTTAAATATTTCATCAAACGAAATCTTTATAATCGTCGTTTTTGCGGTATTGTTTTTTGTGGCAGGCTTCTCAGAAACAATTCACGTGGCAGAAGCAATTGGTGCGTTATTGCTTGGACTTGTCTTTTCTGAAACGGAACATCGTGATCGTATTGAACATCTTGTCGTACCGTTTCGTGATTTCTTTGGAGCTATCTTTTTCTTCAGCTTCGGGTTAAGTATTGATCCTCTCACACTGTGGGATGCAGGCTGGCTTGCGCTTGGCGCAGTTGCGCTTACGATAATTGGTAACTTTACAGCCGGTATGATTTCAGGAAGAAAAAGCGGGCTGTCACACAAGGCCTCTACCAACATTGGGTTAACGATTATGTCACGAGGCGAGTTTTCGATCATTATGGCTAACATTGGAATTGAAGGAGGATTATCTGCAATTCTTCAGCCATTCGCCGCGCTTTATGTACTGATTTTAGCTATTATTGGCCCTTTGTTAACGAAGGAGTCTAAGCATATATACGGATTTTTAAACTCGGTATTTAAATGGAAAAAACCAAATCCTCAAGAATCAAAGTGATAAAATATATAAAACACAGTTGACAAATCGGATTAATATGATAAAATTCAAAATAATCCAATAACAAATCAGTTAAATATAGCAACGGGCTGATCGGTCAACCGAAAGCTCCTACCTTTTTCAGGTAGGAGCTTTTGTGTTTTTAGATGAACGAGCTTTTGATTTGAAAATTCAAGGAGGAGGAACTGCTGTGAGTGTTGTCATTCAATCTGTTAACAGAACATTTCAAAAAGGAGAACAAGTAACTCAAGCATTGCGAAATGTAAATCTTACGATTAATAAAGGTGAATTTATAACCGTTATTGGTCCGAGCGGATGTGGAAAAAGTACGCTGCTTAAAATGATTGCAGGACTTGATATGGATTATGAAGGGCGTATTGAAATAAACGGGAAGCATATAGGCGGACCTAGCATTAAACAAGGAATGATCTTTCAAGAACACCGCTTGTTCCCATGGCTTAATGTGGAGCAAAATATAGCGGCTGACTTATCGCTGAAAGATTCGAACGTTCGGCGCCGCGTAGATGAGTTAATTGATATTGTCAGGCTGAAAGGATTTGAAAAAGCTTATCCTCGAGAATTATCTGGAGGGATGTCTCAACGAGTCGCTATTGCGCGTGCTCTTTTAAGAAATCCAGAAGTTTTATTGTTAGATGAACCCTTCGGTGCATTAGATGCTTTCACTCGCACGCATTTGCAAGATGTGCTGCTAGACATATGGAAAAAAGAAAAAACAACCATGATTTTTGTTACCCATGATTTAGACGAATCCATTTACTTGGGTACTAAAATTGTGATTATGAGTGCCAGACCAGGAGAAATTAGCCGGGTCGTTCCAGTAGAAATTAGTCATCCGCGAAAAAAGACAGAACCACCTTTTCAGCAGCTGAGGCAGCAAGTACTGAAAGAATTTGAAGAAGCAGGAGAACATTAAAGATTCAATAAGACAGAGAAGGAGACAGAGCAGATGAAAAAGCTACTTTTAACTGCAGCTATTGTACTTGTTCTCGCATTGGCTGGGTGCGGGACGAAAGAAAAAGCGAGCGGAGAAGATTCAAAAAACGTTACGATTAATATTGGTATCCAACAAAGCTTAGGTCCTTTAATGCTGGCACAAAACCAAAAATGGTTTGAAAAAGAATTTAAAAAAATAGGTGTAAATGTCAAATGGACAGAGTTTCAAAGCGGTCCTCCGCAATTTGAGGGTATAGCATCTGGACACTTGGATTTCGGCCAAGTTGGAAATTCACCGGTTATTTCTGGTCAAGGGGCAGACATTCCGTTTTTAGAAATTGCTAATTCCAGCGACGGGTTGAAAGGAAACGCTATTTTAGTAGGGAAAAACAGCAAGATTAAAAGCGTAAAAGATTTAAAAGGTAAAAAGATCGCGGTTGCGAAAGGAAGCAGCGGTTTTAATTTATTGTACAGAGCTCTTGACCAAAATGGGTTGAAGCCAAGTGATGTAAAGATTATTCAGCTTCAGCCAGACGAAGCTCAGCCAGCATTTGAAAATGGGTCAGTGGATGCATGGTCAATCTGGGAACCGTTTATCTCACTGCAAAACTTAAAAAATGAAGCTCGTATTTTAGCAGACGGCGATTCATTAAAGGTTGTTTCACCAGGTTTTACTATTGTAAGAGAAGGCTTTGCAAAAGATCATCCAGAGTTAGTCGTTAAGTTTTTACAAGTTTATCAAAAAGCGCTTGAATGGCAAAACGAACATTTTGAAGAATCTGTGGATATTTTAGCAAAGCAAAAAAATCTAGATAAAGACGTAGTAAGACAAGTGTTAAAAAATAATCCTGCCTATAATCGCCCAACTTCTAAAGAAATTATTGCAGAACAACAGCGAACAGCTGATTTTCAACAATCTTTAGGCGTTATTAAAAAGAAAATTGATACTGGAGATGTTGTTGATAATTCATTTATTGAAAAAGCATTAAAAGAAAAATGAGGTGATGAAAATGAGTAAAACATCTGTGGTTTCAGGACACGTCCAGTCTTCAGCAGCTCACTTGCAGAAAGTGAAAAAAAGAAAGGAAGAAGTGAAAAATAAGCAGGGAATTTTCCTTCGGTCTCTTGTCGTGCCACTTCTGCTTATCGTGGTGTGGCAAATCATTGGTTCCGCGGGCTATGTATCTAAAACTGTTCTTCCTACACCTGTTGATATTGTACTTTCTTTTAAACAACTCATCGTATCGGGGGAACTTGGAGCTAATCTTCAAATCAGTATTTTGCGTGCCGCCATAGGTTTTGCCGTTGGAGCTGGACTAGGGTTACTATTTGGTGTAATTGTCGGTTTCTCAAAGAAAACGGAGCACTATATGGATCCATCTATTCAAATGCTTAGAACTGTTCCACACCTTGCATTGGCGCCTTTATTTATCTTATGGTTTGGCTTTGGTGAAATTTCAAAGATATTGCTAATCGCAAACGGTGCATTTTTCCCAATCTATGTTAATACGTATCTAGGCATTCGCGGCGTTGATTCGAAATTATTTGATGTTGCTCGTGTTCTTCAATTTAGTAAATGGAAACAAATCACAAAACTTATTTTACCAGCTGCTCTTCCTAATATTTTACTTGGTGTCCGGTTATCTTTAGGTATTGCATGGCTCGGACTGGTAGTTGCTGAATTAATGGGAGCAAGTGAAGGTGTAGGATACATGATTATGGATGCTAGACAGTTTTCTCAAACGGATGTAGTTTTTGTCGGAATTATCATTTTTGCTGTTGTAGGCAAATTAACCGATTCATTTGTTCGAGTATTAGAAAAGCGTCTTCTTAAATGGAGAGACAGCTACGCAGGTGAAAAATAAAAGAAGGATTTATACACGTATTAATCCTTGTAAATCTATCAGTTTTATAAACGAAAAGGAGAGATGATAATGAGCCAGGTTACAATTATTACAGGAAGCCCTTCAAAGCAATCAAGGTCAGCTGCTTTAAGCGAGTATATTGCAGCATATCTACAAGATGAAAAATATGAAGTGAAAACCGTGCATGTCCGTGACTTGCCCGCTGAAGACTTAGTATATGCTAACTTTTCTAGCCCTGCGATTCAAGAAGCTCAAAAGAAAGTCGCAGATGCTGATGCCGTTATTATTGTCAGCCCAATCTATAAAGCTAGCTACACAGGAATTTTAAAAACATTTTTAGATTTAATACCTGAAAAAGGTTTTCACAATAAAACCGTGCTGCCGATAGCTACAGGGGGAACCATTGCTCACCTACTGGCTCTTGATTATGTATTTAAGCCGACTTTATCCGTTTTAGGGGCTACTGCTCTTATTCATGGAGTTTATATTGTTGATTCTGAGGCGGCTTATACGAAAGAAAATGAAATTGAGTTTATTGCGGAAGAAGCAGAAGCGAGAATTAAACGTTCATTAAAAGAGCTGGGATATCATCTAGAACAAACGAAAAGGAGTGTTGAATCATGAAAATACTATGGTTTATTCCTTCCCATGGAGATGGAAGATATTTAGGGACAAATCGAGGAGGTCGTTCAGCAGACTATTCATATTTTCGGCAAGTTGCTCAAGCAGCTGACCGTTTAGGGTTTGAAGGAGTTTTGATTCCAACGGGGAAATCATGCGAAGACCCTTGGCTATTGGCTGCTTCACTTATACCTGAAACAGAGCGTTTGAAATTTTTAGTAGCTGTACGTCCCGGCATTATGGCCCCTTCCGTGGCAGCGCGCATGACCTCGACTCTTGATCGAATTTCAAACGGTCGTTTACTAGTTAATGTAGTAGCAGGAGGAGATCCGGCAGAATTAGCGGGAGATGGCCTTTTCTTATCACATGATGAACGTTATGAAGCTGCGGATGAATTTTTAGATGTGTGGAAAGGGTTATTGGCTGGAGATACGGTTAATTATGAAGGAAAACATATTCATGTAGAGAATAGTGAGCTGTTGTATCCACCTGTTCAAAAACCTTCTCCACCTATTTATTTTGGCGGATCTTCACCCGCCGGACAAAAAGTTGCAGCAAAACATTCTGACGTGTATTTAACATGGGGCGAACCTCCTGAACAAGTAAGAGAAAAAATAGCGGCTGTGAGAAAGCAAGCAGAAGCAGAAGGCAGAACCGTTAAGTTTGGGATTCGTTTGCATATTATTGTACGGGAAACCGAAGAAGAAGCTTGGCAAGCAGCCGATCGATTAATTCAGCATTTGGACGAAGACACGATTCAAGCAGCACAGCGTACTTTTGCTAGGTATGACTCAGTCGGGCAGCAGCGAATGGCGAGCCTTCATAGAGGAACCCGAGAAGAACTTACGATTAGCCCTAACTTATGGGCAGGTGTAGGGCTCGTCCGGGGAGGTGCAGGAACTGCACTAGTAGGCAGTGCTGAAAATGTAGCGAAACGAATAAAAGAATATGAAGCTTTAGGAATTGAATCTTTTATTTTATCAGGCTATCCGCATTTAGAGGAAGCTTATCACGTAGGAGAGTTATTGTTCCCGCTTTTAAATATTGATGACGGTGAAGGAAAGAGTAAAAGCATCGGTGAGATTATTGCAAACGATAGGTTTCCAAAAGCTTCAACATCGTAAAAGAAGAACCGGTGAAAAATTCACCGGTTCTTCTTTTACATTCATCTCAGCCGAGAGACGAGTTCGTTAAATTGTTGGTTTAGGTTTTTCAGGTGCAGCTTGTTTATCTTTTCGACTTTCTTGAATATATACTTTAAATAGAAAAATATTTAAACAGCCCAGTGTGAGGAATAACGGTGCAAAATAATATTCTTGAGACATAAGTAGGACGAAAACGCTTCCAAAACAGAACAGAGAACTAAACATAAAGTAAAACTGTAAGAATCTTCTCATTTTAGTCGCCTCCTATTCTTTTTCTTCTTACAATTATTATATCAAATACTTTCCAAAAAAGACACAAAATATTCACAAAATGTTCAATTTTTTTCTTGTTCACCTATTGATTTTTTTGTCGATATGTAAATTTAGTGGGTTGTAATACCAATTAATTCCTGATCATAACTTTCCGATGGAAAGTTTATGTAAAATTTTATATGATAGAGAAATGGTATTGAAAAAAGGGGGAAAATCATCATGAGACGAATTGGGTGGCTATTTTTTACTATGGCAATTCTCTTATTAATAACTGCCGGTTGCTCAAATGATCAACAGAAAGCACAGGATCGATTTGATAAATATGTAGCCATGTGGAATAAAGAAGATTTTAAAGGCATGTATGGATACTTGTCTAAAGATGCTAAAAAGACGATTTCAGAAAAAGATTTTATAAATCGATATAAAAATATCTATGATGCAATTGAAGCGGGCAAGCTTAAAGTGAAGGCAAGTAAAATAGAAGACTTAGAAATAAAAGACCATAAAGCTGTTTTACCTTTTGAAGTAAACATGAACTCTGTAGCCGGTGAAATCTCATTTAAAGAAAATGCTGCTGTGGTTCAAGAAAAACAAGGGGATACAGAGAATTGGTATATTAATTGGAAGCCTAATATGATTTTTAAAGGACTTAAGCAAGGAGAGCAAGTGAGAGTAGCTGCTCAGTCAGCTGTGCGTGGAGAAATTATGGATCGTTCAGGGAAATATTTAGCTCAAAATGGAGAAGCGATTCAAGTTGGAGTTGTTCCCCAGCAGTTTTCTAAAGGCGGCGAGCAAGCTATACAACAATTAAGCAAGACTCTTGCTCTTTCAGAAAAAAGTATTAATCAAGCACTGAGCGCTTCTTGGGTGAAAAAGAATCAATTTGTTCCTATTAAAACAGTTAGTCAAAAAGACGCCTCTAATTTAGAGAATTCTTTGAAAAAAGTAGAAGGCATTCAACAAAAAAAGGTAAATGCGCGCGTATATCCTTGTGAAGAAGCGTGTGCCCATTTAGTTGGATACGTTGCGCCTGTCACAGCGGAATATTTAAAAGAGCATAAAGATGAAGGCTATAATGCTCAGTCTAAAGCTGGAATGATTGGCTTAGAGTCTTTATATGAAGATAAGCTTCGTGCTCGAGACGGCGTCACGATTTATACAGTAGATAAAGATGGCAATAAAAAGAATGAAATTGCAAAAGTGAATCCAAAAGACGGGGAAAGCATTCAAGTTACGATAGACATGAATGTTCAAAAATCCCTTTATGAACAGTTAAAAGATGAAAAAGGAGTAGCTACTGCTCTTCAACCTAAAACGGGAGAAATATTAGGTCTTGTAAGCACGCCAGCTTTTGATCCGAATTCTTTTTCTTTTGGAATCGATGCTAATACGTACCAATCCCTTTCAACGAATCCCGATAAGCCGTTAATGAATCGCTTTACCAAAACGTATTCTCCGGGATCTACATTTAAGTTAGTCACGGGAGCTTTAGCGGTTGATGAAGGCGTGGTAAATCCAAACGAAAGTATATCAATCAGCGGGAAGAAATGGCAAAAAGATAAAAGCTGGGGGAATTTCTACGTAACACGAGTGGGAAGCAAGCCGAATGTTAATTTACGTGATGCTTATGTTACATCTGATAATATTTATTTTGCGCAGACTGCTTTGAAGCTAGGTTTAGACAAATTTAACAGTGGTTTAAAACAGTTTGGGTTCAATCAAAAAATGCCTGTTAATTATCCTTTTGAAACGTCTAAAATTGCAGGTGATCAAGATATTAAAGATGAGGGAGTATTAGCAAACTCTGGCTATGGCCAGGGGAAACTGCAAGTGAATCCTCTCCACTTGGCATTGATGTATACATCGATTGTCAACGATGGAAACATAGTAAAGCCTATTCTTATGAACAGTGATGAGAGTGGAATATGGAAAAAACAAGTAATATCTAAAGAAACGGCGCAATTAATTCAAAATGATTTAGTTGATGTCATTGAAGATAAAAACGGTACGGGTCATGCTGCAAAGATAGATGGGTTAACCCTGGCTGGAAAAACTGGAACGGCAGAATTAAAGAAAACTCAAGGTGAAAAAGGGCAGGAAAACGGCTGGTTTGTAGCTGTGGATACAAAACAGAAAAACCTACTCGTTTCAATGATGATTGAAGGAGTAGAAGATAAAGGCGGAAGTCATTACGTCGTGCCGAAAGTAAAAAATGTATTTCAGCAATATAATAAGTAAATAATAAAAGCCAGTTCTAAAGGAGCTGGCTTTTATTATTTACACAAGAGGAGTAATGTTAAGTTTTTGTAAATCCCAGTTTTATACAAACTCTGAAAACCCTTATTTTAAAGGGAATGAACGTATTATTGTTAATGTATTGTAAAGAGACCTAAAAAAATGTGTTTGAAAAGTTATTGACAATTAACAATAATAGGAGTAATTTTTGACTTGGCGTAAAAAAATGAATCGCATAACCTATAAGTAAAAGAACCATCTTTTGGGACTTTTGCTCTGGTAAACGTTTGTTTTTTTCGAATTTTTTGATACACAAGAGAGGTGGTTTCTCTCGTTATAGTAATGAACAGCTAAGTTTTATCCATTACTTTAAATGAAAAAAGAAACTAGAACACATATAAAAAGATAGAGAGAAAAAACGAGTGGTAAAGTTTCGATAAATTGGATGGAGGATTGCAACGTGATCAAAAGAAAAAAAGACAAGTTTTCTGAAATGTTAATGGACATTGCCCAAAATATTAAGGACTCAGCAGATTTTTTAGGCAGCTTTGAACTTCAAAATGTATCTGACCTAAAGGAATTTGCCAATGTTTTAAAAGCGTATGAATCAAAAGGTGATAAATACGTGCATACAGTGATTACTGAGTTGAACAAAGCATTTATTACTCCAATTGAGCGTGAAGATATTTTACAGCTAGCAATGAGCATGGATGATGTACTTGATGGCATCGACAGCTTTGCTGCTTTAATGGAAATTCATTCAATTACGACATTTGATGAATATGTAGCTGAATTTGTTAAAAATATTCAAGGCTGTGCTGAAGAGATTTTAATTACTATTAATTTGTTGTCTGAGAAAAAGCTTCTTCAAATTAGTGAGCATGCAATTAAAATTAAAGAGTATGAGTCACATTGTGATACATTATATCGTCGTGCATTAAAACAATTATTCGCAACATGTAAAGATCCAATTAAAGTTATTCAATATAAAGAAATTTATGAAACGCTAGAAGAAATCGCGGATTATTGTCAAACGGTTGCAAACAACTTAGAATCAGTTATTATGAAGAATGCGTAACGGGGCTATATTATAATGGATTCGATGCTAATATTAACTATTCTAATTGTAGTTGGTGCACTTGGTTTTGACTTTATCAACGGATTTCACGATACAGCTAATGCCATTGCGACTTCTGTTTCAACCAAAGCTTTAAAACCGCGACATGCAATTCTTTTAGCCGCAACCATGAACTTTGTCGGTGCTATGACGTTTACGGGCGTAGCCAAAACGATTACAAAGGATATCGTTGATCCTTATACGCTTCAAAACGGTTCTGTCGTTATTTTAGCAGCATTAATTTCTGCTATCGCGTGGAACCTAATCACATGGTATTTCGGTATCCCGAGTAGTTCTTCTCATGCAATTATTGGATCGATTGCAGGAGCAGCTATTGCAGCTGCTGGATTTGGTGCTTTAAATTACAAAGGTTTCATCAAAATCATTGAAGCCCTTCTAATTTCACCAGTTCTAGCCTTTGTAGTAGGTTATATTGTCTATACGATTATCAAACTAACGTTTAAAAACCATAACTTGACGAAAACGAATAAGCGTTTTCGACGCGTTCAAATCCTGACTGCAGCCCTACAATCTTACACACACGGTACGAATGATGCGCAAAAAGCAATGGGTATCATTACGCTAGCGCTTATTGCTAACAATATGCAAAGCGGTACTGAGATTCAGTGGTGGGTACAGCTGGCTTGTGCGGTCGCAATGGGGCTTGGAACGTCAATTGGTGGATGGAAAATCATTAAAACCGTCGGCGGTAAAATTATGAAAATTCGTCCTGTTAATGGAGTAGCTGCGGACTTAACAGGGGCTGCCATTATCTTTGGAGCAACGTTTATTCATCTACCTGTCAGTACTACTCATGTTATTTCATCTTCTATCTTAGGTGTAGGTTCTGCTCACCGAGTGAAAGGTGTAAAATGGGGAACTGCACAGCGCATGGTGATTACATGGGTTATCACATTGCCAATTTCAGCTTCATTAGCTGCACTTATCTATATGATTTTAAATTTGTTATTTTAATAAATGTGGAGCTTCTTTTTAAGAAGCTCCTTTTTTTATTTACATCCCCTCATTTGCACAGTACACTTAAAACATGAAAATAACACAATTGTTTTTAAAAGGGAGATGGGGAAATGTTTGGAAAAGTGGCTGCTGATGTATTGGGGCTAAGTGATATTGGTTCTGTTATTAAGCCGGTTGATTATGACAAGGTAGATGCAGACGATTACGTTATGCATGAAGAACAAGAAAAAATTTATTTTCTAATCAAATCAAAGTCAGATGAATATTGCTTTACCAATAAAGCGCTCATTCATCTTGATGGAACAAGTGCTACAAGCAAAAAGCGAATGCTTCGCCGCTATAACTACAGCACAAATCACATTTCAAACGTGATGCTAGAAACGGCTGGAACTGTCGATTTAGATGTGGAAATTAAATTTAAAATTGGCTCGGAGACTTTTTCTATCGATGTACACAAAAAGCATATAGAAGAGGTAAAAGATTTATATAAAGCGCTGTTTAAAATGTCTGAAATAACGCGTGAAAATGAAATTGCGCTCGATTTTGCTAAACAAAGCATTCAGCTAGCTTCTTCTACGCTAAGCAGTACACGAAATACAAGTGGAAGTGTTGCTGGTGAATTTAAAGAAATTAACGAAGCCGCGTTTTCTTGGTTATTAGATAAAAAAACAGCCTACACAACAAAAGATTTCAGCTCAGTTTTCGAGCTGTATATCAATAATTAATAGAAACAGCTGCTCCTTTTATGGAGCAGCTGTTTTTTAATACTGAATGAGAGTATGTAGACTTATGATGAACGTTGTAGAATCCTCATGTTAACCTTGAAAAATCACTGAAAAAAGAGCACAATATAAAATAGAAAAGAGAAACAATAGAGACGGGTTTAGCTGAAAGAAATAATAGAAAATAAGACTTATAGGTGGAAAGGATTACGGTATGACAGCAAAAAATAATGAGGATACAGTGGCAGAATTAGAGAAGTCACTTCGACATATTGCAGCGATTGTGAAACAAAAAGGAAGAGAAATTTTAGAAGACTATACGATTACGCCACCTCAGTTTATTGCTTTGCAGTGGCTGTTTGAACGTGGAGATATGACGATTGGCGATTTATCAAATCGTATTTTTCTCGCTTGTAGTACAACGACAGATTTAGTAGATCGTATGGAAAAAAATAAGTTGGTGGTTCGGGTGAAAGATCCAAAAGACCGCCGCGTAGTGCGTATTCATTTGCTTCCTGAAGGAGCACGTGTTATCGAAGAAGTAATTGAAAAGCGACAAACGTATTTAAATGGCGTACTGGCAAACTTCTCTCCGAGTGAAACGGAAGTTTTACGAGTAACGTTACGAAAATTGCATGATGAAATGAAAGAAAAATGAGGCGATTGTTTTGAGTAGACCAATTGGTGTTATAGATTCAGGTGTGGGCGGATTAACGGTAGCAAAGGAAATTATGAGACAGCTTCCGAAAGAACAAATTATGTATATTGGAGATACAGCCCGCTGCCCATACGGTCCTCGTCCTAGTGAAGAAGTACGAGCTTTCACGTGGGAGATGACTAATTATTTAGTAGATAAAGATATTAAAATGCTTGTTATTGCGTGTAATACGGCTACGGCAGTTGTGCTGGATGAAATTCAAGAACAGCTCGATATTCCGGTTATAGGCGTCATTGAACCAGGATCACGCGCTGCGCTTAAAGTAACTAAAAATCATAAAATAGGCGTAATCGGCACAAATGGAACCGTGAAAAGTCAAGCCTATACACATGCACTCCGCGCTCTTCATACGAGAGTGGAAGTGGAAAATTTGGCATGCCCTTTGTTTGTACCTCTTGTAGAGAGCGGTAATTATGAAGGACCGGAAGCGCAGCGAATTGTAAAAGAAACATTAAAACCTTTTTATCATACAGATATGGATACCCTTATTTTAGGATGTACGCATTATCCGTTATTAAAGCCAGTTATTCAAGAAGCAATTGGGCCTCGAGTTCAGTTAATCAGTTCTGGCGAAGAAACGGCAATAGAGGTAAGTGCCATTCTTTCTTATAGCAATTTACTCGCTCCTAGAAACATGGAGCCTGAACACTACTTCTTTACAACAGGATCAACAGAACTGTTTCAATCTATTGCATCTAAATGGTTTGAGCACCCTGTATATAATGTTGAACATATCAAGCTTTAAAACCGTGCATATTATGCTCGGTTTTTTTTGTGGACAAAAACTTTTTTGAGCTGGTCTAAAATGCAAAAAAGCTCGTATACATAGTAGTACAAACAGTCTGAGGAGGGAAAGGAATGTCCAAAAAGACCCAACTTGTTCTCATATCCGCCGTGGTGACCACATCTGTATTGTTATCCGGCTGTGGACTTTTCGGAGGGGATAACGCAGCAAAGGAAATTGATCCGCCAAAGGATGTCACCTATGTGAAAGATGAAAAATCATTAGCGACTGAAGCGAAAGTAACGGAAGCTAATAAAAAACAAAGTAAAGCGGCAGAAACATCTGCGCCTACCAAAAGAGAACTCTACTTAATTGATAAAAACGGGTACGTTGTTCCCCAGACGCTTGAAATTCCTAAATCAAAAGGTGTCGCTAAACAGTCTCTTGAATATTTAGTAGAGGGTGGACCAGTCACAAACTTATTGCCAAATAATTTCCGAGCGGTTCTTCCTGCTGATACAAGAGTTTTAGGGACAAAGCTGGAAAGTGACGGGACGATGGTAGCAGATTTTTCACCTGAATTTGCTGAATATAAAAAAGAAGATGAACTCCGTATCCTGCAGGCCGTCACTTGGACGCTGACGCAGTTTGAAGGCGTAAATAAAGTTAAAATTCGCATTAACGGCTATGATAAAGATGAGATGCCTGTAAATCATACGCCAATCAGTAAAGGGTTGAGCAGAGCAGATGGCATTAACTTTGATAATACTGGAGTAGTTGACGTAACTCAAACAAAGCCAGTTACGATTTATTACTTAGCTCAAGAGGGCAAACAAACTTACTATGTTCCTGTCACAAAACGAATTGCTTCTGATGACAAGGATATGTACACTGCAATTGTGAACGAACTTGTAGAAGGACCTGCGCCTGCATCAGGTTTAGTGACAGATTTTAATCCCGATGCAAAGCTCGTAGCAGCTCCAAAGTATGCGGACGGTGAGTTAACGCTTAACTTTAATAAAAACATCTTTGGAAATTTAAAAGGCACGGAAATTTCTCAGCATGTTCTTGACTCCTTGGTGTTATCGCTGACAGAACAAAAAGCCGTAGACAGCGTTGCCATTAAGGTGAATGGCAAAAAAACGCTAAAAGATGAAAAAGGGAAAAAATTGACGGAACCAGTTTCAAGACCGAAAAATGTGAACACAGGTAGTTTTTAAAAACAAATTTTTGTTATACTAGTAAAGGACTAAGTAGAAAGAGGTCTGCTGAAATAGCGACCTCTTTCCGCTGTTTTATAGTTAAAATGGAAGAGACTATTACATATAAATGAATTTATAGGAGGACATGCTTAATGCGTTTGGACGGTAGGGAATTTAATGAATTGAGACCTGTATCTCTTCATACTTCATACTTAAAGCATCCAGAAGGATCTGTATTAATCTCGGTGGGAGACACAAAGGTTATTTGTACAGCAAGCATAGACGACAGAGTGCCTCCTTTTATGCGTGGACAAGGAAAAGGATGGATTACAGCTGAATATTCTATGCTGCCTCGAGCTACGGCACAAAGAAATATACGTGAATCATCAAAAGGTAAAGTCACAGGACGAACAATGGAAATTCAGCGTCTAATCGGACGAGCTCTTCGTTCTGTAGTCGATCTGGAAAAGGTCGGAGAAAAGACAATTTGGATTGATTGTGATGTTATTCAAGCTGATGGAGGCACAAGAACAGCATCGATTACAGGTGCTTTTGTGGCTATGGTTTTAGCGTTTGGAAAGCTGGTTGAAGAGAACAAGCTAACAGAAATCCCTATTCGTGACTACTTAGCTGCGACTTCAGTAGGTATTCATGGAGAAAATTCGATTTTAGATTTAAATTATGAAGAAGATTCGACAGCGGAAGTTGACATGAATATTGTGATGACAGGAAGCGGACAGTTTGTAGAATTACAGGGAACGGGAGAGGAATCGACGTTTTCGAGAGAACAGTTAAACCATCTTCTAGATTTGGGAGAAAAAGGTGTTTATCAATTGATTGAACAGCAAAAGGAAGTTCTTGATCACCTGGCTGCTTACATTCCGGTTAAAGAAAGGTAAGGGATTGACGTGCGTGAAATCATTATTGCAACTAAAAATGCAGGCAAAGTAAAAGATTTTGAAACACTTTTCTCGCCAAAGGGATTTAAAGTAAAATCGCTTCTTGATTTTCCTGAGATTGAAGACGTGGAAGAAACGGGCGTTACATTTGCAGAGAATGCGACACTAAAAGCAGAGGCCATTTCATCCGCATTAAATAAGCCGGTCATTGCCGATGACTCCGGGCTTGCTATTGACGCCTTAAACGGGGAGCCAGGCGTTTATTCCGCGCGTTATGCTGGTGAAAATAAAGATGATAATGCTAATATAGAGAAGGTACTTCAAAAGTTAAATGACGTGCCGTTTGAAAAGCGCACGGCACGCTTTCACTGTGCTCTTGCTATTGCAGTGCCTGGAAAGAGAACCGAAATTGTAGAAGGCACGTGTGAAGGGCACATCTTGGAGGAAAAAAGAGGGGAAAACGGTTTTGGGTACGATCCCATTTTCTTTGTAGAAAAATGGAGATGCTCCATGGCAGAATTGACCAAAGAGCAAAAAAATCAAATTAGTCACCGAGCAAATGCGTTAAAAAAACTAGCACCGCTAATTGATGCGCAATTTTAGAAGGAGTGATGACGTGTGAAACTATTAATTGTAAGCGATAGCCACGGGTTACAAGAAGAACTGCTCACTATCAGAGAGAGACATGCTGATGTAGATAAGATGATCCATTGTGGGGACTCTGAGTTGCCGCAAGACAGCAAAGAAATGTCTGCGTTTTTAGGCGTTCGAGGAAATTGTGACTACGATGCATCTTACGTTAATGATCGAGTAGAGTCGCTTGGAGAAGCTACGTGTCTGGTTACACACGGTCACTTATATAATGTTAAAATGTCTATGATGAATCTGCATTACAAAGCGAGAGAAGTCGGGGCAAACGTTGTTTGCTTTGGGCATTCTCACATAGCGGGAGCTGAGCTCATGGACGGAGTTTTATTTATCAATCCAGGAAGTATGTTACTTCCTCGTATGAGAAAAGAACGTACGTATGCTATACTAGTAATGGATGGTACAGAAGCTACCGTGCAGTTTTACGATATAAGCGGTAAACATATTCCTAGCATGCAGTTAACCTGTACACTTTCAGCATAATATAGCCAAATATAGGGAGAAGAGAAGGTTTTTTACCTCTCTTCTCATAAAATTTCAAAAAAAACGTTGACTTTTAAATTATATTTGAATATAATAAGTATTGTCTTTGATACACTTTAACATTATGTCCCAGTAGCTCAGCAGGATAGAGCAACGGCCTTCTAAGCCGTCGGTCGGGAGTTCGAATCTCTCCTGGGACGTCCGGAAAAAACCGGCTTTTACTTTTTAGTAAAAGCCGGTTTTTTTATTTATCTTAAAAGTGAATGTTTGTTCATTCAGTGTGTACAAATGAACGTTTCACAAAAACTTTTTGAACTGCTGTAAACCCTTATTACATCAATAATGAAAACGCATTCAAATATTCTGTTTAGTCTAAATTGTCTAAAAAAATCTTGAAAAGTGGTTGACTATGCATAGAAATGGGCGTAAGATAGTCCTCAAATATAAGTTTTCTAAAAATTTTAATTAATTGTAATTAATTTAAAATATGATGTGTAAAGCATTTTTCAAAAAGCATATAGCGTTTTAAAACGTTGAAGAGGATAAGTAGTTTTGATGTTTAGGTATCAACAGAGAGTCGGGTTGCTGGAAGCCGACGTTACCAACTCAAAATGAACTCACCTCAGAGTGTCACCCTGAAATTCAGTAAGGGCGACCGAGTGTACTTCCAAAGCACTCGTTATCAAAAAGAATGTACAGTATACATTCATAAGGTAATCATTACGATTACAAACGAGGGTGGTACCGCGTAAAGTACAAAAGACTTTTCGCCCCTTGACCTATATCATTTGATAGGGTCTATTTAGGGGTGAGAAGTCTTTTTTCTTTTATCTAGAAAACGAAAGGATGAGAAAAGTGGGAGCCAATATGCAAACGAAAGAACCTGTAAGCACTGGGGCACAAATGAATGGAGCTGACATGTTGATTGAATCTCTAAGAAGAGAAAATGTTGACGTCATCTTCGGTTACCCAGGGGGAGCCGTTTTACCGATTTACGATAAGCTATATGGTTCAGGAATGTTTCACGTACTTGCTCGTCACGAACAAGGTGGAATTCACGCAGCAGAAGGGTACGCAAGAATTTCAGGCAAACCCGGTGTAGTTATCGCAACAAGTGGTCCTGGTGCAACAAATATCGTAACAGGTTTGGCAGATGCGATGATTGACTCACTTCCTTTAGTTGTTTTTACTGGTCAAGTAGCTTCAAGTGTAATTGGTTCTGACGCGTTCCAAGAAGCAGATGTATTAGGGATCACAATGCCAATTACAAAACATAGCTATCAAGTACGCAATATCAGCGATATGCCGAGAATCATCAAAGAGGCATTTCATATTGCGACAACAGGAAGACCTGGTCCAGTCTTAATCGACATTCCAAAAGATATGGCACAGGGTGATGGAACATTTAATTACGAAGGAGAAATTGATTTACCTGGCTATCAGCCAACTTATTTTCCAAATCAGCTGCAGGTTAAAAAATTAACAGACGCAGTAGCAGCTGCAAAACAACCTGTTATTCTAGCAGGTGCGGGAGTGTTATTGAGTAAAGGTTCAGAAGAATTAAAAAATTATGCTGAACGTCAAAATATTCCGGTTATTAATACGCTTTTAGGGTTGGGTTGTTTTCCTGCAGATCATCCGCTTCATTTAGGAATGGCTGGCATGCACGGAACCTACACAGCAAACATGGCAATTTATGAGAGTGATCTTCTCATTAGTATCGGTGCACGCTTTGATGACCGAGTAACAGGTAACTTAAAGCATTTTGCACCAAATGCAAAAATTGCTCACATTGACATCGACCCAGCGGAAATTGGAAAGAATGTTCCAACCAAGATTCCAATTGTTGGAGATGCGAAAGAAGTATTGAAGCAATTGCTTCTGCAAGAAGGAGAAGTTGGAGATTATACGAAATGGCATGAGAAATTAGCGGCGTGGAAGCAAGAATATCCATTATGGTATCAGAACTCAGGGGATGTGTTAAAGCCACAAAAAGTAGTTGAGTTGCTTCACAAGTATACAAATGGAGATGCCGTTGTTACAACGGACGTTGGGCAACATCAAATGTGGGTAGCTCAATACTACACATTTAATAATCCAGATCGATGGGTAACTTCAGGTGGTCTTGGCACTATGGGCTTTGGATTACCTTCTGCAATCGGCGCTCAGCTGGCAAACAAAGATAAAACAGTTGTAGCAGTCGTTGGTGACGGTGGATTTCAAATGACGCTTCAAGAATTAGGAGTTATTAGAGAATTAAATTTACCTGTAAAAGTGGTTGTACTTAACAATCAGTCGCTTGGTATGGTTCGTCAGTGGCAGGAAATCTTCTATGAAGAACGCTACTCACACTCTTTAATTCCGAATCAGCCTAATTTAATGAAGCTTGCAGAAGCTTATGATATCAAAGGTTTACAAGCTTCTACTGAAGAAGAAGCGCATGCGGCTTTGAAAGAAGCAATGGAAACAGATGGACCTGTTCTACTAAATTTCTTTGTCGCACCTAAAGAAAACGTATATCCAATGGTTGCACCTGGAAAAGGATTACATGAAATGGTAGGGGTGAAACCATGAAGCGAATTATTACAGCAACTGTATTAAACCGTGCGGGCGTATTAAATCGCGTGACGGGGTTATTTACAAAAAGAAATTTCAATATTGAGAGTATTTCGGTAGGTCACACTGAATCTGAAGATGTATCACGCATGACGTTTGTTGTGAACGTAGAGCATGATAACGCTGCTGAACAAGTGATTAAGCAGTTAAATAAGCAGATTGACGTGTTAAAGGTTCAAGATATTACGGATCAAGCAGTGGTATCAAGAGAGCTTGCTTTAATGAAAGTAGCCTCTACGCCAGCGAGCCGTAACGAACTTTATGCAGTAATTGAGCCTTTCCGTGCAACCATCATTGATGTAAGCCGCGACAGCTTAATTATTCAAGTAACAGGTGAATCCAGCAAGATTGAAGCGATGATTGATCTGCTTCAGCCTTATGGATTAAAAGAAGTAACGCGCACGGGTACAGTAGCTGTTCCGCGCGGTACGCAAAAAGCAGCAGCCAAACTTTCATCAATCATTTAATTCTAGCTAGTTACTAACCAAGTAAACTATATAAAACTATATAAACTAAGAGGAGAGATTTATTATGACAAAGGTATATTATAACGGAGATGCAAAGGATCAATTATTACAAGGTAAAACAGTAGCAATCGTAGGCTATGGTTCACAAGGTCACGCCCATGCACAAAACTTACGCGACAGCGGAGTAAACGTGGTAGTAGGATTACGTAAAGGTAAATCATGGGACCAAGCAGAGCAAGACGGTTTCACTGTATTATCTGTAAAAGATGCAGTTCAACAAGCAGAAGTAGTAATGGTATTACTTCCAGATGAGTATCAGCCAAAAGTTTATAACGAAGAAATTCTTCCAGGACTAAAACCAGGAAAATCTTTAGTATTTGCTCACGGTTTCAACATTCACTTTAACCAAATCGTAGCACCTGAATTCGTTGACGTATTCTTAGTAGCTCCAAAAGGCCCTGGTCACCTTGTAAGAAGAACGTATGAAGAAGGAGCTGGCGTACCGGCGTTATTCGCAGTATTCCAAGATGTAACTGGAGAAGCAAAAGACGTAGCGTTAGCTTATGCTAAAGCAATCGGTTCAGCTCGTGCGGGTGTGTTAGAAACAACATTTAAAGAAGAAACAGAAACAGATCTTTTCGGTGAGCAAGCAGTACTTTGCGGTGGGTTAACTTCATTAGTTAAAGCTGGTTTTGAAACGCTTGTAGAAGCTGGCTACCAACCGGAAGTTGCATATTTTGAGTGTTTACACGAATTAAAATTAATTGTTGACCTTATGTATGAAGGCGGAATGGAAGGCATGCGTTATTCAATCTCTGATACCGCTCAATGGGGTGACTTCGTTTCAGGACCACGCGTTGTAGATGAGCGTTCAAAAGAGCAAATGAAAAAAGTGCTTGAAGATATCCAAACAGGTAAATTTGCAAAAGGCTGGATCCTAGAAAACCAAGCAAATCGTCCGGAATTTACAGCTATCAATAACCGTGAAAACGAACATTTAATTGAAAAAGTTGGCGCTCAATTACGTGAAATGATGCCATTTGTTAAAAAACAAAAGAAAGAAGCGGTGATCGCTAGTGCAAAAAATTAAACTATTTGACACGACGCTACGCGATGGTGAACAGTCACCTGGAGTCAATTTGAACCTACAAGAAAAGCTTGAAATTGCTAAGCAGTTAGAGCGATTAGGTATCGACATCATTGAAGCCGGATTTCCCGCTTCTTCAAAAGGTGATTTTCAATCCGTAAAAGAAATTGCGTCTATTGTCAAAAATTCTTCTGTAACAGGCCTTGCAAGGTCTGTTACAAAAGATATTGACATTGCATGGGAAGCGTTAAAAGAAAGTGCAGAACCAAGACTGCATGTTTTTATCGCTACTTCCGAAATTCATATGCAGCATAAATTGAAAAAGACACCTGATGAAGTACTTGAAACAGCAGTGGAAATGGTGAAGTACGCAAGTAAAAAATTCCCGGTTGTTCAATGGTCTGCTGAAGATGCATGTCGAACAGATTTACCGTTTTTAGCTAGAATTGTAGAAGCCGTTATTGATGCTGGTGCAAAAGTCGTTAATATTCCAGATACAGTAGGGTTTATCACTCCTGGCGACTATCAATCAGTATTTAATTACTTAAAAGAACATGTGTCAAATATTCATAAAGTTGATTTGTCAGCTCACTGTCACGATGACTTAGGGCTAGCTGTGGCCAATTCAATGGCTGCGATTGAAGCAGGAGCTACTCAAATTGAAGGAACGATTAACGGAATCGGAGAACGTGCGGGTAACGCAGCTCTTGAAGAAGTAGCACTTGCGCTTCATGTCCGTCAAGATTTCTATCAAGCGAGCACAGGTCTTATCTTGCCTGAAATTAAGCGTACGAGTGACATTATCAGTAAGCTTACCGGAATGAATATTGCACCAAATAAAGCAATTGTAGGAAAGAATGCTTTTGCTCATGAATCAGGTATTCACCAAGATGGCGTCTTAAAAAATCCGTTAACATATGAGATTATTTCCCCAGAACTTGTGGGTGTTAAACAAAATCCAATTGTGCTTGGTAAACACTCAGGCCGTCATGCGTTCCGTACACGCTTAGTAGAGCTTGGATTCACATTGGAAGATACAGAAGCAAACGTGCTTTTTGAGAAGTTTAAAGACTTAGCAGATAAGAAAAAAGACATTACCGATGATGATTTATTGGCATTAGTCATTCAAAAGCAAGTTAGCAAAGAAAGTGAATATAAGCTTGAAAGTCTGCAAGTTCAGTATGGTACGAACAATATTCCAACGGCTACGATTACGCTTCGCAAAGAAAATGGCGAAGAGATTCAAGAAGCAGCTACCGGATCTGGAAGCGTGGAAGCTATCTATAATACGCTGCAGCGCTGTGTTGAACAAGATGTAAAACTATTAGACTATCGTATTCAGTCTATTAACGGTGGGCCGGATGCACTGGCTGAAGTATTTGTGAAGGTTGAAAGTGAAGGAACTGAAGCAAGCGGACGCGGAGTAGCATTTGACGTATTAGAATCGTCAGCGAAAGCATATCTGAACGCCATTAATCGTTTAATCGCTATTCAGCAGCATCGTACAAAGCAAGAAGTAATGTGAACTGAAGGGAGAGACCACCATGACAAAAAAAGTCGCTGTATTACCGGGTGACGGCGTAGGAACAGAAGTAACCAAAGGCGCTGTTGCCGTTTTAAAAGCAATTGGAGAGCGCTTTGATCATCAATTTGAGTTTACGTATGGACTAATTGGCGGAGCTGCAATTGATGAAGCGGGCACACCTCTTCCAGAAAGTACAATTGAGACTTGTAAGCAGGCCGATGCTGTATTACTTGGATCGGTGGGAGGGCCAAAATGGGATCGTAACCCTTCACATTTGCGACCGGAAAAAGGTTTGCTAGCTATTCGAAAAGAACTGGATTTATATGCTAATCTTCGTCCAGTGACGTTTTATGATAGCTTAGCGGATGCCTCTCCTCTGAAAAAAGAATACATTGAAGGTGTTGACTTCA
Source organism: Priestia sp. P1_B12_1 (assembly GCF_056406695.1). Lineage (NCBI taxonomy): Bacteria > Bacillati > Bacillota > Bacilli > Caryophanales > Bacillaceae > Priestia > Priestia sp. P1_B12_1. The sequence continues at coordinate 886,329 of NZ_JBFTZR010000001.1, read as the reverse complement.
TTATCGTCCGTGAGCTAACAGGAGGCTTATATTTTGGTAAGCCTAGCGAGCGCCGAACAGAAGGAAATGAAGAAACAGTTGTCGACACATTATTTTATAAGCGTACAGAAATAGAAAGAATTATTCGCCAAGCATTTGACACGGCTGTAAATCGACGTAAAAAAGTAACGTCTGTTGATAAAGCGAATGTGCTTGAGTCTAGTAGAGTGTGGCGTGAAGTAGCTGAAGAAGTAGCAAAAGACTACCCGGATGTAGAGCTTGAGCATATGCTTGTAGATTCAGCTGCTATGCAGTTAATTCGTAATCCGAAGTATTTTGATGTAGTGGTAACTGAAAATATGTTTGGTGATATTTTGAGTGATGAGGCTTCTATGCTGACAGGATCGTTAGGAATGTTGCCATCTGCCAGCTTAACGGCTGATGGTCCGTCTCTATACGAACCGGTTCACGGTTCTGCACCAGATATTGCTGGTCAAAACAAAGCTAATCCGATTGCCGCTATTTTATCTGCAGCAATGTTGCTTAGACATTCGTTTGGATTAGAAAAAGAAGCAGCAGTGATTGAACAAGCGGTTGAAAGTGTATTACATGCAGGTCATCGAACAGCTGACTTAGCAGACGGTAATCATTATTTAGGTACCGATAAAATGGTGGAGGCGATAACTGCGGTAATTGCCAATGATTCTGCCATTTCAAGCATTATGACAGCTTACAGTTAATCATGCGTTTCTCACGTTTTGTGAGAAACGTTTTTCATAATCAGAAAGGAGGAGCAGTATGAAACCAAAAACAATTATTGATAAGCTTTGGGAACAACATGTTGTACGTCGAGAAGAGGGGAAGCCGGACTTATTATATATCGATCTTCATCTTATTCATGAAGTAACGTCTCCTCAAGCATTTGAAGGTCTTCGCGTGGCAAATCGCCAAGTGAAGCGTCCAGACTTAACGTTTGCTACAATGGATCACAACATTCCAACAGTTGACCGTTTTAATATTAAAGATCCGATTGCAAAGAAACAAGTAGACAAACTATCTGAAAACTGTCATGAGTTTGGTGTGAAGCTTTTAGATTTAACAAGTGAAGAGCAAGGAATTGTGCATATCATTGGACCGGAATTAGGATTAACTCAGCCTGGAAAAACCATTGTGTGCGGAGATAGTCATACATCTACTCACGGTGCATTTGGAGCGCTTGCTTTTGGGATAGGAACTAGTGAGGTAGAGCATGTTTTAGCAACACAAACGCTATGGCAAGCGAAACCAAAAACGCTACAAGTGAAAGTGAATGGCAAAAAGCAGCCTGGCGTTTATGCTAAGGACATTGTGTTAGCAATAATTCAAAAATTCGGTGTGAATTTTGGAACGGGTTCAATCGTGGAATTTACGGGCGAATGTATTCGCGATCTTTCAATGGAAGAGCGCATGACCATTTGTAATATGTCTATTGAAGCCGGTGCAAAAGCTGGTTTAATCAGTCCAGACGATGTCACGTTCTCTTATATTAAAGGACGTCAGTATGCTCCTAAAGGAGAACAGTTTGAAAAAGCAGTGGAAGCTTGGGCAGCTTTAGCAACAGATGAAGGTGCAACGTACGATGAAACGCTGGAAATTGATGCAGATACAATTGAACCTGTTGTAACATGGGGAACAAACCCGGCGATGAGTTCTTATGTTAGCAAGCAAGTTCCTACATTAGAAGAGTGTAAAACAGAAGCTGAGAGAAAGTCTTTGTCACGAGCACTTGAGTATATGGGCTTACAGCCTGGTATGGCAATAGAAGAGATTCCAGTTCAGCATGTATTTATCGGTTCATGTACGAATGCTCGTTTGTCTGATCTTCGTGACGTGGCAGCCTTTATTAAAGGAAAGAAAGTGTCACCAGATGTGCGAGCGATCATTGTACCAGGTTCTCAAAAAGTAAAGCGAGTGGCTGAAGAAGAAGGGTTATCTGCTATTTTTATTGAAGCAGGTTTTGATTGGAGAGACTCAGGCTGCAGCATGTGTCTAGGCATGAACTCTGACTTAGTTCCACAAGGCGAACACTGTGCGTCCACTTCTAACCGGAATTTTGAAGGACGTCAAGGAAAAGGCGCCAGAACGCATTTAGTAAGCCCGGTAATGGCAGCAGCGGCAGCGGTATATGGACATTTTGTTGATGTACGCAAACTACAAGAACAAGCGGTGCGATAAGGAGGAGAACACAGATGAATGCTTTTACAATCCATACAGGGAAAGTAGCAGGTCTCGACCGAGCAAACGTAGATACTGATCAAATTATCCCAAAGCAATTTTTGAAAAGAATTGAGCGTACTGGCTTTGGCCAATTTCTATTTTTTGATTGGCGATATAATGAAGATGAGACGTTAAATGAAACGTTTGAATTAAATCAGCCTCAAAATCAAGGAGCAACAATTCTTGTAGCTGACGAGAACTTCGGATGTGGTTCGTCACGTGAACACGCGCCATGGGCGCTTTTAGACTACGGGTTTCGTGCTATTATCGCACCTTCATTTGCGGATATTTTTAAACAAAACTGTCTAAAAAATGGTATTTTACCTATTGTTTTACCAAAAGAAGATGTTTCCTATTTAATGAAAGAGTCTCAAAGTGCTTCTTACGCCTGTACAATCGATCTTCATCAGCAAAAAATTACCGATGAAGCAGGTTTTGAACGTACGTTTGATATCAATGGTCATTGGAAATATATGCTTGTTAACGGATATGATGAAATTGGCTATACGCTTTCTTTTGAAGACGACATTTCTGCTTATGAAGCAAAAACGGTAAGATATTAACCAAAAATCGAGCAAAATTATGATTTTGCTCGATTTTTTTGCGTTCCGTTAACCGAATTGCTAAACTGTAAAGCAAATGGACCGCGAAGTGGGGAGAAAACATGTCGAATGAACAACAAAACAAAATTGTAGCTTTTCCTCTATTAAAAGAACGGTTGGTTGAAAAAGCTACAGATCATATGCAGCACAAGCAATTTCAAGAAGCACTTCCTTTATTTGAGCAGGCCTACGAACTTGATAATAAGCATCATGAAATCTTGCTTGGCCTTGTTATTTGTCACGTGGAGCTCGGTGATGCAGGCATAGCTAAAGAATTATGTGAGCAAATGCTGAAAGAAGATATTGGCGATTATTATCATAATTTGCAAATGTACCTCATGGTGTTAATTCAGCTTGGTCACTATCATGAAGGATATGTCACTCTACAAGCAGTTATTCAAGAACACAAACTCCCTTCTGAACATGCTGAACAGCTTTATCAGCTGTTGGAGTTCTGCAAGAATAGAATGAATCAAGAACAAGTCATAGAAGAACAAACAGAAGAAGAACAGCTAGAGCAGTTTAAATCATTCACAGCTCTAGACAATATTCAGGATCAGCTTGAATGGGTTCATTCATTAAAAACAAAGAGAATTGAAAAGCAGCGCGTCTTTCTGGAACAGCTATTTTCATCTGAAGCTGTTCACCCTATCGTAAAAACAGTCGCTTTAAAAACAGTTATGGAAGAAGAAGTAGACATTGATTTTATGATTACTAAGTTTGGAGAGACGAAAAAAGTAAATGCGCTTCAGCTTCAACGAACAACACCGTATTTGTTTGCCGAGCAAGTAGAAGCGCAGTTGACGGAAAAGCTGGAGCATGAAAATCCTACATTGCTGCAGGTTGCCGTTGAAATATGGCAGCGTCATTTATTTATTACATTTCCGTTTTTACCGGGTGATAATGTAAAACTTTGGACAGCAGCGGTGTATGCTGTTAGTCTGATGATGCAAGGAGAAGAGTCAGATGCAGCTGTAGCAGAGGAAGACGAAAGTTTCTCCGCAGCTGAATTAAGAAAGGCAATTAAAGAGCTAAAAGAAATTGAAGAAATTTCTTTTATATAAAATGTGGTGTTTAGTTGAAACGTCATTGTTGTATGTTATAATATAATGGTTGTAAAATGCACTTAAATACGTATAGTAGAATTTCATCTTTACATTACATTCCTACTTACTTTAAAGTAATAGGGAGTTAAATAGATAATGATTGAGGGTTGAACTGATAGGCTATCTGCATTATCTAGTTTAGAAATCACTACTTAAAATGATTTTGGAGGGAAACATTCATGTCTGCAAAATGGGAAAAACAAGAAGGAAATCAAGGCGTTTTAACAGTAGAAGTTGAAGCTGCTGAGTTTGATAAAGCCTTAGATAAAGCATTCACAAAAGTTGTAAAACAAGTAAACGTACCAGGGTTCCGTAAAGGTAAAATGCCTCGTCCACTTTTCGAAAAACGTTTTGGCGTAGAATCTTTATACCAAGATGCACTAGACATCTTATTACCTGAAGCTTACAGCAATGCAATTGTTGAAGCTGGTATCGAACCGGTTGATCGTCCAGAAATCGATGTTGAAACAATCGAAAAAGGACAACCTCTAGTTTTCACTGCTAAAGTAACTGTTAAGCCTGAAGTTAAATTAGGCGAATACAAAAACTTAGAAGTAGAAAAAGTAGATACAACTGTAACAGATGAAGACGTTGAAGCTGAATTAAAAACACTTCAAGAGCGTCACGCTGAACTAGTTGTTAAAGAAGAAGGAACTGTAGCTGAAGGTGATACAGCTGTAATCGACTTTGAAGGTTTCGTTGATGGCGAAGCATTCGAAGGCGGAAAAGGCGAAAACTATTCTTTAGAAATCGGTTCTAACACATTCATCCCTGGCTTTGAAGAGCAACTAGTTGGTCTTGAAGTAGGCGCTGAAAAAGAAGTGGAAGTAACATTCCCTGAAGAGTATCACGCTGAAGAGCTAGCTGGTAAAGCTGCTAAATTCAAAGTGAAATTACACGAAATCAAATCTAAAGAACTTCCAGCTTTAGACGATGAGTTTGCAAAAGACGTAGATGAAGAAGTAGAAACTTTAGAAGCGTTAAAAGCAAAAACAAAAGAAAAATTACAAAGCGATAAAGAGAATCAAGCGGAATCAGCTCTTCGCGACACTTTAGTAGAAAAAGCTGCTGAAAACGCTGAAGTAGAAATTCCAGAAGCAATGTTCAATACTGAAATGGATCGTATGATGCAAGAATTTGAACAACGTTTACAAATGCAAGGTCTTAACCTTGAACTTTACTTCCAATTCTCAGGTCAAGATGAAAAAGCTCTTCGCGACCAAATGCGTCCGGATGCTGAAAAGCGTGTGAAAATCAACTTAACGCTAGAAGCTATTTCAAAAGCTGAAAATCTTGAAGTAAGCGAAGAAGAAGTAGAAAAAGAATTAGAAAACATGGCAGGAATGTACAACATGCCTGTCGAAGAAATTAAGAAAGTGCTTGGCAGTCTTGATAGCATTAAAGAAGACATGAAAGTACGTAAAGCAGTTGAATTTCTTGTAGAAAACAGCAAAGCTGTTGCATAATAGTAAGTAAGAAACAAGGCGCGACTTGATCGTGCCTTGTTTTATAAACTTCAATAGTTTTTTTATATCATAACCAACACCGTAGAAGCAGCTTTAACCCATTGTTTGAAATCCGTGGTTATGAAATAGGCCCAATAAGAGGACACTATATAATAGCAGATCTCCATTCTGTTATGCTCATCAACAACATATACATAAAACGTTTTAGTATCTATTCAAGAAAATGTATGGTAAAATGCAATACAAATCTTTTCATAGCGCTTTTACTATGTGATAAAGAGGGGCATTTACCTACAAATAGATGAGTTGTTCATGTTGTTGGGCTATAGCGCGGATAGAAATCAGCTTCGAGCACTTTAGTAAATACTACAAGGGGTGAAAATTATGTTTAAATTTAACGATGAAAAAGGGCAGTTAAAATGCTCATTTTGTGGTAAAACACAAGAACAAGTACGCAAGTTAGTTGCGGGTCCAGGTGTTTACATATGCGATGAATGTATTGAACTTTGCACGGAAATCGTAGAAGAAGAGTTAGGTACAGAAGAAGAAGTAGAATTTAAAGATGTACCAAAACCAAAAGAAATTCGTGACATTTTAGATGAGTATGTAATTGGTCAAGAGGATGCGAAAAAATCGTTATCCGTTGCGGTATACAACCATTACAAACGAATCAATTCAAACAGTAAAATTGATGACGTTGAGTTATCAAAAAGTAATATTGCATTAATTGGACCTACAGGAAGCGGTAAAACTTTACTAGCTCAAACATTGGCTCGTATTTTAAACGTACCGTTTGCGATTGCAGATGCAACATCTCTAACAGAAGCGGGTTATGTAGGAGAAGATGTTGAAAACATCTTATTAAAATTAATTCAATCAGCTGATTACGATGTGGAGAAAGCTGAAAAAGGTATCATCTACATCGATGAAATTGATAAAGTAGCGCGTAAGTCTGAAAACCCATCTATTACACGTGATGTATCAGGTGAAGGTGTGCAGCAGGCTCTTCTTAAAATCTTAGAAGGTACTGTAGCAAGCGTTCCTCCTCAAGGTGGACGTAAACACCCTCATCAAGAATTTATTCAAATTGATACAACAAATATCTTATTTATTTGCGGTGGTGCATTTGACGGAATCGAACCTATTATTAAGCGTCGTCTAGGTAAAAAAGTAATTGGTTTCGGTTCAGAAACAAAACAACAAGACTTTACAGAAAAAGAGTTACTAGCAAAAGTATTACCGGAAGATTTATTGAAATTTGGTTTAATTCCAGAGTTTATTGGTCGTTTACCGGTTACTGCTAGCTTAGTGCCTCTTGATGAAGAAGCGCTAGTTGAGATTTTAACAAAACCGAAAAATGCACTAGTGAAACAATATCAAAAAATGCTTGAACTTGATGACGTTGAACTTGAGTTCGAAGACGAGGCTTTAGTAGAAATTTCTAAAAAAGCTATCGAGCGTAAAACAGGTGCTCGTGGTCTACGTTCAATCATTGAAGGTATTATGTTAGATGTAATGTTTGATCTTCCTTCACGTGATGATATTACAAAATGTATTATCACAGGTGAAACTGTTCGTGATCAAGCGGCTCCTAAGTTCGTATTAGAAGACGGATCTACTATTCAAGAAGGCAGCAAAACATCAGCATAAAAAAAGCCGGGTACTCAATTTGAGTACCCGGCTTTTTTCTGGTGATGAAGCACAACTAAATTTTACTTTTTACTAGAATCCTGTTTATTCCTACTGCTGCAGGGAGATAATAACTGATAATTATCTTACTAAACTGCGCAGGAGGTTTATCTATGAACTGGACGAATATTGCCTTAATGGTCCAACTCTTTTTTGGTATCATCATTGGCTTATATTTTTGGAATTTATTACGCAATCAGCGTACGCAAAAAGTCTCAATTGACCGGGATTCAAAGAAAGAAATGGAGCAATTGCAGAAAATGAGAGCCATCTCTTTAACTGAGCCGCTTGCCGAACGTGTAAGGCCGTCTAGCTTCTCCGATATTGTCGGACAAGAGGATGGAATTCGGTCACTAAAGGCTGCCCTTTGCGGTCCTAATCCACAGCACGTGATTGTATACGGTCCGCCTGGAGTAGGAAAAACGGCAGCAGCACGTTTAGTGTTAGAAGAAGCAAAAAAAAATAAAAAATCACCTTTCAAACAATCGGCTGTATTTGTAGAGTTAGATGCAACTACGGCGCGTTTTGATGAGCGAGGCATTGCTGATCCTTTAATTGGGTCTGTTCATGATCCTATTTACCAAGGAGCAGGTGCCATGGGCCAAGCTGGAATTCCGCAGCCAAAACAAGGAGCGGTTACAGATGCACACGGGGGAATTTTATTTATTGATGAAATTGGAGAGCTCCATCCTATTCAGATGAATAAGCTGTTAAAGGTTCTAGAAGATCGAAAAGTATTTATGGAAAGCGCCTATTACAGCGAAGAAAACACACAAATCCCGACACATATTCACGATATTTTTCAAAATGGTTTGCCAGCAGACTTTCGTTTGATTGGTGCGACGACTAGAACACCTAATGAAATTCCGCCTGCCATTCGTTCCAGATGCGTAGAGGTATTTTTCCGTGAGCTTGATCGCGACGAAATTATTACAGTTGCAAAAAAAGCAGCAAATAAAGTAAGAATGGATATATCAGAAGAAGGTTTATCTCTGTTTTCTACATATGCACGCAATGGACGTGAAACGGTTAATATGATGCAAATTGCGGCTGGATTAGCGATATCAGAGGAACGAACGGATATTAAAAATGAAGATATTGAATGGATTGTTCATTCTAGTCAACTATCTCCAAGACACGATCCGAAAATTGCAGATGAGGAAAAAGTGGGACTTATTAATGGATTAGCTGTGTACGGGCCCAACTCTGGAGCACTTTTAGAAATTGAAGTCAAAGCGATTCCTGCAAAAGAGAAAGGGAACATTATTATTACGGGTATCGTTGAAGAGGAAAGTATAGGGACTCAAGGGAAGTCTATTCGTCGTAAAAGTATGGCTAAAAGCTCAATTGAAAATGTCATAACGGTTCTTCGCTCAATGGATGTTCCTGCCGATGAGTATGATATTCATGTAAACTTTCCGGGAGGCGTTCCGATTGATGGACCTTCTGCGGGTATTGCTATGGCAACAGGTATCTACTCAGCGATTTATGAAGTGCCAATTAAACATACGGTAGCAATGACAGGAGAAATTGGTCTGCACGGCAACGTAAAGCCAATTGGCGGCGTGATTCCAAAAATCAAGGCAGCAAAACAAGCAGGCGTTCAGACGGTAATTGTGCCAAAAGAAAATATGAATGCAATGGTAGAAAAGGTAAAAGGTATCGACATTATTCCTGTCCATCATTTAACAGAGGTGTTTGAACAAGCGCTATTGTCTGTGCATGAGCATGTTGCACATTTGTCGGTAGATCCAGCTATTTCAACTAGAGAATCTAGCTAATTCTATCATGATAATTAAAAATTAATGGTCAGATGAATATTCATCGCCTTTTTCGCGTATAAAACCTTTATACACAGCCAACGAAAAAGGCGTTTTTTTATGAAAAGAGCTTAAAAAGATATATTTTGCCTTTTAATTCTTTCTCATGGTACAATTAGTAATTACTATTGTTAGACATGTGTATACAAATGAGATAAAATTGTTAAAAGAATTCACACTTTACATACTTTAATTGACGAGCATTGGAGGTGTTCATTGCATGGCAGAAAAAGAAAAATTGACAATGCCGCTATTGCCTTTACGAGGTTTGATCGTCTATCCGACAATGGTGCTTCATTTAGATGTTGGGCGAGATAAATCTGTGCAAGCATTAGAAAAAGCAATGATGGATGATCACTTAGTTTGTTTAGTATCACAAAAAGATATGGGTATTGATGAACCAACAAAAGAGGATTTATATAGAACTGGGACGTTAGCAAAAATTAAACAAATGCTAAAGCTGCCGAATGGAACGATGCGTGTCTTAGTAGAAGGACTAAATCGCGTAAACGTTACAGAATTTGAAGACAGCGAAGAATATTTTGTTGTGCACGTGGAAAAGCAAAACGAAGAACATCAGGTTGATGTAGAAGATAAAGCGCTGATGCGCACGCTTTTAGACTATTTCGAACAATACATAAAACTTTCCAAAAAGGTGTCCGTTGAAACTCTTTCAACGGTAAGCGACATTGAAGAACCAGGAAGACTAGCGGATATTGTAGCCTCTCATCTACCAATAAAAATTCAGCTCAAACAAGAAATTTTAGAAATAACTGATGTGAAGGAAAGATTAAATACGATCATTTCTCATATTCAAGACGAGCAAGAAGTTCTGCAGCTGGAGAAAAAAATTGGACAGCGTGTAAAGAAATCAATGGAACGCACTCAGAAAGAGTATTATCTTCGTGAGCAAATGAAGGCGATTCAAAAAGAGCTTGGAGACAAAGAAGGAAAGACAGGAGAAGTAGCAACACTTCGCGAAAAAATTGAAGCAAGTGGGATGACGGACCATGTCAAACAAGTGGCGTTTAAAGAATTGGATCGCTATGAAAAAATTCCTGCTACCTCCGCTGAAAGCTCAGTCATTCGAAATTATATCGAGTGGTTGATTGCGCTACCTTGGACAAATGAAACGGAAGATACGCTCAATATTCATAATGCTGAACAAGTGCTGAACGATGAGCACTATGGCCTTGAAAAAGTGAAGGAACGCGTATTAGAATATCTAGCTGTGCAGCAGTTGACAAAATCTCTTAAAGGCCCTATTTTATGTTTAGCAGGACCTCCTGGCGTAGGGAAAACCTCCCTAGCCCGTTCAATTGCCACGTCTCTAGATCGTCATTTTGTACGAGTGTCTCTAGGCGGCGTGAGAGATGAGTCAGAAATCCGCGGTCATCGTCGCACGTACGTGGGAGCTATGCCTGGACGCATTATTCAAGGAATGAAAAAAGCAGGAACGATTAATCCGGTATTTCTGCTTGATGAAATCGATAAAATGTCAAATGATTTCCGTGGAGACCCGTCTTCTGCTTTGTTAGAAGTATTGGATCCTGAACAAAACCATAATTTCAGCGATCACTATATAGAAGAAACGTATGATTTATCAAAAGTGATGTTCGTGGCTACAGCCAATAACTTAGCTACGATTCCGGGGCCGCTGCGCGATCGAATGGAAATTATTCAAATTGCTGGTTACACGGAGCTGGAAAAGCTTGAAATCGCGAAGCGTCACCTATTGCTGCGCCAGCTAGAAAATCACGGATTGCAAAAGGGCAATTTGCAGATTCGTGATGACGCGTTAACAGCAATCATCCGTTTATATACGAGAGAAGCTGGTGTTCGTAACCTTGAACGCGAAATTGCTTCCATTTGTCGAAAAGCAGCTCGCATCGTAGTCTCTGGCGAGAAAAAACGCGTGGTGGTGACGGCCAAAACGCTTGAAGAATTCCTTGGTAAGCCTAGGTTCCGTTACGGACAGGCTGAGACGGAAGATCAAGTCGGCGTTGCTACAGGTCTTGCTTACACAACTGTAGGAGGAGACACGCTAGCCATTGAAGTAAGCTTGTCCCCTGGTAAAGGAAGACTAGTGCTAACCGGAAAGCTTGGAGACGTGATGAAAGAATCAGCTCAGGCAGCATTTAGCTACGTGCGTTCAAATGCAGAGAAACTAGGAATTGATGAAAAGTTTTATGAAAAACATGATATTCATATCCATGTTCCAGAAGGAGCTGTACCAAAGGATGGACCTTCTGCAGGAATTACCATTGCCACTGCTCTAGTATCAGCACTAACGGGTAAACCAGTGCGTAGAGAAGTAGGAATGACAGGAGAAATTACACTAAGAGGTCGCGTATTACCAATCGGCGGTTTAAAAGAAAAGTCACTTAGTGCACATCGTGCCGGATTAACTAAAATATTAATCCCTCATGATAATGAACGTGATATTGAAGATATCCCTGACAGTGTACAAGAGGAATTAGACATCGTTCTTGTGTCACATGTGGACCAAGTATTGGAACATGCGCTAGTAGGAGAGGTAAAATGAAAGTAACTCAAGCCGATATTGTTATCAGTGCCGTACGCCCTGAACAATATCCTAAAGAAAACCTGCCAGAGTTTGCGTTAGCAGGCCGTTCAAATGTAGGAAAATCATCTTTTATTAATAAGATGCTCAATCGCAAAAGCTTAGCGCGTACGTCGTCTAAGCCCGGAAAAACTCAAACGCTTAACTTCTTTTTAATTAATGAAATCCTTCACTTTGTAGACGTACCTGGCTACGGATTTGCAAAAGTGTCTAAAAAAGAGCGTGAAGCATGGGGGAAAATGATTGAAACGTATTTAACAAATCGTGAGCAGCTTAAAGCTGTGTTAATGATTGTTGATCTACGCCATGCCCCTTCAAAGGATGACGTTATGATGTATGAGTTTTTGAAGCACCATGACCTTCCCGTTATGGTTATTGCAACGAAAGCTGATAAAATTCCTAAAGGAAAATGGCAAAAGCACTTAAAAGTAGTGAGAGAAACGCTGGACTTAGATCCAAATGATGAATTAATTCATTTCTCATCTGAAACAGGTGAAGGAAAAGATAAAGCGTGGAAATCTTTGCAGTATCGCATGACTCACTGAACAAAGGAATAGAATCTAAAAAAATGGAACGTTTATCATCACTCTAACAGGAAGTGAGTCAAACGTTCCATTTTTTTAACTTGTTTACATAGATTACTTTCGTTTGAAAAATAATAAATATAGCCCAACTAGTAACAATAAAATAGGCCAGAAGGTTGTTAAATAATTTACGCCATCTTCAACTTTTGGCAAAAATAGTTTAAGACGGTCTGAAAACATCATTAAAATGGCAATAATTAAAAGGGTGCCGCCTTGGAAAAAGCCTGATTTGGCTTTTCTAGCACTAAGTAAAAAGCTAATGGCCACCATAAAAACGACCATGCTAATATTCGTAGGCCAAAAGGGAATTTGTTCACTTACATAGAAATGAATACCTAAAGTGATTAATATGTAGCTTGCAAGCAAGTTTGAATGATCTTGAGATAAAGCAGACTCAGTTAACAGGGCTGCTCCTATTAAAATTAACAGTACAGGCCACGTGTATACCTTTGCTGCAATGCTCATATGTAGTTCATTCAGTAAGAAAAAGATTCCAAATCCAACTAGTAAGACACCAAAAAACATTGATTGCTTTTTCATAGTAACCTCCAGGTGTTTCAAAACAGAAAACGTGATAAAACGCTGCTTTTTTGATACAATTTATTACGGAATAACAGTTAATATCTTAACACATGTTTTCAAAGACTGTTCACATTTTTTTTTCGAATGACTTATAGAACATGTTATAATAGTTAGAGATAAGGCGAAGCTTACACCTGTGTAATGTCCGCCGCTTTTTACGAATAGTAGAATAAAGAACGCCGGATTTTACGGGCAGTTATCTCACTGTAGCTCTTTGGAAATTTAGGGGTTACTGCCCGTCAAATTCGGACAAATAAGCACATTTCAATTATAGGGGGTATGTACAAATGCATATTATAGCAGTCGGCTTAAACTTTCGAACAGCCCCTGTTGAAATAAGAGAAAAGCTTAGTTTTAATGAGCAAGAACTAGCATCTGCCATGAAAACGTTAAGCGGCCAAAAAAGTATTTTGGAAAACATCATTGTTTCAACATGCAATCGTACGGAAATTTATGCTGTTGTTGATCAATTACACACGGGCCGTTATTATGTAAAAGCATTTTTAGCTGAATGGTTCGGAATAGATAAAGAAGAGTTTTCACCTTATTTAACCATCTATGAAAATGATGGAGCCATCGAACATTTATACCGAGTAGCATGTGGATTAGATTCAATGGTGATTGGTGAAACACAAATTCTTGGACAAGTGCGTTCAAGCTTTTTGCTTGCTCAAGAAGAAGAGACAATTGGAACGGTTTTTAATCAGCTGTTTAAACAAGCTGTGACATTAGCCAAAAAAGCTCATCATGAAACAGAAATTGGTGCGAATGCAGTTTCTGTCAGCTATGCAGCTGTAGAGCTTGCTAAAAAGATTTTTGGAGACTTATCATCCAAACATGTGTTGATTCTTGGTGCGGGAAAAATGGGTCAGCTTGCCGTACAGAATTTATATGGCAGCGGAGCTAAAAAAGTAACGGTAGTGAATCGAACATTTGAAAAGGCACAAGAGCTAGCAAACCGTTTTTCTGGAGAAGCGAAACCATTTGCTGATCTTCAACATGCTTTAAGCGAAGCAGATATCTTAATTAGTTCAACAGGAGCTAATGATTATGTAGTAACGAAACAAATGATGAGTGAAGCCGAGCGTACGCGTAAAGGTCGTCCATTGTTTATGGTAGACATCGCCGTTCCGCGTGACTTAGATCCAGAACTAGATGAGCTAGAGACGGTCTTTTTATATGATATCGACGATTTAAACGGGATTGTAGAATCCAATTTGCAAGAGCGTCAAAAAGCTGCGGATGAAATTGAAATTATGCTTGAAGCTGAAATTGTTGCTTTCAAGTCTTGGCTTGGTACATTAGGCGTTGTGCCTGTTATTTCTGCACTTCGTCAAAAAGCACTTGCCATTCAAGCTGAAACGATGAAAAGCATTGATCGTAAGCTCCCAGATTTATCTGAGCGTGAGCGCAAAGTTTTAAATAAACATACAAAAAGTATAATTAATCAACTTCTTCGCGATCCAATTTTACACGCGAAAGAATTGGCTGGAGAGAAACATGCTGAAGAGTCTTTAGAGCTGTTCATGAAGATTTTTAATATTGAACAGGAAGTTGCTTTGCAAAAAGAAAAAGAAGAGCAGCTTCGTACATCGATTACGTCTCATTCAGTAGCTTATCAGTCTTAAGTGAGGATTGAATAATGGTTGATATGGAATTAACCAGAATCTATGAATTGATTGTGATTTTATACGCCGCGAGCGTTTTATTATATTTTATTGATTTTGTACAAAATAACCGGAAGGCAAACTCGATAGCCTTCTGGTTACTTTCTATTGTGTGGGTTTTGCAAACAGCCTTTTTAATTTTACGAATGTTTGAGACGGGAAGGTTTCCTATTCTTACCGTTTCTGAAGGGCTGTATTTTTACGCGTGGGTGTTAATTACTCTTTCACTTGTGATTAATCGCCTGTTCCGCGTTGATTTTATGGTGTTTTTTACAAATGTGATTGGTTTCTTAATTATGGCTATTCATACGTTTGCTCCACTTGAAACATACACTGCTGTCCAGTCGGAGCGCCTTGTGTCAGAATTATTAATCATTCATATTACCATGGCTATTTTATCTTACGGCGCTTTTTCAGTCTCTTTTGTTTTCTCCGCTTTGTATCTTGTTCAGTATAATTTATTGAAAAAGAAGAAATGGGGCAAGCGCTTGCTAAGAATTGAAGATTTAACAAAGCTAGATTACATGTCCTATGTATTAATTTTAATTGGTGTACCGCTGTTATTGCTTTCGTTAATCTTAGGAATCATATGGGCTTATATTAAATACGTAGATTTTCATTGGTACGATACAAAAGTGTTAGGTTCATTTTTAATGTTTGTTGCATACAGCGCTTACTTGTATGCTAGACTGCGTAGAGGTATTCAAGGAAAGGCAATCGCAATGTGGAATATTGGATTGTTCTTAGTCTTACTTATTAATTTCTTTTTATTTGGCAGTTTATCGAATTTTCACTTTTGGGGTTCGTAATTAGGAGGACAACATGCGAAAAATTATTGTCGGCTCTCGTCGAAGCAAACTTGCGTTAACACAGACCAAGTGGGTCATTGAACAGTTAAAAAAACAAGGTCTTCCTTTTGAGTTTGAAATTAAAGAAATGGTTACAAAAGGGGACCAAATTTTAAATGTAACGCTGTCCAAAGTAGGCGGTAAAGGTCTTTTTGTAAAAGAAATTGAACAAGCCATGTTAGATGAAGAAATTGATATGGCCGTTCATAGTATGAAAGATATGCCAGCTGTTTTGCCAGAAGGATTAACGATTGGATGTATTCCTTTACGAGAAGATCATCGTGATGCGCTTATTTCAAAAAATGGTGAACGATTTGAGGAGCTACCAAGCGGTGCTGTGATTGGGACAAGCAGCTTGCGTCGAGGGGCACAGCTTCTATCTATGCGTTCAGATATCGAAATTAAATGGATTCGAGGAAATATCGACACACGCCTAGAAAAATTAAAAAATGAAGATTACGATGCAATTATCTTGGCAGCTGCAGGGTTATCTCGTATGGGCTGGTCGAGAGATACGGTCACTCAGTACCTAGAGCCGGAAATAAGCGTTCCCGCTGTAGGACAAGGAGCTTTAGCTATCGAATGCCGAGAAAATGACCATGAATTATTATCGCTTCTTCAAGCTCTAAATCATGATGAAACCGCTCGTGCTGTTAGAGCTGAACGCGTATTTTTAAAAGAGATGGAAGGCGGATGCCAAGTGCCGATTGCGGGTTATGGGCGTATATTGGACGGCGGAAACATTGAGCTAACGTCGCTAGTCGCGTCTCCTGATGGCAAAACAATTTACAAAGAGCAAATTACGGGAAAAGACCCCGTTGCTATCGGTTCAGAAGCTGCTGAGCGCTTAACATCTCAAGGAGCTAAGCTTTTAATTGACCGTGTAAAAGAGGAGCTGGACAAATAATGAGTCATGAGGCTCCTCTTTTTTTAAAAAAAGTTTTGATTACAAGAGAAGCGAAGCAGGCTCATTCATTTGCAGCACAGATTAAAAAGCTTGGAGGCATACCTTTGAGCTTACCAGTCCTCACGTTCGCACGTTCTAACAATGAAAAAGAAGTGGAAGATGTCCTGCTGTCGATTGACTGTTTTGATTGGATTGTTTTTACAAGTCAAAACGGCATTTCTTTTTTCTTTGAATGGCTAAAAGAGTTAAATATCAGTTGGAGTGCTTTAAAAAGATTAAAAGTGGCTGCGGTTGGAGAAAAAACCGCAAAATTGCTAGAAAAACACGATGTTAACGTGCAACTTGTTCCAAAAGAATACGTTGCGGAATCACTTCTTGAGTCGTTAAAAGCAAATGTGTCACATCACGAGCGAGTTCTCCTTGTACGAGGACAATTAGCCCGCTCTGTTTTAAAAGATGGGTTAAAAGAGTGTGAGGTAACGGATTTAGTTGTATATCAGACCATTCGAAATCAAGGCTCTGAACGCTTGGTTAAGCAACATGTAGAAACAGGAATTGATGCCATTACTTTTACAAGTTCTTCTACAGTTAGATTTTTTGTCGAGTCAGTTAAAGATATTCCGAATTGGCTTGAGCTTATAAATAGAACCAAAGTTGTTTGCATCGGCCCTATTACGAGTCAGACAGCGAGCGAATATGGAATTAAGCATCTTGTTCCTAACACATACACAATAAATGGTATGATAGATATGTTGGTTAGTTGTTTTGAATAATAAAGGAGGATTTTAACATGAAAGATTTACAATTTACACGTCATCGTCGTCTTCGTAATTCTGTAAATATGCGTGCGCTTGTACGTGAAACACATTTACATCCTGAAGACTTTATATATCCTATTTTTATTGTAGAAGGTGAACAAAAAAGAAATGCTGTAAAATCAATGCCAGGTGTGGATCAAATTTCTTTAGACTACTTGAATGATGAAATCCAAGAGCTAGTTGATTTAGGAATCAAGTCAGCTATGGTGTTTGGTGTTCCCGCTGAAAAAGATGCGGTCGGCTCACAGGCATACCATGACCACGGAATTGTTCAAAAAGGTATTCGTCAAATTAAAGAAAATTTTCCAGACTTTGTTGTTATCGCAGATACATGCTTATGTCAATACACAGATCATGGCCACTGTGGTGTAATTGAAGACGGAAAAATCTTAAACGATCCTAGCCTTGACTTATTAGCGCGTACAGCGGTTAGTCAAGCTAAAGCAGGAGCGGATATTATTGCGCCTTCAAACATGATGGACGGTTTCGTGGCAGCTATTCGCCACGGTCTAGACGAAGCTGGATTTGAAGATGTTCCTGTGATGTCTTATGCTGTTAAATATGCATCTGCTTTTTACGGACCATTCCGCGATGCAGCGCATTCTTCTCCTCAATTTGGAGACCGTAAAACATATCAAATGGACCCAGCTAATCGCTTAGAAGCACTTCGAGAAGCAGAATCTGATGTAGAAGAAGGAGCAGATTTCTTAATTGTAAAACCAGCTCTATCTTATTTAGATATTATGCGCGATGTGAAAAATACGTTTAATTTACCGGTAGTGGCTTATAATGTGAGCGGTGAATATTCGATGATTAAAGCGGCAGCTCAAAACGGCTGGGTAAATGAAAAAGAGATTGTTCTTGAAAAATTAATTAGCATGAAGCGTGCAGGAGCGGATTTAATTGTAACGTATCATGCTAAAGACGCAGCACGCTGGTTATCTGACAAGTAATTAAGGAGGCTTACACATGAGAAGTTATGAAAAGTCAAAAGCAGCTTTTTTAGAAGCGCAGCAATTAATGCCGGGTGGAGTAAACAGTCCTGTTCGTGCATTTAAATCAGTAGATATGGATCCTATTTTTATGGAACGAGGAAAAGGCGCTACGATTTACGATATTGACGGCAACAAATATATTGACTACGTCTTATCATGGGGACCTTTAATTCACGGACATTCCAACGATCAAGTAGTTGAAGCAGTAAAAAAAGTAACGGAATCTGGTACAAGCTTTGGTGCACCAACATTAATTGAAAATGAGCTTGCTAAGGTTGTTATTGAGCGCGTTCCTTCAATCGAAATCGTTCGTATGGTGAGTTCAGGTACGGAAGCAACGATGAGCGCACTGCGTTTAGCACGTGGCTATACGGGCCGCAACAAAATTTTAAAATTTGAAGGCTGTTACCATGGACACGGTGACTCTCTTCTAATTAAAGCTGGCTCAGGCGTTGCAACGTTAGGTCTACCAGATAGCCCAGGAGTGCCTGAAGGAATCGCTAAAAACACGATTACAGTGCCGTACAATGATCTAGAAAGCGTACAATATGCTTTTAAAGAATTCGGAGATGACATTGCCGGAGTAATCGTTGAACCGGTAGCAGGAAATATGGGTGTGGTACCGCCTCAGCCAGGTTTCTTACAAGGGCTTCGTGATATCACATCAGAATATGGCTCACTGCTCATCTTTGATGAAGTAATGACAGGGTTCCGCGTAGCGTACAACTGTGCACAGGGATACTACAACATTACGCCTGACTTAACTTGCTTAGGAAAAGTAATCGGTGGCGGTTTACCAGTAGGTGCTTACGGCGGTAAAGCTGAAATTATGGAGCGAGTTGCACCAAGCGGCCCGATTTATCAAGCAGGTACATTATCAGGTAATCCGCTTGCGATGACAGCTGGATACGAGACGTTAACGCAGCTGACACCTCAATCCTACGATGAGTTCATTCGTAAAGCAGATCGCTTAGAAGAAGGATTGATGGCAGCAGCTGAAAAATATGATGTGCCGTTTACCGTAAACCGAGCTGGTTCAATGATCGGTTTCTTCTTTACAAACGAACAGGTAATAAATTACGAAACAGCGAAAACATCGAATTTAGATTATTTTGCAGCTTACTATCGTGAAATGGCTAATGAAGGCGTGTTTTTACCTCCCTCTCAATTCGAAGGAATGTTTTTATCAACTTCTCATACAGATGCAGACATTGAACATACAATTGCAGCAGCTGAAAAAGCTTTTTCAAAGTTGCGTGGATAAACAGCTAAATAAGATTGTCTTTTATATCAAAGCTTACGGAGGATTCCGTAAGCTTTTTTAGTTTTAAAGACATATTTTAATTTATTTGTTCATACATCTTTAATGACCGCGCTATTACCTGGCGGGTGTTGGAAGGGGGAGAACAATTTGTCGCAGGATAATTTATCATGTCTGCGTTTTTCCGTAGAAGAATCAGTATGGTTTCAAAAAGGACAGGAAGTCTCACAACTTTTGTCTATCTCCTTAGAGCCTCAAGTATCTATTCAAGAATATGACCAATACGTGTCTATTCGAGGAGCATTACAATTAACAGGTGAATACGAAACGTACGAGGGAGAGCACTCGTTACGAGAATATACAAATGAGAATCAAGTGCAATCTATCTCTGTCCGTGAAGACGGAACGGCTGAATTATCACATCAATTTCCTGTTGATATTACCATTCCTAAAAATCGTATTCAAAGTATTGAAGACGTATATGTATCTATTGATTTATTTGATTATGAATTGCCAGGCACAAATCAGCTGCAGCTAATGGCAGACTTGTCCATCACAGGATTGTACGGAGAACAGCATGAAGAACGAGAAGAAGAGGAAGAGTTTTCGGAGGAACAGCATATCGTCTCCTATGAAGAAGTGGACGATGCTGAAGAGGTATATACTGAAAACGTTGCTCAAGAAGAAGAAGAACAAGAGGAACAAGAGGAACAAGAGTTTGACGTAAGCTATCGTGAAGCTCCCGCACTTTTAGAAGCAGAGGCTATTGAAGAAGAGCATTCAGAAGAGGCCCCTAGTTATTTTTCATCTGTATTTAAAAAAGAGTCTCGTGCTGAGCCGGTCGTGGAATATGAAGAGGAAGCATATGAACCATTTGAAGTCGAAGTGAAAAAAGAGGCCCCAATCGAGGAAGAAAGAGAAGACAATGTGATTGAACTGTTTCAGCTTCGTCAAGAGCAAGAAAGCTTCGAAGAATCGCAAGCTAGTGAATTGAATACGTATGCTGACGTTCAACGAGAGGCTGAGCAAGAAGAAGCTGAGCAAGAAGAGGAAAAGATTATTGTTGAATTTCGGAAAGAAGAAAATGAAAGCGGCCGAAATGAAAACGCCCTTTATTTAACAAAGCTCTTTTCGCGGGAAGAAGAAGCTTTTTCAACGTGGAAGCTTTGTATTGTTCAAGACGGAGATTCGCTTGATACGATAGCAAACCGCTATAATACGAATGTACAAAACATTTTACGAGTAAATAATTTAGAAGATGAATATGAGCTGGAAGAAGGAAGCATCTTAAATATTCCCGTTCGTTAAAGTCGGAAAGAAAACAGTTTTGACGCATATAATGTCTTAACTGTTTTCTTTATTTTTTACGAGGAAGGAGAATATAGATGCAGCGGACAGTAGCAGACTACAAAGTATTGTTAAAAGAATATGACTTAGATGTTGACTTTATTGAAGACTATGGAAAAGTAAAAAAAGTCTATACGAAAACCGGCGTGTTTGCGCTTAAAGAAATAGCGAATCATCAAGAACGAAATCAAAACTTCATTCAAAAGCTGCAGAACGTTTATCAAAAAGGATGGATGGGATTTGTCCCTATTTATCAAACGAAGCGTTCTCAGCCCATTGTTTCAGATGAAAGCGGCTCGTATTACTTAATGCCGTGGCTCCCAAATAATCCGACCGAAGAGCGTGATATTCGATATCATAAATTATTTCAAGAGCTTGCTAAGCTTCACGGCGCTTCGGCGCAGGAAGTAGAAGTGAAAAAAGAAGATATAGAAAATCATTACACATCGATGAAAGAAACGTGGGAAAAGCGTCAGGAAGAGTTGAAGCAGTATGTAGCAGAATGCGAGAAAAAAATCTATATGTCCCCGTTTGAATTGCATTACTGTACGTTTTATTATGAAATGACAAGAGCGCTTGAATTTGGTTTTGGAAAGCTCGATCAGTGGAACGATGAAATGGAAGAAAAGGAAAAGATCCGGCTGGTTACTTCTCATGGAAAGCTATCGGCTAAACATTTTATCTATGACGAGCGGGGAAATGGTTTTTTTATTAATTTTGAACATGCAAAAGATGCTTCACCTATTTATGATTTAGTCTCATTTTATTTTCGGACTCTTCGCACATACCCAGTAACGACCTATGACAGCTATGAGTGGTTTAGTACGTATGAAAAACATTTTGCTCTCAGAGAAGAGGAACGGCTGCTTTTACACAGTTATTTGGCGTTTCCAGAGCCCCTGTATCAGTGTATCGTTCAATATAGGCAGCATAAAGAAAGTAAAACAGAGCTTGAACATATGCAGTCATTTATTCGAGCATACTGGCTGACGAAAAACATTGAACAGCTCAATATTAAAATATTTGAAGTAGATCAGCAAAAAAAAATGGCAGCGGAAGCAGCTGCACAAGCCCAAGCGAACGAATAGCGCTTGGGTTTTTAAATCCAGTCGGAATATAAAGCAACCGCTAGTATGGCAAGCAGTGCCAACAACAGTACATCAAAGGTTGTAGGGAAAAATAGTGTACGTATACCTTGAAAAATTGTCAAAGGAACAATAAACTGTCCACAAGCCGCTCCTGCTGTTTTGAGCCACCGCTGCAGTTGATACGAATTTACATTTATTCGTTTCTTCATTTGTACATGCCCCTTTCAATCCACGTGCCCAGGTTAAAGTAAGTATATGAAAAAAGAAAGAAATGGTGCCATTTTTTTAAGTTGGCTCTTCATTTTATTTCCAAAATTAGCGAGCGAATGAAAAAATAAAGAGCAGAACAAAAAAATTATGAATATAATCATAAAAAAATGGAGAAGATTATTGACGATTCAACATTTTTTCATATAGTATAATTAAGAGAAATTCATACATAAATACAGTGAATAGGAAGAGTACGGGATGTTCGTCTTTCAGAGAGAGAAATCAGTTGCTGTGAGATTTCTTAAGAATGTGCACTCGGAATGTCGCCTATGAGTAGCTTTTTTGAACAGCTGCATAGTTCAGTAGAAAAAGCCGGTTAATCAACCGTTATGAAATGAAGTGTATAGGCTTATCAAACGGGATACGTCTATAAAAAAAGGTGGTACCGCGAAATCAACTCCTTTCGTCCTTTTATTAGGAAAGGAGTTTTTTTATGTTTATAAAAGCTTTACACAGTTTCTAAAGACTGAAACTTTATATTATGGAGGTATACATTATGTCTGAAAAAGAAGTGACTCTTCCAACGAAGTATGATCCAAAAGCCGTTGAAGAAAATCGTTATCAGTATTGGTTAGACGGGAAGTTTTTTGAAGCAACAAATGACCCTGAAAAAGAGCCATATACAATTGTAATTCCACCCCCAAACGTAACGGGTAAGCTGCATTTAGGCCACGCTTGGGATACAACGTTACAAGACATCTTAACGCGTATGAAGCGTATGCAAGGCTATGACGTTTTATGGCTTCCTGGCATGGACCATGCGGGGATTGCAACGCAGGCAAAAGTAGAAGAAAAGCTTCGCAGCGAAGGGAAAAGCCGCTACGATCTAGGCCGCGAAAATTTTGTGGCCGAAACGTGGAAATGGAAAGAAGAATATGCAAGCTTTATTCGCCAGCAGTGGTCGAAGCTAGGACTTGGCTTAGACTATTCACGCGAGCGCTTCACGCTTGATGAAGGCCTTTCTAAAGCAGTGCGCGAAGTATTCGTAACGCTTTACAAAAAAGGGTTAATCTATCGCGGAGAATATATTATTAACTGGGATCCAGCTACGAAAACAGCTCTTTCAGACATCGAGGTTATTTACAAAGATGTACAAGGTGCGTTTTATCATATGCGCTATCCGTTGGCAGATGGTTCTGGACATATCGAAATCGCAACAACTCGTCCTGAAACAATGCTAGGAGATACGGCTGTAGCTGTTCACCCTGAAGATGATCGCTATAAGCACTTAATTGGCAAAAAGGTTGTCCTTCCGATTGTAGGTCGTGAAATTCCAATCGTAGGCGATGATTATGTAGATATGGAATTCGGTTCTGGTGCGGTAAAAATTACGCCTGCTCATGACCCGAACGATTTTGAAATTGGAAACCGTCATAATTTAGAGCGTATTTTAGTGATGAATCAAGATGGTACGATGAATGACAAAGCAGGTAAATATGAAGGAATGGATCGTTTTGCTTGCCGTAAGCAAATTGTTAAAGACCTTCAAGAAGACGGTGTATTGTTCAACATTGAAGACCACATGCATTCAGTAGGTCACAGTGAACGAAGCGGCGCCGTTGTTGAACCTTATTTATCAACTCAGTGGTTTGTAAAAATGCAGCCTTTAGCAGATAAAGCAGTAGATCTTCAAAAACAAGAAGAAAAAGTAAACTTTGTGCCTGATCGTTTTGAAAAGACATACTTACACTGGATGGAAAATATTCGCGACTGGTGTATTTCGCGTCAGCTTTGGTGGGGACACCGCATTCCAGCTTGGTATCATAAAGAAACTGGAGAAGTATACGTAGATCATGAGGCTCCAGCAGATATCGAAAACTGGGAACAAGATTCAGATGTATTAGACACATGGTTCAGTTCAGCGCTATGGCCATTCTCAACAATGGGCTGGCCTGATGTGGATGCAGCTGATTTCAAACGTTACTACCCAACAAACGTGCTTGTAACGGGCTACGATATTATTTTCTTCTGGGTATCTCGCATGATTTTCCAAGGTCTTGAATTTACGGGTAAACGTCCGTTTGACGATGTACTCATTCACGGTCTTGTACGAGATGCTGAAGGTCGTAAAATGAGTAAATCACTTGGTAACGGTGTAGATCCAATGGAAGTAATCGAGAAATACGGTGCAGATTCTCTTCGCTACTTCTTATCTACAGGAAGCTCACCAGGACAAGATTTACGCTTCAGCTTTGAAAAAGTCGAAGCGACGTGGAACTTTGCAAATAAAATTTGGAATGCTTCTCGTTTTGCATTAATGAATATGGACGGCATCACATTTGAAGAGCTTGATTTATCAGGCGAAAAGTCTGTTGCTGATAAATGGATTTTAACGCGCTTAAATGAAACGATTGAGCACGTAACAAAATTAGCTGACAAATATGAATTCGGTGAAGTTGGACGTATTCTCTATAACTTTATTTGGGATGATTTCTGCGATTGGTACATTGAAATGGCTAAACTTCCTCTTTACGGAGAAGATGAAGCAGCTAAAAAGACAACTCGCTCAATTTTAGCTTATGTACTTGATAACACAATGCGACTTTTACATCCATTCATGCCGTTTATTACCGAAGAAATTTGGCAAAGCTTGCCGCATGAAGGCGAATCAATTACAGTAGCTAAATGGCCGGAAGTAAGCCCTGAGCTTTCTGATAAAGAAGCAGCTAACGATATGCGTTTACTTGTAGATATTATCCGTGCTGTTCGTAACATTCGTGCTGAAGTGAACACGCCGATGAGCAAACAAGTAAAATTATTTATCAAAGCTAAAGATGAAAATATTCAAAGCCAGCTCGAAAAGAACCGTGCGTATGTAGAACGTTTCTGTAATCCAAGTGAGCTTGTGATTTCAACAGAGGTTTCATTAGACGAAAAAGCGATGACTGCTGTTGTAACAGGCGCAGAATTAATTTTACCTCTTGAAGGTTTAATTAATATCGAAGAAGAAATCGCGCGTTTAGAAAAAGAATACGACAAGTTAAACAAAGAAGTAGAACGTGTACAAAAGAAATTAAACAACCAAGGCTTTATTGCAAAAGCGCCTGCTAAAGTAGTAGAAGAAGAGCGTGCAAAAGAGCAGGATTATGTTGAAAAACGCGAAGCTGTTCAGTCTCGTATTGCTGAATTACGCGGATAATCAATGGGTTAATGAACCAACAGAAAAAGCGTGGCTTGTATAGCGACGCTTTTTCTCTACATAATAATAGCGATGGAAAAGAAAGGTGAATAAAAGATGATAACGACATATGAAGAAGCGCTTGATTGGATTCATAACAGACTTCGCTTTGGAATCAAGCCGGGGTTAGAACGAATGGAATGGATGCTAGAGCAGCTTGATTTTCCGCAGCAAAATCTAAATGCTATTCATGTTGCTGGGACCAATGGTAAAGGTTCTACCGTTTCTTATTTGCGAAACATGTTGGAAGAAGCAGGGTATAAAGTTGGAACCTTTACTTCTCCTTATATCGAAACATTTAATGAGCGGATCAGCGTGAATGGACAGCCTATTTCAAATGAAGCAATGACCGCTCTTGTTCAGGAAATAAAGCCTGTTGTGGAGCGACTAGAACATACAAGTTTAGGATCAGCAACGGAATTTGAAGTGATTACAGTCATGGCTTTTCTTTATTTCGGCTATCATGAGTCAGTTGACTATGCTGTGTTTGAAACAGGGCTTGGAGGACGGTATGACTCAACAAACGTTGTGAATCCTATGGTGAGTATTATTACAAACATTGGATTTGATCACATGGCAATACTAGGTGATACGGTAGAAGAAATTGCATCAGAAAAAGCGGGGATTATTAAAAAAGAAGTCCCTATTATTACTGGGGCAGAGCAAGTAAAGGCGCTTGATGTCATTACTGAAGAAGCAAAGTCAAAGCAGGCTTCGTTATTTGTATTAGGAAAAGATTTTGACATTAAAAACTATGAGCCCTTAGCAAACGGGGAAGGCTTTGCGTTAAACACGCCGTATGGCATATTTGAAGACTTGAAATTAAATATGCTTGGCTATCATCAAGTGAAAAATGCAGCTTTGGCTCTCATGGCCGTTTGTTATTTAAAAGAAAAGAAAAAGCTTTCTATCTCCAATGAGCAAATGATAAAAGGGATTCAGCATACAAAGTGGAACGGCCGCTTTGAGATAGTAAATGAGCATCCTTTAACGATTATTGATGGGGCTCATAATGCAGAAGGCATTGATAGCTTGTTATCTACTTTACGCCTTCATTATGAAGATCGAAACATTCATTTAGTTTTCAGCTGCTTAAATGATAAAAGCGCTGATCGAATGGTCCAAGAACTTGAAACAATCGCTGCAAGTATTACATTTACGTCGTTTGACTTTCCTCGTGCTCGCGCAGCTGGGGAGCTTTATGAGATGAGTACTCATCATAATAAGCATATGGATGAGGAGTGGAAAGAAGCAATTGCTTACGTAAAGGAAAAGGCAACAGGGGAACAAGACATGGTCGTAATTACAGGGTCTCTGTATTTTATATCAGAAGTGCGGGCTTTTCTTCTAAAATGAGCAAAAGCAGCAAATGACATCTTGCTGCTTTTAACATAATGTGAGGAAGGGATACGGATAATAAGGAAGCACTAAGTTCAAAGTATTGTCACTTTCACCCCCTAGGTAAGTGATATATAATAAACATGTACATCACTAAATAAGGAGATTGTTAACATGAGTAAGAATAATGAAAAAATTGTACCGAAAAGTAATAAAAACTTTACCGGTATTATTCTTACCTTTTCAGTGATAGCGAATGTTATTATTTTACTGCTATTCTTTTCGAATATTGGCTATCAAGGAAAAGTAAGTTTTGATTTGACTATCTTTCCACGGTTAAATGCTATTTTGAATAGTTTTACATTTATTTTTTTAGTTGCAGCGTTGATTTCAATTTTCAGGAAAAATATCAATGCTCATAAAGGTTTTATTTTAGCAGCATTCACTTCCACACTGCTCTTTTTAGTTTCATATTTAACGTTCCACTACATTTCCACAGAAACAGCTACGTTCGGTGGAGAAGGAATCGTTCGTCCCATTTACTTCTTCATTTTGATCACACACAGTTTCCTAGCAGCGATTATTGTTCCGCTGGCACTGTTTGCACTTGTGTGGGGCTGGACAATGCAAGTTGAAAAACATAAAAAAATTGTGCGATGGACAATGCCAATCTGGCTTTATGTAAGTCTTACAGGTGTAATTGTCTACTTATTTATGGCTCCTTACTATTAAAAGACGTCTGCTTTTGCAGACGTTTTTTTATGCTGTTTTTGTTTTTTAGTGGTATAATCCTTATTACCTATAAAAAGTGTGTTTTAAGGAAGGAGGCATACAGAATATGACTTTTATGGGTATTATGATTCAGTTTATTAATAAAGGAGCTGTTTGATACTAATCAATAAAGGAGAGATATTGAAATGGATAAACTGTCAACGAGGAATAAAGGAATTTCTCTAATGAAAGTGATCATAATGGTTATCATAATAGGTCTTCTAGCAGCTTTTCTCATTCCGTTTATTGGCAGCTATTTAAAGGAAAAAGATACATTCCTTCACTCAAAAGAACATCTGCAATTAGTAAACAAGACGCCTGATATGGAAGAAATAGTATGAGTTTAATTTATCTCTATGCATTTGTTTCAGGCATCACGTTAGGTTCATTTTATAACGTAGCAGGCCTTAGAATTCCTCAGAAAAAATCTATTTTGTCTCCAAGATCTCATTGTCCACACTGTTTATACGTTCTTTCTCCACAACAATTAATTCCCATAGTCTCCTACATCAAAAATGCAGGAAAATGTAGTATGTGTCGCAAAAAAATCTCCTTCATCTACCCATTCATAGAATTTTCGACAGGAAGTTTATTTGTATATGCTGTTTTTAGATTGAATACGACGTTAGAGCTGATTGTCATATTAACCTTTGTTTCTTTTTTAACAATTATAGTTGTCTCAGATATAGCCTATATGATTGTCCCAAATAAAGTGCTGCTATTCTTTTTGCCTATCTTTCTTCTTGAGCGTCTTTTCATTCCATTAACTTCGTGGAGTGATTCTTTAATGGGAGGAGGAACCGCATTTTTTCTCCTTTTTCTAATCGCATTTCTCAGCAGAGGAGGGCTTGGAGAAGGAGACATTAAATTGTATGGTCTGATTGGTATTGTGCTTGGAGTAAAGCTTGTTTTGCTATCGCTTTTTTTAGCTATATTAATAGGCGGAACCGTTAGTATAGGAGCGTTATTAATGAAAAAGGCAAAGGTAGGTGTACCAATTCCCTTCGTTCCTTTTATTTTTATAGGGACAATCGCTGCTTATTTTCATGGAAACGAATTGATAGATTGGTATGTTAGCAACTATTTTTATTGAGCTTCAAGTCTTCGACAAATTTAAAATTTCTGTAACTAAATAGCGAAAACCTTTTGTAACAAGACGACAAATGTCTTGTTATTTTTTTTTTCTTCTATGATAGCATGGAAAAAAGTGTATGTTTTATGTCGGTTTACCTCAGCTTGCAACCGGTACTAAGACTACGTTAACTAAAGGCGGTGGGGCAGTGGACAAGCAGGAACGAAAGATTTCAATTAAAATCAACGGTCAATCCAAGGAAGAACAAGCACAAGAAAAAGACGAATTTACGTGGGTTCTTCCGGAACCGTCATCCAAAGATTCTCATGTGGAAGAAAATAAAGTGGTGTTTATTGAAGATGTAAGAAATGAAAAAAAGAAAAAGCCGCGATTACATCCTAAAAATGTTTCGATTAAAACGGTAAACGGGGGTGTGATCAAACGAACAGCTGTGATTGTACTGCTAGCAGTCGGAATAGGCAGCGGCATCGGTATGGTCGGTGTGAAAATGATGACAGGAAGTGAACAGCCTGTAAGCAAAGCACAAACAAGTGAGCAAACGAAAGAAGAAAAAGCTGCTCAAACAGCGTCTACCACTGAAAGTGTTGGTAAAGCTGAAAAGAAAAGCGAACAGGAATCGAAGGGGACGTCAGCTGCTGCTTCTACTTTAGAACCTTTTTCCTTTTACATTGTACAAGCAGGTGCCTTTTCATCAAAAACTGCTGCGAACAAAGCAATGGATAAATGGAAAGAAGAGAACCAAGCAGGCGAGATCTTTTCACCTAAAACCTATTCTCTTGTCGTTGGTGCTGCCACTGGAGAAGAAAAAGCGGAGGCGCTTAGTAAAACGTATAAACAACAAGGTAAAGATGTATATGTAAAGTCTTATGAAATTAAGCCCACTAGCGAATTAGGGAAAAAAGATCAAACGGTTATAACGACAGCGCAGCCGTTTATGGCTAATCTTTTAGATCAATCTGTTAAAGCGATTGAAGGAGAGCGGGTAGCGGATATCAAATCTCTGAAAAAAGAGCTGACAAAAGTTCAGAAAGAAGCGTCAAATGAAGACATTAAAACCATGGTGAGCACCCTTCAAAAAGCTGCGGCTTCTCTTTCTTCATATGAAGACAATAAAAGCAGTAAAAATGCTTGGCTTGCTCAGCGATACGTGTTAAAAGCTCTTCAGCAGTATGAAAGCCTTGTAACGTCTTAACGAGTGAGGTAGTGTAATGCTGCCTCACTTGTTTATTGTCATTTGGAGATGAAATTGCTAAAATAACGGTGTGTCCTTCTTTTTTAAATCAAAATGCAAAGGTGAGATGTATGAAACAAACATTAATTTTAGCCTCAGGCTCCCCTCGTCGAAAAGAATTACTTCAGCAGCTTCACATTCCCTTTACCGTTCACGTTAGTACAATTGAAGAAATCGTCAATCCATCATACACTCCGTCCGAGGTAGTAATGGATTTAGCTAGGCAAAAAGCAGTGGACGTCGCTTCGCATCATAAAGAGGACATTGTCCTAGGTGCCGATACAGTTGTGGTATATGGCAATCGTATTTTAGGAAAACCAAAAACGAAACAAGAAGCGATTGAAACACTTACGATGCTGTCAGGTCAAAAACACCAGGTATTAACTGGAGTAGCGTTCGTATCAAATGCAAAAGTTCATACGTTCTATGAACAAACAGATGTAGAGTTTTGGCCGATTGAACAAGATGAAATCGTACAGTACGTAGAGTCAGGAGAGCCTATGGATAAGGCTGGTTCTTATGGAATTCAAGGTCTCGGTGCTGCGCTAGTTAAAAAAATCGAAGGAGACTATTTCTCCGTGGTGGGCTTGCCGCTCTCCCGAACAATACGTGAGCTAAAACAATACGGTTTCGTCTACTAAAAAGGAGTGGCGAAATTGGATCAATCATTGTTAATTAAAGATTTCCCTCAAGATGAAAGACCTCGAGAGCGCCTTGTGTCAATGGGTGCTTCTAGTCTTTCTAACCACGAGCTTATTGCTATTTTACTGCGCACTGGAACCAAAGATGAATCTGTTCTTCAGCTGTCCAACCGCATATTAACGCATTTTGAAGGTCTTCAACTGTTGCAGCATGCATCGCTTGATGAAATGATGAATATTAAAGGTATCGGACCTGCAAAAGCGATTCAAATTATAGCGGCTATTGAAATAGGTAAGAGGATTGTACAGCGGAAATCTAGTCAGCGATATACCATTCATGGCCCTGAAGACGGAGCTAATTATGTGATGGAAGAAATGCGCGTGCTGTCTCAAGAGCATTTCGTCTGTTTATACCTCAACACGAAAAATCAAGTTCTCCACAAGCAAACCATTTTTATCGGAAGCCTCAATTCATCGATTGTCCATCCAAGGGAAGTATTTAAAGAAGCCTTTCGCCGTTCAGCTGCATCCCTTATTTGTATTCATAATCATCCCTCCGGCGACCCTACTCCCAGCAGAGAAGATATAGAGGTAACGAAGCGCTTAAAAGAGTGCGGATTTATCATAGGAATTGAATTGTTAGATCATTTAATTATCGGAGATCGAAAATATATTAGTTTAAAAGAAAAAGGATACATGTAAGGCTATGCTTTTTAAAATCCTTGGGTTATAATAGTAGTCATGATTTTAAATGACAAGTTCTTTACAATCATTCGTTATTAATAGACAAAGTATGACTTTTTATCATACAATATTTGGCGTTGACATCTATGAAAAAAGTATAGAAAATAAAAAATGTTACTTATGAAATGAAGAAATTGAATTATGGAATTTTTACCTTTGCATTTTGGTAAGAGAAAGGAAGAGACACATGTTTGGAATCGGTACTAGAGACCTTGGAATAGATTTGGGTACTGCAAATACGCTCGTTTATGTAAAAGGAAAAGGAATTGTTGTGCGTGAGCCGTCTGTTGTGGCTTTGCAAACTGATACAAAACAAATCGTTGCGGTAGGTAACGATGCAAAAAATATGATTGGTCGTACACCTGGGAACGTAGTAGCCCTTCGTCCGATGAAAGATGGAGTTATTGCAGATTACGAAACAACTGCGACGATGATGAAATATTACATCAATCAAGCTCAAAAAACAAAAAGTTTGTTTGCGGGTAAGCCGTATGTAATGGTTTGTGTACCTTCTGGCATTACAGCTGTTGAGAAACGTGCCGTTATTGATGCGACTCGTCAGGCTGGCGCGCGTGATGCGTATACAATTGAAGAACCGTTTGCTGCAGCAATCGGCGCCAATCTACCGGTTTGGGAGCCAACGGGAAGTATGGTAGTAGATATTGGTGGAGGAACAACAGAAGTTGCGATTATTTCTTTAGGAGGAATCGTAACATGTCAGTCAATCCGTATCGCTGGGGACGAGATGGATGAAGCGATTATTCAATATATTCGCAAGAATTACAATTTAATGATCGGTGAGCGTACGTCAGAAGCATTAAAAGTAGAAGTCGGTTCTGCCGGAATTCCAGAAGGTATTGAAAACATGGAAATTCGCGGACGTGACTTACTAACAGGTCTACCGAAAACAATCGAAATTTCAGCAGAAGAAATTGCAGAAGCGCTAAAA
Organism: Priestia sp. P1_B12_1; assembly: GCF_056406695.1. Classification (NCBI taxonomy): domain Bacteria; kingdom Bacillati; phylum Bacillota; class Bacilli; order Caryophanales; family Bacillaceae; genus Priestia; species Priestia sp. P1_B12_1. The sequence continues at coordinate 854,515 of NZ_JBFTZR010000001.1, read as the reverse complement.
GACACAGTGGCTTCTATTGTAGATTCAGTAAAAAGTACATTAGAAAAAACACCACCTGAACTTGCGGCAGATATTATGGATCGCGGTATTGTATTAACAGGCGGTGGCGCATTGCTACGTAATTTAGATAAAGTTATTAGTGAAGAAACAAATATGCCGGTTGTCATCGCAGAAGATCCGCTTGACTGTGTTGCAATTGGAACTGGTAAAGCGTTAGAACACATTGATTTATTTAAAAATCGTACAAGCGATTCATATCGCTAAATATTAAGAGGTGTAGATCGTGCCACAATTTTTCTTAAATAAACGTTTAGTTATTTTATTAGTCAGTATTATTGTATTAGTGGCATTGATTGGTTTTTCGTTAAATGGTCGTAAAAATGTAACGTGGCCTGAACAGTTTGTCAAAGATACGGTTGGTCTTGTTCAGGCTACCTTTAATGAACCCGCACAATTTGTAGCGGGTTTCTTTCAGAATGTAGGTGACTTAAAGCGTACATACGAAGAAAACGAGGTATTAAAAGCTCGTTTAGACGAACGCATGCAATTAGAAACGAAAGCCAACGCTTTGCAGCAAGAAAATAAAAAATTAAGAGCACAGCTCGACAAAAAAACGGATTTAAGTCAATACAACCCAATCGAAGCAACAGTTATTGCTCGTAATCCAGACCGTTGGCATGAGGTAATTGCCATTGATAAAGGGACGGTTCATAATGTGCAGGAAAATATGGCTGTTATGACTCCTGAAGGGCTGATTGGTAAAGTGAAGCATGCATCTAAGTTCACATCTACTGTGCAGTTAATTAGTTCATCAGATCGTACAAACCGTGTATCTGCTAAAATTCAGGCTAAAAAAGAAGTGTTTGGTTTAATTGAAGGCTATGATGATAAAGAACAGGCGCTTGTTATGCGTCGTATTCCATTTGATGCTGATATTAAAGAAAAGCAAAAAGTAGTAACGTCTGGTCTAGGACAAGAAGACGGCATTTTCCCTAGCAATCTTCCAATTGGCGTTATCACAAAAATTGAGCCTGATGAATATGGATTAACGAAAAAAGCTTATATCAAACCTGCTGCTGACTTGTATGACCTAGATAACGTAGTTGTAGCTAAAAGAAGTGCGCCCGCTGCTGAAGACGATTTAGGGGCGGAGGAGGCTAACTGATGAAGCGGTTTGTCCTTCCTATTCTCGTGCTTGTCGTTTTTATGTTTGAAAGTATCTTTGTTAATTTTATCGCCATGGCATCACCATGGCGAGACTGGATTCTATCGCCTCACTTTGTTGTAGTGGTACTGGCTTTTATGTCAGTGTATTATCACCCAAAGCAAGCGATGCTATATGGGGTAATCCTTGGATTCATGTACGATATTGCCTTTACGGATGTCTTAGGAGTATACGCGCTTGGATTGCCGGCCGTATGCTATATCGTATCAAAACTAATGAAGATTTTTCAGCAAAATACGCTTATCGTAATCTGCATGTCGCTATTAGCTGTAGCCATTATTGAGTTTTATGTATATGGAATTAATAGCATTATTAATATATCTGATATGACCATTGGTCGCTTCTTGCAAGAGCGATTTTACGCAACCATCATTTTAAATGCCATATTTGCACTCATTTTTGCATTTCCGCTTCAAAGGTGTTTTCAATATTTCGCTAAATTTATCGATGAACGCTGATCGGAACATATATTACGCTTCTCGTTCATGATAGGATAAAAATGCTGATTGAAGAAACGAAAAAAAGGAATTGAGTAAGTCTCTGTCGAAATTATATATTCGTTGAGGTGAGCGTCTTGAATAAACAAAAGCAACAAAATGTGACAATTAAAGGAACAAAAGATGGATTAACGTTGCATCTCAATGATACATGTTCATTTGCAGAGCTTTTGACGGAACTTAAGACGAAGCTTTTGACAAATAAGCATGGCGATGCCGATCAGATCGTCACAGTGTATGTCAAAATCGGAAATCGTTATTTAACTACAGAGCAGGAAACCGAATTGAAGGCGCTCATAGAAGAAAATCAGTATTTAGTAGTTAAACAAATTGATAGTAACGTTATTTTAAAGCAAGATGCAGTCCGAGTAAGAGAAGAAAGTGAATTAGTATCTGTTACAAAGGTAGTTCGTTCAGGACAGGTTCTCCATGTAGAAGGCGATTTGCTTCTAGTCGGAGACGTAAATCCCGGAGGAACCGTTGTAGCTGGAGGAAATTTATTTGTACTAGGTGCTTTAAAAGGGATTGCTCATGCAGGATATCGTGGCAATAAAAACGCCGTTATTGCTGCATCGTTAATGAAACCTTCACAGCTGCGCATTGCTGATATCATTACCCGATCAGAAGAAGAGCGCAGTGAGAAGGAAGAGAATATAATGGAATGTGCATACTTAGATGATAATGATCAAATGGTGATAGATCGCGTGCAAACTTTACCGCATCTAAGACCGAATTTGACCAGGGTAGAAAGGAGAATTTGACAGTGGGAGAGGCTATTGTTGTTACGTCTGGTAAAGGTGGAGTTGGAAAAACAACGACATCAGCCAATTTAGGTACTGCTCTAGCATTAGCTGGAAAGCGCGTGTGTCTAGTAGACACTGATATCGGCTTACGCAACTTGGATGTTGTAATGGGGCTTGAAAATCGTATTATTTATGATCTTGTAGACGTGGTAGAAGGTCGATGCCAACCGCAAAAAGCCTTGATTAAGGACAAGCGTTTTGAATGTTTGTACTTACTTCCTGCTGCTCAAACGAGTGACAAAACAGCTGTTCAACCAGAACAAATGCGAGAGTTAGTTCTTCAGTTAAAGCAAGACTATGACTATGTAGTTATTGATTGCCCAGCTGGTATTGAACAAGGCTATAAGAATGCCGTAGCTGGCGCTGATAAGGCACTCGTTGTGACAACACCGGAAGTTTCAGCTGTTCGTGATGCTGACCGTATTATTGGATTATTGGAGCAAGAGGATATCGAGTCTCCAAAACTGGTTATTAACCGAATCCGTAGTCATATGATGAAAAATGGAGACATGCTGGACGTGGAAGAAATTTCTCAGCTTCTGGCTGTTGATTTAATTGGAATCGTTGCTGACGATGAAAATGTTATTCGTGCTTCTAACAACGGTGAACCAATTGTCATGGACCCATCAAGCAAAGCATCAATTGCATATCGTAATATTGCAAGACGTATTCTAGGTGAAACGGTTCCTCTTCAATCACTAGATGAAGAAGATAAGGGAATGTTTGCACGTATTAAACGATTCTTTGGTGTTCGTTCTTAAAAAGCTTCCGATAGAGGAAGCTTTTTTTATTTGTGTGATTTTGTAGAGTCAAGCTGTCATAAGCTCCACGGACAAGTCATATAGTTGATTATACGATAAGAACAAGGAGAATGATGAATCATGAATCGACGTGCTGATGAAATCCGTAAACGAATTGCTGAGCGTAAGCGAAAACAATTAAATACAACGAAGCGTCTTCCTCAAGAACCTCTTCATACGTCCTTAATGAGTGAAGAAGAAAAGTATGGATCGATGGATTATTCTACGGTTGAATACACACCATCAGCAAAGGAATATCACCCGTTATTTCGAAAAGAACGCTTTTTATTTAAAATTTTAGCTTCAGCCTGCTTAGTGTTAATTGTAGGGATTATGTTCAAGAACGCTTCTCCTACTTTTGAACAGGCCAGAGTGGTGGTTCAACAAACAATGGATAAAGAATTTCAGTTTGCAGCTGTTTCCTCCTGGTACGAAGATAAGTTTGGGAAGCCGTTAACGCTATTGCCGAATAAAGAGTCTAGCAAAACGGAGCAAAGTGTAAGCGGAGAATATGCTACTCCAGCTTCAGGGAAAGTAACGGAAACATTTGCTCAAAGTAAGCAAGGTGTGACGGTTCAAACAGGAGTGGATTCTGTTGTAGAAGCAATGAGTGAAGGTATTGTAAGGTATGTAGGAAAACGTGATGATACTGGGAATACGGTTATTATTCAACATGCGGATGGAACCGAAACTTGGTATGGACAGCTCAAAAAAATCAATGTTAGTATGTATGATTTTGTGAATAAAGGCAAAGAAGTAGGAATTGTGGAAAACAGTAAAAAAGGCGATGCTGGAACATTCTATTTTGCTATTAAAAAAGGCGATAAGTTTGTGGATCCTAGTCAGGTGATTCAATTTGAATAGTGCTTTTTCGTTATTGATGAAAATTCACATTCATCCATTGTTTTGGGGGATTTTCGTAATTGGTATCTTAACGGCTACGGTAAAGCAGCTTTTTTTGTTATTTATTATTGTAATTATTCATGAACTGGGCCACGCCGTAGCGGCTCAGTGTTTTTCTTGGCGGATTCGCAGAATTATGCTCTTACCTTTTGGGGGAGTAGCAGAAGTAGATGAACATGGGAATCGTCCATTTCGAGAAGAGTTTATTGTGACAATAAGTGGACCTCTTCAGCATCTCTGGATGTTTGGAGCTGCTTTCTTATTAATGAAAATAAATGTATTGTCTTTGGAAACGTATGAGCAATTTATGTTTCAATGCACGGTGATTTTACTGTTTAATCTTTTGCCCATTTGGCCATTGGACGGAGGGAAGCTGCTTTTTTTAATTTGCAGTCGGTCTTTACCATTTTTAGAAGCGCATAAGCTTGCGCTCCGGTTATCAACGTTTTTTTTAGCTGTCGGTATTATTTACGCCGTTATTATGCATCCTTTTCAGCTGCACTTATGGATTGTTATTTCATTTTTAATTATATCTGGATATTTAGAATGGAAGAGCAGGCAATTTGTCTACATGCGCTTTTTGTTGGAGAGATATCATGGAAAAGAGCATCCAATTGGAGCTTTAAAAACACTAAGTGTATCAACCAGTGAGACGCTCCATCAAGTTCTGCAAAAATTCCAAAGAGGTTGTAAGCATATGATTATTGCTACATCTCAAACAGGCGAGCATGTACAAATTGATGAAAATGAACTTTTACACGCTTACTTTGTAGAAAAAAGAACAAATAGCCAACTAGACGAACTTGTAACAGTTTACTGATTTCTAGTAACATAGAATAGAATGAAAAAAGTTCGGTTGCACTGACCGAACTTTTTCCTGTGAATTTAGATTAAAGTGAGGCAATGTATGTGAAGGCATGTATTATTAATGCGGCTACTTCTTCAAAACGTATAGCCGTGATAAACGATAAAGCACTAGAAAAAATCTATTTACAAGAACAAAGCGAGAATCAAATTATTGGTGATATATATTGGGGTAAAGTAGTAAAAGTACTGCCGAATATGCAAGCAGCCTTTATCGATATCGGTTTATCAATGAACGGATTTATTCATCGAAATGAACTTGTATCCTATCAGCAGTTAGAGAATCCTCACAAAGATCAGCAGCCGATGTCTGCTTTTATTCGTGAAGGAGAAAAAGTATTGGTTCAAGTTGTAAAAGAAGGCATTGGGACAAAAGGGCCGAAGCTGACGGGTATCATTGAATTTTCTTCTGATGAGCTTGTATATTTACCGCACGGAAACTATGTCGCTGTATCCAAAAAAATAGCGGAGCCAGAACGACAACAGTGGAAACAGCTTGGTGAGCGGTTAAAACAAGGGATGGAAGGCTTTTTATTTCGAACAGCGATTGCAGAAAAATCAGAAGCCGCGGTCCAACATAAAATAAAAGAGCTACAGAAAAAATATGAGCGCCTTGAACGACAGACACAGGGAATGAAAGCTCCTGCCCTAGTCAGCAAAGGACAAGATTTTCTCGAAACAAGAGTGCAAGCTGCACTTCAACAAGGAATTGATGGGATAGTAGTAGATGACTTCGACCTATATCAGCATCTTCAAACTACCTACCCTAACTCATCAATAGAGTACTATAAAGGAAATGAAAATATTTTCTCTTTTTACGATGTGGAACGGCAAATAGAGAAGCTTTTAAAGCGAATCGTGTGGCTCAAAAGCGGAGGCTATATCGTTATTGACGAAACGGAAGCGATGACGGTCGTGGACGTGAACACGGGGAAGTTTTCAGGAAAAGATAATATTCGAAAGACAATGCTTCAAACAAATATGGAAGCTGCGTATGAACTGTCCAAACAGATGCAATTACGTCACTTAGGCGGCATGATCTTAATTGATTTTATAAATATGCCTCATAAAGAAGATCGGACAGAAGTAGAAAGGTATATGAAAAAGCTATGTGAACAAGATGAAGTGCGGACGAATGTAGTTGGCTTTACAGAGCTCGGCATATTGCAATTAACGCGGAAGAAAGTGCGTAATAGTATTGGATCAACACTAACTATGCCTTGTGAAGTATGTGAAGGAACCGGTAAAATGATTGATTCCAAAACGGCTGCTTTTCAAATTGAACGTGTAATTTGGGAACATCGCGGCGCGGAAGAAGAGGCTATTTGGATTGAGACGCGAAGTGATGTTATAAATGAAATGAAGGCTCAAGGATTTCTCAACGCTTTAGAAAAAATGGTAAAAAAAACCGTATATCTTACGCCAAGCGATGATTATACAAACGCATTTGTTTTGCGTCAATTGGGGTCGAATGAGCAGATCCAAAAAAGGGTCTCTGCTTCTATATAAAATTTTAGAAGAAAACATGAATTCCAATTGACACTAACCTTTGATTTGTAGTAAGATTTAATATGTTGGTTTGTAGCACCCGTGCTACAACCGCTCAGAACAGGTTTTAAGTTCACTTGAACACCTGTGATGGCGAGTCTTAGTTTTTAGAGGAGGTGCAGAGAATGTACGCAATTATTGAAACTGGTGGTAAGCAAATTAAAGTAGAGGCTGGTCAAGCAATCTACGTTGAAAAACTTGCTGGTGAACAAGGCGAAACAGTTACTTTTGACAAAGTATTATTTGTAGGTGGCGACAGCGTGAAAGTTGGTGTTCCTTTCGTAGAAGGTGCAACAGTTACGGCTAAAGTTGAAAAACAAGGTCGCGCTAAAAAGATCACTGTATTTAAATACAAAGCAAAGAAAAACTATCGTCGTAAGCAAGGTCACCGTCAACCTTACACAAAAGTTGTAATCGACGCTATCAACGCGTAATTATAACAAATGATTAAGGTGACGATTTCTCGTGATGCAAATAAGAAAGTTGACGGGTTCACGATGAGTGGACATGCTGACTTTTCCGAACACGGAAAAGATCTTGTTTGTGCGGGAGCATCTGCAGTTTCATTTGGAACAATTAATGCTATCTTTTCAATAAGTGGGGTTGAACCGCACTTAGAGCAAGGTGGAGATGGTGGGTATCTCCGTTGTGAGATTCCAAAAGATGTGGATTCGTTCACATTGGAACAGATTCAATTGCTATTAGAAGGTATGGTTGTTTCACTGAAAACGATCGAATTAGATTACAGTAATTATATAAAAATTAACGACAACTAAACAGGAGGTGGATGTCATGTTAGTAAGATTAGACCTTCAATTCTTCGCTTCTAAAAAAGGAGTAGGTAGTACTAAAAACGGTCGTGATTCAATCTCGAAACGTCTTGGTGCTAAACGTGCTGATGGCCAATTCGTATCTGGTGGTTCAATTTTATACCGTCAACGCGGTACTAAAATTTACCCAGGTGCAAACGTAGGTCGTGGTGGAGATGATACTTTATTCGCTCAAATCGACGGTATCGTTAAATTTGAACGTTTCGGTCGTGACCGTAAAAAAGTATCTGTATACCCTGTTGCTCAAGAAGCATAAGATACAAAAAGAAAACTCTAACCCAAGTAGGTTAGAGTTTTCTTTTTGTAGAATATTTCACCTATTACCCATTGGAATTTGTTATAATCGAACATATCTAAGAAGATTGATACGAGATGTTTGTCAGCATTGTGAAATACTTATGCTCGAGTCAAAGTTAGGAGTGCTAAGATGGAAAAAGAATGGGATGTCGTAGAGGTATTAAGATACGCGCGGCATGATTGGTTAAATAAGCTGCAATTAATCAAAGGCAATCTAGCGTTGAATCGGCTTGATCGAGCGAATGAAATCATTGAAGAAATTGTAAATGAATCCAAACATGAATCCAAGTTAACAAACATCAATATGCGACTGTTTGCGGGCTTTGTTATGACCTATCATTGGAATAACCATGCTGTTCGCTTAGATGTGGAAGTGCTCGGAGAATTGAAGGATTTATCACAATACGATGAGTTCGTATACAACTGGTGTTGCTATTTGACAGAAGCACTCGAAAAATATGTTGATTATCATGCAGAAAACTATTTGAGTATTTCAGTATGCATTGAAGAACAGGGAATTCGTTTCTTTTTTGACTTTAGTGGAATACTAACAGATATACAGAAGCTACAAAACAAGCTACAATGTTATGAGTGCGCTCAAGGAGTTGCATTGGTTGAACAGCATATGTCTGAAGATGAATTTAGCCTTATGCTCACAATAAGTTAACAGCGCTTTTGCTATTGCAGGAGCTAAGATATAGAACGGAGTGAAAAATAAATGTTTGTAGATCAGGTCAAGGTATATGTAAAAGGTGGCGACGGAGGAAATGGAATGGTTGCCTTTCGTCGCGAAAAGTACGTACCAAAAGGAGGTCCTGCAGGTGGTGACGGTGGTCACGGTGCAGATGTCATCTTTGAAGTAGAAGAAGGATTGCGTACGCTGATGGATTTCCGCTATAAGCGTCACTTTAAAGCAAGCCGTGGTGAACATGGAATGTCAAAAGGACAGCACGGACGTAACGCTGAGCCGATGGTTGTAAAAGTTCCACCAGGTACGGTTGTGTTAGATGAAGATACGAACGAAACGATTGCTGATTTAGTTGAGCACGGCCAGCGCGCAGTGATTGCTAAAGGTGGACGCGGAGGGCGTGGGAATACGCGTTTTGCTACACCTGCAAATCCAGCACCGGAGCTTTCAGAAAATGGAGAGCCAGGTAAAGAGAGAAATGTAATTCTTGAATTAAAAGTATTAGCCGATGTAGGATTAGTTGGTTTTCCAAGTGTTGGAAAGTCGACGTTATTATCCGTAACGTCTGCTGCAAAGCCAAAAATTGCTGAATATCATTTTACAACAATTAATCCGAATTTAGGAGTAGTTGAAACAGAAGATAATCGCAGTTTTGTGATGGCAGATTTACCAGGGCTAATCGAAGGTGCACATGAAGGTGTAGGATTAGGTCATCAGTTTTTACGTCACATTGAACGTACCCGCGTTATTGTCCATGTAATCGATATGTCAGGTTTAGAAGGCCGCGATCCATATGAAGATTACTTAACTATTAATGAAGAGCTGCGTCAATATAATATGCGTTTAACTGAACGTCCGCAAGTAGTGGTAGCAAATAAAATGGATATCCCGCAAGCTGAAGAGAATCTAGCTGCATTCAAAGAAAAAGTAGGAGGCGAAGTGAAAGTCTTCCCAATTTCTGCAGCAACGCGTAATGGAATCCGCGAACTGTTATTTACAGTAGCTGATCTTGTAGAAACTACGCCGGAATTCCCAATGCAAGAAGAGGAAGATCTATCTATGCACCGCGTATTGTACAAGCATGAAAAGAAAGAAGTGGAATTTGTTATTACGCGTGATAGCGATGGCTCATACGTATTAAGCGGTGAAAAAATCGAAAAATTATTCAAGATGACCGACTTCTCACGTGAAGAATCCGTTCGTCGATTTGCGCGTCAGCTTCGAGGCATGGGCGTCGATGAAGCCCTTCGTGAACGAGGAGCAAAAGATGGCGATATTGTAAAGCTGTTTGAATATGAATTTGAATTTATTGACTAATTGTTGTTCATAGGATAAGGGGAGGGGCTTTACTTGCATAAGAGCGATAAGCAGTTTTATTTAGTTCGCGAAGATGTATTACCAGAAGCGATGAAAAAAACATTGGATGCGAAGCTGTTAATTGAACGGGGAAAAGCTGAATCGGTAGCAGATGCTGTACAAGCCGTAGACTTGAGTCGCAGTGCTTTTTATAAGTACCGCGATACGGTCTTTCCGTTTCAGACGGTTGTCAAACAGCGAATTATTTCACTATTTTTTCATATTGAAGATCGATCAGGAACTTTATCACATTTATTGAGCACCGTTGCATCATCGGGATGCAATGTGTTAACGATTCACCAAACCATCCCTTTACAAGGGCGTGCCAACGTAACTCTTTCATTAGATACAGCAAGCATGAATGTTGAATTAAATGAAATGCTGCGAAGACTGAAAAGCTTAGAGTTTGTAGATAAAGTGGACGTGCTTGGTTCAGGGGCATAATGGCAAACAGATATAGATAAGGAGAGGCATGATTGTGGGGAAAGTAGGATATTTAGGACCAAAGGCAACATTTACACATGTAGCCGTCCAAGGCGTATTTAAACAGCACGACCATATTCCATACAAAACAATTCCAGCATGCATTGATGCAGTGGATAACGGAGAAATTGAGTATGGAATTGTACCGTTAGAAAATGCACTTGAAGGATCTGTAAATTTAACACTTGATTATCTTATTCATGAACGTCGTCTGCCGATTGTTGGGGAAATTGTGCTTCCGATTCGTCAGCATTTAATGGTTCATCCATCTCGTGCAGAACAGTGGAAAAACATTGAAACGATTTATTCTCATCCTCATGCAATTGCGCAGTGTCATAAATTTTTACACGGAGAATGTACGTCAACTGCAGTAGAAGAGATGACATCAACGGCGTTTGCTGCGAAGTATGTAAGCGAACACCCTGAGCTTAATATTGGAGCTATTGCGAATGGGTTAGCAGCCCATGAATATGGATTACATATTGCCTGCCCGAACATTCATGATTATGATCATAATACAACAAGATTTGTTATTTTGCATAAAGATGGAGCGCAAGAGGTGCCATTTTTAGCTGGAAACGGGTGCAAGACAACGTTAATGATTACACTTCCATCTGATCAGGCAGGAGCGCTTCATCAAGTGCTTTCAGCCTTCTCCTGGCGTAAGCTAAATCTGTCTAAAATTGAATCCCGTCCTATGAAAACAGGCCTTGGAAACTATTTCTTTATCGTTGATATTGAACAAAAAATGGATGAAGTATTAATCCCTGGGGCTATGGCTGAACTTGAGGCACTAGGCTGTAGCGTAGAGCTTTTAGGAAGCTATCCCCATACACTACTTGAAACAGAAATCCCGCTTTAAAGCGGGATTTTTTTTGTTATAACACCTTTTTATTCATTCGAAACTAAATAGCCTTCCGCTTCAAGAGCTAAGCAGGCAGCATTCAGTTTTTCAATTGTATCTGCTTCAATCGTATGAAGGTGAATCCCATCTGTTAGCTGAGATAAATAAGTTGCGTTTGTTTCTTGAATTTTTTCTATAAACGTTTCTACTTCTTTTCGGGTTTGAATCATAACGGAAGCCGTTAATTCACCATACACAGGGTGTTCAACGGTTACATCTTTTACGAGAACGCCGTGGTCAACAAGCAGGAGAAGCTCCTTTTCAGCATCTTCTGGCGTATGCTGACAGGCAATAATTCGCTGATGCACGGTAGTTTGAGATGGATTTTGAATGTAAATATATCCTTGGCTTGTTGCGATAATGGGCTCATTTTTAGCTTTAAGCAGCGAAATATCTTGTACAATGACTTGGCGGCTAACGTTCGTTCGTTTCGAAAGCTCACTGCCTGTCATTGGTTTATTCTCTGTTTTTAACCATTGTAGAATAAGTTCTCTTCTTTCTTCTCCAAGAATTTTCTTTTGAGTTTCTGGCACCTTTAATCCCTCCTTTTACACTTTCATAAATTCTTGCTGTAATAAATGAAAAACGGATATGAGTCGATCAATATGCTTAAACGTTGAATGTTGACTGAATGAAATACGGACAAAATTCTTAGCATTCGCAGTTGATTTGCCAATCGCAAGTAGAGAAGCTAATGGTTCCTGCTGATTTACCTGACAGGCACTTCCCGTAGAGATAGCAATTCCGTGACGATTACATTGTAACATAACATATTGACCCTGTATGTTTGAAAACGTCAGTCCCATAATTCCAGGAAAATGAGAGTTCCCAAGGCCTTCTACTTCTATAAAAGGAGCAAGAGGCTCTAGGTTTTCTAGTAAGTACGATTTTAAGCGCTCATAATGGCTTTGAACGGTCTTCATTTCTGCATATGCGTATTCAGCTGCTGCAGTAAAGGCAGCAATGCCCGCTGTATTTACAGTCCCAGGGCGAAAGCCTTTTTCATGAGTTGCTTTATGGTAAATAGGCTTCCAAGAAGAACTTGAATTCATGTATACCATTCCTACACCTTTTGGTCCGTAAATTTTATGACTAGAGACTGAGATGCTATCAGCTTTGAGCTTTTTAACATCAATAGGAAGCTTACCAAAAGATTGAACACAATCACAGTGAAAGAGAATTTCTTTTTTAGATAAAAAATGGCCAATATCCTCAACTGGCTGAATTGTACCCAGCTCATGATTGATGTGCTGAATGGCTACTAGCACAGTATCAGGTCGAAGCGTCTTCTTTAAGTCGTCTACAGACACAACTCCGTTTTGATCTACAGGTACGTAAGATAGGGAAAATCCTTCTTTTTCAAGCTGCTGCAACGTATGAAGCACCGAAGAATGTTCAAGTTTCGTTGTCACTATATGTTTTCTTTCATCATTTTTTCCTTTTAAAAGAGAACGAATAGCTAAGTAATTAGCTTCTGTTCCCCCGCTTGTAAAAAAAAGATCATCCTCTCGACAATTTACTAACAGGCTTAATTTTTTTCTGCATAGCGTAAGTAAATTTTCTGCTTGTGTTCCAAGTGTGTGAAGACTGCTGGAGTTTCCATAATAGCTTGTTGCCGCTTCAGTATATACTTCAATTGCTTCTTGTCTCATTGGCGTTGTTGCTGCATAGTCCAGATAAATCATTTTCTCCCTCCGATAAAAAAACTTCTTGTCTTTCATTTAATAATATGTAAATATAGGTGTCAAGACACATGTAAATAAAGAGGTGTAAAATGTTAGAGACGGATGTTTTAATTATTGGAAGCGGATTAGCAGCGTTTTCTGCAGCTTATGAACTGTGTCGTCATAACAGAGTTGTAATGGTAACGAAAGGGAAAATTGACCGCAATAACTCAGTTCTTGCTCAAGGCGGAGTAGCAGCTGCTATTGGAAGCAGCGATCACTGGAGTGAACATCTCTATGATACGTTGGTTGCGGGCAATAAGCATTGCAATGAACAAGCGGTACGCACTTTAGTGGAAGAAGGTGCGGCTGTAGTAAATGAATTGATTCATAAAGGAATGAAGTTTGATAAAAATCCAGATGGTACGCTGCATTTTGGAAAAGAAGGAGCCCATCGTACGAATCGTATTCTCCATGCAGGTGGGGATGCAACAGGACAAGCGCTGTTCGCTTTTTTGAAAAAAGAAGTACTGCCATATATTACAGTCATTGAAAACGAAATGATTCAGCATTTAATAACTGTAGATGGAACGTGCAGAGGTGCTATCGGACAAGGTGAAAACAACAAAATTACTATATATCATGCTCGTCAAACGGTTATTGCTACCGGAGGAATCGGCGCTTTGTACAAGCATACATCCAACCAGCCGCTTGCGACGGGAGATGGGCTAGCGCTTGCGTACAGGGCTGGAGCAAAATTAGCGGACTTAGAATTTGTTCAGTTTCATCCGACGCTTTTGTATCAAAATGAAGCGAAAGGTCTAGTATCCGAAGCGGTTCGAGGTGAAGGTGGCGTACTGGTAAATGAATGGAATGAACGCATAATGGAAGGCGTTCATCCCTTTAAGGATTTAGCACCGCGAGATGTTGTAGCAAGGACAATTTTTAATGAAATAAAAAAAGGAAGATCCATATTTTTAGACATTGAAAAAGTGGCTCATTTCCAACAAAAATTTCCTACGATTACGGCACTGTGTCGGAAGTATAAAATTCAACTGGACAAAAAACGAATACCTGTTACTCCAGGCGCACATTTTTTAATGGGTGGAATTGAAGTAGATGGTTACGGACAAACAAGCGTTGAAGGATTGTATGCCGTGGGGGAAGTTTCTTCTACAGGCGTTCATGGAGCAAATCGTCTAGCAAGCAATTCATTGTTAGAGTGTCTTGTATTTGGAAAACGGACAGGGCGTCATATTTTACATAAAGCGAGAACGATATCTCGTTATCCCCCCGTCCGTTACGTCTATAAAGACGTGCCTAAAACACTGCCTGCCACAAGACAAATTCAGCATAAAATGATGGATTGTGTAGGAATCATTCGTCATGAAAACGAATTGGCTACTATTGTGCATGAATTCACAAATTATCTGGATGGAATACCTCTTGACCAAGAAGTTATATATTCGAGGAAAGCTGCGACCATCTGCAATATGCTAACTGCAGGTCTGCTTATTGCCGAGTCCTCTCTTGCAAGAAAAGAAAGTAGAGGAGGTCATTACCGAAGTGACTTTCCGCATGAAAACCAAGAATGGGAGCATAAGCGAATTATTAAGCAGTCTGCTGCTTCAACAAAACAATCATTGATTTTATAAGCAAGAAAATCTAAAAAGAAAGGTGAAGGTAGCACAATGAACACGTTGAAATTACAAAAACTATTGCAGTCTTTTTTTATAGAAGACATTGGAGATGGAGATATAACCTGTGAAGCTATTTTTTCTCCGTCTGACCAAGGGGAAGCTGTGTTCACGGCAAAGCAATCAGGTATTATCGCAGGAGTAGAATTGATTAAAGAAGGATTTCATTTAATAGACCCTAACGTGAAAGTGAATTTGGAGAAAAAAGATGGAGATGTTCTTAATCCTGGAGATAAAATAGCTACCGTTTCAGGACCCGTGCGATCTATTTTGACCGGTGAACGGGTAATCTTAAACTTACTTCAAAGAATGAGTGGCATTGCCACGATGACGGACAAAGCCGTAGCGCTGCTTGGCAGCTCACATACGCGTATATGTGACACGCGAAAAACAACGCCTGGTATGAGAATGTTAGAGAAGTATGCCGTTCGTGCTGGAGGAGGTTATAATCATCGTTTTGGATTGTACGATGGCGTCATGTTAAAAGATAACCATATTGCACATGCAGGATCTATTCTAGACGCTGTTGTGAAAGTAAGAGAGCAGGTTGGACATATGGTTAAGGTGGAAGTGGAAATTGAAAACAAAAGTCAGTTGCTAGAAGCAATAGAGGCAGGAGCAGATGTCATTATGTTCGATAACTGTTCTCCAGAAGTCATTAAAGATTGGATACCACTGGTTCCCGCTCATATTGTCACAGAAGCATCCGGTGGAATTACGCTTGGTACGCTTCATTCTTTTAGAGACAGCGGAGTGGACTATATTTCACTTGGAGCTTTAACGCATTCAGCAGGGGCTATCGATATCAGCTTGGACTTATTAACAGAAAGGGGAACAGGAAATCATGAGTTTATTACAAACGCTTCAGCAGCAAACGCTGCCCGCTAAATATATAGAGCTCACAGAAAATGAAATGAAAAGAAGAGTACTAGAAATCAAGAAAAAGCTCGGAAGCAAATTGTTTCTGCTCGGCCATCATTATCAAAAAGATGAAGTGTACGAATTTGCAGATGCGGTAGGAGACTCCTTACAGCTGGCTCAAATAGCAGCTGAAAATAGAGAAGCTGAGCATATTGTGTTTTGCGGCGTTCACTTCATGGCAGAAACAGCTGATATTTTAACAGCTGAAAATCAAAAAGTCATTTTACCCGATATGCGAGCTGGCTGTTCAATGGCTGATATGGCTACTATTCAGCAAACAGAAAAGGCATGGCCTGTCTTACAGGATCTTTTCGGAGATACAATTATTCCGCTTACGTATGTGAATTCTACAGCTGCAATTAAATCTTTTGTAGGCGAACATGATGGGGCAACTGTAACATCTTCAAATGCAAAAAATATGGTGGAGTGGGCATTTTCTAAAAAAGAGCGCATTCTCTTTTTGCCAGATCAGCATTTGGGCAGAAACACAGCTTATGATTTAGGTGTTGAACTAGATGAAATGGCCATTTGGAATCCTATTGAAGAAATGCTTGAATATGAAGGGGATATAAACAATATCAAGGTGATTCTGTGGAAAGGTCACTGTTCTGTGCATGAAAATTTCACGGTTAAAAATATTGATTATTTACGCGAGAAGCAGCCTGAGATGAATATTATTGTTCATCCGGAATGTTCTTATGAAGTGGTGCAAAAATCAGATTATGCAGGTTCTACAAAATATATTATTGATACAATTGAAAAAGCCCCTTCAGGCTCTAAATGGGCCATTGGCACGGAAATGAACTTAGTAAAACGGATTATCAACAGTCATCCGGATAAAGAAATTGTTTCGCTTAATCCCTATATGTGTCCTTGTTTGACGATGAACCGAATTGATTTGCCTCACTTGCTGTGGGCTTTAGAAAGCATCGAAGAAGGAACAGAAGTGAATCAAATCAAGGTGGATAAACATACAGCACAAGGGGCGATCAAAGCGCTAACGAATATGTTAGAACGAGCATAAAGATTTTTAAGACAATTAAAAAGAGAAGGTCTAAAAGAAGACTTATTGACATATTGTTTGTGTTGATAAGTCTTTTTTTCTTTATCATAAAAACTTGAACCAAACTGTGGGCAAAATGAATAAAAAAATGGTTCAAGGCATATCTTGTGATGAACAAACAGAACTTACTTTGATTTTGCACATATAGATGGCAGAGACTCTACTCGGGAGGGGAATGACGTTGAAAATCCATATCGTTCAAAAAGGGGATACCCTTTGGAAAATCGCTGAAAAGTATGGGGTTAATTTTGAAGAGTTAAAAAAAGCGAATTCTCAATTAAGCAATCCAGACATGATCATGCCTGGAATGAAAATTAAAGTGCCGACAAGCGGAGTGCCTGTTCAAAAAGAAGGAGCTCCTTCACCTGGTATAAAAGAAATGCCTAAAGTTCAACACCCTTATAGTGACCAATCCACAAAAGCTTATCCAGTAACGGAAATTGATGAAAGTCCGGATGAGAAAAAGTCAGCTAATCAGCCTGCTCAAACACCGTTTATGCAACCAATAAAAGAAGCACCAATCGCACAGCCAAAGAAAGAAGCACCGATTGCTCAACCGAAAAAGGAAGCGCCGATTGCGCAGCCAAAGAAAGAAGCGCCGGTCGCGCAGCCTAAAAAAGAAGCACCAATTGCGCAGCCTAAAAAAGAAATGCCAGTTGCGCCAAAGCTTCCTAAATTAAAGCCAATTGCACCTGAGATTGATATTAACAATTATTACACCGTTAATATGGCGATGCAGGCTCCAAAAAAAGAAGCACCAAAAGAACTACCTAAGCATGAATCGCCAGAAAGTCCTGAGATGGAGAGTATAGAAATGCCTCCTCAAATGCCATGTTACCCAATCATGCCGATATCGCCTGTAATGCCAGGCTGCGGGTTTAATTACATGCCGTGTCCTCCGCCAATGTATGCACCGCAGCCATATCCAATGCCAATGTATCAACAGGCTCCAATGTATCATCACGGTTATGAAAACGAGTCGTTTGAAGAACATGCGATGGGCGCTCACATGGCACCGATGCCAATGTATCCAATGATGCCACACAGCTGCTATGGACCGGTACAATGTTCTCCTTGTCCGCCTCCATGGGGATATCAGCAGCCCGTTTATCCGGCCTATCATCAAGCACCGATGTATCCACAAGTGCAAGGAGCTATGACGGGTGGCCATTATGAAAGTTCTTCCGATGGTTATGGAAACGCGCCTTACCATTATGGGCAGCACTATGCGCCACAGCAGCAAGGAGACTGCGGATGCGGTGAACCAAGACCTGAAGACTATGCACCACAGCAGCCTTATCCACAGTACCAACAGCAGGTACCTTATGGCTTTCAGGACCCAAGGGCACCCTATCCAGCCCCATATGGCATGATTGGTGTACCTCCGTATCCTGCGTTTGATCCAAATGCATTTAGTATTCCAGAATACGATGAGTACGACGAAGATGAAGATTGATTATTATACACGAGACGATTTTAATTTAAATCGTCTCTTTCTCTATTTGAAAAAAAGAGATATTCACGTTGAGACCTATCGTATGAAAAAGCCTCATGTTATCATAGCGGATACGAATAAAGGAAAAAAAGTAATAAAAGCATACAGAGACAAAGGTAAAATTGAACATGTTTATCATTTTTTATCTCAGATTCAACAAGGGTATGCTGTTAATTTCGAAGCTTACCCAGAAGGCGAACTTTATATAAAGGACCGTCATTTGTACTGGGCGATGATGCCTTTTGTTAAGCAAGTAAAAGAGGTAACGTATGAAAGTTTTCAAGATCGGGAAGAAGTATTACAAACATTGATTCGCTATCATGGAGAAGTTCATAAAAAGAAACTAGCCGCCTATACAAAGCTTTCTGAATATGACCTTATTTTAAAATGGAAAAAGCGGCTTTCCTCTTTTCGAGAAACCTCACATGTATTTAGGGAATTTAATCAATTTCATGTATATAACGACATTGCGACTTGGGGAGAAAAAGCTTTAGTCTTAATGGAGCGCTTCAAAGATAGTGGGTTAAACTGTTCCATTATTCACGGTGACGTTGCTTCACATAATTTCTTGAAAACAAACCACTTGGGTATTGTTATGATTGATTTTGACTTATCGGCTAAAGCTCCTGCTCTTTATGACTATGTCCAGCTTGCCCAGCGCTTTTTGCCTTACGTCCAGTGGTCGATGAAAGAACTACTTCAACACTCGAAAATAAAAGAATTAAGCAAGCAGCGTTTTTTTCTTGCTTCTTTGCTATTTCCATCGATGCTGATGAGAAACTGGAATATAAATGCCTCTGCTTTATCATGGGCAAACCGTCAAAGATTAATGCAGCAATCGGTTGAAGAATGGTCCCAGCGTACCCGTTTTTATCGAGTGATTTACCAGCACTTACAAAACCTACATGACATGTAAAGAGTTTATAAACACTTCATCGAATAAGAAACGGCTCGTCTTTTAATCCTAATAGTAAGCTCAGAGTAAGTAGAGCTTAAATTAGGGGGCGATTATGTTGAATAGGTATGTAGCAACTTCTTTAGCTTTTGCATGTATGATGGGACTTGGCGCTTGCAATAACAAAGACCAAGGTATGGAACAGCGCTATACAGATACGACACAGCCTGTTGGCTATCATACAAATGAAAAAGCGAATGAACATCGCGTAGATAATCCGAAAGGTCCAATGACTGAAGTTTTAGATGGGAATGGAACACCTAATTATCCGTTAAACGTAAGTGATGGACGTTTTGACAATCCGACAAACCCTTATGGAAACATCAATAATACAAATGATCGTACAAATGGCGTTGCTAATATGTATTATGGTGAAGATTATCCAAAAGACTTTACGGAAAAAGTGGCTGATCGAGCTGCAAGCGTTAAAGGTGTAGAAAATAGCCGCGCCGTTGTCCGTGGAGATCAGCTATTAGTTGCTGTAGATCCGGCCAAAGACATAAATAACGGCCGTTTAAAACAAAACGTGCTCGATAAAGTAAAGCCTATTGCAAAGGACTACAATGTTCAAGTAAAAGTAGATCATGATGTATTTATGAACGCTCGTTCTCTTGATGACGATATTCGAAATGGAAAAGACCGAAATACGATTCAAACTAATTTCAATGGTCTATTTGAATCAGTTGATGAGAATGTCAATCATAAACATCGTTAAATGAAGAAGCAGCTGTCTGTGAAGGACGGCTGTTTTTTTGATGAGAAGACATATAAAAAAGCTGCCATTGAAGCCAGGCAGCTATTCCTCGAACATGTAACTATTAATTTTTCTTGTTAGAAGCAGATTTGTTTGTTGTTTTGGATTCCGCTTCTTCCTTTTGAGCGTTAGTTTCATTTTGTTTGAGGCGACCTTCTCTTTTTTTCGTATCTGCTGGTGCCGTAGCGACACTCTTTGTATTTTTTACATTTTTTGCAGAAGAGCTTGTCTCATTAGCTTGTGTGTTTGGCTTCTCGTTGTTAGTTGTCTGACTATTTTCGTATTCAGCTTCCACGTCGCTTGCTAGAGCTGCAGAAACTTGAGCGTAAGTATGGTCTGTATAGTTCATCATATTTTCGTATACTTCAGGGCTCGCGAGTCCATCAGGTTCTACGCTTGCTTCTTCTTTCTTAATTGTTTCAGTCCATTCTTTTGTTTCTTGAATAAGTTTTTTTCCTATAATTACTTCTTCAACAATAACTGGTCTTTTGGTTATTTCTACTCGTTCTTCCATGATTGGAACACGAATAATTTCATCTTCTGTAAGTGGCCCAGCGTTATAGTCTCCGTCAACTACAGGGCGACGTTCAATATAAAACTCTTCTCTCGTAACAGGAACGTGTACAGTTCTTTCTTCCTCTATTACTTTTTTGTGGAGTTTTACTTCACCGACTTGGACGCGTTCTTTTAAGACATCTAATTTTTCTTCACGTAATTGGACGGCTCTATGCTCATTGTGTTCCGTATAGGTTCCGTACGCTGGAGTTTGTTCAGAGCTTACGGCATCTATCAAGATTAGAATTTTACCAGCAGCTATATCTGTCTCGCACTGCACGGCTGAGAAGTCTGGTATGCCCATGCGGATTAATTTTGATTTCAAGCCGTTTCCTTGTTTGAGCCCCATGCCGCCTGTCATCATGGTAAAAAAGTTATCCATCATGACGCCAGCTAATGAACTTACGGCAGGTGAACCAGCTTCAATAATTACATTTGTATCGTGACCTATTTGAAATGTATTGCTTTTACTGTTAGAAATAACCATAATATCTGTTTCTCGATAACCTTGACGCTTTAAATTATGGATAACATCTAAAGCTTCTTTCTCTGAAAAAAAAGTTCCGACTACACGTTTATTCATTCTCATTACTTCAGCTCCCTTTTTTATGAAAATAGATAATAGAAGTCCTTACAATTACTTCCACTATGTACATACCCTGCGAAAATTTAATTAAAACGTTTAAGAGAAAATTTTACAAATAGTGTGCAAATGTAACAGATACTCCATGTTTTCTTACCATAATATCGTAAAAGGGATTTGCTTCATAAAATAAGAGGATAAAAGAAAATAAGTAGGTCAAACTATTAGTGTAGATTTTCACAAAACCTTTTTAGATAATACTAAAAAGAGTATGATTAACGTGTGAGGTGAAGGTGAGTGAAGAAAGTCATTCATCAAGCAGCTTTTTTAATGCTAGTAAGTGTTGTGCTTTGTATAATGCCATACCGTGCAGATGCGAATGAAAAGGAGCCGATGACATTATTTCTTGAGCGCGTGTATGTGGATGGAGTCGTAAGTCAAGAGGTGATCAAAAGCCCTTCTATGACGAAAAAACAATTAATGAAAAAATATAAAAATTGGCGACTGCTTAAAGAAACGGATCAAGAGCTAGTTTTTAGAACAAGCATAGACGATATTTCACCTATTTTAAAAGAGAACGGTTATGTAGGGCTTTCTGTTAATGGTATTCTCTCAGCATTTGAAGGCAAACCAGCTTCGTCGCAGCACATTATACAATCGTTTTTTCAAATTGACATCAAGAGGCTTGAGAGCTATCAGCATGAACAATTAAAGAAAGGTATTCGCGTTCAATCAAAAGATGAATATCTTTCCCTCATTAATTTCTATAAAATCTATCAGCTCCAGCAGCGGCCGCTTTCAATCAAGCAGCCGTTTTTTAGTATGGTAAAATAATTATTGAATTCAACATTCTAAATTGCTTCTATTTGCTTTTGGCGATATGTTAAAATGGTATTCAGCAGTCTAGTATTGTATATATTTTAAAAGGTCATTCATCAATAAAAGTGTGCGGTTCTACTTTTTACAGCTATTGTAAAAATAGGTTGTCAAAGATGGAAAGAGGCAAACGTTCTCTTGAACGTCTTTTTAAAAAGCAGCTTTAAAGGAAAATAGAGAACGATGCGGGCAGGATTCTTCGTAGGCAAATTTGAAGGTCACTGCCCGCGCGTACGTGATTAAGGAGAGAGCTTATTGTTTGATTATATCAAAGGCACTGTTACATATATAAATCCTGAGTATGTAGTAATCGAAAACAACGGGATAGGCTATCAAGTCTTTACGCCGAATCCATATGTATTTTCAATTGATGAACAACCAAAGACGGTTTACACCTATCAATATGTAAGAGAAGACGTAATTGCACTTTACGGGTTTGCTTCCCGAGAACAAAAGGATTTATTTATGAAGTTAATTAGCGTGTCAGGAATCGGCCCAAAAGGCGGTTTAGCTATTTTAGCGTCAGGTAATCCAGCGCAGGTTGTCCAAGCTGTGGAAGAGGAAGACGAGAAGTTTTTAGTTAAGTTTCCAGGAGTAGGTAAAAAAACAGCTCGACAGATGATTCTAGATTTAAAAGGAAAGCTGCATGATATTGTACCAGATGCCGTTCCTTCTTTATTTGCAGATTTGGACGCACAAGAAGTCAAATCTCAAAGTTCAGAAGCACTCGATGAAGCGATTGAAGCACTTAAAGTATTAGGTTATGCAGAAAGAGAAATCAAAAAAATTGTTCCGGCTTTAATGAAGGAAACGATGACAACGGATCAGTATATTAAAGAAGCGTTAAAGCGATTATTGAAACAATAAGTAAGGGAGGAGTAAAATGGACGATCGTATTGTAACGGGAGATGTTCTTGGTGAAGAAGAAATCATCGAGCAAAGTTTGCGGCCTCAAACCTTACAGCAGTATATTGGTCAGCATAAAGTAAAATCCCATCTGGACATTTTTATTAAAGCTGCCAAAATGCGAAGCGAAACGTTAGATCACGTGCTTTTATATGGTCCTCCAGGGTTGGGGAAAACAACTCTTGCTACTATTATCGCTAATGAAATGGGCGTGCAAATCCGAACGACCTCAGGACCCGCTATTGAGCGTCCAGGCGATTTAGCCGCAGTTTTAACCAGCTTAGAGCCTGGAGATGTGCTTTTTATTGATGAAATTCATCGATTAAATCGTTCGGTTGAAGAAGTACTGTACCCAGCAATGGAAGATTTCTGTTTGGATATTGTTATTGGAAAAGGACCGAGTGCACGTTCCGTCCGTCTGGATTTGCCTCCGTTTACGCTAGTAGGTGCCACGACAAGAGCAGGGCTTTTATCTTCTCCTTTGCGTGATCGCTTCGGCGTTTTAAGCCGTTTAGAATATTACCAAGAAGAAGATCTTGCTTCGATAGTAGAAAGAACAGCCGCTATTTTAGATGTAGAGATTGATGAGAAAGCTACGTTTGAGATGGCTAGACGTGCTAGGGGAACTCCGCGTATTGCGAATCGCTTGCTTCGAAGAGTCAGAGATTTTGCTCAGGTCAAAGGAGACGGAGCCATAACCGAAAGGCTTGCCAACGAAGCATTAGAAATGTTGCAGGTGGACCGTTTAGGTCTTGATCATATTGACCATAAATTATTAAGAGGGATTATCGAAAAATTTAGGGGCGGCCCTGTAGGGTTAGACACAATATCGGCTACTATTGGTGAAGAGTCTCACACAATTGAAGACGTATACGAGCCGTATCTATTGCAAATCGGCTTTTTGCAGCGAACGCCTCGAGGACGAATTGTGACGCCTTTGGTCTATGATCATTTTCAGCTGGAGGTGCCTGATCAGTGAATGATATGCCTAAGATGCTTATCACATTAGGGGGCATTTTAGTCGTCATTGGCCTGTTATGGCAGTTCGTTGGCAAGCTTCCTGGCGATATTTTTATCAAAAAAGGAAATACAACCTTTTATTTCCCGATTGTGACATGTATTCTAGTAAGCGTTGTGTTATCACTTATTTTTTATGTAATTGGCAAATTTAAATAATTAAGTAGAAACAGGTGAACATTTTGAAAGTAGATTTATTTGATTTTCATTTACCAGAAGAATTGATTGCCCAAACGCCGCTTGAGCAGCGAGATGCGTCAAGACTCATGGTATTAAACAAAGAAACAGGAAATGTGAAGCATCATATGTTTCATGACCTTCTTGATTATGTGCAAGAAGGAGATTGTTTAGTGTTAAACGACACGCGTGTTCTTCCTGCACGATTATTTGGGACAAAAGAAGATACAGGTGCTAATATTGAAGTATTGCTTTTAAAACAAACACAAGGCGATACGTGGGAGACGCTTGTAAAACCGGCTAAACGAGTAAAAGAAGGCACGGTTATTTCGTTTGGTGACGGACGTCTGACAGCTGTATGTAAAGAAACGAGCGACCAAGGCGGACGTTTGTTAGAATTCAACTATGAAGGCATCTTTTATGAGGTTCTAGAACAACTGGGAGAAATGCCGCTGCCGCCTTATATTAAAGAACGCTTGGATGATCAAGAGCGCTACCAAACGGTTTTTGCTCGCGAACAAGGTTCTGCAGCAGCGCCAACAGCAGGTCTTCATTTTACAGAAGAGATGCTTGAACAGTTAAAAGAAAAAGGTGTGCATATTGCATTTTTAACGCTTCATGTCGGATTGGGTACATTCCGTCCAGTCAGCGTTGACGACTTAGAAGAACACGATATGCACTCAGAGTTTTATCAAGTGAGTGAAGGAACTGCTGCTTTACTAAACAGCGTACGCGAAAAAGGCGGTCGTATTATTTCAGTAGGCACAACTTCTACCCGTACCCTTGAAACGATTGCAACTGAGCATAACGGCAAATTTGTTGCTTCTTCAGGCTGGACCAATATTTTTATCTTCCCAGGGTATGAATTTAAAGCAATTGATGGAATGATTACAAATTTCCACCTTCCAAAATCTACGCTCATTATGCTTGTAAGTGCCTTAGCAGGAAGAGAAAACGTTATTTCTGCCTATGAACAAGCTGTAGCAGAGAAGTATCGCTTTTTCAGCTTCGGCGACGCGATGCTAATTTTGTAATTTAACATGAAAGGAATACATCAATGACAGCAATTCGTTACGAACATATAAAAACTTGTAAACAAACAGGAGCGCGTTTAGGGATTGTCCATACGCCTCACGGCTCATTTGAAACGCCTATTTTCATGCCAGTAGGCACATTAGCTACAGTAAAAACAATGTCTCCGGAAGATTTAAAAGCAATGGGGGCAGGCATTATTTTAAGTAATACGTATCATTTATGGCTTCGTCCAGGTCATGAAATTGTTAAAAAAGCGGGTGGCCTTCATAAATTTATGAACTGGGATCGTCCCATCTTAACGGATTCAGGCGGCTTCCAAGTTTTTAGCTTAAGTGATTTGCGCCGTATTGAAGAAGAAGGCGTTCATTTCCGCAACCATTTGAATGGAGACAAGCTTTTCTTATCTCCAGAAAAAGCGATGGACATTCAAAATGCGCTTGGGTCTGATATTATGATGGCATTTGATGAATGCCCACCTTATCCAGCAGAATATGACTACTTAAAACGTTCAGTTGAACGCACAAGCCGCTGGGCAGAGCGATGCCTTGAGGCTCACAGCCGCCCTCAAGACCAAGGTCTTTTTGGGATTGTTCAAGGCGGAGAGTTTGAAGATTTACGCCGTCAAAGTGCAGCAGATTTAGTTTCAATGGACTTCCCAGGTTATGCTGTGGGAGGGCTGTCAGTTGGAGAACCAAAAGATGTAATGAATCGTGTGCTTGAGTTTACGACGCCATATTTACCAACCGACAAACCACGTTATTTAATGGGAGTGGGATCACCTGACTCGTTAATTGATGGAGCGATTCGCGGGATTGATATGTTTGATTGCGTATTACCAACGCGTATTGCACGTAACGGAACGCTTATGACAAGCGAAGGTCGTCTTGTTGTTAAAAATGCAAAATATGCAGAAGACTTCGGTCCGATTGATCCAAACTGTGACTGCTACACGTGTCAAAATTATTCAAGAGCGTATATTCGCCACTTAATTCGTTGTAATGAAACGTTTGGAATTCGTTTAACATCTTACCATAACTTATATTTTCTGCTAAACTTAATGGAGCAAGTCCGTGAAGCCATTCGCGAAGACCGACTTGGCGATTTCCGCGATGAGTTCTTTGAAAAATATGGATTTAACGGCCCGGACGCAAAGAATTTCTAGGTCACTACAGGAATTTTCATCAAATTTATGAATGAGTACCTGTTGATAATATAAATAAAAGGAGGAGTTTTCATGGGAGTTTTACAAAATATTTGGCCATTACTTTTAATGTTTGTCATTTTCTATTTCTTGTTAATCCGTCCACAGCAAAAACGTCAAAAAAACGTACAGCAAATGCAATCAGCACTTAAAAAAGGTGATAAGGTTGTTACAATTGGCGGTATGCATGGTTTGGTAGACGCAATTGATGAGTCACAAGTTGTGGTTCGCAGCACTGACGGTTCAAAATTAACGTTTGACCGCAATGCTATTCGTGAAGTAAGAAGCGTAGATTAATAAAAAAACGTCACGTACATGTACGTGACGTTTTTTTATGCTTCTCGTGAACCGGCAATGTTTACGCCAACAATTCCCCCTAGAATAGCGACTCCAATAAATCCAGCGTGAAATAAGAGCTGCTGTGCAGAAAACAGGTGACTATAGCCGAGGAATTGTAGTAAAAACATTAAAAAAGAATAAGAAACACCAGTGGCTCCTCCAACGAGAAGTCCCTTTGAACCGTTTCGGCCTCCCGCGATAAATCCTCCGATAAACAGTGTAATAAATGAGAGAATAAGTAAAAATAAACGTACGGATTGCTCTTCAAGCGATGTGAATTTTAAAATAAGCGAAAAGATAATGCTAATCGCTAAAGCCATCACTAAGATTGTTGCTACTCCTGCAAATACAGCGTTGCTCATTCGTTTTGCACCCAACTTGTTTCCCCCTCATGAAATAAAAAGATAGGTGAACCCTTAGTACGAGCATATTCGGGATGACTTCAAAATAGACGCATAAAAGTAAGGCTATTTTAAAATAAATGGTACAAACTACAAGGGAATACATAAAGGAGGTCTTTGCAGTGGAACTATTGATCATGGTTGCGCGAACCGTGCTTTTATATGTAGTAGTTTTAATTATTTTTCGCGTTATGGGTAAAAGGGAAATAGGAGAACTGAGCATTTTGGATTTAGTTGTCTTTATTATGATTGCTGAAATGGCAGTAATGGCTATTGAAAACCCAAAAGATCCCTTGCTGTATTCAATTCTTCCGATGTTAACGCTTCTTATTATTCAAATCGGCTTAGCTATATGGTCTCTTAAAAGCAATCGAATGCGAAATTTTATTGATGGCAAACCTAGTATTATTATTGAGAATGGAAAAATAAACGAACATGAAATGAAAAGGCAGCGATATAACTTCAATGACTTGCTCGTGCAGCTGCGTGATAAAAATATAAAAAATGTAGCTGATGTTGAATTTGCTATTTTAGAATCTTCAGGAAGGCTATCCGTGTTTGAGAAAGATCAGCAATCAGGTGAAAAAGGCAATTTGAATTTGCCTTTTATCATTGACGGCATTATTCAAGAAGAGCATCTGCTGCATGAACATAAAACGACGGAATGGTTAAGGACAGAGCTGGAAAAGCGAGGGTATTCAAACTTAGATAAGATTTCATATTGCAGCTACGACAACGGAAAATTTTTTATAGATTTGGTAGATGTGAAACAATAAAACGCGGATTGCTCCGCGTTTTATTTTCGTTTAAAATAGCGTAAAACAGAAAAACGGTTTAATTCTTCCTTTGTTATCAGTCTAAAAAGCAGCAAAAACAGTACGTATACAATGCTTGTAAGTGCAATCGATAAAACGGTTCGTAAGCTCAAAGGGATGGAAGTGAAAAGGTTCATATAAGCGAATTGTCCGGTAAAACCTGATATTCCCATTACAGAAAAACTGCGAAGATACTCAAACACATGAATCTTATATGTGATTTTTTTCATGACGGTAGACAGGTGTAAAAGAGTGACAAGCATCATTCCCACAACAATTGCAAGACCAGCTCCCATAATGCCTAGATTTGGCTGAGTTGCGAGTAAGAAGATAAGAGATGTTTTGACCGCTGCTCCTATAAAACTGTTAATCATGGCTGCTTTTGCAAGGTCTAGCGCCTGCAGAACAGCTTGAAGCGGCCCTTGAAAGTAATAAAAGATAAAAAAAGGCGCCATTACTTTGACAAAAATAGCAGCTTTGTCAGAACCATACATCAATTCCATTACCGGATTAGCAAATACATAAAGAACAACAACGGCCAGTCCGCCTGTTACAAACGACAAGCGGAGAGCTTGATGAAGCCGATATTCGATTTGCTTCATTTGATTCTGTGCAAGAGATTCACTGATTGCGGGAACCAAAGATGTGGATAGAGACACCGTTACAAAAGAAGGCAGCATCAGGAGAGGGAGTGCAAAGCCTGTTAATTCCCCGTACTGCTTCGTTGCTACAGCTGTCGCTACTCCTGCAATTGCTAAACTTTGAGCTACTACAATCGGTTCTAAAAACCAAGAAATTGACCCAATCATGCGGCTTCCTGTCGTGGGAAGAGCGATTCGCATTAAGTCAAAGAACGTATCTTTGCCCGCATGTAAAGAAGCAAAAAATTTTCGTCTTACCGTTATTTTCTTCTTTCGCTTGAACATAAACACCATATAAAACAGTGAAGCTAGTTCTCCAAATACAGAAGATAGCATAGCGCCAGCCGCAGCGTACTCAATTCCATAGGGCAAAAATGCTTTTGTACATACGGCAATTAACGTAATGCGCACCACTTGTTCGATAATTTGAGAATAAGCAGCAGGCTTCATTTGCTGCTTTCCTTGAAAATATCCGCGAATGACAGACGAGACGGCGATGATTGGAATAACTGGAATAATCGCAAGCAGCGGATAGATCGTACGTGAATCTGTAAAGAAGGTTTTTGCTACAACGGGAGCGAATAATATTAGTCCGAGCGTAAATAAAACGCTCAGCGTACACGTAATACTTAAAGAGACGACAAGTATTTTTTTTATTTTATGCCTGTCACCTAAAGCTTCTGCTTCTGCCACTAACTTGGATATGGCAACCGGTAGCCCAAGCTGTGTTAAGGTGATTACTAATACCAGCGTGGGGACCGCCATCATATAAAGTCCCACACCTTCGTCTCCAATCATTCGAGCCACCACAATTCGATTGACAAACCCGAGTACACGTGTAATTAAGCCAGCAATTATTAAAATAATAGTTCCCTGTAAAAATTTAGACATATACTCACTGCTTTCTTGAGGTTTATACAGTGAATATATGCGCCCCCGGTGTCCAAGCATGACAAGTATTCCTCATACGAGAAAGAAATTTTACGCGAAATGTCAAACAGAAAGGAGGATCGATATGACACATCCATTTATTTCAGCTTCGAAAGAACTTATACAGCCTGTCTTATCCAGCAAAATG
This sequence comes from Priestia sp. P1_B12_1, assembly GCF_056406695.1. Taxonomy (NCBI): domain Bacteria; kingdom Bacillati; phylum Bacillota; class Bacilli; order Caryophanales; family Bacillaceae; genus Priestia; species Priestia sp. P1_B12_1. Next base: position 825,144 of record NZ_JBFTZR010000001.1, on the reverse strand, counting down.
GAAGAATTTCATATGCTTGGATATGAAGAAGTAACGGAGAACGATTTATTGAGTTATTTAGAAATGAAAAAATGGAAAAAAGAAAAGGAGCTATCTCTCCATCAAGTGGTAAATGATATTTTATCTGTTAAGATCACGCAGGTGATGAGCTATGTAACAATTGAATCTTATAAATCTGATATGTTCTCAAGTGTTAATAATGGAGAAGACTGGAAAGAATTATTAAAGTAGAGCTTGTAAAATACATGTAATAAAATTTGATAAGGTCTTTATTTGACAGACATTAGGTTATGAATGATAATTAGATTGGTCATTTATCTATTGTTATCATTTCATGTTTTTTACATAAGAAGGAGGATTTTCTGTCGATGGTTAAAAGAGGACGTATCGTTGCCTTTTTCCTCTTAGTACTGCTTGTGTTTAGTACAATCGGAACAACGATGACTGGAATTACAAAAGATATTAAACTTGGCCTCGACCTTCAAGGTGGATTTGAAATTTTATATAAAGTCAGTCCAGCTAAAAAAGGCGATGTCATTGACAAAAAGGCACTTAACAGCACGGTTGAAGCGTTGCGTCAACGTGTCGATGTACTGGGAGTTAGTGAGCCCAGCATTCAAATTGAAGGAAACGATCGTATCCGCGTTCAGTTAGCTGGTGTCACGAATCAAAAGCAAGCCAGGGATCTGTTATCAACTCAAGCAAACTTAACGTTCCGTGACGTGAACGATAAGGTGCTGATGGATGGTACAGACTTAGCGCAAGGCGGAGCAAAGCAATCGTTTGACCAAAGCAATCAGCCTAGCGTCTCACTAAAGTTAAAAAATGCGAAAAAATTTGAAAAGATCACGCGAGAGCTTTCTCAAAAACCAGCACCTAACAATTTAATTGTCATTTGGCTGGATTATGAAGAAGGAAAAGACTCATACCAAAAAGAAGCGACAAAACAAAATCCGAAGTATCTATCTGCAGCCTCTGTTAGCAGCGTGTTAACACAGCCAGATGTTGAGATTTCAGGTGGAAACTTCACAGTGAAAAGTGCAACACAGCTGGCGGAATTGCTAAATGCCGGGTCGCTGCCGGTTAAATTGGATGAGCTATACTCTACATCCGTTGGAGCACAGTTTGGAGAAGAAGCTCTTCACACGACTATATTAGCGGGTATTATCGGCATTGGAATTATCTTCCTTTACATGCTGTTTTTCTACCGTTTACCGGGGCTTATTGCCATTATTACACTCAGTTTTTATATCTACTTGAACTTAGTTGTATTTGACTTGATGCATGTGGTTATGACGCTTCCAGGTATCGCGGCTCTTATTCTCGGCGTAGGTATGGCAGTAGATGCAAATATTATTACTTACGAGCGGATTAAAGATGAGCTGAAAACAGGAAGATCTGTTATATCGGCATACCGGGCAGGAAATCGTCGCTCTCTTGCCACCATTTTTGATGCCAATATTACAACGATGCTAGCGGCTCTTGTATTGTTCTTTTATGGTCAAAGTTCAGTAAAAGGATTTGCTACAACGTTAATGATCGGGATTGTGCTAAGCTTTGTAACTGCTGTTTATGGTACTCGTTTACTAATGAGTCTTTTAGTAAACAGCCGCTGGTTTGATAAAAAACCAGGCTACTTTGGCGTGAAGAAAGAGCAAATTCACGATTTAAGCAAAGACGACGGCACAACCGTTTTACCTACAGCGTGGGATAAGATTGACTTTGTTAAATACCGTAAAGCGTTCTTCACGTTCTCAAGCGTGCTCGTCATTATCGGTATTATCTCGGTTGCCGTGTTCAGGCTGAACCTCGGTATTGACTTTACAAGCGGAACTCGCATAGAGATTCCGGCGAATCATACCGTTACGCAGGCTGAGATACAGCGCGAAATGAAGTCTCTCGATATCGAAACGGATGACGTAGTTATTACAGGGAAAAGTAATGATACGGGTGTCGTACGTGTAGTCGGGGTCTTGAATAAAAAAGAAATTGCCAATTTAAAAGATCACTTTAAAGATAAATACGGTTCTGAACCAAATGTAAGCACCGTTTCACCGACAGTAGGAAAAGAATTAGCGAAAAATGCAATGATGGCGATTGTAATTGCTTCAATCGGAATTATCATTTATGTAACGATTCGATTTGAATTTTACATGGCGCTTGCAGCCGTACTTGCTCTGTTGCATGATGCGTTCTTTATCGTTACGGTCTTCAGCTTAACGAAGTTAGAGGTTGATTTAACGTTTATTGCTGCTGTCTTGACGATTGTTGGTTACTCAATTAACGATACGATCGTTACGTTTGACCGCATTCGTGAAAATATGCAGAAATTCAAATCCAAAACGTTTGACGACTTGGCGTTTATCGTAAATCTAAGTTTGCGTGAAACGTTTACTCGCTCAATGAACACCGTGTTAACAGTTGTGATTGCAGTTGTAGCACTTCTTCTATTCGGAAGTGAATCGATTCAAAACTTCTCAATTGCTCTGTTAGTAGGTTTAATCCTTGGTGCATATTCATCTGTGTTTATTGCTGCTCAGCTATGGCTTGTGTGGAAAGGAAAACAGTTGAAGCGTGAGGAACAAAAAGAAGTAGAAAGCAAGTAATTCAAAAACGTGCGAAGTATTCGCACGTTTTTTTGTGCGTGAAAATTCAAGGCGTACTGTCAGAAAAATGTGCTTATTTTCTTTCGTTGCTCCATTTCATCCACTCTAGTATAATAATGTGGGTTAAGGGGTGAAGAGACATGTTACAGTCAAAAAAACGTTGGAATGTTCAAGAATGTGATGAACAACTTGTTAATGAATTTGTAGAAAACCTCAATATTACACCTCTAGTAGCTTCGTTATTACTTAATAGAGGCATGACAACAGTAGAAGCGGCGCGTGAGTTTTTACACGTTGATGCACAAACGTTCCACGATCCGTTTTTGTTGCACGATATGGACAAAGCAGTAGCTCGTATTCAGCAAGCAATTGATCATAATGAAAAAATTATGATCTATGGAGATTACGATGCTGACGGCGTCAGCAGCACTTCTGTTATGTTATCTGCTTTACAGCAGCTTGGCGCTGATGTTGATTTTTATATTCCTAATCGCTTTACAGAAGGTTATGGGCCGAATAAGGCGGCATTTGATAAAATAAGCGCAGGCGGCTATCAGCTGGTGATTACGGTAGACACAGGTATTTCGGCAGTCGAAGAAACTGCGTATGCACGTGAATTAAACTTTGATTTAATTATTACGGATCACCACGAGCCGGGGCCGGTTTTACCGGATGCTTATGCAATTATTCATCCAAAGCTGCCGGGAAGTACATATCCATTTAAAGAACTGGCAGGTGTAGGAGTGGCTTTTAAACTCGCTCATGCGCTGTTAGGGGAGCTTCCGGAACATCTGTTAGAACTAGCAGTAATTGGGACGATTGCTGACTTAGTTCCTTTAGTGGACGAAAACCGCTTAATTGCTCGCAAAGGTCTTGATTATCTCAAGCTCACGAAGCGCACGGGAATTGAAGCGCTGCTGAGCGTATGCGGAGTAAAACGTGAAGAAATTAATGAGGATACAATTGGATTTGCGATGGCTCCTCGCATTAATGCAGTAGGACGTCTTCAAGGTGCTGATCCAGCTGTTCATTTACTTATGACGACAAATGCTGAAGAGGCAAAAGGTTTAGCTAAAGAAATTGATGCGTTAAACAAGGAAAGACAGCAAATCGTAAACGATATTACAGAAGAAGCCGTTGAATTTGTTGAGAGTATGTATCCTCCGGATGAAAACAGCGTTCTTATTGTAGAGGGAGAAGGATGGAATGCAGGCGTTGTTGGAATTGTCGCTTCTAGGCTCGTAGAAAAATTCTATAGACCAACAATTGTACTAAGTATTGACTCTGAAAACCGTATTGCCAAAGGTTCAGCAAGAAGTATCGAAGGTTTTGACTTATTCGCGAACTTATCTAAGTGCCGTGACATTTTGCCGCATTTTGGAGGGCATCCAATGGCAGCCGGCATGACATTAAACAGCGATGATGTAGAAGAGCTGCGCAGACGTCTTAATGAACAAGCAAGCAACGTGTTGACCGAACAGGATTTTATTCCAATTACATCAGTTGATACAGTATGCACAACAGAGGAAATTACGCTGGAAAACATTGAACAAATGAGTGCGCTTGCTCCATTCGGTATGCATAACCCGAAGCCAAAAGTTCTCATTAAAGATGTTCATACAACATCTATGCGGAAAATTGGTGCTAATAAAAATCATTTAAAACTCGTATTTGAAGACAGCGGTGTATCGGTTGATGCAGTAGGATTTGGGTTAGGCTATATATTAGATGAAGTATCTCCTATAGCTAAAGTATCATTAGTAGGTGAACTATCTATTAATGAGTGGAATAATATGCGCAAGCCGCAGCTGATGGTGGAAGATATTTCTGTAGATGAATGGCAGATGTTTGATTATCGCAGTGCAGTTGATGTCAAACGTTTCTTTCAGCAGGTATTTACGGATCAAATGAAAGTTGTTGCTTTTCACGCTTCAACAATTGATAAATACAAGTCGCTGCTGCCGATGGAGCATGTTGTTCTTATTCAAGATGAAGAACAGGCAAAAGCATGTATGTTTGCAGGGGAACAGATCGTTTTATTAGATTTGCCTCCTTCACAGAAATGGCTTGAATGTTTGTTTGTCCAAGGTATCCCTTCTAGAATATACGCTATTTTCTTAACGGAAGAAGACCATTATTTTGATACAATTCCAACTCGCGATCATTTTAAATGGTTTTATGGCTTTTTAGCGAAAAAGAGTCCATTTGATTTAAAACGCTACAAAGAAGATTTAGCGATTCATAAGGGCTGGTCAAAAGAAACGATTGATTTTATGGCAAAGGTGTTTTTTGAGTTAGAATTTGTTACAATAAACAATGGCTTAATTTCGTTAGTGAAAAATTCTGCGAAACGTGATTTAATAGAATCTGCGACTTATCGCCAAAAGCAGCAGCAGATTGAAATAGAAAAAAACTTTATTTATACGTCATATGTACAGCTTAAAAATCAATTTCAAGATATTTTTAAGCGTTCGATTGAATGAGGAGGCAACATTAGAATGAATTTTAAAGATTATATTACAATTGTACCTGACTGGCCAAAACCAGGTATTACATTTAAAGATATCTCAACATTAATGGACAATGGTGATGCATACCGTGCCGCAACGGATGAGATTGTAAAATATGCCAATGATAAACAAGTTGATATTATCGTAGGGCCAGAAGCTCGCGGATTTATCGTTGGTTGTCCAGTAGCATATGCGTTAGGTATCGGTTTTGCACCTGTTCGTAAAGAAGGAAAATTACCGCGTGAAGTAATCAAAGTAGATTACGGTTTAGAATACGGTAAAGACGTATTAACGATTCACAAAGATGCAATTAAGCCAGGTCAGCGCGTGTTGATTACAGATGATTTATTAGCAACAGGCGGTACAATTGAAGCGACAATTAAGCTTGTCGAAGAATTAGGCGGAATTGTTGTTGGAGCTGCGTTCTTAATTGAACTTTCTTACCTTGACGGCCGTGACAAACTAGACGGTTATGATGTATTCACATTAATGACGTATTAAGAAGAACGATCACATAAAAAAGAGTACCTGATACAGGTGCTCTTTTTTCGTTAAAAAACGTTAATACGTAAAATGGAAATGATGTAAATTTGATAAATTAAACGCAAAGGCTTTACATCCTTGGATTTTTTCAAGATAATAGTTACAATATGAATTAAAAATGCTAGTTGATAAAAGGTGATTTCATGGCAAATGAGCAAGTCCTAACAGCGGAACAGGTCATTGACAATACGAAGCGATATTTAAATGAAGAAGACGTGGCTTTTGTACAAAAAGCATATGATTTTGCAAAAGAAGCTCACAAAGAACAATATCGCAAGTCGGGTGAACCATATATTATCCACCCGATTCAAGTCGCAGGAATTTTAGTTGATCTAGATATGGATCCAGCAACAATTGCAGCTGGATTTCTACATGATGTGGTTGAAGATACAGAGATAACACTAAAAGATTTAGAAAAAGCTTTCAATGAAGAAGTAGCAATGTTAGTAGACGGCGTAACGAAACTGGGAAAAATTAAATATAAGTCTAAAGAAGAGCAGCAGGCTGAAAATCACCGCAAGATGTTTGTAGCAATGGCTCAAGATATTCGAGTCATACTGATCAAACTTGCGGATCGTCTTCATAACATGCGTACGCTAAAGCATTTACCGCAGGAAAAACAGCGACGCATTTCAAATGAAACGCTTGAAATTTTTGCTCCTCTTGCTCATCGTCTTGGTATTTCAAAAATTAAGTGGGAGCTTGAAGATACAGCTTTACGTTACTTAAATCCTCAGCAATATTATCGCATTGTAAATTTGATGAAGAAAAAGCGTGCGGAACGCGAGCAGTATTTGGCTGAAGTTATCGATGAAGTTCGAGAGCAAGTAGATGAAGTGTCGATTAAAGTTGAAATTTCAGGACGTCCAAAACATATTTATTCCATCTATCGTAAAATGGCACTGCAAAACAAGCAGTTTAATGAAATTTACGATTTACTAGCTGTGCGCATTATTGTAAATAGCATTAAAGACTGCTATGCGGTGTTAGGAATTATTCACACGTGCTGGAAGCCAATGCCAGGACGGTTCAAAGATTATATTGCAATGCCAAAACAAAATATGTACCAGTCTCTTCATACGACGGTTATCGGACCAAAAGGTGATCCGTTAGAAGTTCAAATTCGAACGTTTGACATGCACCAAATTGCTGAGTATGGAATTGCTGCTCACTGGGCTTACAAAGAGGGAAAAACAGCTGAGCATGCTTCATTTGAAGAAAAGTTGACGTGGTTTAGAGAAATTTTAGAATTTCAAAATGACGCAAACGATGCAGAAGAGTTTATGGAATCTCTAAAAGTTGATTTGTTTTCTGACATGGTTTACATTTTTACGCCAAAAGGCGACGTCATTGAGCTTCCTTCGGGTTCTGTTCCAATTGATTTTTCCTATCGTATTCATTCTGAAATCGGAAATAAAACCATTGGAGCAAAAGTCAACGGCAAGATGGTTACGCTTGATTACCGTTTGAAAACGGGGGACATTATCGAAATTTTGACGTCTAAGCATTCGTATGGTCCAAGCAAGGACTGGTTAAAGCTTGCTCAAACGTCTCAAGCCAAAAATAAAATTCGCCAATTCTTTAAAAAGCAAAGCCGCGATGAAAATATTGAAAAAGGCAAAGAGCTGGTTGAAAAAGAAATTCGTCAAATGGAGTTTGACTTAAAAGAAGTATTAACAGCTGATAATATCAAACGAGTAGCGGAGAAGTTTAATTTCTCAAACGAAGATGATATGTATGCAGCTATTGGGTATAACGGATTAACTGCGGCTCAAGTAGCTAATCGTTTAACCGAGAAGTGGAGAAAGCAGCGCGATCAAGAACAAGAGATCCAAATTGATGATATTGCACGCGACACTGCGGCCAAGCGTGTTCGCCAGCATAAGCGAAAAGATTCCGGGGTTATCGTACCGGGTGTAGAGAACATGCTGATTCGCTTGTCTAAATGCTGTAATCCAGTTCCTGGAGATGAGATTGTTGGTTTTATTACAAAGGGACGGGGAGTATCTGTTCATAGAGCAGATTGTTTAAACGTTCACACAGATGATGCTGAAAGCCGTCTTATTCCTGTAGAGTGGGAAACACATATTAAAGAAGGCAAAGAGTTTAATGTGGAAATTGAAATTTCAGGATACGACCGCAGAGGCTTACTAAATGAAGTTCTGCAGGTTGTAAACGAGACTAAAACGAATATTTCAGCCGTTTCAGGAAAATCGGACCGAAACAAAATGGCTACGATTCATATGTCAATTTCTATTCATAACATCAGTCACCTTCATAAAGTGGTTGAGCGCATTAAGCAGCTTCGAGACATTTATTCAGTTCGCCGAATTATGCATTAAGAAAGGTCGTTATACATGAGAGTAGTCGTACAAAGAGCAAAGAATGCAAAAGTAACTGTTGCAGGTGAGACGGTCGGTGAGATTAAGCAAGGGTATATGCTTTTAGTGGGCATTACCCATGACGATACTGAAGCTGATGCAGAGTATGTAGCAGATAAAATTGTGAATTTGCGAGTGTTTGATGATGAGTCTGGCAAAATGAATTTGTCGCTTCTAGATGTAGAAGGAGAAATTTTATCGGTATCTCAATTTACGCTTTACGGAGATTGCCGAAAAGGCAGAAGACCAAACTTTATGGGAGCTGCTAGGCCAGATCATGCTGTAACGCTTTACAACTATTTTAATAAAATATTATCAGAAAAAAATGTTCGAGTAGAGACCGGCGCATTTGGTGAAATGATGGACGTATCATTTACAAATGACGGACCGGTCACACTTATTGTAGAAAGCAAAGAAAAAACGCAGACTCACAGATGAGCCTGCGTTTTTTCTTTGCTTTGAAAGTAATGATTTAACCCTTCAGCGATAGCGGACGTCATCATTTGCTGATAACTGATGGAATTAATATACGTTTCTTCCCGTTCGTTGCTTAAAAAGCCCAGTTCAATTAATGTACTTGGACGTGTATTTTCGCGAAGAACATAATAGTTTCCAAAACGTTCTCCTTTGTCTTTCAATTTTGCATGATTAATAAGGGACTGATGAATAGAATGTGTGAGTGGACTGTCCTGATGCTGATGGTAATAATACGTCATAAGGCCAGTTAGCTGTGAGCTGTTCGTACTGTTGTAGTGAATGCTTATAAAAGCATCTGCTTTAGTCGATTGCAGCGTGCGCTGTGAAAGTAGAAGGTACTTATCATGGGTGCGGGTTAAAATGACGTGTGCGCCTTCTTTTTGAAGTTTGTTTTGTAAAATAAGTGCTGTTCGGAGAGTGAGGTCTTTTTCATATGTGCCCTGTGTGCCGATGGCTCCTTTGTCTTTTCCTCCATGGCCTGCATCAATAATAATTGTTTTGCCCTTTAGGTGCCGCAAGCTTTTACTCAGCGTATAAACAGGCTGGCGCTGCGCTACCTGCATGCTAGGCTGAACGCTGCTGAGCGCTACGGTTTTCGTGAATTTTTTAAACACCCATCCTTGAATATCCGAGCTTTCTACATAATACCAATCTCCTTGACGGTCTGAAACGGATAGTCTTGTATTCTTCGTCAATTTATTTGTAATTGAAAATGAACGTCCTGGACCGCTGCGTACATGAAGAGAGTCAGCTGTTACAATAATGGGTTGATGCACCGGTACATTTGGGCGCTCAAATGAGGACGAGCACAGTAACAAAAGGATACTTGCAGTCAAAACAGATACAGACTTCATGTTAAGATGGCGAATAGATAGACCTCCTTTTTATAACAAAATAGAGTATTCGATGAAAAGAAAAAAAATCCTTTCTCTTATGTAAAAACATCTTTTTTGGGCAATGCTAATAAAAGGATAAGTAAGTGTAGGCAGGGAGGAAGAAACAATGAAGTTTAGTGAAAAAGGTGAACAATCATTTCAGCAGGTAAATCCGGTATTTGGCATTCATTTTCATGATTTTATTGACAGAGAAAGTGAAGCTTCATCCCTTGAATTGGCTTCTGAATTTGGTTTAACGCTTCGAGATATTCAGAAACTAAGAAAACAATTAGACCGCTCTTAATATGAAAGGTGCTTGACAACTGCTCATTTCATTCGTAATATAGAAAGCAATTGCTAAATTAAAATGAATGTATAACATTTTTATATTGATAAGCCAAAGATCGAGAAAAGTAGTAAAGATGACACATGGCTAGAGAGGAAATGTCTTAGGCTGAAAGCATTTCTACATGATGACTTTATGAAAGAACACTCAGGAGGCTTCACTCTGAAAAGGGAAACTTAGTAGGAGATGAACGTGTTCGTGCGTTAACGAAATGAGTGGAAACATGTCATATGTTTCAATTAGGGTGGTACCACGTGAGATCAACTCTCGTCCCTACTATGGAAAAATAGTAGAGGCGAGAGTTTTTTTGTATTGTAAATTTTAAATATAGGAGGCATATCACGTTATGTCAGTTCAAATACCTAGAGGCACACAAGATATTTTACCGGGCAAAGTAGAATATTGGCAGTTTGTTGAACAGCGAGCAAGAGAAATCTGCCGTGCGTTCAACTACCAAGAAATTCGTACACCAATGTTTGAACACACTGAATTATTTTTGCGCGGAGTGGGAGAAACAACAGATATCGTGCAAAAAGAAATGTACACATTTAAAGATCGAGGTGACCGCAGCTTAACGCTTCGCCCAGAAGGAACAGCTGCAGTTGGACGATCATTTGTGTCAAATAAGATGTTTGGAAATCCAACGCAGCCAACCAAGCTGTTTTATATTGGCCCTATGTTTCGCTATGAACGACCTCAAGCGGGACGTTTCCGTCAATTCGTTCAGTTTGGTGTAGAAGCATTAGGGGTAAATGATCCAGCTATTGATGCTGAAGTTCTTGCCCTGTTAATGAGCTTTTACCAATCGCTTGGATTGAAAAAATTAAAGTTGGTTGTTAACAGTTTAGGAGATACAGAAAGTCGTCAAGCTCACCGTCAAGCGCTTATTGACCACTTTGCACCTCGCATTGGAGAGTTTTGCAGCGACTGCCAAAGCAGATTGGAGAAAAATCCTCTTCGTATTTTAGACTGTAAAAAAGATCGGGACCATGAACTGATGGCTACAGCGCCGTCTATTCTTGATTATTTAAATGACTATTCAAAAGAATATTTTGAAAAAGTACAGCAGTACTTAACCGATTTAGACATTGACTATGTTGTAGATCCGACGCTAGTACGCGGGTTAGATTATTATAATCACACAGCATTTGAACTAATGAGTGAAGCAGAAGGATTTGGCGCCATTACAACTCTTTGTGGCGGAGGCCGTTATAATGGGCTGATTCAAGAAATCGGCGGACCTGAAACACCGGGTATCGGATTCGCTTTAAGTATCGAACGCTTATTATCTGCATTGGAAGCAGAAGGAATTGAGCTTCCGGTAGAAACAGGCGTAGATTGCTATGTAGTAACTATGGGCGATGAAGCAAAAGAAAAATCCGTTTCAATTGTGAATACGCTTCGACGTGCAGGCTTTGTAGCCGATAAAGATTATCAAGATAAAAAAATGAAAGCTCAGTTTAAAGCAGCTGATCGTGTACAAGCAAAATTTGTTGTTGTTCTAGGTGAAGATGAGCTAGCAAAACAAGTTGTAAACGTAAAGAATATGGAATCTGGCGAACAGCAAGAAGTATCAATTGATCAATTGGTCAGCTATTTGCAAGAACAAGTATAAGGGGGAACCATGATGACAAAACGTTCATACTACTGTGGTGATGTAACAGAACAAGCAACTGGCGAAACAGTTCTATTAAAAGGATGGGTTCAAAAACGCCGTGATTTAGGGGGATTAATCTTTATTGATTTACGCGACCGCGGCGGAGTTGTACAGGTTGTATTTAATCCTGAAAAATCTGCTGAAGCGCTAAAAATTGCTGAAGATGTACGTAATGAATTCGTACTGGAAGTGCAAGGAACTGTTGTAGCTCGTGAAGAGGGAACCGTTAACCCGAACTTAAAAACAGGTAAAATTGAAGTTCACGCTGAGCAGATTACGGTATTAAACAAAGCCAAAACACCTCCTTTTGCTATTGCGGATCAAACGGAAGTATCAGAAGATGTTCGATTAAAATATCGTTATTTAGATCTTCGACGTTCTGAGATGTTTAACACGCTTAAAATGCGCAATGACATTACAAAAACAATTCGTGACTTCTTAGATCAAAATGACTTTTTAGATGTTGAAACACCTATTTTAACGAAAAGTACGCCAGAAGGCGCACGTGATTATCTTGTACCAAGCCGCGTGCACGAAGGGGAGTTTTATGCTCTTCCTCAATCACCGCAAATCTTCAAGCAGCTGCTAATGGTAAGCGGAGTTGAGCGTTATTATCAAATCGCTCGCTGCTTCCGTGATGAAGACTTGCGTGCAGATCGTCAGCCTGAATTTACTCAAATCGATATTGAAACATCATTTTTATCTCAAGAGGACATCATGACAATGACGGAAGAAATGATGTCTAAAGTAATGAAGCGTGTAAAAGATTTAGATATAACGACGCCTTTCCCGCGCATGTCATATGATGAAGCGATGAGTCGCTACGGTTCAGATAAGCCGGATACACGTTTTGAAATGGAGCTAGTCAACTTATCGGAGCTTGTGAAAGACTGCGGATTCAAAGTATTTAGCGCAGCAGTTGAAAACGGCGGAGAAGTAAAAGCCATTAACGTAAAAGGTGCCGCTTCTAGCTATTCACGTAAAGATATCGATGCTCTAACAGAGTTCGTGAAAATTTACGGTGCTAAAGGGTTAGCATGGCTGAAAGTTGAAGCTGACGGCTTAAAAGGACCGATTGCAAAATTCTTCAATGAAGATGAGCAAAAGCAATTTGCGGAAGCTCTTCAAACGGAAGAAGGAGATTTACTTTTATTTGTAGCTGATAAAAAGTCAGTTGTAGCAGATGCACTTGGCGCTCTTCGCCTAAAGCTTGCAAAAGAACAAGGAATTATTGATGAAACGAAATTTAACTTCCTATGGGTAACAGATTGGCCTCTTCTTGAGCATGACGAAGAAGACAACCGTTACTACGCGGCTCATCATCCATTCACAATGCCAGTTCGTGAAGATTTACCAATGTTAGAAAGCGATCCTGGACAAGTCCGTGCACAAGCATATGACTTAGTATTGAATGGCTACGAACTTGGCGGAGGATCTTTACGTATTTACGAGCGTGATATTCAAGAAAAAATGTTTAAAACGCTTGGATTTACATTAGAAGAAGCATATGAGCAGTTTGGTTTCTTACTTGAAGCATTTGAATACGGTACTCCTCCTCACGGCGGAATTGCGTTAGGTCTTGACCGTTTAGTTATGCTTCTAGCAGGACGCACAAACTTGCGTGATACAATTGCCTTCCCTAAAACAGCAAGTGCAAGCTGTCTATTAACAAATGCACCTGGTGAAGTAAGTGAAGCGCAATTAGACGAGCTGCATTTGCAGGTAAAAAAGCAAAAAACAGAAGCGTAATCGATTGAACCGTCTGTTAAATCGAGCCTGTCACGTTCCAGTGACAGGCTCGATTTTTTTGTTTTACTTATTAATTGCAAAGTGATTTTTTCTGTGATAAGATACTTTCAAGAACTAAATAGTCCTGATGTGTTCGTCCTTAATCCAGTTTTGACCGAACAATTTTTTGCTTGGGAGCTCGGAGTTTTTAACGAGCGTACATGCCTCATCTCGAGGACTTACAATGGTTAAAGCAGAGCACCCACCTGCCGAGAGCGGGTTCAAAACGAAGGCACTCGAGACGGCACGATCGGGACTAGCATACATATAAAAAATCCTCTATGTAATTATTTGCATAGAGTTTTTTTATGGATAAATAACGAATGCTCATGTTCGTTTTGCTAAAAATATGGTATAGTCAATTTCGTTGTTTATTTGAATTATTCATACACGTTAGTGTATTTAATAGAGGAGTGTTTTAACATGTTGCATCAGTTTTCGCGTAATGAACTGGCGATAGGAAAAGAAGGGCTAGCTACTTTAAAAGGCAGCACAGTTGCTATTTTAGGGATAGGAGGAGTAGGGTCGTTTTCTGCTGAGGCTTTGGCTAGGTCAGGAGTAGGGCGTTTAATTCTTGTAGATAAAGACGATGTTGATATTACAAACGTAAATCGTCAAATTCACGCGCTGCTTTCTACGGTAGGTCAGCCCAAGACAGAATTAATGAAACAGCGTATTTTAGATATTAACCCAGACTGTGACGTCGTTTCTCTTCAAATGTTTTATACGGAAGAAACGTATGAAGAGTTCTTTAGTTACGAACCGGACTTCGTAGTGGATGCATCCGATACGATTTCGTATAAAATTCATTTAATGAAAGAATGTTTAAAACGTGATATTCCGATTATTTCAAGTATGGGTGCTGCGAATAAAATGGATCCAACACGTTTCAAAATTGCAGACATTTCAAAGACACATACAGATCCGATTGCAAAAGTGGTTCGTACTCGTCTGCGTAAAGAAGGAATTCGCAAAGGAATTAACGTCGTTTTTTCTGATGAACGTCCAATCGTTATTCGCGAAGAAGTTCGCAAAGAAGTAGGAAACGATCAAGCGCAAATTCGAAAAGCGAAAATGCCCCCATCTTCTAATGCTTTTGTTCCATCTGTAGCAGGATTAATTATGGGCGGTCATGTTATCAATGAATTATTAACTGATATTAAGATTCGCCGCGTAGGTGATCAATAAAAAGAAGGCTATCGCAGCCTTCTTTTTTTTATGGAAATATCTGTTCTATTTATGCTTTGGATGGAATCTTCTGTTTGATATGTATAAAAAGTACTAATAAATTGAAAAATATGGCTTGATGGTGAATTTACATTGTATTAAAAAAAGAGATTTATGTAAATTTATTTAACGCTTTATTTACATAAAATTTACGTTTTGGCTTTCTTTCTTTTGTATCTTCTACAGTAATGTCCAGAAAGTCTTATATATCAAGGGTTTTAATAGAAATAAGAAAAAATAAACCCCAAATAAGTAAGTTTACAGTAACTTAAAATTCACTTCATATAAAGACAACAATCTACTCGTATAATGTGTCTTGTACCTGTTGTTCGAGTACAAAGGACTAGTACTAATTACACATATATTTATTGGAGGGTAATGTAATGAAAACAAAGGGTTTTAAAGTAACATTAGCAGCTTTTTTAATGGTAGGAGCACTAGCAGCATGTGGTAAAGACGGAGCAAGCAACGACAGTGGTTCGGGCAGCAAAGAAGAAGTGTCAGGTACGTTAACAGCAGCGGGATCTACAGCTTTACAACCACTTGCAGAAGAAGCAGCGAATGGAATTACTGAAAAATATCCAAACCTTTCAGTAACGGTACAAGGTGGAGGTAGTGGAACTGGTGTTAACCAAGTAGCATCAGGAGCAGTTGACATCGGAAACTCTGACGTTCCAGCAGCCGATAAAATCGAAGATAAATCAAAAGCAGATAAACTTGTCGATACGAAAGTAGCGGGCATTGGGTTCGCACTTGTTGTAAATAAAGATGTAAAAGTAGAATCGTTAACACAAGAGCAAATTCAAAAGATTTTCTCTGGTGAAATTAAAAACTGGAAAGAAGTTGGCGGAAACGACGAAAAAATTAACGTAATCAACCGTCCAGCATCATCTGGTACACGTGCTACATTCGAGAAAACATTAATGGGTGACGCAAAAGTAAATGACAGCGTTGGTACAGCTCAAGATTCAAACGGAGCGGTTGAGCAATCAGTAAACTCAACGCCAGGAGCAGTAAGTTACCTTGCTATGTCGTATTTAATTGGCGATAAAAAAGAAAGTCTAAAAATGCTTAATATTGATGGTGTGGAGCCAACAACAGAAAACATTGTTTCTAAAAAATATCCGTTTTGGTCTTATGAGTACATGATTACAAACGGTGAGCCAAAAGATGGTGCAAAAGAGTACATTGACTATGTAGCTGGTAAAGACTTTGCTAAGCAAGTAGAAGATATGGGATATATCCCAATGACTGAGTTCAAAAAATAAGAGTGTTTTTAAAAAGAATAGGGCTGACTAACACAGTCAGTCTTATTCTATTTGAATGTTAATAAAGTATATAGCGAATAAAAAGAAAAGCGAATATATACTGAATATGTAAGGAGACAGAGCGATGAAGGGGAAAAAATCCATTAATTATGTAAAAAGCGAATACATTGGCCGTACGCTTTCTACATTTTGCGGTATTTTAATTGTACTTGTTACGTTAGCTATTATCGTATTTATTTGTGAAAAAGGCATACAGTCATTTTTACAAAGTAATATATCAATCGGTGAAATGTTGACTTCAACAAAATGGAGCCCAAACAATAAAGAATACGGGGCACTTGTGTTTATCCTGGGTTCCATGCTTGTATCGATCGGAGCCGTTATTATAAGTGCTCCAATTGGAATTGCTATCGCCATTTTTAACAACTATATTTCGCCTAAATTTGGGTCAACGGTTTTACGACCGGTTTTAGAACTTTTAGTCGGAGTTCCTTCAGTGGTATACGGCCTTTTAGGGGTTACCATTTTAGTACCGCTTCTTCGCGATAACTTCGGCGGAGTGGGCTTTAGTTTGATTGCCGGAATTATTGTCTTAAGCGTCATGATTCTTCCGACAATTGCAAGTATTGCTGACGATGCAATTCGAAGCGTAGCACCTGAATATTTAGAAGCTTCTTATGGACTAGGTTCAACAAGATGGCAGGCAATTAGCCGAGTCATTATTCCATCTGCTAAAACAGGTATTTTAACAGGTATCGTGTTAGGGCTTGCCCGCGCATTCGGAGAAGCGCTAGCTGTTCAAATGGTTATCGGAAATACGGTTAAGCTTCCTGAAAGCTTATATAGCCCAACGGCAACATTAACAGGTATTTTAACAATGGATATGTCTAATACGCTAAACGGAACGGCATGGAATAACGCATTATGGACGTTAGCCATGATTTTACTGCTTATTTCTTTCGTGTTCATTTTAATTATCCGAGCAATTGGGAAACGAGGTGCTCATCAATGAGAAACAAAAATGCACGCACAGTAAATAATATATGGACAGGTATTTTTTATGGCATTGCCGCTCTAGTTGTGTTGCTATTAGTGTATTTAGTTGTTGAAATTATCGCTAAAGGCTGGGGATTTTGGGATCCGAACTTTTTATTTGGAAAGCCAAGCAATACGATGGCAGGAGGCGGTATCGGACCACAGCTGTTTAACTCGTTCTACATGCTTGTTTTAACGCTGATCATTTCTATTCCTCTTGGTTTAGGAGCCGGAATTTACTTAGCGGAGTACGCGAAGCAAGGTCGTTTTTTAAATTTCGTCCGCTTATGTATTGAAACAATGGCGTCATTACCGTCCATTGTAGTTGGTTTATTTGGATTATTAATTTTCGTCACATTTTCCGGCTGGGGCTATACGCTTATCGGCGGAGCACTTGTGATTACAATTTTGAATTTACCGGGTTTAACGCGCGTATGTGAAAGTGCGATTGCATCTGTTCCTGCGAGTGTAAAAGAAGCAAGTTTAGGTTTAGGTGCAACTAAATGGCAGACAATTGTCAAAGTCGTCATTCCATCAGCGATTCAACAAATTATCACAGGCGTTATTTTAACAGCGGGACGAATCTTTGGAGAGGCAGCTGCGTTGATTTATACGGCTGGCTTAACGACGCCGATGTTAAATTCAAATGCCGACTTAACAAGTCCTGTAAACCCGTTTAATATTTTTCGACCAGCAGAGACGCTTGCCGTTCACATTTGGAAATTAAACTCTGAAGGAATCGTACCTGATGCAAGATTGATTGCAACAAAGTCAGCTGCTATTCTAATCATTATGGTTCTGTTGTTTAACATAGTCGCTCGTTTAGTCGCTAAACTTTTAGACAGCTACTTTAAAGGTTCAACAAAAACGAAAAAACGAAAAGACGTTAAAAGTGCAGCTTAATAGATAAAGACAAAAAAGAAAATGGCTTTGAAACTGAGCAACAGTTTCAGCCATTTTCTTTTTTTAATGTCTCTAAACGATTGAAAACTTTTGAAAAGTATTTTTCTTGTCCATTTTGTTTAGGATGAAAATATTGTTTGTTTTTGATGCGATCCGGTAAATACTGTTGAAGGACCCATCCGTTATCAAAATCATGCGGGTATTGATATTCAACGCCTCGGCCAAGGTTCTCTGCTCCTTTGTAATGAGCATCCTTCAAATGAGGGGGAACGTCGCCGGACAGCCCTTTTTTAATATCGCTTATCGCTTCATCTAATGCTTTGTAAGCAGCGTTGGATTTCGGTGATAGGCAAAGCTCAATAACGGCGTTTGCAAGCGGGATACGTGCTTCTGGGAGTCCTAATCGCTCAGTTGCTTGAATGGCTGCGAGAGTTCTCATGCCGGCATCCGGATCAGCTAGTCCAATGTCTTCATAGGCAATGACTAAAAGGCGACGATTGATGCTGATCAAGTCTCCTGCTTCAATTAGCCGTCCCAAATAATGAAGAGCGGCATTTACGTCGCTGCCGCGAATCGATTTTTGAAAAGCCGATAATACATCATAGTGAGCGTCACCATTTTTATCATGTGAAAAATATTTTTGCTGCAGACATTCTTCTGCCGTTTGTAAGGTAATAACGATTTTACCATCGCTTTCGCCTGTTGATAAAACAGCCAGTTCCAGAGCATTCAAAGCCGAGCGCACGTCACCGTTACAGCTGTTGGCAAAGTGGTTCATGGCGTCATCTTCTATGATAATTTTTCTATCCCCAAATCCGTTGGATGAGTCGTTGAGTGCCCTTGTTAGCGCCATTTTGATATCATCTGGCGTAAGAGATTTTAATTCGAAGATTTGGCATCTGCTTCGAATAGCAGGATTAATTGCGTGATAAGGGTTACTTGTTGTCGCTCCGATTAGAATGATCATGCCATTTTCTAAATAAGGAAGCAAAAAGTCTTGCTTGGCTTTGTCAAGGCGATGAACTTCATCTAACAGGAGAATTACTTTGCCTGACATTTTGGCTTCTTCGGCGACAATTTCCATATCTTTTTTATTGTTTACAACGGCATTCAACTGACGAAACGCCGTGTTGGTTGTTTTTGCAATAGCTGTGGCAATTGTTGTTTTTCCAACGCCTGGAGGTCCATATAAAATCATCGAGCTTAAGTGATTTGCTTTTACCATTCGATAAATCATTTTATCTTTGCCAACTAAATGCTGCTGTCCGATAACATCATCTAAATGAGTCGGACGCATTCGAAATGCGAGAGGTTTTGTAGCCATATTTTTCTCCTTTCTTTTCTTTCACTGTATCATAAGAGGTGAATAGGTGGTGGAAATTTATCTTATAGGCATAGTATGTTATAATATCAACAGTTACATTTGCAAGAAATGCGTATAGAGAAGTTCATATAGCTTAGTAAAAAACGACTCATCACAGTATTCAGTGACAACGTGAGGGTCTTATTTTTTTCATAAATAAAAAAAGTGTATTGAAGGAGTGTATCGTATGAAAATTTCAACAAAAGGACGCTACGGTTTAACGATTATGATTGAGCTTGCGAAGCGCTTTGGCGAAGGTCCTATCTCGCTTAAAACTATTGCTCAAACGCATGACTTATCTGAACATTATTTAGAGCAGCTTATTTCACCGCTGCGTAACGCTGGGCTTGTAAAAAGCGTGCGCGGAGCTTATGGAGGTTACATCTTAGCACATGAACCTGCTAACATTACTTCTGGAGATATTATTTCTGTTTTAGAAGGTCCTATTAGTCCTGTAGAAGGAATTGAAGATGAAGAGCCTGCAAAACGCGAGCTGTGGATTCGTATTCGAGATGCGGTTAAAGAAGTGCTAGATAGTACAACGCTTGAAGATTTAGCAAATCATTCTGATGATGATCAAGCGTCTTATATGTTTTATATTTAATAATGAGCTAGGAGGCGTTTATTTTGGAACGTATTTATGTTGATCATGCAGCAACGTCTCCAATACATCCAGCAGTCGTTGAGAAAATGACGACTTTTATGCATGAGTACTTTGGAAATCCGTCTAGTATTCATCACTACGGGCGGGAAAGTCGACGCTATTTAGACGAAGCTCGCCAAACGATTGCAGCAAGTATTGGAGCACACGAAAATGAACTGATTTTTACAAGTGGTGGGACAGAAGCAGATAATATGGCACTGATCGGAGTAGCTCTTGCAAACCGCCATAAAGGAAATCATATTATTACCACGCAAATTGAACACCACGCTGTGCTTCATACGTGTGAATATTTAGAAACACAGGGCTTTGAAGTGACTTACTTGCCAGTTAATGAGTACGGACAAGTATCTGTGGATGAAATAAAATCAGCCCTGACCGATCAAACAATTCTTGTGTCGGTGATGTTTGGAAATAATGAAGTAGGTGCTATTCAGCCAATTGGAGAAATTGGAGTTCTATTAAAAGAGCATGGAGCATATTTCCATACGGATGCAGTGCAAGCTTATGGATTAATTCCGTTAAATGTGCAACAATTAGGTGTCGATCTTTTATCCGTTTCGGCTCATAAAATTAACGGACCAAAAGGGATGGGCTTTTTATATGCAGCTGCTCACGTTTCACTGTCTCCTTTGCTATTTGGAGGAGAACAAGAGCGCAAACGACGAGCTGGAACTGAGAACATGACAAGTATTGTCGGGTTTGAAGAAGCTGTGAAAATTTCGCAACAAACGCTGCAAACACGTGCAGATGAATATAGAAGATACAAAGAAATAATGGTAGCTGTGTTGAAAGAAGAAGGTATTTCGTTTGAAATTAACGGACATCTTGAAAATGCTCTGCCACATGTGTTAAATTTATCATTTCCAAAAACAAATGTTGAATCGATGCTCGTAAATTTAGACTTAGCAGGAATTGCGGCATCGAGCGGTTCAGCTTGCACAGCGGGAGCAATCGATCCTTCTCATGTGCTTGTAGCTATGTTTGGAAAAGGGTCTGAACGTTTAACAACTTCTATTCGATTTAGCTTTGGCTTAGGAAACTCAGCTGAGCAAATTGAAAAAACCGCACGTCAAACAGCAAACATCGTTAAGCGACTAACGATGTAAATAGCAGCCATCAGTAGGGTCTTCATCCCTCACTGATGGTTTGTGTCGTTTCTTTCGCTTTTTAGCGAACAATTTAATTAAAATGAAGAAAACGGAGGTGGCGAAGTTGACAAAATCACCTAAAGATACACGTGTGGTAGTCGGAATGAGCGGAGGCGTTGATTCATCTGTAGCAGCTCTTTTATTAAAACAACAAGGATACGATGTGATCGGAATCTTTATGAAAAACTGGGACGATACGGACGAAAACGGCGTTTGTACTGCGACTGAAGATTATAACGATGTTATTCGCGTATGTAATCAAATTGGTATTCCCTACTATGCAGTCAACTTTGAAAAACAATATTGGGATAAAGTATTTACCTACTTTTTAGATGAATATAAAGCAGGTCGTACACCGAATCCTGATGTAATGTGTAATAAAGAAATTAAATTCAAAGCCTTTTTAGAGCATGCAATGACGCTAGGAGCAGATTATCTAGCGACAGGACATTATGCACGCGTTGCGTACCGCGACGGGGAGTATAAAATGCTTCGAGGCGTAGATGGAAATAAAGATCAAACGTATTTCTTAAATCAATTAGGACAAGATCAGCTTTCCAAAGTAATGTTCCCGATTGGTGAAATTGAGAAATCAAAAGTGCGTGAAATTGCAAAAGAAGCAGGCCTTGCTACAGCAACGAAAAAAGACAGCACAGGTATTTGCTTTATTGGTGAACGCAACTTCAAAGAATTTTTAAGTCAGTATCTTCCTGCTCAGCCAGGTGTAATGCAAACGCTTGACGGCGAAGTGAAAGGCAAGCATGACGGTCTCATGTACTATACAATTGGCCAACGCCATGGTTTAGGTATTGGCGGCAGCGGTGAACCTTGGTTTGTAGTCGGAAAAGATTTAGAAAAAAATGTTTTGTACGTCGATCAAGGTTTTCACAATGAGTTGCTCTATTCTACATCTCTTACAGCAACCAATGTCAGCTGGGTAAGCGACCTTGACTGGTCGTCACCAATGACGTGTACAGCAAAATTCCGCTATCGTCAAACCGATTCAGCAGTAACTGTTGAAAAAGTCGATGATGATACAATTAAGGTTATTTTTGCTGAACCTGTTCGCGCAATTACGCCAGGTCAAGCAGTTGTGTTTTACAAAGACGATGAATGTCTTGGCGGAGCAACAATTGACAAAGTATTTCAAGAAGAAGAGCAAATCTGGTACGTATAATTCATATAAGCAAGAACGAAAAACCTCGGCCGTATATAGCTGAGGTTTTTCTATGATATACTTTACTTATTGGGTAAACTAATAACTTACATATTGTAGATTTTCATGATGTGAAAATCTTTTAAATCATAACTAAAACAGTGGAGTGAACGAAAAAATGACAGATAAAAATCAGCTAGGAATCCAGTATATGCAGGAAGGGAAATTTGAAGAGGCTGCTAAAACATTTTCAGAAGCAATTGAAGATAATCCAAAAGATCCAATTGTGTATGTGAATTTTGGCAATTTGTTAGCGGCTGTTAGTGAGATGGATCGTGCTTTGAAATTTTATGAACGTGCGATTGAATTAGATGAAGAAACGGCAACAGCGTATTACGGAGCAGGAAATATTTATTTTAATGCAGAGCAGCTTGAGCAGGCAAAGCACTACTTTGATTTAGCAATCAAAAAAGGCTTAGACTCATCCGATGCGTACTTTATGCTTGGTTTAACGCTGTTTCATATGGAAGAAATTCGTTTCGCGATGCCTTATCTTCAGCGGGCGGTAGAACTAAACGAACATGATGTAGAAGCAAAATTTCAGTACGGTCTTTGTTTAGCACAGCTCGAAATGGTAGATGAAGCAATTGCTGAATTTCTTAAGGTAGTCAATCAAGAGCCAGAACATGCCGATGCTTTTTATAATTTAGGCGTAGCTTATGCTATGAAAGATGACAAAGACAAGGCGATTGAGATGTTAGATGAAGCTTTAAACGTGCAGCCAGATCACGTAATGGCAGCAAATGCCAAACAAGTGCTGTCTACATTAGAACATTAAGAAAGCGGGTAAAGGAAGGATAACATGAACGAAGAACAAGTGAACCCTTCACAGCCAGAACGTCATTATATAAGCGGCACGTCGATTGTAACGGTCTTTCATAACGAAGAAAACTTATATAACGTTACGCGGATACGGATCAAAAAAACAAATTTAGAGATTGAAGATAAAGAAACGGTCGTTACAGGCTATTTTCCTAAGCTGAATGAAGATGAAGTATACACGTTTTACGGAGACTTCAAAGAGCATCCAAAGTTTGGTCTGCAGTTTCATGTTGAACAGTTTAAAAAAGAACTTCCGCAATCAAGGCAAGGGGTTGTTCAGTACCTGTCTAGCGATTTATTTCACGGCATCGGTAAAAAAACCGCTGAAAACATTGTGGACGCCCTAGGAGAACGCGCTATTTTTCGTATTTTGCAAAATGAGTCTGTGCTAAAAGAGGTTCCGAGGCTTTCAGCCGACAAGGCAGAAGCTTTAGTCACGCAGCTTCGTGAACATCAAGGGTTAGAAGAAGTAATGGTAAAGCTGACAGACCTCGGGTTTGGACCGCAGCTTTCGATGAAGATTTTCCAAGCGTATAAACAAGAAGCGCTTGAAATTGTTCAAAATAATCCTTATCAGCTCGTAGAAGATATTCAAGGTATTGGTTTTAGCAGGGCCGATGAACTTGGAAAGAGGCTTGGTATGGCAACCAATCATCCTGATCGTTTGCGCGCAGGTATTTTATACGTCATTGAGCAAGAATGCAATCAAATGGGGCATGTATACGTTACGGCAGACCAGCTGTATGGAAAAACAGCAGAGCTTCTTCGGAAAAGCAGGCATGAGAATCTGTCTGAAATGGATCTTACAAGAGAAGTGGACGCATTAAAAGCAGATAAAAAGCTTATCATCCAAGACGAAAAAATTTATTTTCCTCCCCTTTTCTATGCTGAAAAAGGGCTGGTTAAAGCTATTCAAAAAATTATGGCTCAAACGCAGTACGAAGAGCAGTTTCCGGAATCAGAATTTTTATTGGCTCTGGGTGAACTAGAAGAGCGGTTAGACGTCCAATATGCACCGTCTCAGCGCAAGGGTATACAAACCGCTTTAATGTCTCCAATGCTTCTCTTAACAGGTGGACCAGGTACAGGAAAAACAACGGTTATTAAAGGAATAGTCGAACTTTATGCAGAACTTCACGGATGTTCGTTAAATCCAGGGGACTATAAAAAAGATGAGGCTTTTCCTGTTTTACTTGTGGCACCTACGGGACGAGCTGCTAAACGAATGAGCGAAGCGACGGGACTTCCGGCAGTTACGATTCACCGATTATTAAAATGGAACGGACAAGAAGGATTTGATCATAATGAGGAAAATCCAATTGACGGAAAATTACTGATTGTAGATGAAGTATCAATGGTAGATTTGTGGCTCGCTCATCAGCTGTTTAAATCTCTTCCTGCTAATTTACAGGTTATTTTAGTTGGAGACGAAGACCAGCTTCCTTCAGTAGGTCCGGGACAGGTATTAAAAGATTTACTGAGTTCCGAAGTAGTTCCTACCGTCCGTCTGACAGATGTATACAGGCAAGCGGAAGGATCGTCAATTATTGATTTGGCTCATGAAATAAAAAAAGGAAAGCTTCCGGAAGACTTATCGAGGCAGCAAGTAGATCGTTCCTTTATTCGTTGTCAAGGACAGCACATTACGAACGTTGTGCAACAAGTTTGCGGGAATGCGTTAAAAAAAGGCTATACGGCTAAAGATATTCAAGTTTTAGCTCCTATGTATAAAGGTCCTGCAGGGATTGATAAACTGAATGAAGTTCTTCAGGAATTATTTAACCCGGCTTCTGAGCAAAGAAGAGAGCTTAAGCACGGAGATATTACGTACCGAGTCGGAGATAAAGTGCTGCAGCTTGTAAATCAGCCGGATAGCAACGTATTTAACGGAGATATGGGAGAAATCGTTTCGGTTTTCTTTGCCAAAGAAAATACGGAAAAACAGGATATGCTGGTTATTTCATATGAAGGAAATGAAGTAACTTACACAAAGCAAGACTTTAATCAAATAACTCATGCATACTGCTGTTCCATTCATAAATCACAGGGAAGTGAATTTCCCATTGTTGTGCTTCCAATTGTTAAAAGCTATTACCGGATGCTGCGACGCAATTTACTTTATACCGCCGTTACGCGAAGCAAACAGTTTTTAATTTTATGCGGAGAAGACGAAGCGTTTCAGCTTGGGGTTAGCCGAAATGAAGACAGCGTTCGCCAAACGAATTTACAGCCGCTGCTTCGAGAAAGCTTGGATAACGACATAGAAGATCCCGAAATTCCATTTATGAAAGATGCAAATATTGGGATGGAAAACGTTACGCCGTATGATTTCATGTAACCTTTCGCATGCTAACAAAGAGTTAAATAAACTCCTTTGTTGCCATCCTTCTTTGCTAATTGTCAGAAAATAAAGTATGGACATGGAAAGAAGTGGACATAATGCGTTTATATAAGTAGAACGTATAAAGAGGTGTCGACTTTGTTTAAATGTCCAAACTGTAAAAGTATTGACGTTGGCAAAATTGGTGTAAATCAGTATTACTGCTGGAATTGTTTTATTGAAATGACTATTTCAAAAGGACAAATTAATACTCACCAAGTAGAAGAAGATGGAACATTGAGCTCGCTTGATGATTTATTCTCAGACGACGAGCGCACAATCAATTTCTAATTCTTTTTTACCGGGAGGAAGAGCAATGGGCAGAATCATTCCGTCAGTAGTCGCTTTCGGTCTTGGAGCTTATGCATTTAAAATGGCAGATGATCGAGAGATGTTTACAAAAAGAAATATGAAAAAAATGCGTAAACGTATGATGAAAGCTATTCACTAATAAAAAAAGCACTATTGCACTGAGCTGCAATAGTGCTTTTTTGCAGGCAGAAGAGACAACTGCATGTATAAACTCCTTTCTTTATCAAAAAATAGAAGAGAGGAGGAGTTTACGTTGAAAGATAGTTCATTCAAATGGTTCTATAGATTCGGACTGCTGTTATTAGCGCTGCTGTGCATATTAGTCTTTTTTAAAGTCCAGTTTTTATGGCTTCCTGTTATTTACATGTTTTTAAAAGCACTGCTGCCTTTTTTTATTGCAGCATTCATTACATATTTACTTCATCCGCTTATTGAAAAAACGCATGATAAAGGCGTGCCTCGTCCTCTAGCTATTTTACTGATCTACATCATCTTTTTTGGAGGAATTGGGTTTGGAGCCTATAAGTCGTATCCTATTTTTGTGGAACAAGTAAAAGATTTAAACGAACAGCTGCCTCATTTTACGAATACATATAGACATTGGGTAGAATCGATTCATGATCGTACAACTTCACTTCCAAACGGTGTACATGAGAAAATTGAAGGCAGCATTGATGATGTAGAGGCTACGCTCAACGTGTGGCTTACAAAAGTGGCGGAAGGATTAAAGTCATTGATTACCTCTTTTTTGATTTTAATCATTATTCCATTTATTGTTTTTTATATGCTGAAGGATTTTTCCTCTATTAAGAAAGCAACAGCTTATGTCACGCCTAAAAAGTGGCACAAACCAGGCGAACGTTTTTTATCGGATGTGAATGAATCACTCGGCAATTACATTAGAGGGCAATTTTTTGTTTGTCTCATTATTGGTGTGATTGCCACAGCGGCACTGTGGTTCTTTCATGTGCCTTATGCACTTCTTTTAGGCTTCATTATTGGCGTAACGAATATCATCCCTTATTTTGGCCCGATTATTGGTGCGGTTCCAGCGGCTATTATTGCAGCCACAATCTCGATAAAGTTGGTTATTACCATTGTCATTATAATCTTTGTGCTGCAGTTTCTAGAGGGAAATGTGCTGTCTCCGCTTATCGTAGGAAAGAGCCTTCATATTCATCCTTTGTTTATCATGCTTGCGCTCCTTTTAGGAGGAGAATTTGGAGGAGTATTGGGTCTCATTTTGGCTGTGCCAATTTTAGCAGTCATTAAAATATCTATTTTGCATATCCGCTCTTATACGCTCAAACATTGACAAAGAGCGGTTAATTTGTCATAATATCGCCATAAGAAAACGCTACATATTTTAAACACAATGATGGATCGAGTACGTTGCACACTAGTTTTTAGAGAAGGGCTTCCTTGGCTGAAAGAAGCGCTAAACAAAGAGCAGCGGAACGCTAGTCCAGAGTGCAGGCTAAAACCTGCCGTGTCAGCAACGTTAACGCTATGAAGGTGATAAATGCTTTTGGCATTTATAATCAGGGTGGTACCGCGAGTTCAACTCTCGTCCCTGCTACAGGGATGAGAGTTTTTTTGTGTGCAAATAACTAGTAATTGCTTTTGTACACAGAGAAAATAGATGCTTTTATGTCATCATTTTTTTGTCTATAAATAAGAAGAGTATTAAAGGAGGACCAATCATGAAAAAACTGACGTCAGCACAAGTTCGTCAAATGTATTTAGATTTCTTTAAAGAAAAAGGCCATGATGTAGAACCAAGCGCATCTTTAGTTCCGCATGAAGACCCGTCTTTATTATGGATTAACAGTGGAGTAGCTACATTAAAAAAATATTTTGATGGTCGTGTTATTCCTCAAAATCCGCGTATTTGTAACGCACAAAAATCCATTCGTACAAACGATATCGAAAACGTAGGTAAAACGGCTCGCCATCATACGTTTTTTGAAATGCTTGGTAATTTCTCTATCGGTGATTATTTCAAAGAAGAAGCCATCCAATGGGCATGGGAATTTTTAACGAGCGATAAATGGATTGGATTCGACGCAGATAAGCTATCTGTAACAGTTCACCCCGAAGATGAAGAAGCATTTAAGATTTGGAATGAAAAAATGGGCGTGCCTAAAGAGCGCATCATTCGTTTAGAAGGTAATTTCTGGGATATTGGAGAAGGTCCGAGTGGTCCAAATACAGAGATCTTTTATGATCGCGGAGAAGCATATGGAAATGACCTAACTGATCCGGAATTATATCCAGGTGGAGAAAATGAGCGTTATTTAGAAATTTGGAACCTTGTATTTTCTCAATTTAATCACAATCCTGATGGCACGTACACGCCGCTTCCAAAGAAAAACATCGATACGGGAATGGGCTTAGAGCGTATGGTTTCTGTTATTCAAGACGTGCAAACAAACTTTGATACAGATTTGTTTATGCCAATTATTGAAGCAACAGAAAACATTTCAGGCGCTAAATATCGTACAAATGATGAGCAAGATACGGCATTTAAAGTTATTGCTGACCATATTCGTACGGTAACATTTGCTGTAGGTGATGGTGCGCTTCCTTCAAATGAAGGTCGTGGGTATGTGCTGCGCCGTTTGTTACGCCGAGCAGTTCGCTATGCTAAAAAGCTAAACATTAATCGTCCGTTCATGTACGAGCTAGTGCCGGTAGTAGGTGAAATCATGGTTGATTTCTATCCCGAAGTAAAGGAAAAAACGGATTTTATCCAGCGCGTAGTAAAAAATGAAGAAGAGCGTTTTCACGAAACGTTAAATGACGGACTAGCTATTTTGGGAACCGTTATTAAAAAAGAAAAAGCGCAAAACAGTGATATGGTACAAGGCGAAGATGTTTTCCGTTTATATGACACGTATGGATTCCCTGTTGAATTAACGGAAGAATATGCAGAAGATGAGAACATGAAAATTGATCATGCAGGTTTTGAACGCGAAATGGAAGCACAGCGTGAGCGTGCACGTGCTGCTCGTCAAGATTCTAGCTCTATGCAAGTTCAAGGCGGCGTACTTGGTGAAGTAACTGTTGCAAGTGAGTTTGTTGGTTATGATAAAAATGAAGTAGAAACAGTTGTTGAAGCAATTATTGTAGACGGTGAGCTTGTTGACCGCGCTGAAGCTGGAACAGAAGCGCAAGTCATCTTAAGCCACACGCCATTCTACGCAGAAAGCGGCGGTCAAATTGCGGACCAAGGTACGATTCAAAGTGCTTCAGGAACAGCGGAAGTAAAAGACGTTCAAAAAGCGCCAAACGGCCAAAATGTCCAAACGGTAGCTGTAACAAACGGTGAGCTTGTAAAAGGTGAAACATATACGGCGGGGCTTGATGAAGAAAACCGCAGTGCGATTGTGAAAAACCATACGGCAACACATTTATTGCATCAAGCATTAAAAGATACGTTAGGAACGCATGTTAATCAAGCGGGTTCTTTAGTAACAGCGGATCGCTTGCGCTTTGACTTCTCTCACTTTGGTCAAGTGACACAAGAAGAGCTTGAGAAAATTGAACAAATCGTTAATGAAAAGATTTGGGACAGTATCTCTGTACAAATTGAAAACAAAGCAATTGACGAAGCAAAAGCGATGGGTGCAATGGCGCTATTTGGTGAGAAATACGGAGATATCGTGCGCGTAGTACAAGTAGGCGACTACAGCTTAGAATTATGTGGTGGATGTCACGTGCCAAATACGTCTGTTATCGGTTTATTTAAAATTGTATCAGAATCGGGAATCGGTGCAGGTACTCGACGCATTGAAGCTGTAACTGGAAAAGCTGCCTATCAGTTAATGAACGATCAAGTAGGCTTACTAAAAGAAGCTGCGGCAAAAGTAAAATCCAATCCGCGTGATTTAGTAGGGCGCGTTGAAGGATTACTAGAAGAAATTCGTAATCTTCAGCGTGAAAATGATTCACTATCTACAAAGCTTGGCAATATTGAAGCTGGCAATCTCGTTGACCGCGTACAAAACATTAATGGTGTGAATGTCCTAGCAGCGAAAGTGAATGCAACGGATATGAATAACCTTCGTGCAATGGTTGACGATTTAAAACAAAAATTAGAATCCGCTGTGATCGTATTAGCTTCTCCACAAGGTGAAAAGGTAAATATTATTGCAGGTGTAACAAAAGATTTAATTGCTAAAGGCCATCACGCTGGCAAACTTGTTAAAGAAGTAGCGACGATTTGCGGCGGAGGCGGAGGCGGACGCCCTGACATGGCGCAAGCTGGAGGAAAAGACGCTAGCCAAATTGAAAAAGCACTTGGCACTGTAGAAGAATGGGTTAAATCCGTTTAATTCTCCTCTTTCTTGGTGTACAATATAAATAAGACTTAGCATAGTGCACAATGTGTTCACAAATTAAGAGAGTGAGGTGGGACCGTGAGTTCATTTGATAAAACCATGCAATTTAATTTTCAAGATGAGCCAGCTGAAACAAACGTACATGAAGTATTGTTTACGGTTTATGACGCACTGCAAGAAAAAGGCTACAACCCAATCAACCAAATCGTTGGGTATTTGTTATCAGGAGACCCTGCTTACATTCCTCGTCATAACGATGCGAGAAACACAATTCGCCAGTTAGAGCGAGACGAGCTCATTGAAGAACTTGTTAAATCTTATTTACAACAGCATCGAAAGGATTCATAAATGCGCGTATTAGGATTAGATGTAGGAACCAAAACAATTGGTGTGGCAGTTAGTGATGAAATGGGATGGACAGCGCAAGGAATTGAAACAATTAAAATTGCAGATGAGCAGATGGAGCAATCATATCCTCGTTTACAGCAGCTAATTGACGAATATTCCGTAGAGAAAATCGTAGTGGGTCTTCCTAAAAATATGAATGGTACGATTGGCCCTCGAGGCGAAGCGTGCATTGAGTTTGCTGACAACGTCAAAGAAAAACTTAACATTGAAACGATGATGTGGGACGAGCGCTTGTCGACGATGGCAGCAGAGCGAGTACTGCTGTCTGCCGATGTAAGCCGTAAGAAACGCAAAAAAGTAATCGATAAAATGGCAGCTGTTATGATTCTTCAAGGATACTTAGACAGCAAGCAGTAAGAAAAGCAGCAGGCTTTGCCTCAGCTGAAAAGTTATGAATTTCCCTTTTGCATATTCTTTTGTACGTAAAAGGGAAGTGAAATAACTGAACGGCTTGCTTTTCGCTGAAGAAAAAGTTAAGCTAAGAGCTTACAATATAAAATGAGGTGCAAACATGAGCGTAGAAGAAAATAAAATTACAATCGTCGATGAGAATGGAAATGAGCAGCTATGCGAAATTTTATTCACATTTGATTCTGATCAATATAACAAATCATATGTAATTTACTATCCAATCGGAGCAGACCAAGATGATGAAGAGGAAATTGAAATTCATGCATCTGCTTTCACACCAAGTGAAGATGGTCAAGACGGTGAGCTTCAACCGATTGAAACAGAAGAAGAGTGGGACATGGTTGAGGAAATGGTTAATACATTCCTTGACGAAGAAGGCGAATAATTATAGTGAAAAAGCTGATGACAATCGTTATCAGCTTTTTTTTACATAGCGGCTGTTCTTTTTAGATATAAAAAGGTTTTTCCTTGCATTCTTAGGGCAGATTGTATGATAATGACGAAAAATAAGATAAATTGTAGTATAATAATTCCTGCGTGTGAGAGTGCATTTTAATAAAAGAATTCATTGTTTGAACGGATGAAACTAGACTTTGGGCAGACAATAACATAAATCATGGAAAAATTTTAGAAGAGGCGAGAGTTTAAGGAAGCGATACCATCTCACACCTATAGGCGATACGAATGAATCGCAATCTCATGTCTCCTCTCTGTTTATACTTATAAAAAATCAAGAAGAAAAGAGGTGAAACTGGTTGTATCTTCTTTTACAGAAGTAGATTTAACCAGGAAGCTGCTTGTCGCAACAAACATTTTTACCACCTAATCGTTCAAGAAAAAAACGAGTTATTTTTATTACAATTATCGTACTTCTTTTACTAGTTGGCGGTGCATTTTTCTATGCTCAATCCCGCTTAACGCCCGTGGATCGAAACAGCAATAAAAAAGTAAATGTGACCATTCCACAAGGTTCTTCCGTCCAATCGATTGGTACGGTATTGAAAAAAGAAGATTTAATTAAAAGCAAAAGTGCATTTCGCTATTACGTAAAATTAACCCATGTGTCTGGATTTCAAGCTGGAACGTATTTATTTTCTCCTTCCATGAGTTTAGGAGAAATGGTTGAAAAAATGGAAAAAGGCCAGGTTTCAAAACAACCTGATATTCGTGTCACCATTCCAGAAGGACGCCAGCTTGTGGAAATTGCTGATATCATTGCTAAAAATACAAAGTTTACAAAAGACGAAGTCATGAAAAAGCTAGACGATAAGGCATTCGTCAATAAAATGAAAGAAAAATATCCAGATTTAGTAACGGATGAAGTGATGCAAAAAGATATTAAACATCCGCTAGAAGGTTATTTATATCCCGTTACGTATGATTTTTATGATAAAAATGTGTCGTTAGATGAAATATTGGATAAAATGGTAGGGAAAACAAATAATGTATTAGGTCAGTACAGTGGGCAAATGGAGAAGAAAAAATTCAGTGCACATAAATTGTTAACAATGTCTTCTCTGATTGAAGAGGAAGCAACTGCAAAAGTCGACCGAGAAAAAATTGCCAGCGTCTTTTATAATCGCCTTGAAAAAAATATGCCTCTTCAAACGGATCCAACCGTCTTATATGCCTTAGGAGAGCATAAAGACCGCGTGTTCTATAAGCATTTAGAAGTGGACTCTCCTTACAATACGTATAAAGTAAAAGGGTTGCCTCCAGGACCAATTGCCAGCTCTGGTTTGATGTCAATCAAAGCTGCGTTACATCCAGCCAATACAGATTATTTATACTTCTTGGCCACACCTGAAGGAAAAGTTATTTTCACCAAAACCTTAGAAGAACATAACAAAGAAAAAGCCAAGCATATTACAGGTAAAGAAAAGCAAAATACCGAAAAATAAGTGGGAATTTAAAATTGGGGAATCGCGATACTTCGCATTCCCCATCTTTTATGTTAAAATATATCGGGTTTACGTAAAAACGAAAAAAACTTATAATAGACTAGTTGTCTTACTATTTTGCAGTAATAAAACGTTATGAAAACATAATGTAAAATGTACTTCTGAGAACGGAGGAAGTGTTTTGCTTTTACAAAACGTAGAGCAGTATGTGGAAAAGCTTATTCCTAAGCGCCAGGAGCTTATTGAAGAAATGGAAGCTTATGCAAAAGAACATCACGTTCCAATTATGGAATTGATTGGTGTTGAAACGCTATTGCAAATTCTTCGTCTTCATCAGCCAAAACATATATTAGAAATTGGAACAGCGATTGCATATTCGTCTATTCGAATGACCCATGCGCTTCCAGAGGCACGAGTGGTTACGGTAGAACGAAATGAAGAGCGTTACCAAAAAGCGCAAGAATTTATTGAACGGGCGGGAAAACAAGATAAAATTGTGTCGTTGTTTGGAGATGCACTAGAGCTTAGAGATGAGATTGAACGTCATGGTCCTTATGATGCAGTGTTTATTGATGCAGCTAAAGGTCAGTATCAGCGTTTTTTTGAACAGTATGAGCCGATGCTATCTTCTAAAGGAATGATTATTTCGGATAACGTACTATTTAAAGGTCACGTAGCGACCGATTTGGCCGAAGTAGAAACACGTCGACGCCGCAGCTTAATTAAAAAAATTCAGGCATACAATACGTGGCTGATGAATCATCCCGATTATTATACAACTATTCTCCCTATTGGAGACGGAATCGCGATTAGTATTAAAAGAGGTGACCAAGAATGAAAAAACCAGAACTATTAGTGACACCAACTGCAGTTTCAGAAATCGAATCATTACTACAAGCTGGAGCAACAGCTATTATGGTTGGTGAACAGCGCTACGGTTTGCGTTTAGCAGGTGAATTCAAACGTGAAGATATCGTAGAAGCTGTAAATATTTCTCATCAGCATAATGCAAAAGTCTACGTAGCGATGAACGGATTATTTCACAATGATAAAATCGCCGAACTAAATGAATATATTTTATTCTTAAAAGAAGCAAGCGTGGATGCGATTGTTTTTGGAGATCCTGCTGTATTGATGGCAGTGCGTGAAACAGCTCCAGAAATGAAGATGCACTGGAGTACTGAGACAACGGGAACAAACTGGTATTCATGTAACTACTGGGGGCGTAAAGGAGCTAAGCGTGCAGTTCTTGCTCGTGAGCTAAGCATGGATAGCATCATTGATATCAAAGAAAAAGCCGAGGTAGAAATTGAAGTTCAGGTGCATGGCATGACGTGTATGTTCCAATCAAAACGTTCACTTCTTGGCAACTACTTTGAGTATCAAGGAAAAGTCATGGAAATTGAAAATCGTAAAGTAGAAAAAGATATGTTTTTACTTGATAATGAGCGAAACAATAAGTATCCAATTTTCGAAGATGAAAATGGAACGCACATTATGAGTCCAAATGATATGTGCATTATCGATGAGCTTTCCGAGATGATTGACGCTGAAGTAGATGTATTCAAAATTGACGGCGTGTTAAAGTCACCGCAATATATTTTAGAAGTAACAAAAAAATATCGTCAAGCGATTGATTTATGTGTAGATGACCGTGAAGAATACGAAAATGTTAAAGACGATTTGTTAGAAGAAATTGAAAGCTTGCAGCCAATTAACCGCCCGTTAGACACAGGGTTTTTCTTTAAAGAAACGGTATATTAAAAAGCTTGCAAAGAAAGATAAACAAAGGAGGTACAAACGATGGCTGTTCAAATCGATACTGTAGTAGAAGGTAAACGAGTTATTACTAAGAAGCCTGAGTTGTTAGCTCCAGCCGGTAACCTTGAAAAATTAAAAGTTGCCGTACACTATGGAGCAGATGCTGTGTTTATCGGAGGAAAAGAGTTTGGCCTTCGTTCAAATGCAGATAACTTTACATTTGAAGAAATGGCAGAAGGTGTTCAGTTTGCAAACAAATACGGCGCACGTATTTATGTTACAACAAACATTTTTGCTCATAATGAAAATATGGACGGACTTGAAGATTATTTAATGGGATTAGAGCGCGCTGGTGTTTCTGGAATCATCGTAGCTGATCCGTTAATTATCGAAACCTGTCGACGCGTTGCACCTAAGCTTGAAGTACATTTAAGTACGCAGCAATCACTTTCAAACTGGAAAGCCGTTCAGTTCTGGAAAGAAGAAGGATTAGAACGTGTTGTACTTGCTCGTGAAACGGGTGCTGAAGAAATGCGCGAAATGAAAGAAAAAGTGGATATTGAAATTGAAGCTTTTATTCACGGAGCGATGTGTATTGCTTATTCAGGCCGCTGTGTGCTAAGTAATCATATGACAGCGCGAGATTCAAATCGCGGAGGCTGCTGTCAATCATGCCGTTGGGACTATGATTTATTTAAAGTAGAAGACGGTAAAACGGAAACGGCTTTATTTGATGAGCAAGACGATCCGTTTGCAATGAGTCCAAAAGACTTAAATTTAATTCAATCTATCCCTCAAATGATTGAGCTGGGTATTGATAGCTTAAAAATTGAAGGACGTATGAAGTCGATTCACTATATCGCAACAGTGGTGAGCGTATATCGCAAGGTGATTGACGCATACTGTGCAGATCCTGAGAATTTTGTGATTCAAAAAGAATGGCTTGATGAGCTAGACAAATGTGCAAACCGCGATACGGCTCCTGCCTTTTTTGAAGGAGTTCCTGGAGTGGATGAGCAAATGTTTGGCGTACACGGCAAGAAAACAAAATTTGATTTTGCTGGTTTAGTATTGAACTATGATGAAGAAACAAGCATCGTGACATTGCAACAGCGTAACTATTTTAAACCTGGAGAAGAAGTGGAATTTTTCGGTCCGGAAATTAAAAACTTTACGCAAAAAATAGATAAAATTTGGGACGAAGATGGCAATGAACTAGATGCTGCGCGTCATCCGCTGCAAATTGTGAAATTTAAAGTGGACCAACCTCTATTTTCATATAACATGATGCGAAAGGGGATTTAAATATAAAATGGGGAAAAAGCCCGTTGTAATCGGTATCGCTGGTGGATCCGGTTCTGGTAAAACAACTGTAACCAAAGCTATTTATGAATATTTTAAAGGGCATTCTATTATGCTTCTTGAGCAAGACTATTATTATAAAGATCAAAGCGATGTACCGTTTGAACAGCGTTTGCAAACAAACTACGATCATCCTTTAGCATTTGATAATGATTTGCTGATTGAACACTTGCAAAACTTATTAAATTATGAGAGCATTGACAAACCGGTATATGATTATGCAATTCATACGCGTTCTGAGAAGGTAATTAGAGAAGAACCAAAAGATGTTATTATCTTAGAAGGTATTCTTGTACTAGAAGATCAGCGCTTGCGTAATTTAATGGATATCAAGCTATACGTAGATACAGATGCGGATCTTCGTATCATTCGTCGTATGCTTCGTGATATTAAAGAACGAGAGCGTACGCTTGAGTCAGTTGTTGATCAATACGTATCTGTCGTTCGCCCGATGCATAATCAGTTTGTTGAACCAACAAAACGCTATGCAGATATTATCATTCCTGAAGGCGGTCAAAACCACGTAGCGATTGACTTGATGGTCACTAAAATTCAAACAATTCTTGAACAAAATGCCATTTTATAATAACATAGCATAGATGCAGGAATTTTTTTGAAGACAATGCAGACATATTCTGCTAACTAAACACAAACATTATAAAGAATAGAGAAACGAGCAGCTTCTGTTTTGAAGCTGTCATTTCTCTATTAACTGATTTTTCCACAGAGTGGAAAATTTTTTGTACATACAGAAATGGACTGTATACACTAGAGATTTTGAGTTCAAGAAGGAGTGAAGGGATTATGGCACAAGAAAAAGTATTTCCAATGACAGAAGAAGGAAAGCTAAAGCTAGAGCAAGAGCTAGAATATTTAAAAACAGTAAAACGTAAAGAAGTTGTAGAGCGTATCAAAATTGCCCGCAGTTTTGGAGATTTATCGGAGAACTCTGAGTACGATTCTGCAAAAGACGAGCAGGCTTTCGTAGAAGGCCGTATTACAACGCTTGAAAATATGATTCGCAATGCGAAAATTATTGAAGAAGATGTAGAAAATTCTTCTATTGTATCATTAGGTAAATCTGTAACATTTGTAGAGTTGCCAGATGGTGACGAAGAAACGTATACAATTGTAGGTAGTGCAGAAGCAGATCCGTTTGAAGGGAAAATTTCAAATGATTCGCCAATTGCTAAAAGTCTAATGGGCAAACAAATTGGAGATCAAGTAACTGTTCAAACTCCTGGTGGAGATATGTCAGTGAAAATTGTATCTGTTAAGTAAAACATCTGGTTGGAAGCGTTCTACTGAATGCTCGTAAGTAAAAAAGCTGACACGCGTCAGCTTTTTTTATATGATTTTAAAAAACGGAGAGAATAGAAAAGATATGTAAGAAAGGAAAGATGAAGATGAAAGATATCGATTTTACTAAAACAGCGCTTGTTTTAATTGATTTACAAAAAGGGATTGTTCCAATTGGAGGAGACGAAATTGTGGAGAAATCTGTTCAGCTTGTGAATCGTTTCCGCGAACAAAATGGATTTATTAGTTTTGTACGAGTAGATTTTCAAGATGGAAAAGATGCGTTGACGCCAGAAACGGATCAAAAGCCATCTGCTCCTCAAGAAAGACCTGCAGACTGGGCGGAATTCGATCCAAGACTTAATGTTCAAGAGAATGATTACATTGTGACAAAACGTCAGTGGGGAGCCTTTTTTGGGACAGATTTAGACCTTCAGCTTCGCCGAAGAGGAATTGATACAATTGTCCTTTGCGGAATTGCAACAAATATTGGTGTAGAAAGCACAGCTCGTGAAGCATTTCAGTATGGGTATAACCAAATTTTTATCACGGATGCCATGGCGACATTTACAAAAGAAGAGCATGAAGCAACTCTTTCTTACATCTTTCCGAAAATAGGAAAGCTAAGAACAACTCAACAATTTTTAACAGAAAATTAATAATAAAAACTTGCTGAATCAGCAAGTTTTTTTGTGAAATGAAAAAAAGAATGAATATTTCTTAAGATAATGGTTTTAAAAGTAATGGCAACGTCGACACTTGTAAAGAGTGAGGTGTAGTCATGAAAATAATTCACAAGCGAATTTATATTACTCTTATTTTTATTTTATTATTAATTAGTGGACTGGGAGCACGGCTTGTTCAACTTCAGCTTGTCAGCACAGAATCTTTTACTGACAAAAAGATTAACTTAATTGAAGGAAGCGTAAAACAGCGTACGCAGGAAATGGTGGTAGATGACGGGCGAGGGAAATTTGAAGATAAAAATGGACAGTCTTTAACATCTATCACGCACAATCGCTTAGTCTTGTTTCCATTTTTAGAAAAAATGAAGTGGCCTGTTCAGCAAGTAAGTGAAATCGTGGGAATGCAACCAAAGGAACTAACGAATAGACTAGCGAATGCTAAAACACCGGTTGTTATTACAAAAGAGTTATCCCATGCACAAGTCGAAAAAATAAATGCATTAAAGGTGCCTGGCGTATTTGGAATTCCTCTAAAAGATGAGCGTCCAGTTCCTCTTGCTGAACATTTAATCGGACTAGAGGCACAAAGCAAACAAATAATTGAAGAGAAGTATAGTGACAAATTGAAAAATGGAGCAATTAAATCAACTACGCCTGTAGGTATCTCAGGGATGCAGAGGGCTTTTGACGAGTTTTTGCTGCCTGAACAGGAGTCTAAGCTCCTTTATCATGTTGATCGCCTAGGTGGGCCTATGTTTGGCATCGATGTAAAGTACACGGGTACAGCTAACCCTTATTATCCAGTCAGTGTGCGTACGACGCTTGATTTGTCTGCTCAGGAGCTAGTGGAGAATACATTAAATCATTATAAGTTAAAAGACGGAGGAGCCGTCTTAATTGATATAAAAAGCAATAAAGTAATTGCGATGGCCAGCAGGCCTTCGATTAATAAGAAAGATCCATT
This sequence comes from Priestia sp. P1_B12_1, assembly GCF_056406695.1. Classification (NCBI taxonomy): domain Bacteria; kingdom Bacillati; phylum Bacillota; class Bacilli; order Caryophanales; family Bacillaceae; genus Priestia; species Priestia sp. P1_B12_1. The sequence goes on along the minus strand of NZ_JBFTZR010000001.1, from coordinate 786,488 downwards.
TAAAAAGCAAAACGGTTCAGACAGCGTAGAAAATCGTTTGCTGACGCCACAAACTCCTGGATCTATATTTAAAACCGTAACAGCAGCTGCAGCGCTTGAACAAAATAAAATTCAGCCTTCTTTGACCTATAACTGCGATAAAAGTATTTATGGCAATAATGTAGAAGAAGATCATCAAAAAGGGCAGCTGACGTTTGAAGAAAGCTTCGCGCAAAGTTGTAATGCAACGTTTGCCCAGCTAGCAAAAGAAATGATAATATCTAATCCGAATATCCTTGAACAATATGCTGATAAGTTAGGACTTATTCAGCCTGTAGGATGGACGGGCGATGTGTTTCACTTTGAACATTTCAAGCAGTTTTTAGGAGAAAAATCGGGAAGAGTATGGACAAATGCAAGAGAAAAAAAAGTACCAAATGCTGTAGGGCAAACGGCAATTGGACAGCTTGATGTAAAAGTGACTCCGCTTGCAGTAGCAAATATGATGGCGTCAATTGCACGCGGAGGAGAAAAGAAACAGGTAAAAGCTGTAGATGCGCTAGAGTATAAAAACAATACGTCATTGTATACATTTAAAGAGCATGAGTTAAAAGGAGATACCATTAATAAAGCCACAGCTGCTTCTATGCAGCAGCTTTTAAAAGGTGTCGTACAGAGCGAAAAAGGAACAGGAAGAAGATTTCAAACGCTTCCTTATGAAGTGGCAGGAAAGTCAGGAACTGCTGAAATCAATGTGAAAGACGATATCGTCAATAAATGGTTTGCGGGTTACTTTCCTGCAGATAATCCAAAATATGCAATGGTAGTAGTGGATTTAAATACAAAAAGTGCGATATCTCCCACAAACAGCGTATTTTATGATATTGTTAAAGGGATGTATGACTTAAATACACGTTAAAATAAGAAGAATTTGTAAAAAATATTACAAATATACTTCAAATAAATTTTGATGCTTCATGTATAAGAAAACACATGTTAGAATAAAGCATTATAAAAGTTGGAGGAAATTGTAGCAATGAATAACAATCGTTCTTCAAGACACGAAAACAAAGAAAAAAAAGTAAACCGATTATATAATCTGTTAATTGCTGTCGTAGCAGTTTTAATTGTATTTGTCGGTGGTACGATGATTCTTGGAAACAAGGATAAATCGGATAACCAAGCGGAAACAACTCAAAACAATCCGCAAACAAATGACCAAAAAACGGACAAGACGGCTAAAAAAGACGATGATTCTTCGAAAGAGGATCAAGCGACAGATGATCAAGCAACGGACGATCAAAGTTCCGAAGATGACCAAAGCTCTGAAGATGATCAAGCAACAGATGAAGAATCAAACGACTCAGATTCCCAGGCTGAAGTAGAGAAAAATCCAGAGCCTGGCGTGGCAGAACGCAAGGTAGATCCTTCATGGGATTCAGTAGGTACATCACAAGATGCACCTGCAGCAACATATAAAAAAGGATCAACGGATTGGAACGAAATGCTAAAAGCTGTAGGCGAAGGGTCAGGCATTAGTCCAAGCAATATGACCGTATGGCGTTTAGGGAATAACGGTGGCGTAGGTAAAGCCGTAGCTACGGTTAGTCCTAAAGGCAACTCTTCAACAAAATACCGCGTTCAAATTGAATGGGTAGATGGAGAAGGCTGGAAGCCCGCGGTAGTGGATAAGCTTCAATAAAAAAGCAGCGCGCTAGCGCTGCTTTTTTATTTTGAAATGAACAACTGCAGAGTACAGTTTTTTACCTTGTTCATAGTCCACAGACATTTGATGAGATACGCTGTGCACCTCAAGTAATATCGCTTTATTTTGATCAATTTTTTCAGCAATTTGTTTTTCAAGCACTTTAACATCAGGCGCTTCAAAAAATTCTATTTTATCTTCAATCATTTCAAATTCAAAGTTCATCTTACGACCTCCTTACCTCATTACTATAGTATAGCAAATAGAAAGTTAAAAGCTTAAAATATTTGTAAATGAAGAACAAACGATAGCTAAAAACATACTATATCCATAAGAATTATTAGTTATGAGGAGGCGTTTTTTATGGGGCTAGAGTTTTTAGATATCTTTGAAAAGTGGGCGAATGAGTATGATGCATCGGTAAGCGGGAAAGATGAACAGTATAGAGAAGTGTTTCGCAATTATAATGAAATCTTAGAATATGTAGCAGACCGTTCAATAGGGCATGTGATAGAATTTGGAACAGGGACTGGAAATCTAACAAAAAAACTGTTAGAAAAAGAACTGACTGTAGTAGGAATTGAACCTTCAGTACCAATGAGACAATTGGCACACCAGAAATTAGGGGCAGATGTTTTAGTCACACCAGGAGACTTTTTACAATTTGATACATCATTGTTTCCAGCAGAGAGCTTAGTTAGTACGTATGCTTTTCATCATTTAACAGATAAAGAAAAAGAAGAAGCTGTGATAAACTATGGAAAGTTACTTCAAACCGGTGGTAAAATAGTGTTTGCTGATACAATGTTTGAAACAGCGGATTCATTTGCTGATACCATTGTTCAGGCAAAACAAAAAGGATATACGCAACTAGCAGAAGATCTAGAGAGGGAATACTATACAACGATTCCCGTCTTAAAGCAAATCTTTGAAAGCAATGGTTTTCACATAACCTTTACACAATTTAATCACTTTGTGTGGGTATTGGAGGCAACGAAACAATAGTAGAAAGAGGTTTTAAAATGAAAGTAGCAATCATTGGAGCAATGGAAGAAGAAGTGACGATTTTACGCGATAAAGTTGAGAATCGTCAAGAAACAGTAATCGCAGGATGTGAATACTCAACAGGAACAATCAGCGGTGTGGAGGTTGTATTATTAAAATCAGGTATTGGAAAAGTAAATGCTGCGTTATCTACAGCCATCTTACTAGAGAAGTTCAAACCTGATTACGTTATTAACACAGGATCAGCAGGCGGCTTCCATCCAGAGTTAAACGTAGGGGATGCGGTTATTTCAACAGAAGTTCGTCATCATGATGTAGATGTAACGGTATTCAACTATGAATACGGTCAAGTGCCAAACTTGCCTGCAGCTTTTAAAGCAGATGATAAACTAGTTCGTCTTGCTGAAGAAAGCGCTCTTGAAGTAACGGATATGAAAATTGTAAAAGGACTAATTGCTACAGGAGATTCGTTCATGAACGATCCTGTGCGCGTAGAGTTTGTTCGCTCTAAGTTTCCAGACCTGTATGCAGCTGAAATGGAAGCGGCGGCTGTCGCTCAAGTATGCTATCAATTTGGCGTACCGTTTGTTATTCTTCGTGCTCTTTCTGACATCGCCGGCAAAGAATCAAATGTTTCTTTTGAGCAATTTTTAGAAAAAGCGGCTGTTAACTCAACGAAATTAGTATTGAATTTTATTACAAAATTAAAATAAGCTGTTCGTAAAATATAGAGTTTGTTTTCGTCTACACTCTGCATCGTTTGTCATAACATGGGGTGTAGACTATATTTTTATTTAATTCCGACTTTATTTATAGGTTAAGTTATATTATTTGATAGCGAGGTGTTCAAGATTATGAAGGTAACCAAAAACGTTCATGAATTGATTGGAAACACACCTATGATTGAGATTACACAATTTGATTTACCCAGAGAAATCAGGATATTTGCTAAACTGGAATATGTTAATCCAGGAGGAAGTGTAAAAGATCGCTTAGGAAAAGAACTGCTGCAAGAAGCTCTTAGCTCTGGAAGACTGAAGCGAGGCGGAACGGTGGTTGAGCCTACTGCTGGGAATACGGGGATTGGGCTGGCTTTAGCTGCTCTTCAGCACGAAATAAACGTTATACTATGTGTTCCAGAAAAATTCAGTATTGAAAAACAGCAGCTTATGAAGGCTTTGGGGGCAACGGTGGTTCAAACGCCTACTGAAGCTGGTATGAAAGGTGCTATAAACAAGGCTCAAGAGCTGCTGCGTGAAATACCTGATTCTTATTGTCCTCAGCAATTTGCTAATCCGGCCAATCCTATGACTTATTACAAAACCTTAGGACCAGAAATATATGAACAGCTTGATGGAAAAATCGACGTGTTTGTAGCTGGAGCAGGTACGGGTGGAACATTTATGGGGACAGCAAAATTTTTGAAAGAAAAAAATCCTTTTCTAAAAACAGTCATTGTTGAGCCAGAAGGTTCGATTTTAAACGGAGGGAGATCCGGCCCTCACTTAACTGAAGGAATTGGAATGGAGTTCATCCCTGATTATATGGAGCGGTCTTATTTTAATGCTATTCATACTGTTGAAGATGTTTGTGCTTTTCAAAGAGTAAAAGAGCTGGCTTTAAAAGAAGGTTTACTAGTAGGAAGTTCTTCAGGAGCAGCCTTCGAAGCAGCCCTGCTCGAAGCAAAAAATGCAGAAAAAGGCGCTCATATTGTTACCATTTTTCCCGATAGCAGCGAACGGTACTTAAGTAAAAATATTTACGGTGGAGGAAGATAAGATGAAACGTAAAACACAGTTGATTCATGGCGGAATTGTTGGCGATGAACAGACGGGTGCTGTCTCTGTTCCTATTTATCAAGTGAGCACTTACAAACAAGAGGGAGCTGGAAAACATACGGGATACGAGTATTCGAGAACCGGTAACCCTACACGACACGCCTTAGAAGAACTTATTAAAGAAATTGAAGGAGGGTATGCTGGGTTTGCGTTTGGATCTGGTATGGCAGCTACTACTGCTGTATTCATGCTGTTTAACAGCGGAGATCATGTGTTAATTACAGATGACGTATACGGAGGAACGTACAGAGTGATTACAAAAGTACTGAGCCGTATTGGCATTGAAGCTAGTTTTATTGATACAAGCGACATCGAAAATATTAAGAAAGAAATTCGCCCCAACACAAAAGCTATTTATATCGAGACTCCCACAAATCCTCTCCTAAAAATAACTGACTTGCAGCAGGCTTCTTCAGTAGCTAAACAGCATCATTTACTTACCATCGTTGATAACACATTCAGTACCCCGTATTGGCAAAATCCTATCGAAAAAGGAGCGGATATTGTTCTGCACAGTGCAACTAAGTATCTAGGCGGCCACAGTGACGTTGTAGCAGGGCTAGCCGTTGTGAATTCGCCTAAATTGGCAGAAGACCTTCATTTTATTCAAAATGCGACTGGAGGCATTTTAGGACCCCAAGATTCTTGGCTTTTAATGAGAGGGGTTAAAACATTAGGAATACGAATGGAAGAACATGAATTCAACACTGGGAAAATAGTAGAATTTTTACTTGCTCATCCTGCTGTTACAAAAGTATATTATCCAGGATTAAAAACCCATCCAAACCACCTCATTGCTAAAAAGCAGGCAAGAGGTTTTGGGGGAATGGTTTCTTTTGATGTGGGAAGCGAAGAAAAAGCGGAACAAGTACTGAGCAAAGTGAAGTACTTTACATTAGCAGAAAGTTTAGGAGCCATTGAAAGCCTCATTTCCATTCCTGCCAAAATGACTCACGCTTCTATACCGAGCGACCGACGTAAAGAGCTAGGAATTACAGAGGGATTAATTCGTATTTCTGTAGGTCTTGAAGATGTAGAAGATTTAATTGAAGACTTAGAAGAGGCATTGAAATAAGGGTGGTAAAAATAGGATTTTCGTAGACCTATAGATCTATGATAAAGTAGAGTTATAACATTCTACTGAGAAGGTGATTGTATGAAAGCTCAACACATCAAAGCAAAAATTGAAGATTACAGCCGCTTTATTTACGTCCTTCTAGCCGTAAGTACATTCTTGTACATTGGTGTTATGATTGGCCAAGGTGAAAAAAGTGATATGCAGCTTGGAATAATGGAAGCGATCGTTATTCTTTTTGCCGCCCTTGCCTTTTATTTTAGTTATCAAACTAAAAAACTGAAAAAAGAACTAATGAAAGAAAAAGAATAATAGATATAAAAGGCGATTATACATCGTCTTTTTTTTTATGAGGGTTAAAGAAATAAAAAAATTCCCTATTTTTCAAAAAAACAGTTTACTTTTTGTGAGTCCGTGGATATAATTACCATTGTAAGGAAAATACTTTATTAAAAGGAGGTCGAGTCATATGTTAAGACGTTTATCAGTTATGGATCATCCAGCTTCAACTATGTCCAAAAATCGTCTATATACGTATACTATTCGGCCGTGTTCCTGTATCAAGTAACTTTCTTACCTTGATCATTAAAACACGTTAATTCACCACAGGTGCGAATAGTATCCCTGTGGTTTTTATTATTTTTCAGCCACAGGATGCTTATGCATTACTGTGGCTTTTTTGTGTATAAGGAGGTGATTGTAATGACACTGAACATTTTCTTTTTAACTATTACCATAAAGTCCCGTCAATACTCAGAGGAAGAAATTAAGCATGAACAGTATGTAAGACAATTAGAAGAAGAAATAAAAGACCGCAAGTATGAGTTTTATCGTCATTTCTAATTTGAACAGTGGAAAGGAGTGGATGAATGATGATTAATCAAAAAGGATATATCGTTGTATGGCTGCTTGTGGAGAAAGATTCCACCTAAATGATTAGTAGGGGGAGTAATGATGTGTTTGCTACGGATTATTATTTGGAAACTATTTTAAAAAAGAGCGGAAAGAAGGATTAATTATCCTTCTTTCCGCTCTTTTTTTTCTCTTTTTCGGCTCTGTAAAATTCGTGAAACATTTTCATCAGCGCTCGCTTTTCAATTCGCGAAACGTAACTTCTTGAAATATTTAATTCCTTTGCAATTTCTCGCTGGGTTTTTTCATCCTGCAGATCCAAACCGAAGCGGCCAACAATTACTTCCTTTTCTCGATCATCGAGGATATCGATGTATTCTTTTATTTTTTCTAATTCCATATTTAGTTGAATCATATCAATTACATCGTCTGATTCTGATTTTAATACATCAATCAAACTGATTTCATTTCCTTCTTTATCCTGGCCAATTGGATCATGCAGCGACACATCTTTTTTTGTTTTTTTGAGCGCTCGCAAGTGCATCAATATTTCATTTTCAATACAGCGTGCGGCGTAAGTAGCTAATTTTGTTCCTTTTCCTTGCGAATAACTTTCGATTGCTTTAATTAAACCGATTGTCCCAATTGAAATTAAATCCTCCGCATCCTCTCCCGTATTTTCAAACTTTTTAACAATATGCGCAACGAGTCGGAGATTGTGTTCAATAAGAAGGTTTCGCGCTTCTTGGTCTCCTTGTTCCATTAAAGATAAATATCTCTTTTCTTCAGCAGCAGACAAGGGTTGAGGAAACGCATTGTTTTTTACGTAGGAAACAAGGAAAACCAATTCTTTAAAGAAATAGCCTAGTGCGGTAAATAATGCAGACATCTCTTCACCTCCATAAGGGGATATCAACCTGTGAGAGACTAACATTACACTATATGTAAAAAGAAGGATGTCTTTGCCTGTACGTTTAAAATTCCCCCCGGGGACAAGAGAGTTTGAAAAAGTCCACAGATTTTTCTTTAGAGATAGTTAACAGCCTATACAGAGAAAAAGTATGTACATACGCTAGTAGTAGTTCATAGTGTAAGGAGGGAGAGTATGTACGGTTACGGAGGCTGCTGTTATCCTAATTATCCAGCATACCCATGTGGAGGAGGCTTCGGCTGGGGACTTGGATTGTTGATTGTTCTGTTTGTCCTGTTATTAATTTTCGGAAGCTTCTATTGGTTTTTTAGCTGCTGGTATTAAAAAAACTCATGCATGCGCATGAGTTTTTTTAGATGACATATCCTACCGAATAGAACCATTCATTTTTAAGAATTCTTAAGGAATTTTCGCTTTGTTTCTTAAAGAAGATGATTTATTCTATAATTAAGAAAAGAAGCAAGATGATAATATTCCTCTGTAAAAGTAAATGGAGCTCTATACTTTTTTTAGCTTGAAAGTACTAATCATCAAGCAAGCGAGTACGATAATTAAAAACATATAAAAGTGTGAAGGCAAATAAGGGACGCCCAAGTAGCTAAGAGTTAATAAACAACCTGCTGCGGTAATAGGGAGCCCTGTAAAATACCCAGTATTTTCTGTGATGTTAAAGCGGGCAAGACGAAGTGCTCCGCAAGCAATGTAACAGATGGTAACAATTGAACCTGCAGCACCAAAGTGAGACAAAATACTTTGATAAAGTAGTAGAGCTGGAGCGATGCCAAATGATATAATATCGCACATGGAGTCCAGTTGTTTTCCAAGTTCAGATTCAATTTGCAGCTTTCTGGCTACCATGCCGTCGAATCGGTCTGCTAACGCTGCTAAAAAAATTAGTAATAAACTTAAGTTCAATTCATTTTTCATGACAAATAAAATAGCAAAGCTTCCTAAACTTAAATTAACAATCGTTAAGGAGTTTGCCGCTTGGGATCTCAGCTTTTTAATTGTATGATCTAGATAGTCTAATAAAAACAATTTCCTCACTCCTTTAAAGGATGGAATGAACTAAAGGTAAAAATAATGGTAATTTCATTGTAGACGCAAACCTTATTCTAGTAAAGAACTATTCAGTATGTGGAGGTAAAATTATTGTTGCAGCACCTGTATCGAACGTTTATTGAGCTTACGAATCACCAAGGATCATCGAAGCTCATTCGAAAATTCACTTTCTCTAAATGGAGTCGGTTTGTTATACCCTCCTATACAAAAGTTTTTAAAGTAAATAAAGAAGAAATGGACAAGCCTCTGCATCACTATCAAAACTTACACGAGCTATTTATTCGCCGTTTGAATCCTTCTGCCCGTCCGGTCGATCAGCAGAAAGACAGCGTTGTCAGTCCTGTAGATGCAAAGATAGAAGCATATGGAGTCATTACGCCTCAAAAAGAAATGATTGTAAAAAACAAACCCTATTCTATACAGGAAATGGTTTCAAATGATCTCATTCTTGAAAAATATATAGAGGGACAGTTTATTATTCTCTATCTTAGTCCGAAAGACTATCATCGCATTCACAGTCCTCTTAAAGCCCAAGTGGGGAATACGTGGACCGTTGGACAAAAGTCTTATCCAGTAAATTCATTAGGAATCAAGTACGGGAAAGAACCGCTGGTGAAAAATTTCCGGAAGCTCACGGAGTTAACGTTTGAAAATGGTCACATGCTGATGGTAAAAGTAGGAGCCATGTTTATCAACAGCATTGAAGCGGTTTCTAAAAAAGAAGTAGTCGAAAAAGGGGAAGAAATGGCTTACTTCACGTTTGGTTCGACCGTCATTTTATTATTTGAGAAGAACTCAATCACTTTTGATTCTAACGTTCACTCAGGTTCTTATGTAAAGTATGGAGAACCAATTGCTCATTTGAAAAAATAGAGCCTATATAATAAAAGAGTAGATAAATAAATGAAGATGCAGCTTTCTTTTATTAAGAAGGCTCTTTTATTCGTTAAGAAGGAATTTGTATGTTAATCTTTAATGATCTTCTTTCAATTTCCTCTTCAATTAATTTTATAAAATCAGGGCTTAATTGCAGTTCGGTTGCTTTGCTGTATGATTCAATAAGCAGCTCATCTGATAATTTTCTCATAAGATTGCCGCCACCTCCTACTAAAATAAATATCCTAAAAAGTTATATTTAAATGCTAATAAATTCCTTATTTATAATCTAACATGAATCAAATAAAGGAACAATCGTTCTGTTATCCACAGCTTTCGGTGGATAAAATGTGGGTATGTTGTTTATAATTACCATTAATTGCTGAACTATAACAGAGGATAATGTGTATAAACTTATCCACATAATTAGGCTTATCATTTTTTGTCGAAAACTTTTAACAGAATTTGTTTACCACTTACCCTATTTGATAAGTAATAAACGTTTTCTGCACTATTTTTTATTTTAAGTTTGCAGAGAGTGAATATATCGTAAGCCCACGAACAAATAGAGGTTTGCTACCTTTTGTCAATAACTTTCTGTATAAAGTTAAAGCATTCACAAGGCATATCCTTTATACTAAGAAAAGACCTGTTTTTGAAGAGAATAAAATTTTAGGTTGGAAAATAACAAGAAGTCGTTATAATGATAGACGGCGTTAATTTTAGTATGTAACTATATATTCGAGGTGCATGATACGTGTTGAAACTTTTTTTACCAAATGAACATGTGAAAAACGTGTTTCAAATTAAGCCAGACGATTTGAAAGAGCGCGGAATAAAAGGAATTATTACCGACTTAGATAACACGTTGGTGGAATGGGATCGCCCTGATGCCACTCCGGAATTAATTGAGTGGTTTCAGTTAATGAAAGATAGTGGAATTAAAATTACGATTGTATCGAATAATGTGGAGAAACGAGTCAAGCTGTTTTCAGATCCAGTTGGACTTCCATTTGTATATAAAGCACGCAAACCGATGCGTAAAGCATTTAGGAGAGCTCTTCGTGATATGGAGCTGCAAAAAGATGAGGTTGTAGTTATTGGCGACCAGCTTTTAACGGATGTATTAGGAGGAAATCGTCTCGGCGTATATACAGTTTTGGTTGTACCAGTTGCGCAAACAGATGGATTTGTAACGAAATTTAACCGTAAAATGGAACGAAGAATTCTAGGTTGGATGAAACGAAAAGGTATGATTAACTGGGAGGATTAAAACGTGAGTGAAGAAAAATTACAGTGCGTAGGATGCGGAGTGGAGATTCAAACAGAACGACCGGATGAACTTGGCTATGCTCCAAAATCAGCACTAGAAAAAGAAGCTATTATTTGCCAGCGATGCTTTCGCTTGAAGCATTATAATGAAGTACAAGATGTTTCCTTAACAGACGATGATTTTTTAAAAATCTTAAATGGAATTGGTCAAACGGACGGTTTGGTTGTAAAAGTTGTAGATATCTTTGACTTTAACGGCAGCTGGTTACCTGGTTTGCATCGATTTGTTGGAAATAACAAGGTTCTTTTAGTGGGAAATAAAGCAGATTTACTGCCAAAGTCTATAAAGAAAAATAAACTCATTCATTGGATGAAGCGAGAAGCGAAAGAGCTTGGGCTAAAATCAGTGGATGTGTTCCTTATGAGCGCGCAAAAAGGACAAGGAATTCGCGAAATTGCTGAAGCCATTGAACATTACCGCGAAGGTAAAGATGTATATGTTGTGGGATGTACAAACGTTGGTAAATCAACATTTATTAATGCCATTATTAAAGAAGTAACGGGAGAAAAAGATATTATTACTACATCTCAATATCCGGGTACAACGCTGGATATGATTGATATCCCGCTTGATAACGGCGCGTCTTTATATGATACGCCTGGCATTATTAATCACCATCAAATGGCTCACTATGTAGATAAACGCGACTTAAAGTTAATTTCTCCTAAAAAAGAAATAAAGCCGAAGATTTATCAGCTAAATGAAGGGCAAACGTTATACTTTGGAGGACTGGCGCGCTTAGATTATGTACAGGGAGGCCGCAAGTCATTAACATGTTATGTATCGAACGATTTGCATATCCATCGTACGAAGCTTGAAAAAGCAGATGAGTTGTATGAAAAGCAAGCAGGTGAACTGCTTCAGCCGCCGCGCCCAGAGCAAATGGATGAGTTTCCTGAACTGGTTGCACATGAATTTACAATAAAAAATGAAAAAACGGATATTGTTTTTTCAGGGCTTGGCTGGGTGACGGTTAATGAGTCAGGTTCAAAAGTTGTGGCGCATGCACCAAAAGGAGTCGGCGTATTTGTGCGCGATTCTTTAATTTAAACAAAAAGGGGAAAAAATCTTGAGTACATTATATGGGCTAGTTGGTTATCCGCTTGGGCATTCACTATCGCCATTGATGCAAAATGATGCCTTTAAACGTCTGAATATGGATGCTCATTATGAAGCTTTTCCAATTGAACCTGTTCATTTTGAGTCAGCCATTGGAGAGCTAAAAGATAAAAACATTCAAGGATTTAATGTCACGATTCCTTATAAAGTTGATATTATGAAGCATTTGGATGAAGTCGATCCATTAGCAAAGGCAATTGGCGCTGTAAATACAGTTGTTAATCAAGATGGCCGTTATATTGGATACAATACCGACGGAGAGGGGTATGTGACGTCTTTACTCAAAGCAGTAGAAGGAAGCTTATCCCAAAAAAGAATTTTAATTATTGGAGCTGGAGGGGCTGCAAAAGCTATTTTTTATACAATTGCAGCTCAGCATGCTCCCGACGTAATTGCGATATGCAATCGTACCGTCGAAAAAGCAGCTGTATTAGCTAACGAGCTGCCTTTTTCGACGAAAACGGCGGCGATGTCTATTTCTGATGTAGAAAAACAATTAGATACATTTGATATTATTATTAATACCACTTCAGTGGGAATGTATCCTAATGTTGATGAGCTGCCTTTAGCACTTACTTTCTTGCAAAAAGAAGCCGTAGTCAGCGATATTATTTACAACCCTTTAAAAACAAAGCTTTTAAAAGAGGCTGAAGCAAAAGGGGCAGGCACTCATAACGGTGTCGGTATGTTTGTACTGCAAGGTGCACTTGCATTTGAAAAGTGGACGAACGTCCGTCCTGACGAAGAGGCAATGGAACACATTGTTCTTTCAACACTAACTAAGAGATAAGATACAACGGAGGTTTTTATGTTAACAGGTAAACAAAAACGTTTTTTACGTTCAAAAGCACATCATTTAAATCCAATTTTCCAAGTAGGAAAAGGTGGAGTCAACGAGAATATGATTGGTCAAATTGCTGATGCATTAGAAGCAAGAGAATTATTAAAAGTAAGCATTCTGCAAAACTGTGACGAAGATCGTGACACGGTTGCTGCTCGATTAACAAAAGGAACAAAAGCAGAGCTTGTACAAGTGATTGGAAATACAATTGTATTATATAAAGAATCACGCGAAAATAAGCAGTTAATGCTTCCAAAAGTGAAATGAAATAGAGCGGGGAAACCCGCTCTATTTAAAAATGAAGTAAATTAAAGGAGTCGGGGATTGTTGAAGAGTATTGGAATTTTAGGTGGAACATTCAATCCGCCTCATTTGGGGCATTTAATGATGGCAAATGAGGTTTTGCATGCCTTGAAATTAGATGAGATATGGTTCATGCCGTCGTATATTCCACCTCATAAAACAATCAAAGAGCCTATTGAGCCATATCATCGTTTACAAATGCTAAAGCTAGCTATTGAAGAACATGATCAATTTATCCTGCAGCCGATTGAATTTGAGCGCAAAGAGCCTTCATATACATATGATACGATGAGAATACTAACGGAGAAATATCCAACGTATCAGTTTCATTTCATCATTGGTGCTGATATGGTAGAATATTTGCCGAAGTGGTATGAAATTGATGAATTAGTCAATTTGGTTACATTTGTAGGTGTAAAACGCCCGGGGTATACCATTACGTCCCCTTACCCGATAAAAGAAGTAGAAGTTCCGCAGTTTGATGTCTCCTCTTCCTTTATTCGCGAACGAGTAGTAAAGAAAGAAACCATTCGTTATTTTATACCTGCTGGTGTTAAACAATATATCGAGGAGAATCAATTATATGAATCGAACTGAGGCATTAGCAATCGTAAAGAAACAGTTAACAGAACGTCGTTATATTCATACTGTCGGGGTAATGGAAACAGCAATTGAATTAGCTAAGCGTTTTGAAGCAGACGAAAAAAAAGCAGAACTGGCTGCTATTTTTCATGACTATGCCAAGTTTCGTCCAAAGGAAGAGATGAAGCAAATTATTATTGATCAAAACATGAACCCTTCTTTATTGGAATACAATACCGAATTATGGCATGCTCCAGTAGGCGCGTTTTTAGTGAGAAATGAAGTAGGGATTACGGATAAGGAAGTATTGGATGCAATTGCTTACCATACATCCGGAAGACCTGGCATGACGTTACTTGAAAAAATTGTGTACGTTGCTGATTACATTGAACCCGGAAGGAGATTTCCAGGTGTTGATGAAGTGCGGGAGTTAGCTAAAACGGACTTAAATGCAGCACTTATTCAATCACTGAAAAACACCATTTCTTTTTTAATGACTAAACATCAGGCCGTTTATCCCGATACGATGATGACATATAATGATTTAATCTTAGGAGGTCAAACACATGACTGAACGTGAATTGCTATCTCTTGTTGTAGAAGCAGCAGACGATAAAAAAGCAATCGATATCGTAGCGTTAAATATGGAAGGAATCTCACTTGTGGCAGATTATTTTGTTATTTGTCACGGTAACTCAGATAAACAAGTGCAGGCAATCGCTCGTGAAATTAAAGAAAAAGCACACGAACAAGGCATTTCTGTGAAGCGTTTAGAAGGATTTGAGCAGGCTAAGTGGGTTCTTGTTGATCTTGGAGATGTTGTGGTTCACATTTTCCATAAAGATGAGCGCGGATATTATAACTTAGAACGCTTATGGGGAGATGCACCATTTGTAAGTTCAGAAGAGCTACAGCTATGAGCAGGTACGGAGAATTTGCCTACGTATATGATCAGCTAATGGCAGACGTTCCGTATGACGATTGGGCTGAATTTTTTAATCAGCAGGTGGCAAAAGCGAAAACAAAGCCTGACAGTATATTAGACCTTGCCTGCGGCACGGGGGAACTCTCCGTTCGATTTGCACAAGAAGGTTTCTCCGTAGTAGGCGTTGATTTGTCTGATGATATGCTTATGGTAGCCCAGGAAAAGGCGGCAGAAGCAGGGGTAACGCTATCTCTTTTTCAGCAAAACATGGCGGAACTTGAGTTATTGAAAGAGTTCGACTGTGTAGTAATCTTTTGTGATTCTTTGAACTATTTGCAAAGTGATAAAGAAGTTCAAGAAACCATTCAACGTGTATATAAGCACTTAAAACCAGGTGGGCTCTTTGTATTTGATGTTCATTCAGTGCACAAGATGAAGGACGTATTTGGAAATCAATCTTTTTCTTACGTTGATGAAGACGTGTCATATATTTGGAACTGCACCTATGACGATACAGACATGCGCGTAGAGCATGATATTACGTTTTTTGCTTATGATGAAGAAATGGATGCATATCATCGCTTTGATGAGGTGCATGCTCAGCGCACTTGGTCGATTGACCATTATCAATCTTGGCTGGGCGAAGCTGGTTTTATAAATATAGAAGTAAGTGCAGATTTCAAAATGAGTGAGCCTACTTCAAACAGTGAGCGCATCTTTTTCTCTGCGCAAAAAAAAGAAGCCGAGTAGAGGCTTCTTTTTTTGTTTCAAAGCAGGATTTCTACAGAAATTATGGAATAAGACTATCAAACTGATTGTGAACAAGCTCAATGTCTTCGTCAAATTTTTCATGTGTTTTTTGAAATACGTGCACAAACATCTCTCCGAGTTCAGCTTCTAAAACTTTAATACCTTCTCCGGTTACACCGCCTTTTACGCATACTTTATCCTGCAAGGTAGGAAGCGTAAATATTTCTTTTTCCAACAGTTTTCCCATTCCAATAATCATATCACTGGCCATGACGGTAGCTTCTTCTTCAGAAATATTTGTTTCTTGAACTGCTGCATCAATAAAGCGTTGAAGCAAAAAGCTGAAGAATGCAGGACCGCAGCTTACGATATCGGATGATACGCGCGTAATCGTTTGATCAATAGCCACAGGCTTTGACATAGATGAAAATAATTCATGTAAATAATTTTGGTAAAAAGGCGTACATCTTTCTCCAAACGTGAAAAGAGAAACACCTGCTAATGCCCGATTCGTAATGCTAGGGATAATTCTAGCTGCTTGACTCGGAATGAGGCGTTCGATTTGTTCTACGCTAATTGGACTGGTAATGGATACAATGCAATGATCTTTCGTCAGCAGTGGTTCTAATTTTATTAAAAGGGGGTGAATATCCAATGGCTTAACACAAATAAAAATGACTTTGGATGCGTGAACAACTTCTTCAGCTGTATCAGCAACATGAATTTTTTTATGCTGCTGTTGAATCTCTTTGGCTCTTTTTTTTGTGCGATTCATAATAGTAATTTTAGAAGGACGTACGGCTTTTGATTCAATAAACGCATCAATTAATATTTTCCCCATGTTTCCTGTTCCGATAAACCCTATGTTCACTGATTCATTCCCTCCTTCAAAAGCCTTTTCTTCTAAACACTATGAAGACATAATGGAATTTATGACGTTACTTCAAAATTCAAAGGAGTGTACAATTTGACTTTTTCAAAAAAACACTGGCTAATCGGGTGTATTTGCTTAGCAGTTGGCTTGGCTTTTTATATCTATCGCACAGGTGGAGAGAAACCGGAAAGTTCTCTTCAAACCTCAGATATGATAAGGGCAGAATCTTCTGCTGCAAAAAAAGGAGAGTCGTCTGATCAAGTAATTTCGAGCCAAGATTCTCCGTTTGTTATGGTGGATATTAAAGGAGCTGTTCAGAAGCCTGGTGTATACCAGCTTCCCAAAGATGCAAGGGTAAAAGATGCTCTAGCACAAGCCGGAGGCGCTACGAAAGAAGCGGACTTAAGACAGCTCAATTTAGCTAGCAAGCTACAAGATGAAATGGCAGTTTACATTCCAACTGCTGGAGAAGAAATCCCGCCTTCATCTCCTGTTTCTTCAATCTCTTCCTCAGGAACTTCAAACGATCAGCCCCTTGTTAATATCAATACAGCGAACACTGATGAACTGCAAACGTTAAATGGCATTGGACCTTCAAAAGCGAGTGCCATCATTTCATATCGAGAGGAAAATGGCTTATTTCAAACAGTAGAGGATTTGGGGCAAGTATCAGGTATTGGCGAGAAGTCGCTAGAAAAAATCAAAGCTCAAATTACGGTACAGTAGAGACTTATTGACGAAAAAGGAAAAGAAACGCTACACTATGAAAGAGACAAGTATAATGATAATTATTCAGTTTTAAATAAAAAGGTAGGGAATGAGATGAACCGGATTTCATGGGATCAATATTTTATGGCACAAAGCCATTTGCTAGCTTTAAGAAGCACTTGTGAACGTCTGGCTGTTGGGGCTACAGTGGTGCGTGATAAACGTATTATAGCTGGAGGATACAACGGCTCGATCAGCGGAGGCGTGCATTGTGCTGACGAAGGTTGTTATGTGATTGATGGACACTGTGTAAGAACTGTCCATGCAGAAGTGAATGCACTCTTGCAGTGTGCTAAGTTTGGTGTGAAAACAGAAGATGCGGAAGTATACGTCACGCATTTTCCGTGTTTAAACTGCTGTAAAGCCCTTATTCAAGCGGGAATTAAAACAGTATATTACGCTAATGATTACAAAAATCACCCGTATGCTGTTGAGTTATTTCAACAGGCGGGAGTGAAAACAGCAAAAGTTGAACTTGATGAAGCAGTCATTGACTTAAAAAGTAAAGAGAAGCTTCAATTTGTGACGGATGTTCTCGCTCGTTTAGAAAAAAGCGGAGCGGACGAAGCAGAAGTGATGAATTTACAGCGTGAAGCTCTCGCTTTATTTACGGCAAATTAAAGGTGAAAGAGGTTTTTTACTATGTAACAGTAAGAAGCCTCTTTCTTTTAAGAAGAAAGGAGCTAAAAGTGAAAGGATATTATATTTACTGTGCTTTTAGCATGATGATAGCTTTATATGTATATGATAATTATTCTGCTGTAAGCCTGTTTTTGCTAATCGTGCTTTTCATTTTTCAATGGCTACAATGTCCGAGGAAAGTGGTTATTGCTTCTGCACTGTTGAGTGTTTTGTGCGTCTACCTATTAGCTGAGACAAATAAGCATAACAAAACGGTTCTTTTAGCTGAATCTTCTTCTTTTACAGGCGAAATTTCATCTGTGCCGCATAGTGACGGCGACAAGCTTACTTTTAAGTTTACGGTTCAAAATGAAGAGGTCATGGCTTTTTATAAACTAAAAACGTTGGAAGAGAAACAGCAGCTCGAAAAGCTAACGATTCATCAAGTTTGTCAACTAGCGGGGCAATTAACTTCTCCTTCACCTGCCCGCAACCTTCATGCATTTGATTATCAGCAATATTTGTACCATCAGTCTATTCATTGGCAGCTTAACGTTAAGAGACTTGATTTGGTAAAATGCCAGCTCCCCACTCTAACTCCACTTACGTACCTTACCTTTATTCGTCAAAAAGGAATTAATTATATTCAACAAAATATGTCGGATCCAGGCGCTGGGTTTATGCAGGCACTAATTTACGGCGAGCGCACCGGCATCGAAGAAGAGAGTATCAAGCGCTATCAGCAATTTGGTTTAATACACTTGCTTGCCATATCAGGTCTTCATGTTGGACTGCTGACAGCAATGTGTTTTTATTTGCTCATTCGGATTGGAATAACGCGCGAGCGAGCCATTACGCTTTTACTTTTGCTTCTTCCTGTATACATGGTTTTGGCTGGTGGCAGCGCTTCAGTTGTCCGAGCTGTTTTTATGAGTATGCTGATGCTTATATCGATAAAAATACAAAGAAAAATTCTTTTAGTTGATAGCATCAGCCTTGCTTTTATGGCCATGCTGCTTTTTAAGCCGTACTATTTATTTGATGTAGGATTTCAGCTTTCTTTTGCCGTTAGTTTTGCATTGATTTTATCGAGTCAGACGATTTTACCCCGTTTTCATTCTTCTTTCAGCCAGCTCATGGCTGTTTCAGCGATTGCACAAATCAGTTCACTTTCTTTACTGCTGTACTATTTTTATGGAGTATCTCTCCTCAGTTTGCCATTAAATATGGTGTTTGTACCTCTGTTTTCTCTTGTTATATTACCTCTTTGTTTGCTCATTCTTTTTGTTCATATCCTCTTGCCGGGAGTGAGTGAACTGCTGGAGCAAATTCTTCATGTTCTTTTACTTGTTTGTGAAAAATTGCTTGGCTTTTTTGAGTGGATTCCCGCTGATTTTGTAACAGGAAAGCCCCACATTGTGCTGTTTTTGGGCATGTACGTATGCATTTATGCTTTATTTGTGGCGGTCGAAGAAGGGCGATTTTTCGTTCGCTATATGTTTCTTCTCCTGGCATTGTTAGCCGCCCAATGTATGTATCCTTATTTGAATCCAAAAGGAACGGTCACAATGGTCGATGTAGGACAAGGAGACTGCTTTATCATTGAGCTTCCTTATCGAAAAGGTGTGTATATGATCGATACCGGAGGAACGGTTTCATTTCCAAAAGAACCATGGCAAAAACGCCGTTCTTCTTTTGACGTGGGAGAAGACGTACTTGTTCCGTTTTTGCATTCAAAAGGAATAACAAGGGTCGATAAAATGATTATCACACATGGTGATTATGATCACGCAGGGGCGGCACAGCATTTATTTTCACAAGTGGCTGTAGGAGAGCTGGTGCTTGGAGAAAAAGCTGAATTAAATGAGGTAGAGACTGGTTTGGTAATCGCTGCTCAAAAACAAAGCGTACCTGTTCACATTGTTCAGCAAGGAGATAGCTGGCAAGATGGAGGTGTGTTATTTCAGATTATTTCTCCAACAGGTTTCGAAGAAACGAGCAATAACGGCTCGATTGTAATAGACGCTAAGTTAGGAAATTTAAGATGGCTATTCACCGGAGATTTAGAAAAGGAAGGAGAACAAAGAATATTGAAAGACTTTCCAAATCTTAAAGCAGATGTATTAAAAGTTGGGCACCATGGCAGTAAAACCTCAACTTCAGAAGAGTTTGTTCAACATTTAAATCCTAAAGTAGCGCTTGTTTCAGCGGGACAAAAAAATCGTTATGGTCATCCTCATCAAGAAATATTAGAGCTTCTGAAAAGCTGCGGGGTGTATATTTATCGAACGGATGAAGATGGTGGAGTAATGTATGAATTTACAAAAAAGTCAGGAACGTTTTCAAAGCAACTTCCATAGTCTATAGTAAGAAAAACGAACTAAAAAAGACTGCTAAGAAGCAGCCTTGAAGCAATTTTACGAACCCAAGTAGTGAATCACAGTTGCAATAACAAATAAGGCAGTGAAAAAGCCAAATGAAACACCAAATCCTACGGCAGAATCGACAGCGTCGTTGCGTTTACTTTGGACACTTTCTTCAAATTGGTTCATTAACACCCCTCCTGTTTACAGTATAGTCTAACTTTTTTAAAAAATCTAGACAATTTAAAAGCGTTTTCACAAACTGACAACAGTTAACAACTATACTTTACGAGCATGAGGAGAAAATAGAGATAAGGGTTTAATCATTAACAAATAAGTAACCTAGGGCTTATATTGTTAATGTTTATCATAAACTGAGGAATTGTCGTTTTAAGGCAATTCCTTTTGTATTGTTGCCAAAAACTCATAACACCTTTACGATAGAAATTGTATTTTGTTTATCAGTAACTATACATAATCAATATAGATGAATAAAAAAGAGGAGCGTATATACGTTGGCAGTTGATAGCTTAAAAAGTATTACCCAAAATAATATAGCCCCCGTTTACTTAATACACGGGGTCAATGCATTTATGAGTAAAAAGATTAGAGATAAAATCGTCGACTATACGTTGAATGAAGAAGATAAAGAATTTAACTTGTCACTATACGATTTAGAAGAAACATCGATTGATCAAGTTCTAGAAGATGCTGAAACGCTTCCTTTTTTAGGAGACAAGCGTGTAGTCGTTGCGAAAAATGCAGCATTTTTAACGGCTGAAAAATCGAAAGATAAAGTAGAGCATGATCTAGCAAAACTTCAGCAATATGTGGAGCAGCCCCCGTCTTTTTCAACGTTAATTCTGCTAGCTCCTTATGAAAAGCTGGATGAAAGAAAAAAAATAACAAAATTATTAAAAAAACAAGCAGCTTACATCGAAGCGAACGAATTTGGTGAAAAAGAAATGAAGCAGTGGATTCGTAATTTACTTTCAAAAGATGGAGTGAATATGGATGAAGATGCTGTGACTCTCCTTATTCAGCTTGTGGGTCTTAATGTAACGCTTGTGACAAATGAAATTGAAAAAATGGTGTTATACGTTGGACAAGGCGTAGTTATTACAAAAGAAGTTGTGCTTAAGCTTGTGGCAAAAACGCTTGAACAAAATGTATTTACGCTTATTGACGCTGTTATTCAGCGAAAGGTTTCTACTGCTTTAAATATGTATCAGGATTTACTGCGTAATAACGAAGAGCCTATTAAAATTTTATCTTTGTTAGCGACGCAGTTTCGCTTGATTTATCATACGAAGCAGCTGTCTAGTCAAGGGTACGGTCAGCAGCAAATTGCTCAAACGATTAAGGTACATCCGTTTCGTGTGAAAATTGCTTTGCAGCAGAGCAGAAGTTTTGAGGAACAGCAGCTTAAAGAAATTCTAAAGGATTTAGCAGAGGCAGATTATGAAATGAAGACGGGGAAAATGGATAAAGCGCTTATTTTACAGCTGTTTTTATTAAAAAGAGCGCAATAAAAAAACGATCCTAATGGGATCGTTTTTGTCTCAATTATGCAGATAAACCGTTAAGTTTTACTGCTAAGCGAGATTTTTGACGAGCTGCAGCATTTTTGTGGATAATACCAGATTGTGCAGCTTTGTCTAATTTTTTAGAAGCAACAGCAAATGCTGCTTTTGCGTTATCTACATCGTTGTTTTCAACTAAAGCTTCAAAGTTTTTGATTGCAGTACGCATAGCTGATTTAGCTTGAATGTTATGAGCACGGCGAGCTTCAGTAGTTTTTACACGTTTGATAGCTGATTTAATGTTTGGCATCCGTTTCACCTCCCGAAATGATAACAATCGAGATTATATAGAACTCGACATTCTTCACAATAAGAACAAAAGATATTTTATCAAACACAAGGACAGAATGCAATAGCCTTGACAAGGAATTTTATATGACAGACCTCTCTTCAAAAGCTTGTAGCTGATATTGCGCCTTTCTTTCCACTTTTCATTTCTTAAATGCATGAATCTGTCAGTCCTCGGTGACAATAATTCCAACAAAGATTGTCTAGGAGGTTAAGAAGTGGAAAAAGAACTTGATTTAAGTCAATATAGCGTGCGCACGGATTTAGCTGTCGAAGCAAAAGACATAGCGTTAGAAAACCAGCCTAAACCGAATAACCAGTCAGAAATCAAAGGCGTAATTGTAAAAGAAAAAGAAGAACAAGGTGTCAAAATTTCAATGGTAGAAATTACGGAAGAAGGCGCAGAAGCAATCGGTAAGAAAAAAGGCCGATATGTAACCCTTGAATCGGTAGGTATTCGCGAGCAGGATACTGAAAAGCAAGAGGCCATGGAAGAAGTATTTGCTAAAGAGCTGAATTTTTTTATTAAAAGCCTCAACATTCCAGATGATGCTAGCTGTCTTGTAGTGGGTCTTGGAAACTTAAGTGTTACACCAGATGCGCTTGGACCAAAGGCAGTAGATAATTTGTTGATTACAAGGCATTTGTTTGAGCTACAGCCTGAAAGCGTGCAAGATGGCTTTAGACCCGTTAGCGCCATTGTTCCGGGAGTAATGGGAATGACGGGTATTGAGACAAGTGATATTATCTTTGGCGTTGTAAAGAAAGTGAATCCAGATTTTATCATTGCAATCGATGCGCTGGCCGCTCGTTCGATTGAACGGGTAAATGCTACCATTCAAATTTCAGATTCAGGTATTCATCCGGGGTCTGGGGTTGGAAACAAGCGCAAAGAAATCAGTTATGAAACACTTGGCATTCCAGTTATTGCAATAGGTATTCCAACGGTAGTGGATGCTGTTTCCATTACAAGCGATACAATTGACTTTATCTTAAAACATTTCGGCCGAGAAATGAAAGAGCAGGGAAAGCCGTCTAAGTCGCTGCTTCCGTCCGGTATGACGTTTGGAGAAAAAAAGAAGCTCACGGAGGATGACTTACCCAATGAAGAGCAGCGTCAAACGTATCTCGGGATGATTGGCACCCTTCCTGATGAAGAAAAAAGACGTCTTATTCATGAAGTGCTTGCACCTTTAGGTCATAATTTGATGGTTACGCCAAAAGAAGTGGATATGTTTATTGAAGATATGGCTAATGTAGTTGCAGGAGGACTTAACGCTGCTTTGCATCATGAAGTGGATCAAGAGAACTTTGGAGCATATACTCATTAATACGCTTTTAGATGAATGAGTTCTTCACAATATAGTCATAATGGTTAGTACTACAGAAGATAAAGAAGTAAGGGGCCTAATAATATGATTAAATTCACTTTAAAATCAGTAGTGCTAACCATTTTTTTACTGTGCGTCGTATTTTTAGGGATGCAGACGGCTCAGCAAGGATTGATTAAAATGAAGGGATATAATGATCCTTCGATTGAACATGTTATTAATGTGTCTAAAACGTCAGATGGTCAGGTGGAAGCTGCAGTTTTAGGTTCAAAAAAAGTCGTGAATATTGATGAAAAACAGCAGTTTCTAGAAAAACGAAAGGCTTTTAACTTTTTCTCCTCGCTAGGTCAAAGTCTAGCGGAAGGCGTGAAAAGTACAATAGGAAAAGCTTTTAAGGCTATCCATCATCTTCTTAATTAAAAGCAGAATTTCTTTCTGCTTTTTTGTATGGAAAAATCCCCAATGGAATGCTTATTGAATGTTGACGAATGTGTTGTTATAATTTAATTTAGTGTATTTTGCCGATTTTCAGTAGGAGTGAAAAAAATATGGATAGAGAAGCAAGATTGAAACGACAATCGAAAATTAGAAACTTTTCGATTATTGCTCATATAGACCACGGTAAGTCAACATTAGCAGACCGTATTTTAGAAAAAACAAATGCGTTAACACAGCGAGAAATGAAAGCTCAGCTTTTAGATTCGATGGATTTAGAACGTGAACGTGGAATTACCATAAAATTAAATGCTGTGCAGCTTCAATACAAAGCAAAAGATGGAGAAGAGTATACTTTTCATCTAATTGATACACCGGGACACGTCGATTTTACATATGAAGTGTCGCGAAGTTTAGCCGCGTGTGAAGGTGCTATTCTAGTAGTAGATGCAGCTCAAGGTATTGAAGCTCAAACATTAGCAAACGTGTATTTAGCACTTGATAACAACCTTGAAATTTTACCTGTCATTAATAAGATTGACCTGCCGAGTGCAGAGCCAGAGCGAGTGCGCCAAGAAGTTGAAGACGTAATTGGATTAGATGCGTCGGAAGCTGTATTAGCTTCAGCTAAAGCAGGAATTGGTATCGAAGAAATTTTAGAACAAATTGTTGAAAAAGTTCCTGCTCCTGAAGGGGATCCAGATGCACCGCTTCAAGCGCTGATCTTTGATTCATTTTATGATGCATACCGAGGTGTAGTTGCATCTATTCGTATCGTACAGGGACGAGTAAAAGTAGGCGACAAAATTAAAATGATGGCAACAGGAAAAGAGTTTGAGGTAACGGAGCTAGGTGTGTTAACGCCAAAAGCCGTTGCTAAAGATGAACTTTCTGTTGGCGACGTAGGGTTTTTAACAGCAGCTATTAAAAACGTTGGAGATACGCGAGTAGGGGACACGATTACTCTTGCTAAAAATGGAGCAAGTGAACCTCTTCCTGGTTATCGTCGTCTGAATCCAATGGTATACTGCGGACTGTATCCAATTGATACAGCGAAGTATAACGATCTTCGTGAAGCACTAGAAAAGCTAGAGCTAAATGACTCTGCACTTCAGTTTGAACCAGAGACGTCTCAGGCCTTAGGGTTTGGTTTCCGATGTGGATTCTTAGGGTTGCTTCACATGGAAATTATCCAAGAGCGTATTGAGCGCGAATTTAAAATTGATTTAATTACAACAGCTCCAAGCGTTATTTATGACGTGTATTTAACAGACGAGACTCATCTGTCTGTAGATAATCCGTCTAATATGCCGGACCCACAAAAGATTGAACGCGTGGAAGAACCGTATGTAAAGGCAACGATGATGGTACCAAACGATTATGTTGGTGCTGTGATGGAGCTTTGTCAGAAGAAGCGGGGCAACTTTATTGATATGCAGTACTTGGATGCTAATCGCGTGAGTATTGTATACGAAATTCCGCTAGCTGAAATTGTATATGATTTCTTTGATCAATTAAAATCAAATACAAAAGGCTACGCGTCGTTTGATTACGAGCTTATCGGATATCAGCCTTCGAAACTTGTGAAGATGGATATTCTCTTAAACGGCGAAACGGTCGATGCACTGTCCTTTATCGTGCACAGAGATTCGGCTTACGATCGTGGTAAAGTCATTGTAGAAAAGCTTAAAGAGCTTATTCCACGTCAACAGTTCGAAGTGCCGATTCAAGCGGCAATCGGTCAAAAAATTGTGGCGCGTTCAACAATTAAAGCCATTCGTAAAAACGTTTTAGCAAAATGTTACGGAGGAGATATCTCTCGTAAACGTAAACTTCTTGAAAAACAAAAAGAAGGTAAAAAACGTATGAAGCAGGTCGGTTCTGTTGAAGTACCGCAGGAAGCATTTATGGCTGTGCTTCGCATGGACGAAGATTAATAGCTGAAATTCTATTATTTAACATGTCAAATTAGTTTTGAAAATCAAGCTAATCTGATACGATAGTAAAGAGTTTTGAGCGCTGTAAATAAGTGTGAACGAACATAGATAAAAATACCGCAGAGAGACTCTGCGGTATTTTTATCATTTATAAATGTGATTGAGGTGAAAGTCCATGGTGAAGGCAGCATATCTGCATATCCCGTTTTGTCATCATATTTGTCACTATTGTGACTTTAATAAAGTGTTTTTTAAAAATCAGCCCGTTATGCCGTATTTGGAAAGCATGCGAGAAGAAATGAAACAAACAGTCGAACGTTATCCAACGACCAATTTAAACACGATATTCGTTGGGGGTGGAACGCCCACAGCGTTAGATGAACAGCAGCTAGAGTATTTTTTAGAATCCATTCGTATGTATCTTCCTTATGACGAAAAAGGTGAGTTTACATTTGAAGCGAATCCGAATGAATTGACGAAAGAAAAACTTCAGCTTCTTCATGATTATGGCGTGAATCGTTTAAGCATTGGTGTACAAACGTTTAATGAAAGATTATTGGAGAAAATTGGACGTGTGCATTCAAATAGACAGGTATTTGATTGTATTGAGCAAGCGAGAAAGATTGGAATGTCGAATATAAGCTTAGACTTAATTTATAGCCTGCCGGAACAAACGGTAGCTGATTTCTCTTCTACGCTTCAAACCGCTTTTTCATTAGAGGTAGAGCACATGTCTGCCTATTCGTTGATTATTGAGCCTAAAACGGTATTTTATAATTTAATGAACAAAGGGAAACTGCCTCTGCCTGCTCAAGAAGAAGAAGCAGCTATGTATGAGCTGCTTATGAAAGAAATGGACAAACAAGGTTTTCATCAATATGAAATCAGTAATTTCGCAAAGCCAGGCTACGAGAGTATTCATAATCTAACCTATTGGAACAACGACGATTATTACGGAATTGGCGCAGGCGCACATAGCTATATAAACGGAATAAGACGAGCAAATATTGGACCATTAAAAAAGTACATTGATTCGGTCGAGCAAAAAGGAAATGCATATCTCAATGAAGTGAGCGTGACCGAGGCTGAAAAAATGGAAGAAGAAATGTTTTTGGGCCTTCGTAAAACGAAAGGAGTCTCAAAAGAGGAGTTTAAGAAAAAATTCAATCGAGAATTAAAAGATGTATTTGGAGAACCTATTCAAGAATACAAAGAGAAAGGACTTTTGGGTGAAGACAATAGCTCAGTCTTTTTAACACACAACGGTCGATTTTTGGGGAATGAAGTTTTTCAAGCCTTTATTGGGATAATCTAATATCAAATCGTTGACATCGCTATAGTGATTTGGTAATTTATTATTAGATTTAGCACTCAGAGTTTTAGAGTGCTAACAGAGGTGATGAAGCGTGCTTACTGATCGACAGTTATTAATTTTACAAGTCATTATTGATGATTTCATTCGATCTGCGCAGCCGGTAGGCTCTCGAACATTATCTAAGAAAGAAGAGTTTAATTTTAGTTCGGCTACGATTCGCAATGAGATGTCAGACCTAGAAGAACTTGGATTTATTGAAAAAACTCATACTTCTTCAGGGCGCGTTCCGTCTGAGAAAGGTTATCGTTATTATGTTGATCATCTAGTGTCCCCGCAGCACTTGAAAGCAAGCGACGTTTCCACGGTACGTTCGGTATTCGCTGAACGCATTGTAGAACTGGAGCAGCTCGTTCAAAAGTCAGCGCAAATTTTATCTGATTTAACGAGTTTAACGTCTATTGTGCTAGGACCAAAAGCGGTCAGCCATAAGTTAAAACAGCTGCAGATTTTACCTTTAACGGCTCAGTCAGCTGTTGCCATTATTGTGACCGATACAGGACACGTTGAAAGTCGGACGATTACGCTGCCGAGCAGTATTCAACCTTCCGATATTGAAAAAATGGTTAACATTTTAAACGAAAAGCTCATCGGCGTTCGCATTACTGATTTACATGATAAAATGTACAAAGAAGTAGCGACGCTCTTAAAAAGCCATATTCAAGGGTATGAGCAGACGATGGATATACTCAATGATGCATTAAAGCTCAACATGAATGGCAAATTAGTAGTTGGCGGCAAAACGAATATGTTTGCTCAGCCGGAATTTCATGATCTTAATAAAATTCGCGGGCTGTTTAACATTATTGAACATGAACAGCAGTTTTATAAGCTGTTAAGCCCAAATGAGGCTGGCATACATGTGAAAATTGGTCATGAAAATAAATTGAATGAAATGGTAGGGTGCAGCTTAATTACAGCTAGTTATTCCTTTGGTCACGAACAGCTTGGCACAATTGCTATACTGGGACCGACCCGCATGGAATATGCGCGTGTGATTAGTTTGCTTACACTGCTGTCATCAGATATGTCTCAAGTATTAACAAACTTGTATAAAGAATAAAGGAATCGGGTGGAATATATTACTTCCATCCTTTCCCTGTGATAAAATAAAAAACGTTGTTTAAAATGTGAAAATGTGTGTAAACATTTAAGGGAGGTGAATGAATTGTCAAACGAAAAGCAAGTAGAAGAACAAAACGAAGAAGTGGTTGAAGAAGTTCAAACAAACTCTGCTGAAGCAACTGAAGCTGAAGCGTCTGAGGAAGTAAACCCTCTTCAACAAGAAAATGATCAATTAAAGCAACAGCTTGAAGAAGAAGAGAATCGCTACTTACGTCTACAAGCTGATTTCGATAATTTCCGTCGTCGTTCACGTCTCGATGCAGAAGCTGCTCAAAAATACCGTGCTCAATCATTAGTTTCGGATATTTTACCAGCACTTGATAACTTTGAACGTGCATTACAAGTTAACACAGCGGACGAACAAACTAAATCCGTGCTGCAAGGTGTAGAAATGGTATACCGTCAATTAGTAGAGGCACTTCAAAAAGAAGGTGTTGAAGCAATTGAATCAGTCGGGAAAACATTCGATCCATACGAGCATCAAGCAGTGATGCAAGTAGAAGACGATGAATACGAACCGAACACGGTAGTAGAAGAGCTTCAAAAAGGTTACAAATTAAAAGATAAAATCATCCGCCCTGCGATGGTTAAAGTGAATCAATAACACTACATATTATGAAGGAGGTCATTGTCAATGAGTAAGATCATTGGTATCGATTTAGGTACAACTAACTCTTGTGTCGCTGTATTAGAAGGTGGCGAACCAAAAGTAATTCCAAATCCAGAAGGAAACCGTACAACGCCATCAGTTGTGGCATTCAAAAACGGTGAGCGTCAAGTTGGGGAAGTGGCGAAACGTCAAGCTATTACAAACCCTAACACAATTATTTCAGTTAAACGTCATATGGGTACAGACCATAAGGTGGAAGCTGAAGGCAAGCAATACACGCCTCAAGAAATGTCAGCTATCATTCTTCAACATTTAAAAGGTTATGCTGAAGAGTATTTAGGTGAGCCTGTAACAAAAGCTGTTATCACAGTTCCGGCTTACTTTAATGATGCTGAGCGTCAAGCAACAAAAGATGCTGGTAAAATTGCTGGTTTAGAAGTAGAGCGTATTATTAACGAGCCTACTGCAGCAGCACTTGCGTACGGATTAGAAAAAACAGATGAAGATCAAACAGTTTTAGTTTATGACCTTGGTGGCGGTACGTTTGACGTATCTATTCTAGAACTTGGCGACGGCGTATTTGAAGTTCGCGCAACTGCAGGTGACAACCGCCTTGGTGGTGACGACTTTGACCAAGTAATCATCGACTATTTAGTCGCTGAATTCAAAAAAGAAAACGGCGTTGATTTAAGCAAAGATAAAATGGCGCTTCAACGTTTAAAAGATGCGGCTGAAAAAGCGAAAAAAGATTTATCAGGCGTAACATCTACACAAATTTCTTTACCATTTATCACTGCTGGAGAAGCTGGCCCTCTTCACTTAGAGGTATCTTTATCACGTGCTAAATTTGACGAGTTATCAGCAGGCCTTGTAGAACGTACAATGGCTCCTGTGCGTCAAGCTTTAAAAGATGCAGGCCTTTCTGCAAGCGAACTTGATAAAGTAATCTTAGTTGGTGGTTCAACTCGTATCCCAGCGGTACAAGATGCGATCAAAAAAGAAACTGGTCAAGATCCTCACAAAGGTGTAAACCCTGATGAAGTAGTTGCACTTGGTGCAGCAATTCAAGGTGGCGTATTAACGGGTGATGTAAAAGACGTTGTATTACTAGACGTAACGCCTTTATCACTAGGTATCGAAACAATGGGTGGCGTATTTACAAAGCTAATTGAGCGTAATACGACGATTCCAACAAGTAAATCACAAGTATTCTCAACGGCTGCAGATAGCCAAACGGCTGTAGATATTCATGTTCTTCAAGGTGAGCGTCCAATGTCTGCAGACAACAAAACGCTAGGTCGTTTCCAGTTAACTGATATTCCACCTGCACCACGCGGAGTACCTCAAATCGAAGTGTCATTCGATATTGACAAAAACGGTATCGTAAACGTTCGTGCAAAAGATTTAGGCACAAACAAAGAGCAAGCTATTACAATTAAATCTTCAACAGGTTTATCAGATGACGAAATCGACCGCATGGTAAAAGAAGCGGAAGAAAACGCAGATGCTGATAAGCAACGTAAAGAAGAAGTGGAACTACGCAATGAAGCAGATCAATTAGTGTTTACAACTGAAAAAACACTAAAAGATCTTGAAGGAAAAGTAGAAGAAGCTGAAGTAACAAAAGCTAACGAAGCAAAAGATGCTTTAAAAGCAGCGATTGAAAAGAATGACCTTGAAGAAATCAAAGCGAAAAAAGATGAACTTCAAGAAATCGTTCAAGCGTTAACTGTAAAATTGTATGAGCAAGCTCAACAAGCTCAGCAAGCAGGTGAACAAGGCGCTCAAAATGATGATGTTGTAGATGCAGAGTTTGAAGAAGTAAACGACGACAAAAAATAATGCATCTTGACGACTAACGTGAATGACGCCATGGTGCGATTCACATCTTTTTAAAAAGTCAAAGTCAAGCTTATTTCTTGGCTTTGACTTTTTTAACGTGGAAAAGCGAAAGGGAAAGTTTTTCACTTGGCTCTCTGCGTGCACGGGAGCAATAGAAAGTAACTTTTATGTTGCTATGGAATTATTAATAATGATACAATTACGTTTATGTGAAACGATTCGGGAGTGAGTATTGATGAGTAAGCGAGATTACTATGAAGTACTCGGTATCAGTAAGAGCGCTACAAAAGATGAAATAAAAAAAGCATACCGCAAGCTTTCTAAACAATATCATCCAGATATTAACAAAGCGGAAGATGCTGCTGACAAATTTAAAGAAGTAAAAGAAGCATATGAAGTATTGAGTGATGACCAAAAAAAAGCACAGTACGATCAATTTGGTCATACTGATCCAAATCAAGGCTTTGGCGGCTTTGGTGGAGGCGGCTCAGACTTTGGTGGCTTCGGCTTTGAAGATATTTTCAGCTCGATCTTTGGTGGTGGTGGTCGCAGACGTGACCCTAATGCTCCGAGACAAGGTGCCGATTTACAATACACGATGACACTTTCTTTTGAAGAAGCTGTTTTCGGAAAAGAAACAACAATTGAAATTCCACGTGAAGAAACGTGTGAAACATGTCACGGTTCAGGTGCAAAACCTGGAACAAAAGTCGATACATGTTCGCACTGTAATGGTTCAGGTCAGTTAAACGTTGAACAAAACACGCCGTTTGGCCGCGTGGTAAATCGACGTGCGTGTCATCATTGTAATGGTACGGGAAAAATCATTAAAGACAAATGTGCAACGTGCCACGGTGACGGTAAAGTAACAAAACGACGTAAGATTAATGTTAAAATTCCAGCTGGTGTAGATGATGGTCAACAGCTGCGCGTAAGTGCTCAAGGAGAACCAGGGGTAAATGGTGGTCCTCCGGGAGATTTATACGTAGTGTTCCACGTGCGCACTCATGAATTCTTTGAACGTGATGGAGACGATATCTACTGCGAAATGCCTTTAACGTTTGCTCAGGCAGCGCTAGGTGATGAAGTAGAAGTACCAACTCTACACGGCAAGGTGAAGCTGAAGATTCCTGCTGGTACACAAACGGGAACGAAATTCCGTTTAAAAGGAAAAGGTGTGGCAAACGTACGAGGATATGGTCAAGGAGATCAGCATATTCACGTTCGAGTTGTAACTCCAACAAAAATATCAGAAAAACAAAAACAATTATTGCGTGAGTTCGCTGAACTGAGCGGTCAAGAAGCCGTTGATGAGCAGCATGATTCCTTTTTTGCAAAAGTAAAACGAGCAATTAAAGGAGAATAATTGTCTTTCATAGTAAACAGAGACAGGTTGGTAAAGGTACTTTGCCAACCTGTCATCTGTCATGTTCATATTTAAAATCCTATATTACTGAAGGCAGAAAGGATGAAGTTGGTAGCAATGAAATGGTCTGAAATTTGTATTCATACAGCGCAAGAAGCAATTGAACCCATCTCTCATATTTTACATGAATCAGGAGCTAGCGGGGTAGTCATTGAAGATCCTGCTGATTTAGTGAAGGACAGAGATACAACTTTTGGTGAAATCTACGATTTAAACGTAGAAGACTACCCAGAAGAAGGTGTAGTGATTAAAGCATATCTTCCAGTTAACAGCTTTTTAGCAGAAACTGTGGATGGTATCAAAAAAGAAATTAATGGACTGCTTGTTTACGACTTTGATTTAGGAGCTAACAAAGTTACGATCAGTGAAGTGAACGAGGAAGAGTGGGCCACTGCTTGGAAAAAATATTACCATCCGGTGAAAATTTCAGAGCGTTTTACGATTGTACCAACTTGGGAAAACTATGAAAAAGTAAGCACAGATGAATTGATTATCGAGCTTGATCCCGGAATGGCTTTTGGGACAGGTACGCATCCAACAACGGTTATGTCTCTTCAAGCATTGGAAAGAACAGTGAAAGCAGGAAATACTGTTATTGACGTGGGTACAGGTTCAGGAGTGCTAAGCATTGGCGCGGCTCTGTTAGGAGCAAGTAATGTACAAGCTCTAGACCTTGATGAAGTAGCGGTACGTTCTGCTCGCGAAAATATTGAATTGAATCAAGTTGGGAACGTCGTAACAGTAGGTCAAAACAACTTATTGCAAGGTATAGAAGGACCGGTTGACATTGTTGTGGCGAATATTCTAGCTGAAGTAATCGTTCGTTTTGTAGACGATGCTGCAAAAGTATTAAAGCCAGGAGGCATGTTCATTACATCAGGTATTATTAGTGCGAAAAAAGAAGATGTCAAAAAAGCGTTAACGGGAGCGGGCTTTGTTATTCAAGAAGTAACGCTTATGGAAGACTGGGTAGCAATTATTGCGCAAAAACAAGCTTAACAAGTGAGAAGGTGTCAAGATGCAACGTTATTTTCTGCCAAATGATCAATTTCAAGAGCAAAGTGTCATAGTGACACAAGATGATGCCCATCATATCTCACGCGTCATGAGAATGAATGAAGGATCACAGTTTATTGCCTGTAATGAACAGGGGCAAGCTGCTTTGTGTGAAATTGAAAATATTTCCGCTAACGAAGTGAAAGCATCTATTATAGAATGGATAAGCGAAGAAAAAGAGCTTCCAGTCCATGTTACAATTGTGAACGGTCTGCCTAAAGGGGATAAGCTGGAGCTTATTATCCAAAAAGGGACAGAACTTGGGGCGTATAAGTTTATCCCTTTTATTGCGGCTCGTTCAGTTGTTAAATGGGATGATAAAAAGAGTCAAAAAAAAGTAGATCGCTGGAACAAGATTGCTAAAGAGGCTGCAGAACAATCTCATCGTACGATTGTACCAGCAGTAGAAGCCCCAATTTCTTTTAAAAAACTATTAGAAATTAGCGGTGACTATACTCATAAAGTTGTAGCCTATGAAGAAAGAGCAAAGCAAGGAGAAACATCTCATCTGCACGCTGTTCTTTCGGCTTTAAAACCCGGCCATTCCGTGCTTGTGGTTGTAGGTCCCGAGGGTGGTTTGACCGAGCAGGAAGTAGAAGTATTAGAAGAAAATGAATTTACAATAAGCGGATTTGGTCCGCGAATTTTACGAGCAGAAACAGCTCCTTTATATGCGCTGTCTGCTATATCTTATCAAACTGAGTTAATGAGGTGACGATTATGTCAACAGTTGCTTTTCACACGCTAGGGTGTAAAGTAAATCACTATGAAACAGAAGCAATTTGGCAATTGTTCAAAGGCCAAGGCTATGAGCGTGTTGAATATGAACAAACTGCCGATGTATATGTAATTAATACATGTACGGTAACAAATACAGGAGATAAAAAAAGCCGTCAAGTTATTCGCAGAGCTGTGCGGAAAAATCCAGATGCGGTTATTTGTGTAACTGGGTGTTATGCTCAAACTTCGCCAGCTGAAATTATGGCCATTCCTGGTGTTGATATCGTAGTAGGTACACAAGATCGCGTTAAGATGCTTGATTATATTGAACAATTTAAAAAAGAGCGTCAGCCGATTAACGGCGTAGGAAACATTATGAAAACACGCGTATATGAAGAGCTAGATGTACCGGCTTTTACAGACCGTACGCGTGCTTCGTTAAAGATTCAAGAAGGCTGTAACAACTTCTGTACATTCTGTATTATTCCATGGGCGCGCGGTTTAATGCGATCTCGTGATCCTAAAGAAGTAGTAGCACAAGCACAGCAGCTAGTGGATGCGGGCTATAAAGAAATCGTGTTAACAGGTATTCACACTGGCGGATACGGAGAAGACATGAAAGATTACAATCTTGCCCAGCTTCTTCGTGATTTAGAGTCTCAAGTAAAAGGATTAAAACGCATTCGTATTTCGTCAATTGAAGCAAGTCAAATTACGGACGAAGTGATTGAGGTACTAGATCAATCAGAAATGGTTGTACGTCATTTGCATATTCCTCTTCAATCAGGTTCAAATACGGTATTGAAGCGCATGCGTCGTAAGTATACAATGGAGTTCTTTGGTGAGCGCTTAAACCGTCTGAAAGAAGCTCTTCCTGGATTAGCGATTACATCAGATGTTATTGTTGGCTTCCCAGGTGAAACAGAAGAAGAGTTTATGGAGACGTATAACTTTATTAAAGAGCACGGTTTTTCAGAGCTTCATGTATTCCCGTATTCTAAACGTACAGGTACGCCAGCGGCTCGTATGACCGACCAAATTGATGAAGAAGTAAAAAATCAACGTGTGCATCGTTTAATCGAACTTTCAAATCAATTGGCAAAAGAATATGCTTCAACGTTTGAAGGAGAAGTACTAGAAGTAATTCCGGAAGAAAAATATAAAGAAGATCCTGAAAGTGGTTTATATGTAGGATATACTGATAACTACTTAAAGGTTGTGTTTAAAGCGTCTGAAGAAATGGTTGGAAAGCTTGTAAAAGTGAAAATTTCAAAAGCTGGATATCCTTATAATGAAGGTGAGTTTGTTCGCGTGCTAGATGAGGTTCATCTTCAAGATCAGGTGAAAATGAGCTCATAACACTTATTGGAAAGCTGCGTGTATATGCAGCTTTTTTCATACGTGTAAAAAAGCTGAACGAGTAATGTTTTATCAAGAAAGTTCATAAAATAAAGGGGGAATAACTGCATTACTTTATGTAAAGCGGTTGACCTTAAGGAATCATTATATTATAATTGCAAAAGACATGTCTAACATGTCATTTCATTATGATGTTAGTGGTTTTGTTCGGAGGGAGGGAATTAGAATGTCAAGAACAGTTGTTCGTAAAAACGAATCGCTTGAAGATGCTCTTCGTCGCTTCAAACGTTCAGTTTCAAAAACTGGTACGTTACAAGAAGCAAGAAAGCGCGAATTCTATGAAAAGCCTAGCGTAAAGCGTAAGAAGAAATCTGAAGCTGCTAGAAAACGCAAGTTCTAATAAGAGGGTGGATTTATGAGTCTTCTCGAGCGTTTAAATAGTGATATGAAACAAGCGATGAAAAACAAAGAGAAAGAGAAGCTTGGGGTCATTCGTATGGTCAAAGCATCTCTTCAAAACGAAGCCATTAAGTTAGGAACTGACCTAACTGAAGCAGACGAGTTGACGGTTATTTCTCGCGAATTCAAACAACGTAAAGACTCCCTCCATGAATTTGAGAAAGCAGGTCGTCAAGATCTTGTTGATAAAATTCATTCTGAATTAGCGGTTTTAGAAGTTTACGCTCCTAAACAGCTAACTGAAGAAGAGTTATCTGAAATTATTAAAACGACGATTGAAGAAACGCAGTCTTCCTCTAAAGCTGATATGGGGAAAGTTATGGGAGCGCTTATGCCGAAAGTAAAAGGCAAAGCGGATGGCTCTCTTGTTAATAAGCTTGTCCTTCAACACTTATCATAAAAAACACCTTACCTTGTGTAAGGTGTTTTTTATATGGATAACAATCGAACGTATGTTTTGTTTTTCTTGTGCAAAGAATAAAATAGATAAATTTTAAAAAATTTGAAACTATTGTTAAAGTTATTCGTATATACAGATACATGCTCATACTATCTATGGAAGGAGGGAAGTGTATTCGGTGAAAACCTTATTTTCTTTCGTGTGCTTTCTTATCTTAGCCACTGGGTTATTACTATTAGCACCGCTGACGTGAAGCGTGTACACGTTATTCCTGTAAATAAAACGGTAGAAAATGGACTGCTTTCTTTTCTAAACAGATCCATTGAAGATGCGGAAAATGACGGTGCAGATTTGATTATATTGGACATAGATACTCCTGGAGGAGCTGTAGATGCAGCTTCTGAAATAGCTAAAAGCTTAACCTCAACACCTATTCCTACCGCTGCTTTTGTCGATAAAAAAGCATTATCAGCCGGAGCGTATATTGCACTTAACGCCGATCAAATTTATATGACACCCGGTTCTACAATGGGGTCGGCAGCTGTGATTGACCAACAGGGAAATGCCGCAGGAAAAAAAGCTCAGTCCTACTGGTTATCGGCTATGAAGAGTGCAGCAGAGCAAGTTGGTTATTCAGAAGGGACTGTGAAAAATTTAGACGATCTCCTAAGCGTACTTGGCTATGAAGATGCTAAACTGACGTATGCGAAAATGAGTGTAAGTGAACAAATTGCTCGTTTTCTTACCCATCCACTTGTTGTTCCCATTTTATTATCCATTGGTGCTTTAGGAATTGTAATTGAATTGTTTACGCCTTCATTTGGTATTGCGGGTTCTATTGGAATAGCTTCACTTCTTTTATTTTTCTATGGTCATATGGTAGCAGGGTTAGCTGGCATGGAAGCGCTCGTTTTATTTATAGCAGGAATTATATTGCTTCTGTTAGAGATTGTAGTACCAGGCGGAGTTTTAGGACTACTAGGGCTTGGAGCTATCATTTTAAGTTTTTTTATGTCAACAGATAATAATGTCGAAATGGGAATTTCTCTTGTAATTGCAATAGTGGTGGCACTGGGAGGTGCGTTTGTGATGATGAAATTTTTTAAAAGAAAGCTTACACCTTTCAAAAAAATGGTGCTTAATGATTCACTTAATACCGAATCTGGCTACGTGTCGAATCAAAATCGTTATGAATTAATAGGAAAACAAGGTAAAACAACAACACCGCTTCGTCCTTCAGGTACCGTGCTCATCGATGAAGAGTATGTGGATGTAGTCACTGAAGGCGGATATTTAGACAAAGATGTGTTAGTAAATATTATAAAAGTAGAGGGATCAAGGGTTGTGGTGCGGAAGCTTACAGAGCCTTTGAAAAAGGAGGACCTTAATTAATGGAAGTAGGTAGCGTATTGTTTTTTGTAGTTATTGGTCTAGCAATTATTGCTTTAGCTGTTTTTTTCACTTTTGTACCGATTATGCTATGGATTTCAGCATTAGCAGCAGGCGTTCGTATTAGTATTTTCACACTGGTCGGAATGAGACTTCGTCGAGTGATACCATCTCGCGTTGTGAACCCGTTAATTAAAGCAAGTAAAGCAGGTTTAGGTATTACCATTAATCAATTAGAAAGCCACTATTTAGCAGGCGGTAACGTTGACCGCGTGGTAAACGCGCTGATTGCAGCGCACCGAGCAAATATTGAGTTAACATTTGAGCGCGGAGCAGCTATCGACTTAGCGGGCCGTGATGTGCTAGAAGCTGTACAAATGAGCGTTAATCCAAAAGTTATTGAAACACCTTTTATTGCAGGGGTGGCTATGGATGGAATCGAAGTCAAAGCAAAAGCTCGAATTACTGTTCGTGCAAACATTGATCGACTAGTAGGGGGAGCAGGAGAAGAAACGATTATTGCCCGGGTTGGCGAGGGGATTGTTTCTACAATCGGTTCGCAAAAAGATCACAAAAAAGTATTGGAAAATCCCGATATGATTTCTCAAACGGTGTTAGGAAAAGGGTTGGATTCAGGAACAGCGTTTGAAATCTTATCCATTGATATTGCTGACATCGATATTGGTAAAAATATTGGGGCAGTTCTTCAAACAGACCAAGCGGAAGCAGATAAAAATATTGCACAAGCAAAAGCCGAAGAACGTCGTGCTATGGCCGTTGCTCAAGAACAAGAAATGCGTGCAAAAGTAGAAGAAATGCGTGCAAAAGTAGTAGAAGCAGAAGCAGAAGTACCGTTAGCGATGGCAGAAGCACTGCGCTCTGGAAATATTGGCGTCATGGATTATATGAACATTCAAAACTTGACTGCTGATACGGATATGCGTGATTCAATTGGAAAAATGTCTAAAGAAGACGATGAGAAATAATGAATCAGCTTAACAAGGAGGTTTTCTCCTAATGAATATCGTTGAAACGCTTATTAAACTAATTATTAATAATGCTTTCATTTTTGTCATCATTGGAGGGATTATTTTTAACGTTGTGCAGCGTTTTATGGCTCAGTCAAAAGAGGAAGAACAGCAGCGTTCTAAAAGAGCTCCTATGCCTCCTGTAAACAATCCTTCAAGGCGGGAAAGACCTAGATATCGACCTGTCAAAGAAGAGCCCAAAACAGCTCGTATGGAGCCGGAAACTGTTCCATCAGCAGAAACAAATCCTTTGCAAGAAAAATTGGAAGAGCTAAAAAATCGTCCGTATCATGAACCGTCTATTCAAAAGAAAATCACGGTTGACAAACCAAAAATCACAGGTGAGAAAAACGTTTTCAAGCCCATTTCTCGTAAAGAAGCTGTTCAAGGAGTGGTATGGTCCGAAATTCTAGGGCCGCCAAAATCGAAACAACGTAAATATAAACGATAAATAGATGTGATACATTAACCCCCTTTCTCATAAACATGAGATGAAAGGGGGTTCTTTTTATGAGCAAAAAGTGGAGACACCAAATGAAAAGATGGATGACAAAAACAATGGAACTACCCGCTGATGTATTAATGGATCTTCCCCGTATTACGTTAGTTGGACAAATACACATTTATATTGAAAACCATAAAGGTTTATTAGCCTTTTCTGATACTGAAATACGCGTGTTACTAAAACAGGGACAAATGTTAATTCGAGGTGAAGGACTGGTCATTAAAGTAATACTGCCAGAAGAACTGGTTTTAGAAGGTAAAATCAATCAAGTTCTTTATTTAGAACAATAACACAAGGAGGAAAAAAATGAAGAATGGATGGACAAACTTTGTTATTGGTACCGTACGTATTCGAATTGTTGGAAAAGGAATTGAACGTTTCTTAAATAATTGTGTGAGACAACAGATTATGATTTCGAATGTCCATAAAGTTGACGGTCAGCTAGCGACAGCAACAATATTATTGAAAGATGTAAAGAAAATTCGTATACTAATTCGCAACGCAGATTGTAAAATTTACTTTATAAGAGGCAGGGGTTTTCCTTTTTTAACAAAACGAGTGATCAAAAATAGTGGATTTGCTTTAGGTTTTCTTTCTTTTTTTATTATTCTTGGTTTGCTTTCCAACATGGTGTGGAAAGTGGAAATTAGCGGTGCAGAACCACAAACAGAACATCAAATGACTAAGCAACTCGCCAAAATAGGTGTAAAAAGAGGAGAGTTTCAATTTCTGTTAGAGAGTCCTGAAAAAATCCAGCGCTATTTAACGGATAATATGAACAATATTACCTGGGTGGGAGTAGAAGTGCGCGGCACTTCTTATCACTTCCAAGTGGTTGAAAAAAATGAGCCCAAGCCTCAGCAAAAAACACCTTACCAACATTTAATTGCTAAAAAGAAAGCCATTATTACGAATTTGTTTGTCGAAAAAGGACAACCTTTAGTCAAGGTTAATGATTTTGTCAATGAAGGCGAGGTCTTAGTTTCCGGTATTATTGGAAACGAAAAAAATAAAAAAGTAGTAGCTGCTAAAGGGAAAGTCTACGGTGAAACATGGTATAAGTCTGAGGTGGAAGTGCCTTTAAAAACTGATTTTCAGGTATTAACGGGTAATGGATATACGAAGCACTATTTAGATTTTCAAGCTTTTAAAATGCCTCTTTGGGCTTTTAACAAAGAAAAATACGGTTCAAAGGTGACAGAAAAAGTGGAGCATCCACTCTATTTTTTTAAATGGAAGTTACCTCTGTCGTATGAGAAAGTTGCTGTACGAGAAGAACAGAACTCGCAGCGCGTCTATTCTAAACAAGAGGCGGTGGAAAAAGCTTTGGAAATCGGTCGAAAAAAATTACTATCAACTTTAGGTGAGGATGCTAAAATAAAAGGTGAAAAAGTTTTGCACCAAGAACAGGACAATGGTAAAGTTAGATTATCAATACATTACCAAGTTATAGAAAATATTGCGAACACTCAACCAATTATTCAAGGAGATTGATGAATGTCAGAACAGCTAGTAACAATTAACGTACAACTTGATGATTCAAACGAAGCCATTTCATTATTTGGCGTACAAGATGCGAATTTAAAGCGAATTGAAGAAGAAATGCAGGTCTCTATCATTTCAAGAGGTGAGACTGTTGTAGTCTCCGGAAGTACAGAAAATGTTCAGCTAGTGGAAGAAATGCTTAAAAAGTTACTGAACATTATCCGAAAAAATATTTCCATATCTGAACGAGATGTTGTGTATGCGATTCAATTAGCTAAGAAAAATTCTCTCGAGTTTTTTGAAGATGTATATGAAGAAGAGATTGGTAAAAATGTAAAAGGTAAGACTATTCGTGTTAAGACATTAGGACAAAGTCAATACATTTCGGCTATTAAGAAAAATGATTTGGTATTTGGAATTGGGCCTGCTGGTACTGGTAAAACGTATTTAGCCGTTGTCATGGCCGTTAATGCTCTTAAAAATGGTCACGTGCAGCGTATTATTTTAACACGTCCTGCTGTTGAAGCAGGTGAAAGTCTTGGCTTCTTGCCAGGAGATCTGAAAGAAAAAGTAGATCCGTACTTGCGGCCTCTGTACGATGCATTACATGATGTATTAGGAACAGAACATACGCAACGCCTAATCGAACGCGGAGTTATTGAAATAGCACCCCTTGCTTATATGCGAGGTCGTACACTAGATGATGCGTTTGTTATCTTAGACGAAGCGCAAAACACCACGATGGCGCAAATGAAGATGTTTTTAACACGACTAGGATTTGGGTCTAAAATGGTGATTACAGGAGATATTTCACAAATTGATT
Organism: Priestia sp. P1_B12_1; assembly: GCF_056406695.1. Lineage (NCBI taxonomy): Bacteria > Bacillati > Bacillota > Bacilli > Caryophanales > Bacillaceae > Priestia > Priestia sp. P1_B12_1. The sequence continues at coordinate 745,513 of NZ_JBFTZR010000001.1, read as the reverse complement.
TACCAAAAGGAGCTCAGTCTGGTCTAGCGGCTGTCTCGAAAATCCTGACCAATGTTAAAGGTATTTCGTTTATTCATCTAGAACAGTCAGATGTTGTGCGCCATCCACTTGTGGGACGCATCGTTCAAGCGTACGAACAAGCTGACCAAAAGACCCTTTCTTAATAGGGTCTATTTTTTGTAAAAGGGGGTACGTTTGTGTCAACGTTTCGGATAATCAAGCAAACAATGGCACAGATCGAGCGATTACGGTTAATTCAAATTGGGTTATATGCCTTGTTAGGTGTAATGATGTTTGCGTCTATGTATAGCAATGTAAAGCCGCAGGAATTAGATCTCAGATTACTATCTATTTCCCCGCAAACCATTTACTCACCCGTTACCATTGAAGATAAAGAGAGCACAGAGAAAAAACGGGCAGAGGCAGAACAAGCCGTTGAAGATGTGTATACACAAAAAACAGAATACGCACAGAACCAAGTCGATCTTGTTGCATCTATTTTTGATGCGATGATGGAAGTTAATACAGAATATGAAAAAGAAGATCATGAAGATGACAGTATCGATGCTGTATTAAAAACCAAACAAAAAATGCTAGAGGACAAGCTTCCTGAAGACATTCAAAAAAACTTGCCAAAAGATACCATTAAGCAGCTGCTTCAGTCTTCTAACAGTGATTTATCGATTGCGAAAGATGCTGTAGTCACGGCCGTTCATCATGTGATGAAAGATCAAGTGAAGATTAGCGATGTAGAAGAGAAAAAAGATCAAGTAGAAAGTCAGCTTGTTTACACCAATGTCAGCAATTCTCTAAAGGATTCGATGAATGCAATTGCTAAATTCGCTATCATTCCAAATGTGATTTATGATCCACAAAAAACAGCTGAAAACCGTCAAGCAGCTGTGGAAAAAGTGGAGCCTGTCCGAATCAAACAAGGCCAGATTATTGTAGAAGAAAATCAGCTTATTAATCCTGATATATATCGTCAGCTCCAGCTCGCGGGATTGTTGAATAATAAAGGATCTATTCAGCCTTTTGCGGGGTTAGCTTTGCTGATTGTAATGATGATAGCGGGCCTCATTTACTATTTGCGTGAATTTCACACCAAGACATATCAGCCCTTGCTGTTGTATGTATTGGTAGCAACCATTACGATTGGCCTCATGAAAATTTTAAGCTTGTTTCAGCAAATTGATTTATCAGAAATTGGTTTCTTAGCTCCTGTTGCGGTGGGAGGTTTGCTGATTCGAATTTTAATGGATGAACGCATTGCTATTTTATCAAGCATTGTATTTGCTATTTGTGGAAGCATTATTTTTAATGGTGAATTGACAACCTCGTTTAATATGAACATTGGGATCTACTTTTTAATTAGCAATATTGCTGCTATTTTATTTTTAAGCAGGCAGCACAGACGTTCACGGATTTTGCAGGCAGGTCTATTTGTAGCTATGGTAAACGTAATTATCAGCTTTGCTATTATTTTTATTAAAAATGGCCAAATCGGCACTGTAGAGCTTGGCTATTACAGCATGATGTCAATTGCATCTGGTGTTATTGCTTCCGTTTTAACTATAGGTTTGCTTCCGTTTTTTGAAAGTGGATTTGGCATTTTATCTACGATGAAGCTGATTGAATTATCGAGTCCTACTCATCCGCTATTACGCAAAATCTTAACCGAAACACCTGGAACATATCATCACAGCGTAATGGTGGCAAACTTATCTGAAGCGGCGTGCGAAACAATAGGAGCTAACGGTTTATTAGCGAGAGTCGGGGCTTATTACCACGATATTGGTAAAACGAAGCGACCGCAGTATTTTATTGAAAATCAAATGAATATTACTAATCCGCATGATAAACTAAGTCCGAAGACTAGTAAAAATATTATAATCGCACATGCTACAGATGGAGCTACCATTTTGCGGAATCACAAGTTTCCAAAAGAGATTGTAGATATTGCAGAGCAGCATCACGGAACAACTCTTCTTAAGTTTTTCTATCATAAGGCACTTGAACAAACAGAAGAAAAAATTGATGAAAAAGAATATCGCTATCCTGGACCAAAGCCTCAGTCTAAAGAAGCAGCGGTTATTTGCATAGCTGATAGTGTAGAAGCAGCCGTAAGGTCAATGTCCAATCCCACTCCGGAAAAAATTGAGAACTTGGTGCGAAATATTATTAAAGATCGCTTGCAGGATGAGCAGCTTAGCGAGTGTAACGTAACGCTCAAAGAGTTAGAGTTAATTCGTCAAGCACTATGTGAAACTTTAAATGGGATTTTTCATTCCCGAATCGAATATCCAGAGATAAAAAAAGAGAAGGTGAAGGTATGAGTTTAGTTATTGATTTTATTGATGAAACAAACGAAGTAAGTGAAGAACAGCAAAAAGAGCTTGAAAAGCTGCTTGAAGCCGCTGCTATATATGAAAATCTGCAAGAGGATGCAGAAGTGTCCGTTACATTTGTGGATAATGATCGAATTCAAGAAATCAATCATCAATATCGCCATAAAAATCAGCCAACGGATGTAATATCGTTTGCGCTAGAAGAAATGGGCGAAGATGAAATGCAAATTATCGGAGATGAGATGCCAAGAGTCCTAGGGGACATTGTCATTTCGATTCCAAAAGCTCATGAGCAAGCAGAAGAATACAATCACTCGTTTATGAGGGAGCTAGGATTCTTAACGGTTCACGGTTTCTTGCACTTGCTTGGATATGACCATGAAACATCAGAAGATGAAAAAGAGATGTTTACACGTCAAAAAGATATTTTAGAACAATATGGACTCTCGCGATAAAAAGGGGATAGCTAAAGTTGTCAGTAGCTTTGGCTATGCAATAGAAGGGTTTATTTATGTTTGTAAAACACAGAGAAATATGCAAATTCACGTAGCAGCTTCTTTCATCGTCCTTTTCTTAGGCGCCGTGCTGTCAATTACAGCTGGTGAATGGACGGTTGTGCTGCTTCTGATTGCAGGCATGTTCAGCTTGGAGTTAATGAATACAGCAGTTGAAAAAGTTGTCGATTTAGTTTCTCCTGAATATCACATACTAGCAAAACACGCAAAAGATGCAGCCGCAGCCGCGGTGTTGGTCTATGCGTGTTTTGCTGTCCTTATAGGAGGAATTATTTTCTTAAAGTATTTGTTTTAAAAAGGATTCTTTTTGGTTCTTTACACCCCCGTGGTATAATAAAAAAGGACAAGTTAAAAGACATGTAGAAGCGCAAAAGGAGAGCGGATAAATGGATAAGACCGGACTGATTGATGAGGCGAAAAAAGCACGTGAAATGGCTTATGTACCGTATTCAAAATTTAAAGTTGGTGCAGCTTTATTGACGAAGGATGGAAAGGTTTATCGCGGCTGCAATATTGAAAATGCAGCTTATAGCATGTGCAATTGCGCTGAGCGTACGGCTTTATTTAAAGCCTATTCAGAAGGAGATAAAGAGTATGCAGCACTTGCTGTAGTAGCTGATACTGATCGTCCTGTTTCTCCGTGTGGAGCATGCAGACAAGTAATCTCTGAGCTTTGTCCAAAAGAAATGAAAGTTATATTAACCAATTTAAAAAATGACATACAAGAATTAACTGTGGAAGAATTACTTCCAGGAGCATTTTCATCGGAGGATTTACATGAGTAATAATGAATTTAAGTCAGGTTTTGTTTCAATTATTGGAAGACCAAACGTAGGGAAATCAACTTTTTTGAACCGAGTAATTGGTCAAAAGATCGCGATTATGAGTGACAAACCGCAAACAACTAGAAATAAAATTCAGGGTGTGTACACGGAAGATCAGGCGCAGATTGTGTTTATTGATACACCAGGAATTCATAAACCAAAGCATAAATTAGGCGACTTTATGATGAAGGTAGCGCAAAATACGCTTAAAGAAGTAGATTTAATTTTATTTATGATTAACGCAACAGAAGGCTTAGGTCGAGGCGATGAATTTATTATCGAGCGTTTAAAGGACACAAAAACGCCTGTTTTCCTTGTGATTAATAAAATTGATGAAATTCATCCAGACGAATTGTTTTCAATTATCACGAATTATAAAGACTTATATCCTTTTGCTGAAATTGTGCCAATTTCAGCTTTACAAGGAAATAACGTGGAGCGTTTGCTTGATCAAATTAAGCAGCGATTGCCGGAAGGTCCGCAATATTATCCGGCAGATCAAGTAACTGATCACCCCGAGCGCTTTATTATTACGGAATTAATTCGTGAAAAAGTACTGCATGCAACGAGGGAAGAAATACCTCATTCTATTGCCGTTGTGATGGATTCTATGCAAAGACGAGATAATGGAGCGGTTTACGTAGGCGCTACAATTATCGTCGAAAGAGATTCACAAAAAGGCATCGTAATTGGAAAGCAAGGAAAGATGTTAAAAGAGGTAGGAAGAAAAGCAAGAGCAGACATTGAAGCCCTTTTAGGTTCAAAAGTATTTTTAGAACTATGGGTAAAAGTGCAAAAAGATTGGCGAAACCGAGCTTCGCATCTCCGTGACTTTGGATTTAGAGAAGACGAATATTAATCATTTGAGTTCTTGTTTGCGTCGATTTATATCCCTTCATAAAAGAAGGTAATTTGTAAAAAATTGTGTTACATGATTTTACGTCGGAAGGCTATTCTAAACATAAGGAATTGAAATATGTATCTGATCTTTATGGTTAGAAAGGTGGGAGTTCTATGTTGAATTTTACTTGGAACATTTTTTCACAAACAGGTAGCATTGATACTTATCTCATTTTTAAGGAACTTGAAAATGAAGTGAAAGAAAGACCCGAAACATATGAGGACAACAGCGAAAGTCTCAATTCTCCCTTGTCTTAGCCTTCTGTAAGATGGCGGTGATGATGATTGTTTAAAAAGTGTGAAGGAATTGTGATTCGAACGAATGATTACGGTGAATCAAATAAAATTGTCACCATTTATTCACGTGAACTCGGAAAAGTGGGTCTCATGGCAAGAGGGGCAAAAAAGCCCAGTAGTCGCTTAGCTTCCGTCACACAATTATTTACGTATGGATACTTTTTTATACAAGCAGGTTCAGGAATGGGTACTCTCCATCAAGGAGAAGTTATCTCATCTATGAGAAGCATACGCGAAGATATCTTCACAACAGCGTATGCTTCTTATATTCTTGAATTAACGGATAAAGCTACTGAGAACAATAAGCCAAATCCATTTCTATTTGAACTGCTGCACCAAACCATTCATTATATGAACGAAGAGTATGATGCAGAGATCTTAACATTTATTTATGAAATGAAAATGTTAAACGTTCTAGGTCTTCATCCTACATTAAATGAATGTGCAGTCTGCCACCAAGGTGAAGGAACTTTTCATTTTTCCATTCGAGAAGGTGGGTTTATTTGTCATCGATGCTTAGAAAAAGATCCTTATCATTTGAAAATTAGTCCGATGACGGTTAAACTATTAAGGCTATTTTATTACATTGATTTAAAGCGGTTAGGTTCTATTTCTGTTAAGCCCGAAACAAAAAAACAATTAAAGTTCGTAATTGATCAATATTACGAAGAATATTCAGGATTGTTTTTAAAAACAAAGCGGTTTTTGAATCAGATGGAGTCTTTAAAACAATCGCTCTCTGATGAGAAGTAGAAAAGATAATCAGTGATATGCAAGGAATTGCTGTCGCTAGGGTGCCTCGTAGTGTGTAGGGGACACCCTTTTTACTGTGGAGCGAAGGTGTAGTTTCGCTTATTGTAAGCGTAATGCCTGCTTTTTTTGAGAAGCCGTGGTAAAATAAACGGCATTCTAAAAAGATAAAATGCTAAAATTAATAAGTTATAGCTTTTACTTTTGCTTAAAAAGTATATAATGTTTTATAAATAGTATGTCACATTTAATGATTAGGTGGTGAGTACAATCGAACTGAACAAACGACAAGAACAAATTTTGCAAATTGTCAAAGACGAAGGCCCTATTACAGGTGAGCATATTGCAGATCAGCTTAGCCTTACGAGGGCAACGCTAAGACCGGACTTGGCTATTTTAACAATGGCCGGTTATTTAGAAGCGCGACCGCGCGTAGGTTACTTTTACACAGGTAAAACAGGAGCACAGCTTCTTACAGATAAAATAAAAAAAATACAGGTGCAAGAATATCAGTCTATCCCGGTAGTCGTGAACGAAAATGTGTCGGTATATGATGCTATTTGTACAATGTTTCTAGAAGACGTGGGGACCCTTTTTGTAGTGGATGAGAAATCCCAGCTAGTGGGAGTACTGTCGCGTAAAGATTTATTGCGCGCGAGTATCGGAAAGCAAGAGCTCACATCTATTCCTGTTCATATTATCATGACGAGAATGCCCAACATTACATATTGCTATCGCGAAGATTTGTTGATTGATATTGCTAAGATCTTAATTGAAAAACAGATTGATGCTATGCCCGTTATTAAAGAGGGAGACGGCAATTTTGAAGTGGTGGGACGCATTACCAAAACAAATATTACAAAATTACTAGTAGCATTAGCAAATGATGAAGTATTATAAGTGAAAAAGGATTAAAAAGGGGATGCACAAAATATGAACAACCCATGTCTTTATGTCATTTCGGATTCTGTAGGTGAGACAGCTGAACTAGTTGTAAAGGCTGCATCAAGTCAGTTCAATATGACGGACTTTGTAATTAAAAGAGTACCTTACGTAGAGGACATCGCAACACTTTCAGAAGTGGTTTCAGTAGCGAAGATGAACAACGCTATTATTGGTTTTACGCTAGTAAAGCCTGAAATGAGAGAATTTTTAATTCAAGAAGCGTCCAAGAATGGGGTAGAGGTATTTGATATTATTGGACCTTTAATTGATAAAATTCAATCTTCTTATCAACTTTCTCCTCGCTATGAGCCAGGAATGGCTAGAAAATTAGACGAAGATTATTTTAAGAAAGTAGAAGCGATTGAATTTGCAGTAAAATATGATGATGGGCGTGATCCGAGAGGCATTCTTAGAGCGGATATCGTATTAATCGGTGTATCAAGAACATCTAAAACACCTCTTTCTCAATTTTTAGCACACAAGCGTTTGAAAGTAGCCAATGTTCCGATTGTACCTGAGGTTGATCCACCAGAAGAGCTTTTTCACGTATCACCTGAGAAGTGTATAGGGCTTACTATTAGTCCTGAAAAACTAAACGATATTCGTAAAGAGCGTTTAAAGTCTCTTGGGCTAAATGATAAAGCAATTTATGCTAATATTGGCCGTATTAAAGAAGAACTTGAATTTTTCCAAGGGATTGTAGATAAGATTGGCTGTGAAGTGGTGGACGTATCCAACAGAGCCGTAGAAGAAACAGCAGGTATCATTCTCAATGCCATCAAAAAGAAATAAACGATAGATCTCCTCTGTGCGTGACAGAAAGGAGATTGCTTTCTTATGTTTGTATGCTGTAAGCCTAAGAAAATATCCCAAAGATGAATATGACAGAACTTTTAAAAACAAGTGACTTTGGTATAGAAAATATAGGTTGTTTATATTATAATAAAAAATTGTGATAAAAAAGAATAGTTTTAGGTTTAGACTTTGTTAAGAACGAATAAACTATTTATATAAAAGTCAAGTCAGAATCGAAAAAAGTATTCGACAAATGCCATCTACAGGAAATAACAAATTGTTAGAAGGAATCTCTGGAGGGATGTAGAATACAGAGTTATAGCAAAAGAAAAAGTAAAGTTTTTGTCGATGCTGATGCATGCCCTGTTAAAGCAGAAATCGTTGAACTTACACATACATATGACATCGATCTTGTGTTTGTTGCTTCCTATGCTCACATACAAACAAATCCTACACCAGGAAAATGGGTCTATGTGGATGCAGAAAAGGAAGCCGCAGATTTATATATTTTAAATCACGCAGTCAAGCAGGATATTGTCGTAACTCAAGATACTGGCTTAGCAAGCATGTTAGTAAGTCGAGGGGTTTACGCACTGTCTCCTCGTGGAAAGTACTATAATGACGACGAAATGAATACGGTGCTTTTCTTTCGCTATGTTTCTGCAAAAGAGCGACGGTCAGGCCGTCATACTAAAGGCCCAAAGGCATTTAGTGAAGAAGATCGCCAGCATTTCATTCAAGCTTTTGAAAAAATGTTGTCGAAACTTGCAGGAATTTAGCACTTAGTGAAGAATATTATATGAAATACGGAGCTGTTACTATGGCAAATCGAATTCCTGATGAAGTAATCGACCGTATTCGGCATTCAGTAGATATTGTCGACGTCATAAGCGATTATGTACAACTAAAAAAACAAGGGCGCAATTATTTTGGACTCTGTCCGTTTCATGGGGAAAGCACACCGTCTTTTTCAGTATCGCCTGATAAACAAATTTATCATTGCTTTGGATGTGGTGCAGGAGGGAATTCATTTTCATTCATAATGGAATTAGAAGGACTGTCCTTCACGGAAGCAGCTCAGCAGCTTGCTGAAAAAGGAGATATTCCTTTCGAACATGAGATACATCCTCATGAAGAAGATAATCAAAAGCCTAGCAATAAAATGATTGAAGCACACGAGCTTTTAAAGAAATTTTACCATCATTTATTGGTAAATACAAAAGAAGGCCAAGATGCTTATGATTATTTAATAAATCGAGGGTTTTCACGAGAAATTATCGATGAATTTGAGATAGGTTTTGCTTTAGATTCGTGGGAATTTGTAAGTAAGTTCTTAACAAAACGTGGGTTTAATCCGCAAGAGATGGAACATGCAGGTTTAATCATTAAACGCAACCAAGATGAAACGTACTTTGATCGTTTTCGTGATCGAATTATGTTTCCTATTGCTGACTTGCAAGGCAAAACAATTGCATTTTCAGGGCGCCTGCTAAAAGAGATAAAAGGGCAGCCTAAATATTTAAACAGTCCCGAAACTTCTATTTTTAACAAAAGTCGCACACTCTACAACTTTCACCGCGCTAAAAAACATATACGCAAAAATCAGCAGGTTATTTTATTTGAAGGATTTGCAGATGTTATTTCGGCTGTTAAAGCGGGTTGCCCGAACGCAATTGCAACAATGGGAACTGCCTTAACAGAAGAACAGGCCAAGATTATTCGCCGAAATGTAGAGTCCGTTATCATTTGCTACGATGCAGATTCTGCCGGAATTGAAGCAGCGCACAAAGCAACTGCTATCTTAACAAATGTGGGTTGTACCGTTAAGATTGCTGTGATGCCGGATGGTTATGACCCGGATGATTATATTAAAGAATACGGGGCAGAGAAGTTTCAAAATGATGTTATTAATAGCAGCTTGACCTTTATGGCATTTCAAATGAGGTATCTCCGCCGAAAACGAAATCTACAAAATGAATCTGAACGTATGCAATACATTGAAGACGTTTTGAAAGAAATAAGCCTCCTTACGAAAGCCGTAGAGCGAGATCATTATTTACGCCAATTGGCACAAGAGTTTTCCATTTCATTAGATGCGCTTAAAGAACAGCAGTATCAAGTGTATCGAACTGAAAAAAAGAAAAAGGATAATGATTCTCCAAATCGAAATAATATAAATAGACAACCAGTCGTAAAGAGAAGCTTATTACCGGCTTATCAAAATGCAGAACGTTTTTTAATCGCTCATATGTTGAAAGATAAGGATGTAGCATTTAGAATTCAAGACCGACTTCAAGGTCAGTTCAATGTCGAGGAACATCGTGCGCTTGTTCTATATTTGTATGCTTATTACGAGGAAGGACACGAGCCTAATCCGAGCGGATTTATCGAGCGGTTGCCCGAGTCTTCGTTGTCTAGTCTAGCTTCAGAATTGGCGATGATGTCAATCAATGATGAATTGTCGGAGCAAGCTTTGAATGATTATATCCAAACGATATTGATTTACCCACAAAGGGTAGCGATAGAAAAAAAAGAAGCAGAAAAGCAAGAAGCAGAGCGTCAAAAAGATTATTTAAAAGCTGCGACAATAGCAATGGAAATTTTACAGTTGAAAAAAACGTTAAAATAAACGATATTGCGTATTAGTCCCACTTTTAGAAGGTTTTCCTTAAAATTTTGGAAGGAGGGGATCTGATGGCTGAAAAATCAGCTCAATCAAAACAACTTGATTCAGATTTAACAATTGAACAAGTAAAAGATCAATTGACCGAAATCGGAAAAAAACGTGGTGTGCTCACATACGAAGAAATTGCAGAGCGTATGGCGAACTTCGAAATTGAATCCGATCAAATGGATGAATATTATGAATACCTTGGAGAACAAGGTGTTGAAGTAATGAGTGAATCTGAAGCAAATGATGACGAGGCCGATCCCGATATTCAAGAACTGTCAAAAGAAGAAGAGTTTGATTTAAATGATTTAAGTGTACCTCCTGGTGTAAAAATTAATGATCCAGTTCGTATGTACTTAAAAGAAATCGGACGCGTTGACTTATTGTCAGCAGAGGAAGAAATCAATTTAGCAAAACGTATTGAAGAAGGCGATGAAGAAGCGAAACGTCGTCTTGCTGAAGCAAACTTACGTCTTGTTGTAAGTATTGCAAAACGCTATGTTGGACGCGGAATGCTGTTTCTTGATTTAATTCAAGAAGGAAACATGGGTCTTATTAAAGCGGTAGAAAAATTTGATTATCGCAAAGGTTATAAATTCAGTACGTATGCGACATGGTGGATTCGTCAAGCTATTACTCGTGCAATTGCTGACCAAGCAAGAACGATTCGTATTCCCGTTCATATGGTTGAAACAATTAACAAGCTAATTCGTGTTCAACGTCAGCTTCTACAAGATTTAGGTCGCGAACCATCTCCTGAAGAAATTGCAGAAGATATGGACTTAACACCTGAAAAAGTTCGTGAAATCTTAAAAATTGCTCAAGAACCGGTTTCTCTTGAAACACCAATTGGTGAGGAAGATGATTCTCATTTAGGTGACTTCATTGAAGACCAGGATGCAACATCACCTTCTGAACATGCTGCATATGAATTATTAAAAGAGCAGTTAGAAGACGTCCTTGATACGTTAACAGATCGCGAAGAAAATGTTCTTAGACTCCGCTTTGGTCTGGACGATGGACGTACGCGTACGCTTGAAGAAGTAGGAAAAGTATTTGGCGTAACGCGTGAGCGTATTCGTCAAATTGAAGCTAAAGCGCTTCGTAAGCTTCGTCACCCTAGCCGAAGCAAACGTTTAAAAGATTTCTTAGAATAGATAAAAGCGTAAATAACGCTTATGAGATAGCTTCTTTCCTAGAGGAAAGGGGCTATCTATTTTTTTATGGAATAAATTTCATAAAAACGCATTTTGAAGAAGTATATTGATTTTTTTACCAACTTTTCTTCTTTCATATATTTTACTGAATTGTCCTGCGTTTTGCAAATGCTCCTTTGTATTCTTTTGTCACAGAGCGTAAGCTGTTCAAATTCCTTTTAAACATCCGAAAAATGGAATCGCTATCATTTTATTCATGCTTTGATTAGTACTCTTATATTATAACACGAAAAAATTAAAACGTTTTAAAAGTTGAGAAAATTTACAAAAATGAATTATAATTAAATAATGTAAGCGTATACATTTTTTTAGGGGGAATAAAAATGAATTTTGAATTAACCAATGAACAAAAGATGATTCAACGGACGCTCAGAGAGTTTTCAGAAGCGGAAGTAGCACCGAATGCACTAGAGCGCGATCGAAGTAAGCAATTTCCGCTTGATGTTTTTAAAAAGTTAAGTGAGCTTGGTGTAATGGGGCTTCCTTTTCCTGAAGAGTATGGAGGCGGAGGAGCAGATACGGTTAGTTTTGCTATTGTCGTAGAGGAATTAAGTAAAGCTTGTGGCTCTACAGGAATTACATACTCAGCTCATGTTTCGCTCGGGGGCGCACCTATTTATTTATTCGGAACAAAGGAGCAAAAAGAACAGTACCTACCTGCTTTATGCTCCGGGGAATCTTTTGGAGCGTTTGGTTTAACCGAACCGAACGCAGGAAGTGACGCGGGGGGAACGGAGACCGAAGCAGTGTTGAAGGATGGAACATTTAGGATTAATGGAAGTAAATGCTATATTACGAATGCCAGCTATGCAAAGTTTTTAGCTTTAACGGCTGTTACAAATCGTACAGAAGGGAAAAAAGAAATTTCAGCTATTATCGTGCCTACAGAAGCTCGAGGTTTTACTGTAATAGACAATTACGAGAAAATGGGTCTACATGCTTCAAATACAACTGAACTCGTTTTAGAGGATGTTGAAGTGCCTGAAGAGAATTTACTCGGTGTAAGAGGAGAAGGCTTTAAACAATTTCTAATGACGCTTGACGGGGGAAGAATTGGAATTGGAGCAATGGCCGTTGGAATCGCTCAAGCGGCTTATGAAAAAGCACTGTCATATGCGCAGGAAAGAAAGCAATTTGGGAAAGCTATTTCATCATTTCAAGCGATTCAGTTTAAATTAGCTGATATGGCGATGAAAATTGAGTTAGCAAGAAATATGGTGTATAAAGCAGCGTGGTTAAAAGACCAAGGAAAGCCATTTACGAAAGAAGCTGCTATGTGTAAACTGTATGCTTCTGAAATTTGTATGGAAGTAGCCAGTCAAGCTGTTCAGATTCATGGAGGATACGGCTACATGAAGGAGTATCACGTGGAGCGGTATTTACGAGATGCCAAGCTTTTAGAAATTGGAGAAGGAACTTCAGAAATTCAGCGCTCGGTTATTGCAAGACAAATTGGCTGTTAAGATACGCAATAAGAAATTAGTTAATTATGTAAATAAAACCCTTTCACTTATGAGCATTTTCAAGTAAAATAAAAGTGCTTATACTATTTTGTTATTTCTAGGGATGGGAATACATAAAGGGGGTATAGTGAGTGAAGCGAAATCCGCTAATACCATTTTTATTAATTGCGGTAATTGGGATTGCTTTAATGTTAACGCTTTCGTTCAACGGATTGAATAACGCAAAAGAAATCGCGGCTGAAAAAGAAGGCGGTGGCGCGGAACAGCAGGCTTCAGCTAAACCAGAAGAAATTTATCAAAAAACTTGTATTGGTTGCCACGGTGATCAGTATCAAGGTGGAGTAGGTCCTTCGTTAAAAGGAATTGGGAAAAAAGTTTCTCAAGACGAAATTGCAGATATTGTTGTAAACGGTAAAGGAAACATGCCGCCTGGGCTGGTTCCTCCGGAAAAAGCGAAGGAAATGGCTAAATGGGTATCAGAAATTAAATAGAGTTCAGAAACATGATTTTCTGGAAAGCCGCTCATTTATAAAGCAGGCTTTTTTTTTGTGATTTTTTATAAGCATTCAGCTAAAAGGAAAACATGAAGAGAAATAGGAATCATGCAGCTATCTATGTTAAAATAATGAACAGTAATCACATAGAGAATAGGTGACAAAATGAATGAATTAAACTTATCAATAAGACTTGAAGAAGTAGTAAAGTCGATTCCTTTGGGAGCAAAGATAGCAGACATTGGCTCAGATCATGCATACTTGCCGTGTTTTGCTTATTTAAATGGATATATTAGCGGTGCCGTAGCAGGAGAAATTACAGAAGGGCCTCTTCAATCTGCTATTCAGCAGGTGAAAAAAACAAGCTTAACGGACGTTATTGACGTTCGAAAAGGAAACGGCCTAGAAGTAATATCACCGAATGAAGTAGACTGTATTACAATCTGCGGAATGGGCGGAACGCTTATTACAATGATTTTAGAAGAAGGAAAAGCAAAGTTAGAAGGAGTAAAAAGGCTTGTACTTCAGCCGAATATTGGTTCACATCATATTCGCAGCTGGCTGATTGAACACAGCTGGGAAATCATTGATGAAAAAATCATCGAAGAAGACGGTCGTATGTATGAAGTCATCGTCGCTGAACCTGGAAACGCCTTAGCTCCTTATAACGGTGAAGTGGAAGCCGGTGTGTTAATGGGCCCTATTTTAAAAGAAAAGCGCTCTTCTGCTTTTATGACAAAGTGGACGCATGAACTAAATCATCTTAAACAAATTGTCAGCCAAATGGAGCTGGCTCAGTCCGAGGAAAGCAAAGCAAAACTTCAAAAACTTACCCAAGACATCTCATTAATTGAGGAGGCGTTAAAATGAGTAAAATCCCTAACGGATTTCAAGTAATTGAAGCATTTGAATCATTTTCTCCCAAGCATTTAGCGGTTGAAGGAGATAAAATTGGTTTGCAGATTGGAACGTTAAACAAGCCTGTAAAAAAAGTAATGGTAACGTTAGATGTTCTTGAAACGGTCGTAGACGAAGCTATTGAAAAACAAGTGGATTTGATTATTGCTCATCATCCTCCTATTTTTAGACCTCTAAAACAAGTGGTTACAGATCGTCCTGAAGGGCGTATTTTAGAGAAATGCATCAAACATGATATTGCTGTATATGCTGCTCATACAAACTTAGATATAGCTAAAGGCGGAGTAAATGACCTGTTAGCCGAAGCATTGGGGCTACAAGAGACAAAAGTGCTGGTTCCAACAACGTCTATTCAGCTGAAAAAGCTTGCTGTATTTGTTCCTTCAAATCATGCTGAAGCAGTGCGCACAGCTATTTGTGATGCGGGAGCTGGACATGTGGGTCTTTACAGCGACTGTACGTTTTCAACTGAAGGGGAAGGCACGTTTAAACCTTCTTCAGAAGCCAATCCATACATTGGCTCAAAAGAAGAGTTAGAACGTGTAAATGAAGCAAAAGTTGAAACTATTTTTGAAGCGGGTCAACAAAATAAAATTATTCGTGCCATGCTCAGTGCTCATCCTTACGAAGAAGTAGCCTATGACATTTATCCAGTGGAACAAACGGGCGAGACGCTTGGACTTGGACGAATTGGTAAGTTAAAAGAAGAGATGACGTTAAAACAGTTTGCCGCTCATGTTAAACAAGTATTGGATGTGGATGGTGTTAGAGTAGTAGGGTCTATGGATGCCACAGTGAAAAAAGTAGCTGTTCTTGGCGGAGATGGAAACAAATATATTACAAACGCAAAATTTAGCGGAGCAGATGCCTATGTAACAGGTGATTTGTATTTCCACGTTGCGCATGATGCAATGGTAATGGGATTAAACGTTGTAGATCCTGGTCATCATGTTGAAAAAGTTATGAGACAAGGTGTAACGCGTGTATTAACCAGTCTTTTTGATGCGAAAAACTTTGAGTGTGAAGTATTTGATTCAAAAGTAGACACAAACCCATTTACGTTTATGTAACAAAGAAAGAAGGTGTTGACGAATGTCAACACCTTCTTTTGCGTCTATTAAGACGATTTTTTTGTTCGAACTTTTGGTAAGATCTTTGAAAGAGGCACGCTTTTTTCACGTGTCCAAGTTGTTTCATCTTCCGGATCGAACTGATCTAGAAAATTGATGACCTCTTTTGTGATTGGAGTAGGGGTAGATGCTCCTGCCGTAACAGCTACGGTTTTCGCGTTCATCAACCATTCGATCTGCAGCTCTGAGATGTCACCGATACGATATGCCTCAGTGCCGGCAATCTCCATTGATACTTGAGCTAAACGGTTTGAGTTGTTACTTTTAGGATCTCCTACTACAATTGTAACATCTGCTTCACCTGCTTGCTCGGCTACAGCTTCTTGGCGAACTTGTGTAGCTAAACAAATTTCCTTGTGAACTTCAGCGTGCGGATATTTTTCTTTTACCTTTTCCATTACTTCTGCAACGTCCCACTGACTCATTGTTGTCTGATTTGTTACAATGATTTTTTCACGTTGAATATTTAAATGGGCTACGTCTTCTGCTTTTTCAATTAAATGAACGATATCTGGCGCGATACCAAGTGCACCTTCTGGCTCAGGATGATTTCGTTTTCCGATATAAATAACGTCATAACCTTCTTTTTCTTTTTGGCGAATAAGGTCATGGGTTTTTGTAACATCCGGACATGTAGCATCGATTGTTGTTAAGCCTTTTTCTTTTGCTCGTTCTTTTACTTCTGGAGATACTCCGTGCGCAGTAAAAATAACGGTTCCTTCATTTATTTGGTCTAAGATTTCTAGGCGATTAGCACCGTCCAGTGTGATAATGCCGTCCTCTTCAAACGCATCTGTAACGTGTTTATTATGAACAATCATTCCTAAGATATAGATTGGTCGAGGCAATGATTTATCTAAAGCGGCGTTTCGTGCAATGACCATTGCGTCTACTACACCATAACAATAGCCGCGCGGTGCAATTTTAATAACTTTCATTTCAATTTCCTCCTCATCATAATCCTGACGAGCAATTCAACTCGCTTCTATTATATAAAAGAGGAAGGAAGAATACAAAGATATTCTTTTTTTGCTCACTGTATTTCCTTAAGGAATCAGCAGATTTATCAAATATAAAGTTTTGGTTTAGACACCCGATCTCTGGATGAATGTTCAATTTCTTCTTCAAAGAAATCCAGCTCATCATCGGATGAATCCGTGCTTTCTGCGCCTGCTGATAAAACCTTACTGTCTTTACTTTCATCAGTTTCAGAAACCTCTGTTCCTTCTGCTTCGAGTACTTCATCTGTGTCATCACTTGAGCGCAAGGCCTGATAGATTTTCCATAGAGAAGGAGCATTTTTGACAAGAGGTCCGTATTGTTGAATCATAGGTCCCATCGTTTCCGCTGCTTTTAGTACTCGCTGAACATTCCCCATCATGGAGCTCAAGTTAGCAGGGTTCGTTAATCCTTGCAAACCTCCAAGCAGGGAAGAAGAGTTAGTCGCTCCTGCAGCACCTTGGGCTCCTGAAAGTCCAGAAAACAAAGAACCTCGAGGAGCAGCCGCAGCCGCTTGTTGAAATGGTATGTTTCTATTTCCGCCTCTTCGGAATAGGCGAGTTAAGAAGTTACCTCCTCCACGGTTCAGGCCTTGCTGATTCGGGTAAAATGATTGTTGAGCATTTGTTTGCTGGGCAAAGTTACGAAACTGCTGTAATGGATTAAATTGGCCAAAGTTACCAGGTTGTTGCCCAAAGCCGTTTTGTGTTGGCATTCCTGGCATCATTCTTCTTTGCATACCGGGTGGAAATGGTGGTCTTCGCTGTAGCAAAGGACGCACCTCCTTTAGTAAAGTAGATTTTCTTTTACTATCGTATGCAACTCGCGATAAAATGTTTTTGAAACAGGTAATAAGTTTTAGTAATATGAATGAGAAGTAGTCACAGAAGGAAAAATCGATTATAATCATATATTGTGCCTTAAAAGATGAACGTGAATGTAAAAAAGGAGACTATTATGGAAAAAACAAACTTTGAACGTTTTGAGTTTCAACCATTTTTAATAGAAGCAATTAAACAATTAGGTTTTTATCAGCCTACAGAGATTCAGGAGCGCTTAATTCCTTCCGTTTTAAAAGGGGAAAGTGTAATTGGTCAGTCGCAAACAGGGACCGGCAAAACACACGCTTATTTATTGCCTTTACTTGAAAAGGTAGACCCTAAAAAAGAAGAAGTACAAGTTGTAATCACCGCTCCAACTCGTGAGCTTGCTTCTCAAATTTATCAAGAAGTATTAAAGCTAACAAAACACAGCGCTGAAGGAGAAGAAATTTCAGCAAAATGTTTTATCGGCGGTACAGATAAGCAGCGTACAATCGACAAATTAAAGAAGCAGCCTCAAGTTGTTGTAGGAACACCGGCTCGTTTGTTTGATTTAGTAAATGAAAAAGCGTTAGTTGTGTATACAACAAAGGCGTTAGTAGTAGACGAAGCTGATTTAATGCTTGATATGGGATTTTTAGAAGATGTGGACCGTTTGGCAAGCAATATGCCTGAAAAATTACAGATGCTTGTTTTTTCAGCAACTATTCCTGAAAAATTAAAGCCATTCTTAAAAAAATACATGGAAAATCCAAAATTCACGCATGTTTCGCCGAAGCAAGCAGCAGCAGCTAAATTAGAGCATGTATTAGTTCCACTGCGTCATCGCAACAAGTTTAAGCTCCTGCATGATATGCTTATTTCTTATAATCCTTATTTAGCTATCGTCTTTACAAATACAAAGAAAATGGCGGACGAAGTAGCAGATGATCTACTGTCTAAAGGATTAAAAGTAGGAAGAATTCACGGAGACTTATCTCCTCGTGACCGTAAGAAAATGATGAAGCAAATTAATAATTTAGAATTTCAATACGTAGTAGCGACAGATTTAGCAGCTCGCGGTATTGATATTGAAGGAATTTCACACGTCATTAACTTTGAGCTTCCTTCAGATCTAGATTTCTACATTCACCGAGTAGGACGTACAGCTCGTGCTGGTCATTCTGGAATTGCTGCTACAATCTTCGATGTGGAAGATGAAGATGCAGTAAATAAGCTGGAGAAAATGGGGATCGAGTTTGTAAACAAAGATCTTCAAAAGCAAGAATGGGTTTCCATCGATGACCGTAACCGCCGTAAAAAGCGTGTAAAGAAAGCGGATGAAGTGGGAGAAGAGGCACATCGCTTTATTCAAAAGCCGAAGAAAGTAAAGCCTGGCTACAAGAAAAAACGTGCTCGTGAAATTACAAAGTATGTGCAAAAGAAAAAGCGTAGTGAAAGACGCAACAATCGTTAATCGCAATAGGTTAGAGGTGTAAAAAGTAATGTTGAAAATTGGTTCTCACGTATCAATGAGCGGCAAAAAGATGCTTTTAGGAGCAAGTGAAGAGGCAGCTTCTTACGGAGCAAATACGTTTATGATCTATACAGGCGCTCCACAAAATACTCGTCGCAAAAAGATTGAAGAGCTTAATATTGAAGCTGGTCTTTTGCATATGAAAGAGCATGGAATGACAGATATTGTTGTACATGCTCCCTATATCATTAATCTAGGAAATACAACAAAGCCCGAAACATTTGAGCTTGGAGTAGATTTCTTAACGTCTGAAATTCAGCGCACCCATGCTCTTGGTGCAAAGCAAATTGTTCTTCACCCAGGAGCTCATGTGGGCGCTGGAGCAGATGCCGGTATTCAGCAAATTATCAAAGGTCTAAACGAAGTGTTGACAGCTGATCAAGAAGTTCAAATTGCGCTTGAGACAATGGCTGGAAAAGGAACAGAGTGTGGAAGAAGTTTTGAAGAAATTGCCCAAATTATTGATGGCGTGACGCACAATGAAAAGCTCTCTGTTTGTTTTGATACATGTCACGTACATGATGCTGGTTATGATATCGTTCAAGACTTTGACGGTGTATTAAATGAATTTGACAAAACCGTAGGCATACAGCGAATTAAAGTGCTTCACATCAATGATAGTAAAAATGTATGCGGTGCTCGAAAAGACCGCCATGAAAATATTGGATTTGGTGAAATCGGATTTGGTGCACTGAATTATATTGTTCATCACCCAGCGTTTACAGAAGTTCCTAAAATTCTAGAAACTCCTTATGTAGGAGAAGATAAGAAAAATAAAAAAGCGCCATATCAGTTGGAAATTGATATGGTTCGTGCACAAAGCTTTGATTCAGAGCTAAAACAAAAGCTTATGTAATTTCATATGTAAAAGAAGAGGTCATGTCTATAGACATGACCTCTTCTTTTACATCAACTGCTGAAATAATTCGTTCACTCGTCTGGCAGTTTCACGATCTGTTACTTGAGCAATTTGTTTGATTAAATTTCGGCGCTCTTCAAGGTTATAAATATTTACGGGCTGCTGTCTAATGACGGATACAAGTGTGTGTGCCTGCTGATCTGTAATGGGGATGTTGTATTGTTTGCTATACTTTAAAAGCTCTTTCGGGGTAATGTTGTTTACTTTCTTATTGACAATCTGCTGTACAATTTTCATATGATTACCTCCTCGTCATATACAGTTTATGAATAAAAAAGAAAGATGTGACTATATTGTGTAATAAAACAACATTTCGAGTCGGATGAACTTACGGAGATAAGAAAGCAAAGGAGTGAACCGGCTTAGTTTACAAATAAAAGACAATCCTGTATACTACATTAATGACTAAATCGTAATGATTCTGAGAAAGTAAATGGGTAACGGAGTATACGATAGAAACCGTGCCCTCTTTTGTATGGAGAAATATAAAAAAAGAATGGTGAGGCGCATATGAATACACCTGATATCATTGAAATTGATCATTTATCATTTCAATATGATGGAGTGAATGTATTAGAAGATATAAGTTTTTCAATTCCAAAAGGAGCTTTTTTGGGTCTCGTTGGTCCAAATGGCTCTGGGAAATCAACGCTAATCAAATGTTTGCTTGGTTTGCAAAAACCATCTCAAGGTGCAATTCGTTTATTTGGAAAAGATCAGAGAAGGTTTAAAGAACGAAGTAAAATTGGATATGTATCGCAAAAAGCGAATAGTTTCAACAGCGGCTTTCCTGCTACCGTTTTTGAAGTGGTTTCCACGGGTCTTACTTCAAAATTAGGTTTGTTTCGCTTTATGAATGCTTCTCATAAACAAAAAGTAAAAGAAGCGGTAGAAGCAGTGGGGATGAGCGAATTTTTAAATCGAAACATAGGAGAACTGTCCGGTGGCCAGCAGCAGCGAATTTTTATTGCGCGCGCGCTTGTAAGTGAACCCGAGCTGTTAATTTTAGATGAGCCAACAGTCGGAGTGGATGCACAAAATGTGTACACTTTTTATGAGCTTCTCGAAAAGTTAAATAAAGAAAAAGGAATTACGCTTGTGCTTGTTACTCACGATATTGGCACTGTCTCAGAAAAAGTAACCCACGTTGCTTGTTTAAATAAATTTCTACACTTTCATGGGAATGCTAAAGAATTCGAACAGCTTTGTGAACATGACGTATCTATGTTTTATGGTCATAATGTTCATGTGTTAACCCATGATCATCATCATGGAGGGCAGCACGTATGATAAGCAGTTTATTTCAATTTGAGTTTTTACGAAATGCATTTTTAACCGGTATGATTATTGGCGTCTTAGCTCCTTTATTGGGCACATTCATCGTAGTAAGACGTCTTTCTTTAATTGCAGATGCGTTAAGTCACGTGACGCTAGCAGGGATTTCTGCGAGCTTGCTTCTTAGTCAGAAAATAGGGTTTATGCAAGGAGTGAACCCCGTCTATTTAGGGATGGTATCTTCCGTTACAGGCGCTCTTTTTATTGAAAAACTTCGAAGCGTCTACAAGCATTACCAAGAGCTGGCCATTCCGATTATTTTATCGGGCGGAATTGGGATTAGTGCAATTTGTATCTCGCTAGCGGACGGTTTTAATAATGATTTAATGAACTATTTGTTTGGAAGCGTAAGTGCGGTGAGTCGTTCGGATCTTTGGACAGTTGTTGTCATAGCCGTGTTTGTTATAGCTATTGTCTTTTTCTTATATAAAGAATTGTTTATTTTATCTTTTGACGAGGAGCACGCTTCTGCTTCTGGGATTAAATCGAAGTGGATGCACTTTTTATTTATTGTGATGGTTGCTCTTGTCATTGCTGTATCGATGCGTATCGTTGGTATCTTATTAGTGTCATCTCTTATGACTCTTCCTGTAGCAGCAAGCATTCGCTTAGCTAGAGGCTTTAAACAAACGATTCTGCTTTCGGTGATTTTTGGCGAAATATCTGTTTTAGGCGGATTATTTTCAGCGTACTACTTGGATTTAGCACCAGGCGGTACAATTGTTGTCATTGCTGTTGTTATTTTAATCATATCTATTATGATTAATAAAGGACGGAAGGGGAAACAAAAATGAATTTAACTGAAGCCATTCATTTATTAAAAGATCAAGGATATAAACATACAGGAAAGCGTGAAGAAATGCTTGCCCTGTTTTCAAAATCAAATAAGTACTTAACGGCAAAAGATGTATTAGAGTACATGAAGCCTGATTATCCTGGTCTGAGTTTTGATACAATTTACCGTAATTTATCATTGTTTGTGGAGTTAGGCGTACTTGAAATGACGGAGCTTTCGAGCGAAAAGCACTTTCGATTTAAATGTGCGACCGCCCATCATCATCACCACTTCATTTGTTTAGATTGTGGAAAAACAAAAGAAATTGAAGCTTGTCCGATGGAGTATGTAGACGAGGATTTGCGTGGGTACAATATTACAGGCCATAAATTTGAAATTTACGGTCAATGTATAGAATGTAATCAATAAAAAAGAGAGGGCGTTATGCACCTCTCTTTTTTATTTTTGCTGTTCTTTTAACCAGCTGGCTACCCACTGATCTGCTTCTAGCCAATTGTATACGCGAACCACTCCTTTTGGAACAGGTAAGCGATTATAAGGAGTATCAAATAAGATAACAGGGATATTGCATTCTTCACTGATTTCACAAGCATTATCATGTTTGTCTTCAAAAAAGATATCAACATCATATCGTTTTGCTGTCTCAACTTTAAAATGAGAACCCACTAACTCAATGTGATGAAACGATAGTTCATTTTTTTGAAACCATTCTTCCGTGACGTCCAATAGCTTATCGTGCCTTGCACTAATAAAGAATAATTCGTGCTTTTGATGCCATTTTTGCAAAACCGCTTTTGCATCGTCTGCAAGTGGAGAGGTTTCGTAAATAGAGCGTTCATTTGCTTTAAACCATTTCCCGAGTTCAGCAGGTGATACATTTACAAAAGGGCTGAAATCATATTCTGTAATGTCTTCAAGTGTTAAATTTAAGTTAAAGGCTTTATTTAAATGAGGAACAAAAGTTTCAGGAGAAGTAACAGTTCCATCAATGTCAATTCCAAACTTTTTCGTCAACTACGTGCACTCCTTTAATACGTTTATTCTACTCAGGTGCTTGATTATTCTTGTCTAGTGTAACATAAAGCCTAAAGAGAAACAGTAATACTTTTTATACGCCTTTAGCAAAACGTAATGATCACTGCACGGCCTGGTGATTGCGTCTGTACCTATTTCTTATAAGGGAGCGAGCGGCTGTATAAGATTAACACTTATAATTTTTCCCCGCATTCAGATACTATAAATGCTCCTTATTTACGAAAGCGAGGGATTAAGCATGGAGAATGAAGAACAAAGGCGTAGAAAAGATGTATATGAAGCTGATTTCATGGAAGAAACTGCAGCTGAAGTGGGCGTTCCTTACCGAGTAGGAGAGCCTCATGCAGAGCGTGAAGTTATAGATATTGATCGCAATCGCAATCATGAAGTCGCTGGACGAGGAGAAGGAACGGGATACGGTCGTTTCGCACTCGTGCTTTCGATTCTTTCACTATTCTTTTTACCAATTATTCTTGGTGCCGCTGGGATTATTCTAGGGTTTATCGCACGCAGAAAAGGAGCACTTACGCTAGGAGCATGGGCAATAGGGATCGGAGTTGTATCGATTATTGTCGGTACGTTTATATTACCGTTCTTTTCATAAAAAAAGCGAGGCGCATATGCGCCTCGCTTTTTTTAGTTATGATTTAGCTGCAGCTTTTTCAGCTTCTTGCTTTGCGTGATATTCAGCAGCAATTTTATCAATTTCTTTTTTTAGTTCCTCAACCATTGTTTCTTCAGGAACTTTGCGTACGATTTCGCCTTTGCGGAATAGTAGACCTTCACCGCGTGCTCCTGCAATCCCGATATCAGCTTCACGAGCTTCACCAGGACCGTTTACAGCGCAGCCAAGTACCGCTACTTTAATCGGTGCTTTTACAGTTGAAATATACTCTTCAACTTCATTAGCAATGCTAATTAAATCAATTTCAATACGTCCGCAAGTTGGGCAAGAAATAAGAGTTGCCGCATTGGAAGCTAAACCGAATGATTTTAGCAATTCGCGCGCAACCTTTACTTCTTCTACAGGATCCGCACTTAAAGAAATACGTAATGTATTTCCGATTCCTTTAGATAAAATAGCGCCAAGACCTGCTGCACTTTTTACAGTTCCTGCAAATAATGTACCCGATTCTGTAATTCCTAAGTGAAGAGGGTAGTCAAATGCTTGAGCAGCTTTTTCATAAGCTTCAATTGCCAAGTTAACATCCGATGCTTTCATTGAAACGATGATGTCATGGAAATCAAGGTCTTCTAAAATTTTAATGTGATGAAGTGCACTTTCTACCATGCCATCTGCTGTCGGATAGCCGTATTTATCTAAAATACGTTTTTCAAGTGAACCAGCGTTAACTCCAATACGAATTGGAATATTTTTAGCTTTTGCAGCATTTACAACAGCTTCCACTTTTTCACGGCGACCGATATTACCAGGGTTGATACGGATTTTATCCGCTCCGCCTTCAATAGCTTTTAATGCTAAGCGATAGTCAAAATGAATATCCACAACTAATGGAATGTTAATGCGTTTTTTAATTTCAGGGATTGCATCTGCTGCGCGCTCGTCTGGACAAGCAACACGAACAACTTGGCATCCTGCTTCTTCTAAACGTTTAATTTCTGCAACCGTTGCTTCAACATCATGTGTCTTAGTGGTTGTCATACTTTGAATAACTAACTCGTTGCTGCCTCCGATTGTTAAATCTCCAACTTTAACCGGGCGTGTTTTTGTACGATGTATAATTTCACTCACGTGATAATCTCTCCTTCAAAATGAAATCAAGAATTTGAATTCATTAATAGAATAACTCTTTATGAACAAAATAACTAGTAGAAAGTACTACCTTAGCTATTTTAACAATGACTATCCCATCTTGACAAGAAGAATGCTGTCATTACTTGTAAATAGGGAACTTATACGTTTTTCCAATTTGAATATCCTCAGGCGCTGTACCGTTATTTAACTTTTTGAAGTCTGTAATCATTTGGTTCATAGAAACCGGTATCGATTTTTTTGTAAGCTCCTCAATGACGGATAAAACTGTATCGCCTGGCTTAATTTTTATTTTTGTATAGGTGGAAGAAGAGCTGGCGGCTTTTGTTTCTGCAGGCTGCGCTTTGCTGACTTGAACTGCTTCAGTAGCAGTGGGAATGGTCCCGTATTTAATGTCGTAGTGACAAATATATCCGATAAAAGCGAAAGCGGCTAATGCACATAGCTTTTTCATTATGCTCCTCCTTCATTCTTTTGCTTATGTGTAAAGCCTATGCTTGTCTTACTTAAATATGATTGGAGAACGAAAATTGAAAGGAAAATTAATGATTGTTTCATTAGGCTTATTGCCTTTAATCATGGTGCTGGGAAATTCCATGCTCATTCCTCTGCTGCCAAGCATTCAAAAGTCACTTCACTTAAGCGGAGTTCAAACCAGTTTGATACTGAGTGCATTTTCGATTCCAGCCGCATTGTGTATTCCTGCTGTAGGAATTTTATCAGACCGGTATGGGCGTAAAAAGTTAATCATATATTCACTCGTCATGATGATAATAGGCAGTGTCATCGCTGCTGGTAGTGCTTTATTCTCTTCTGGAAGCTTTGCTGTGTTGATGGCAGGCAGAGTCATTCAAGGGATTGGAGCTGCAGGTACTACAACGTTGGCAATGGCATTAACTGGAGATGTATTTACAGGGGAAAAAAGAGCAAAAGTCCTCGGGATTTTAGAAGTGTATAATGGAGTTGGAAAAGTGGTTGCGCCGATAATTGGAGCATCGGCAGCACTCGTCGTATGGTATGCCGCATTTTTTGTCTATCCTTTAGCTGCAGGTGCTGCTTTAGTAGGTATAGTGATGTATGTGAGAGAAGGGAAAACAGGCTCGGATTTAGTATCTGTTCAAGAATATTTAAAGAGAGCCATTGGGATTGTCTATGATAAAAGAAAATCGCTTTTTCCTTTATTCTTTGTGGGGGGATTGGGGTTATTTTTATTATTTGGCATTTTATATTACTTATCTTTTCTAATAGAGGAAACGTATCATATAGACGGTTTTTTTAAAGGAACCGCTTTTTTATTTCCTCTTGGTGCGATGACGCTCGTTTCTTATTGGACGGGTCAACGCATCAAAACAGATGTAGAGCTCATGAAAAAATTAATGATAGTAGGGATAACTCTTTTATTCCTGATGTTTGGAGTATTAACGATTATTTATACGCTTCCTGTGCTGATGTTTTGTTTGACAGTCGCCTTTGGCGGCTTAGGATTTGTTCTTCCGTGTATTAATATGATGATTACTTCAGCGGCTTCAGACGAAGAAAGAGGGTTTATTGTATCCATTTATGGAACGGTGAGATTTTTAGGAGTAGCGTTGGGACCTGTTGTTTTTGAAGTGTGGATGCACACTGAAAGGCTGATGTTTGTTTATAGCTTTATTCTGCTTACAGCAGGAGGTTTGTGGGTTTTGTATCAGTTGAAAATTCTTCCTTGTGCAATGGGAAGAAGAAAAGTTGTACCGAAATAAAGAGGCTGAGACTTAACTACATCACTCCAATCACCAGCTAGAAGCAGCCGCATACATGAAACCTGCGTTCACCATATCAATAAAAAAATCCAAAAGAGGTGGATTCTCTATCAAGAATCTAGATTCCTCGTTTGGATGTTCCTTCAACTAAGATACGTTTGTCCCAGCATCTTTATTAGTTTTTACTTTTTTTCTTATAGGAACCCTTGTGACGAGCAACAAGTAAATGAAGAATGTTCCTATCCAGTAAAGAGAGCTATGTAGTGCTAGAGACAAAGAAAAAGCTTCAAAAAGCGTATACAGCAGCGTGAAGGCTACTGTACTATAAGCGCTCAGTGCCCATAGCTGCTTGAAAGGAAGCTGCTTTTTAGTAATGAGTCCAATCAGTTTCCCAAGATAAGCAAGGCAGGTAATAGAAAGGAAGTTTAGTCCAGATGTTAATACGTACAGTAAAAGCATAGCGATAGGGACAAGTATGTATAAAGAAAATTTTTGTTCGTGCAGCAAGTTTAGCAGTTCATTTTTATCTTTATGATGCCAGTTTAGCAACTCATATGAATACGTTTGTGTTTGTGAATTAGTCGTGATGTAAATTCCATCCTTTAAAAAACCAATGGCATGAGCAGGGGAATGAAACCGTTCAATAGACTGTGAGGGGTTTAAGATAAAAGCGGTACCATTTACTTTTTTTGTGAAAGGTTGACTTGACGTAAGCTGTGAGTTTGAAATAGAAAAAGAAGAAACAGATTTCGGAAGATCTGTAGTAGCGATATGATAGCCATTTACAATCGTCAAAGTCATAAAGAAAAATGTAGGCAGCAAAGAAATAAATGTTAAAAACAGCACAAAGCCAATTGTTTTATTCGTATGCTCAAAGCGAAGCGACCTTATTTTTTTGAAGGAAGTAAAACTCCATGCCATCTTTTTCAGCATGCTCATTGTAAAGCCTCCTCTTATTGAAGATTCTGGTTATATCTTATTTTATAGCGAAAATTTAAGGTTTACAATAGATTTTAGAAACCGTTACCAATTACAATGATGCGGTGGAGCGTTTTGTCACAAGCACATCTTATGCGTATATGTACAGGTTTCCCTGTCATTGTTTTTGGGGGATATTACGGGCAGCTTGAGGACCGTGCTGTTAATATTGCAGAGGTACACTCAAAAATCGTATTCGAAAGTAAAATAAAGGAAGGACTCGTCGTGCAAGGTCTTTCTTTATGGGAGTGGTTATTGTATGATAAATAGTAATAATAAAAAGGATAGGTGCGGGCATGGCTATTTTATGTTGGGCATTAATTATCATTAGCTTTGTTGTATCGTTTGTTGGGTTGGTTTATCCCATCATCCCAAGCGTGCTATTTGTAGCTCTGGGATTTGTTATATACGGTTTATTTTATGATTTTAGCTCCTATAGCTGGTTATTTTGGGTGATACAAGGATTGTTAGTTGTCGCACTTTTTTTAGCAGACTATATAGCTAATATTATTGGTGTGAAAAAATTCGGAGGCACTAAAGCAGGTGTTTGGGGAAGTACAGTTGGGCTGCTTGTGGGTCCGTTTGTCATTCCGGGATTTGGAATTATTTTAGGGCCATTTATCGGAGCGATTGTAGGAGAACTGATTGTTCATCGGACCACAATTAGCAACGCAGTAAAAATTGGAGTAGGTTCGGTTATTGGCTTTTTTAGTGGCGCTATTTCAAAAGGATTTATTCAACTGCTGATGATTGCCTATTTTTTATACGCTGTTTTAAAATAATATATTGACTTTAGGCTAGAAACATGTTAAATTTTTAATGTCGCTAGTAAATGTTATATTGTTCCACAGTAGCTCAGTGGTAGAGCTATCGGCTGTTAACCGATCGGTCGTAGGTTCGAGTCCTACCTGTGGAGCCATGGCGGTGTAGCTCAGCTGGCTAGAGCGTACGGTTCATACCCGTGAGGTCGGGGGTTCGATCCCCTCCGCCGCTATTTTCCAATTTGCGTTTGTGACATACATAATTCATATTGTTCCACAGTAGCTCAGTGGTAGAGCTATCGGCTGTTAACCGATCGGTCGTAGGTTCGAGTCCTACCTGTGGAGCCATGTGGACCCTTAGCTCAGCTGGTTAGAGCAGACGGCTCATAACCGTCCGGTCGCAGGTTCGAGTCCTGCAGGGTCCACCATTTATAGGGTTGGAGGAATACCCAAGTCCGGCTGAAGGGATCGGTCTTGAAAACCGACAGGGGTGTTAAAGCCCGCGGGGGTTCGAATCCCTCTTCCTCCGCCATACTATTGTCTATTCAAAGCTTCTTTTGAGAAAAAGAAGCTTTTTTTATGTTTAAAAGAATAGCGAATGGGAATTAGGTAAATATAAATCATGGATTAGGAACTTTTTATTTGAAACAGTAGGGTAAATTTGCTAATCTAAACGTATATGGTGCTTTTGCGCCAAAATGCTTACATATTTTGAAGGAGGAATTATTCATGGCTTACAAATTACCAGAACTACCTTATGCATACGATGCACTGGAACCACATATCGACAAAGAAACAATGAATATTCACCACACAAAACATCACAACACATATGTTACAAATCTAAACGCTGCTGTTGAAGGCAAAGCGGATTTAGAAAGCAAAAGTATTGAAGAGTTAATTTCAAACTTAGATGCTATTCCTGAAGATATCCGTACAGCAGTACGCAATAACGGTGGCGGTCATGCGAACCACTCATTATTTTGGACAATCCTTTGCCCTAACGGCGGCGGTGCTCCAACTGGTGAATTAGCAGACGCTATCGCTAGCAAATTCGGCAGCTTTGATCAATTCAAAGAAGAATTTGCAAATGCAGCTAAAACTCGCTTCGGTTCTGGCTGGGCTTGGTTAGTTGTAAACAACGGCGAATTAGAAGTAACAAGCACACCAAACCAAGATAGCCCATTAATGGAAGGCAAAACGCCAATTCTTGGTCTAGACGTTTGGGAGCACGCTTACTACCTAAATTACCAAAACCGCCGTCCAGATTACATTTCAGCATTCTTTAATGTTGTAAAATGGGACGAAGTTGCTAAACGTTACGACGCTGCAAAATAAGCTGAAGACGTATTTAAGAGCCAGTAAAGTAATTATTACCTTTACTGGCTTTTTTGTTTTCCAATTCTTTTACATATCTCCTTTTCTTTTTCACACACTAGGTGTAGAAGAGAAAAGGAGTTTTTTGATATGCCTTTATTAAAAAAAGTAGTTGGAGATGTAGAAGTTAGTAAAGATTTACTTTTGCTTTTAATTATAGGCGGTCTTTATGCCTTGGCTATTTCAATTTCCAATTCGTTTGTTAACATTTATCTGTGGAAACAATCAGGCGAATTTTCGGATCTCGCTATTTATAATTTAGCGGTAGTGGTGCTTCAGCCGCTTACGTTTATTTTAGCAGGTAAATGGGCCAAACGAATTGACCGGGTTGTGGTTTTAAGATTAGGTGTATCTTTTTTAGCTGTTTTTTATATCGCTGTATTAATCAGTGGAGCTAACGCAGCCCAGTATTTAGTATTGCTTGGTGGACTTCTGGGTATAGGATACGGCTTTTATTGGCTAGCTTTTAATGTGCTAACTTTTGAAATTACAGAACCTGATACAAGAGACTTTTTTAACGGATTTTTAGGGATCTTAAACTCTTTTGCAGGGATGATTGGTCCTTTAGGAGCGGGCTTTGTTATTTCCGCTTTGTATGAATCACTTGGGTATAAAATTGTGTTTGGTGTATCGCTGCTATTGTTTATCGGTGCCGTTGTGCTTAGTTTTTTTATTACAAGACGCGCAGCGGAAGGAGTATACAAATTTAAAGAAGTATGGGCTGAACGAAAAGTCAATAAAGACTGGAATCGAATATTGCAGGCTCATTTCTTTCAAGGGTTGCGTGAAGGTACGTTCATTTTTGTTGTATCCGTCATGGTATTTATTACGACGGGAAGTGAACTAGCTTTAGGAACATATGGACTGGTGAATTCAGCAGTTGCGTTTGTAGGATACTATGTTGCCTCAAGGTTTATTAAGCAAAAAAATCGCCTTCGATTTATCTTCGCAGGGGGCCTCCTTCTCTATGGAGCAGTCTTTTTGCTTATCTTTAACTTATCGTATCCAAAGTTAATTATATATGCTGTTTGTATTGCCATTGCTTATCCTATTTTGTTGGTTCCATTCATTTCTCTAACGTACGATGTGATTGGGCGAGCAAAAGACGTTGTTTCAAAAAGAATTGAATACATTGTTGTCAGAGAAGTATTTCTGAATATTGGACGCGTCGCTTCCATATCTTTATTTTTAATAGCTGTACTATTTTTTGATGAAGCAAAAAGTATTCCCATTTTATTAGCTATTGTTGGAGCAGGGCATACGATCATTTATTTTTGTGTGAGACATATCTCACAGCCTCTGCACAAAAAAGAAACGACTGTTACTCCTCCGGTATTAAATGAAGGAGACGGAGAGTCTCCAGCTTAGAGTATTGTGAGTTCCTTCATTTGTACTATGGAAAATGCTTCGCTTTTCTTTTAGAATAAATACGTTGTGTAAATAGGCACCTGCCAGGTGTCTATTTATTTGCTAAATAGCTGATTTTATGGTGTTATGGTATATATGTTTTATAAAGTGTAGGTGTTGGTATGAAAAAGAAAAAAAGAAGAAAAAGTCACGTGCCTTTTCGTGTGAACTTACTTTTCTTGACCGTATTTGCCCTATTTTCCGTATTAATTTTGCGGTTGGGACTTGTTCAAATTGTATACGGTGAGAATTACGAACGAGAAGTCGAAAAAACACAGGACGTTACGGTCAGTACGCCTGTTCCTCGAGGGAAAATGTACGATCGTTATAACCGCGTAATTGTAGATAATACCTCTTTAAATACAATTACATATACTCGTTTTCAAGGAAATACAGCTGAAGAAAGGCTGCGCATCGCTAAAAAGTTAGCCACTATGATCGATGTTCCTTACACCACAAATGTGATTGATATTCCGGAAAATAAAAAGAATAAAGATGCTAAAAATGTGGTAAAAATTACAGAACGCGATATGAAGGATTATTGGATTATGCTTCACCCTAAAGAAGCGGAACAGAAAATTACGCAAGCTGATCGCAAAAAAGTTCAAGATGGTGAAATGACTGATGACGAACTGTATCAACGTCAGTTAGACCGCATCTCTAAAAAAGATTTAGAAAGTCTAAAGAGTGATTTAGAAGTTCTCGCTATTAAGCGCCAAATGGAGGCAGGTTACTCTAACACCCCGCAAATTGTTAAGAGCGGTGTGACAAATGAAGAGTATGCCGTTGTAAGTGAGCACTTAGATGAACTTCCAGGTGTTGATACAACAACGTATTGGGATCGCTCATACCCAGAAAACAGTACTCTTCGCACTTTGCTTGGAAATGTATCATCTGCCAACGAAGGACTGCCTAAAGATAAAGTACAGTATTACTTGTCAAGAGGCTATAGCCGAAATGACCAAGTTGGGACGAGCTATTTAGAGAAGCAATACGAAGCTCAGCTCAGCGGTCAAAAAGAAAAAGTCCAATATGTAACAGATAAAAAAGGAAATCTCCTTGATACAATTCAAGTGTCTAAAGGTGAACGCGGCAGTGATTTGGTTTTAACTATTGATATGGAGCTTCAAAAAGCGGTAGAAAAACAAATTACCGACCAGCTTTTAGCCAAAAAGCAAATGAAAGGAACGCAATTTTTAGACCGTGCTTTTGTTATTATGATGGATCCTCACACAGGAGAAATTTTAACAATGGCAGGTAAAAAATACACCATTGATAAGAAGACTGGAGCGCCTAAAATAGAAGATTTTGCATTAGGAAATATTTCAACATCTTATACAATGGGCTCTGTTGTAA
The DNA here is from genome assembly GCF_056406695.1 of Priestia sp. P1_B12_1. NCBI lineage: Bacteria > Bacillati > Bacillota > Bacilli > Caryophanales > Bacillaceae > Priestia > Priestia sp. P1_B12_1. The sequence goes on along the minus strand of NZ_JBFTZR010000001.1, from coordinate 713,430 downwards.
AAGGAGCAACGGTTTTAGCCGGCTTAGATTCAGGAGCTATTAAGCCAAACACAGTGTTCGTTGATGAACCGTTAAAAATTAAAGGAACACCGGTTAAAAAATCAGCTGAGGCTGAAGGGCTAGGACCCTTAACGTATTCATCTGCGTTAAAATATTCATCCAACGTATTTATGTTTAAAACGGTAATGGCTATGGCTGGGTTACAGTATCATAAAAACATGACTTTACCGATTAAACCTGATACATTCAGCGAACTGCGTTCTTACTACAGTCAGTTCGGCTTAGGCGTATCAACAGGCATAAACCTTGATAACGAATCAACAGGTGTCCAAGGCGGAAGCGATGTTCCAGGTACGGCGCTTGATTTAGGAATTGGTCAGTATGATACGTACACGCCGCTGCAGCTTGTTCAATATACTTCTGCAATAGCTAATGGAGGGTATCGCATTAAGCCGCAGCTAGTAAAAGAAATCCGAAAACCAACGATTAAAACCGATGAAATTGGCGGTACGCAGCATTCATTTGAACCTGATGTGTTAAATCGTATCACGATGAAAGAAGAATACATTAAAGATGTTCAAAGTGGCTTTAAGCGCGTTACTCAAGAACAAGGCGGTACAGGGTATGCAGCTTTCCATACAGCGAACTATAATCCTGCTGGTAAATCAGGAACGGCACAAGCCTATGAGAAAAACCCAAGCGGAGGGGATCCGATTAAAGTTAATAATTCAAACTTTGTGGCCTTTGCTCCGGCGAATGATCCTGAAATTGCAGTAGCTGTAGTGGTACCATCGGCATTTGTGCCAAGTGCACCAAATACCATTACAAAAGAGCTTGCTCGTTCTGCGCTGGATACGTATTTTGATTTAAAGAAAAAAGGTGAACAAGAAGTAAAAGACCAAGAAGAGAATCAACAGGCTGTCATTGCAAACGACGCCAATTAAAGAGGCTGGAATAAAAGCATATTAGTTAAAGTAAGATCCGAACGAAGTTGATTAAGAATCAGCTTCGTTCGGATTTTTTTATTGGTAGAGTGAACGTAGATTTCGTGTAGGTAGGCCCTTTTAGCGATTGATTGGAGGGCAAGGTGAAGACTTCTGCAGGGAAAGCGAAGCGACGAGGAGGCTCACCGGCTGTCCGTGAAACGAAAATCAACAGCGGTATCGGAAGTAATTCATACTGGCTTATTAATCCAATCCACCCACCTTTAGATTGAATTAATTTAGTTATGTCTCTACCTCTTCTTTTTTTGTTAAAAATCTTTACATATATGGTTTTTTATTGAATTTAAGGGTCGTAAGAACTAGTTTTTTACCTAAAAAACACGCAGATAGACCTTCGTTTACAAAAGCTTTACATTGAGTTAAAACACAATTAATAGTCGGCTATTATTCTGTAAGTGTAAGGGTTAATAGAAATGATCAAAATAAGGGGAAGCGTTTCGGCTTCTCGTATTTATTTACACTGATAGTAAACAATAGATATTAAATAGACATAGAGAGACTTTTATTGTGCTCAAAACGGTTAAAGACGATGAAGGAGGATTATCCAATGGCAATAACAATGGAATTGACTAACAAAGAAAAAGTAGATACTCCGCAAACAAAAGAAATTGTATATAAAACAAAAGGTTTGAATTTATGGTATGGCAACACACATGCCTTAAAAAATATTGATTTAGACATTCATGCTAACGAAGTTACCGCGATCATCGGTCCATCAGGCTGCGGAAAATCAACATATATTAAAACGTTAAATCGTATGGTAGAAATGACTCCAATTGTCCGTACATCAGGTGAAATTGAGTATAGAGGGAAAAATATTTTTGATAAATCGTACCACGTGGAAGAGCTGCGCACGCAAGTAGGAATGGTTTTCCAAAAGCCAAATCCGTTCCCAAAATCTATTTATGATAATATTGCCTACGGCCCAAGAATTCATGGCGTTCGCAATAAGAAAAAACTAGATGAAATTGTTGAAAAAAGTTTACGAGGAGCAGCTATTTGGGACGAAGTTAAAGATCGTTTGAATCAAAATGCGAATGGGTTGTCAGGTGGACAACAGCAGCGTATCTGTATTGCGCGCTGCTTGGCTATTGAACCCGACGTTATTTTAATGGATGAGCCTACTTCTGCACTCGATCCAATTTCAACATTAAAAGTAGAAGAGTTAGTACAAGAATTAAAGAAAGACTTCAGCATTATTATTGTTACACATAATATGCAGCAAGCGGCACGTATTTCAGATAAAACAGCATTTTTCTTAAATGGAGAAGTGGTAGAGTACGCAGAAACAGATAAAATCTTCTCAATGCCATCTGATAAACGCACAGAAGATTATATTACAGGTCGTTTCGGTTAAGACATACAAGGAGATGGGATGAGTGGTTGTACGCGAAAAGTTTCATGGTGATTTAAAGATATTACGTGAAAAATTATTAGAAATAGGGCGTTTAACGCATGAGGCGCTATCAAAATCAATTGAAGCGTTGCAAACAAGCAATGTTGAGCTGGCGCTAGAAATTATCGACGGCGATTCATACGTAGATGACTTAGAAGAAGAAATTAATGACCTAGCTATCTTACTGATTGCAAAGCAGCAGCCCGTGGCTATCGATTTAAGACGTATCATTGTGGCAATTAAAATTGCTTCGGATGTTGAGCGTATGGCAGATTTTGCGGTTAACGTAGCAAAATCAGCTATACGAATTGGAAACGAAGAATTAATTAAGCCGTTAGAACATGTAAAGAAAATGCACGATATTTCGATTGAAATGTTGAGCCTTTCGTTAAAAGCTTATCACGAGGAAGATCTTGTGCTGGCTAAAAAAGTAGCGGAAATGGACGATCAAGTGGATGAGCTTTACGGAATAACAATCAAAGAACTTTTAAGTCTTGCTAAAGAAAAGCAGGAGGCTATGAACCAAATTACGCAGCTTTTATTTGTAGCCCGCTATTTAGAGCGTATGGCTGATCATACCACTAACGTAGCAGAAAGCGTATTTTACCTTGTAAAAGGCAAACGCTACGACTTAAACGAATAGTAGAAAAACCTCTTCTAATAAGCGAAGAGGTTTTTTTGTTAGTAAATTATAATTACTACGTTAACCTGAATTTTTAACACAAATCGACAAATTGCGTTTATTGTGGCAACTTTTTCTGAATGGTAAGATGTTAATAAGTTTATACGGCATTTATATGTAGAAAAAACATTCTAAGAAACGAAGTGATAAAACAGTGGCTGCTAATCTTATTCAAAACTTAAATGTGTGTATAGCTACTCAGCTTGACTCATCTCGTATTTATGTTCATTGGTCGTTTTCTGAGCATATTCGAGAGATGGTAGAAAGTATGTTTTCGACACGATGGGAAGAATTGAATCTAGCTATGTGTACGTATGATATAACAGGTCTTCATTTTAACGGGCATGAATCAAACCGCTATTATATGAAAGGCCTTACTCCTAAGCAAGACTTCATGTTTATGAACAGCTTGGAAAGTGAGCGCACGTATGTAATAGATATTGGCATTCAAGATAAAGAAGGAAGTTTTTTTTCCCTTCTTCGTTCGAATCCGGTTTATTTGATGAAAGAACAACATGAACAAGTGAATGTAACTTCGTTGAGCTGGATGTACGAACCTGTAAAAGTTCACCAGGGTGTTCAAAATGAATTTAGCACATATTCCTTATATTCAAATGACTTGGAGCAGGTGAAAAAGCAATATGAATAGTGATGACTGTATTCTTTTAACTTATATGCATTATCCCTTGCTACATGTATTTCAAGCAGAGAGCGAGTATCCGCTGTTTGAACAAGTAACGAACGAGTTCATCCCTTTTTTAGATCAAATTGAGTCTAAGAAATTGATAGGTGCAACAGCTGTGATGTCTTGTGTATTTTTGAACGCATTAAACGACGAGGCGTTTAACACTCGTTACGCGCGGTATTTACACCAGTTTTCAAGCCGGCAGCATCAGAGAGCACTCACTTTTTTAAAAAAGTGGAAAGGGAGCTTGTTCTCAGCCTGCAAATATTTCTTTCAACATGACATGATGGAATGTATTCCTACTACCGTAACGAACGCGTTCGTTTCCATCCTTAAAACCGAACAAACATTAAATCTCCAAATTACAGAAGCAATACGTGTTTTTCAACAGTTTTTTGAAAAAAAGCCCGTCGGTTTTTTTATACAGCAAGGAGAATATACTCATCAAGTAGATATGCTCCTAAAATCTCATGAAATACGCTATACCTTTGTGAAGTCATCAACAGATGAACTAAAAAAGTCGCCTGCTGGCATTATCTTGTTTCCATATCCTAAGCAAGGAAAACAAATTGAGGAAGGAACCATGAATAAAGCGAGCGCTGTTTTGGATTTGAAAGCTAAGGACACGCTTGGCTTTCAGCGAATGCAAGCAGCAAGGGGTACATTTCAATATCCTTTAGACTACGCGAGGGATATACAGTTTCACCAAAACGAAACTCTTGCACTCTACGGTGCAACAAAAAGCGCCGAATTTGTCAGTCAGAACAATCAATTGTTTATTTCAACTGTACAGAAGTCAGAGGCAATGCTAGATGTTATCGATTCTAAACATCCTAGCGTGGTGAATGCTATCTACCGACAGTGGCTTCTTTTAAGCAGCAGCGATTGGCTTTATAACTTTGAAAAAGTCAGAGATGAATACGAAAGGCAAGTAAAACTATTTGATTTTCTTTGTCACGAAAAGAATCCAAGGATGGATAGCGAAAACAGTTTTCTTTCAGTCAGTTCTTTTTTATACCCTACAAAAGAGATAGAGCCGGCAGCTTTATCAGTAAATCAATATAAAGGCGGTCTCTCCATTTTAATGCTTGCATGGGAATTCCCTCCTCTAGTTATCGGAGGACTTGCACGACATGTATTTGATTTATCCAGAGCGTTAGCAAAGGCGGGCCATCACGTTAGTGTATTAACAACATATGTAGAGGGGCTGCCGGAATATGAGCGGTTATACGGTGTTCATGTTTACCGAGTTAAAAGCCTGCAGCCTCATCATCCGGATTTTTTGACATGGGTAAACAGTTTGAACGTGGCTATGGCTCTTAGAGGACTGCAATTAGGCTACAAGCTGTCTTTTGACGTTATTCATGCTCATGACTGGCTTGTTGCCTCCGCTGCAAAATGTTTAGCGGATAAAACGGATAGACCGCTAATTACGACCATTCATGCGACAGAACATGGGCGCAATAATGGTATTCATAATGACATGCAGCAGAAAATTCACTTGCAAGAAGAGGAGCTGATTCGACAATCAAGCTCAATTATTGTCTGCAGTGACTATATGAAGAAAGAATTAATCACTTTATTTCACGTAGAACAAGATAAAATTGCTATATTTCCAAATGGAATTGACAAGCAGCTGGTAGTCGACGCAGTAAATGAGCGGTTAAAAGAAAGTTTACAAAAGAAATATAATTTTAGAAAGGCCCCTATTATTTTTTCAATTGGACGAATTGTATATGAAAAAGGATTTCAGCTATTTATTGAAGCAGCGGAACTATTTAAGAAAAAACAAATAGATGTTCAATTCGTTGTGGCGGGAAAAGGACCTTTACTTCATGAGTTTCGAACACAGGTAAGTGAAAAGCAATTGGACAAATACGTGTATTTTATTGGATACATTACCGATAACGAACGAAATCAGCTTCTTCAAGCTTGCAAAATGGTTGTTTTTCCAAGTCTATATGAACCTTTTGGAATTGTGGCTTTAGAGGGGATGGTAGCCAAGAAGCCAACTATCGTTGCCGATACAGGAGGTCTAAGCGATATTGTTTCACATTTCGACACGGGCCTGACGTTTGCCCGAGGAGATACGCTCGAATTAATTAACTGTATTGAATTTTTGTTAAAAAATGAAAAAACGGCTGCGAAAATCAGCGAAAATGGGTATAGAAAAGCAACAACTATGTTTAGCTGGGAAAAAATCGCTATTGATACAAGTAAGCTGTTTCAACATCACATTTGCCAGGATAAAAAAAGGAGGGAGGCAAAAAATTGAAAGCCATTATACTTGCTGGCGGTAAAGGAACAAGACTGCAGCCCTTGACCTATACGATTCCAAAGCCTATGCTGCCGCTTTACGATAAACCTGTGATGGAATATAGCATTGAGCTGCTTAAGAAACATGGAATTACAGAGATTGGGATTACGCTGCAGTATAGGCATGAACAAATTATTGAATACTTTGGGGATGGCTCTCAGTGGGGAGTGACGCTTACTTATTTTATCGAAAAAGAGCCTCTTGGAACGGCGGGCGGAATTAAGCGAGCAGAGGCCTTTATTGAGGAAGACTGTATTATTATTAGTGGAGATGCCTTAACAGAAATTAATCTTCAAGACGTTATTCATTTTCATTATGAACAAAAAAGCGAAATGACCATTGTTACAAAAGAAGTAAACGACGTGCGGGGTTATGGAGTGGTGACGATAGATGAAGGGCATCGAGTCACCGAGTTTGTAGAGAAACCGACCTACGAACAGGCCAATAGCCGATTGATTAATACGGGAGTGTATGTGATCAAAAAATCCGTTTTTAATTACGTGAATTCTTATGGTCCTACAGATTTTAGCTTTGACATTATCCCGCTTCTTTTGGAATATAATCATACTGTGTGCAGTTTTGTAACGGAAGATTATTGGATTGATATTGGGCAAATCCACCATTATCGTCAAGCACACTATGATTTGTGGAGCAAGTGGTTTGGCAATAGACAGGAAAGTATTATCTCAGATGACGCGCTCATAGAAGAAGGGGTGACTGTTTACGATCCGGTTTACGTAGGAGAAAATGTGGTGATTAAAAAAGGTGCTTCAATTGGTCCTTACACGATTATTGGAACCAATAGCATCATAGAAGCACATGCTGCAATCGATAAAACGATTTTGCTTCAAAACGTAACGGTGGGGGCAGAATCGTTTTTATACAACGCTACGATAGGTCCCTATGTAAATGTTCAAGCAATGACTACGTATGTCCAAGATACAGTAGCTGAAAATCAAGTGCTACCCCAACTTTCTGTAAAGCCAGATGTTTCTATCTTCAAAAACGGTCGCTTGTATGTACATTCATCTGTTGATCGAGAAAGACTATACAATGCGTTATTACTTGTATGCAAACATCAAGGGTCGTTCTGTCTAGCAAGCGATGATGAAGGAGAAGCCACTCAGCTTCGCAAAGAATGCTTTTCTTTTTTACGAAGTAATCATTCAGCTGTGTATGATATTAAAAAAGAAGCTCTTCCGGTATTTCGATATTACATGATGACTTCACAAGCGAGCATTGGTATTTATATTGGTGTGGATAGCAAAAACAGCAGCCTGTTTTTAGAAATATATGATGATAAAGGGCAATTAGTTAATCAGCTTATTGAAAAAAAGATTGAGCGGATGTACCTTCAAGCTAAAAAAGCAAGCGTAACGACTTCTGTTTCATTTAAAGAAACAAGCATAGGAAATATCAGGAGAGAATATTGTGATGCTTTAGTAAAATCAATTAATCAGCATGCTTTATTAGAAGACAATATGCGGATTGGCGTGATCTGTTCGCCGTTTATACAGGAAGTTGTCGAATTATTATGTAAGCGTCTTCGTGTCCACGTTTTATTTTTAAACAAATGGGAGAAAACAGAAGAACCGAAACGAATAATTAAACGAAATAAGCTGTCTTTTTGTATTCAGATTAAAGAAGATGGAGAAACATTTGCTCTATATGATGAAAAAGGCTGCAGCGTAAATGACTCAGAAATTATGTCGCTTTATATTTATAGCGTATACATGACAAAAAAAGTAGCATTCGTTCCTATTCCTATACACTATTCATCCACACTAGAAACATTTGCTCAATCTCTCAATCAATCATTTATGAGGACAAAAGCAAAAAAACGTGATTTGCTTAGTCTTTTAGGGCCTGTTCAATTTCAGTTGGATGCCATGTACGCTTTATGCCAGCTGATCGAATTAATTATGGTGCAACAGCGGAAAATTTCTGAAATGATTCAATATGTCCCGCACGCTTATATGAACTGGCGGTATATTTCATGTCCGCTAGAAATTCAAGAACAAGTGATGAAGAAACTATTAGAAGAAGCAATCGGTAAACAAGTGTATGTCATTGATGGCTTGAAAATTTATCATGATCCTCATGAATGGACGCTTATTTTGCCCGATGGTCACTTGCCTGTATTAAATATTTATTCCGAGGCGTTAAACACTCAGACTGCCAAGAAGCTGTCGGCATATTTTGTAGAAAAAATACAAGAGTATCAAAGAGTGTAAATAATGGATTTTATTTAAAAGAAAGGAAGTGCGCCTCTCGTAAAAAGAGTTCCGTTTATTTCAAGAAACTTCATATATAAGGTGCAGCAGAGAAGGAACTCAGGGCTCTAAGAGGAAAGAAAAAGTGAAGAAATGAAATTAAATGACTTTCTTCAAAAAAACAGACTGGCATTTCCTTTCGAAAAATGATATTATATTAAAGTCTGATTTATGTTTATAATGTTTGGAGGGAAAATAGATGCGCGTAAACGTTACATTAGCTTGCACTGAAACTGGTGACCGTAATTACATTACAACTAAAAACAAGCGTAATAACCCAGATCGTCTTGAGTTAAAAAAATACAGCCCAAGACTTAAAAAAGTTACACTTCATCGTGAAACAAAGTAAGCAGTAGGAGTACAATCCTGCTGTTTTTTTTATAGGGGGAATTAAAATGAAATCTCATCTGCGCAAAGAGATGAAGGGCGTTCTTAATTTAATTTCTGAAGAGCAGCACGAGGCACATTCAACAAGCATAGCAAATGCACTGTATGAAACTTGTTTATGGAAAGAAGCTAGAGTCATTGCAGCTACAGTTTCAAGAAATAAAGAAGTTAATACGAAAGCCATCATTGAACGTGCTTGGAAAGATGGAAAGAAAGTAGCTGTTCCAAAATGCAACCCCACAACATCTCAAATGGTTTTCTACGAGATTACGAATTTTTCACAGCTTGAAACAGTGTACTACGGGTTAGCCGAACCAATTGTTGAAGAAACTGTTCCCGTTTCAAAATCTTCAATTGATTTACTCCTTGTGCCTGGCGTGGTATATAGCAAAAATGGATATCGTATCGGCTATGGAGGCGGCTATTACGATCGTTATCTAACAGATTATACCGGACAGAAGCTAAGCCTCGCGTTTGATTGTCAAGTCGTTTCAGAGGTCCCATATGAATCTCATGATATTCCCGTTGAATATATTTTGACAGAGAAGGAGCTTATTTGCTGTGAATCCGTTTGATGCTGTCATGATAATTGTAATATTACTCATGGCAGGAGCAGGCTACATAGCAAAAGCACTGACAGTATCGGGAGCCTGCATGTCTTTCATCGTAGGAGCGAGCGTTTATATTGGTTTTTCGCTTCAAGGTTTTTTACTCTTACTCTTATTTTTTAGCACTTCTACGTTGTGTAGTAAGTACAAAAAAGAAAAAAAACGCGCACTAGAAGAAAAGCTAGAGAAACACGACAGGCGAGATTATATTCAAGTCCTTGCTAATGGAGGTGTAGCTGCTGCTTGCGGTTTGTTATATGCTGCAACAGCTTTTCCTGTTTACATGTGGATGTTTATGATCAGTATCTCAGCTGCTAATGCGGACACATGGGCATCTGAAATAGGATCTCTTAGTAAGAAGCCGCCGTTTTACCTTTGGACATTAAAGAGAGTAGAAGCGGGTACCTCAGGAGCCGTTTCACTTTTAGGTACAGCAGCCGGAGCAGCCGGAGCTTTTCTTATCGCTGCCGCTTGTTATTTTGCTTTTCCATCCGCATCGCTGAGTAGTATATTGCTAGTCGGGTGCTTTGGTTTTATTGGAAACGCTATAGACACTCTTCTTGGAGCAAGTGTGCAAGTTCGCTTTCGCTGTCAAAGCTGCGGTATTGAAACGGAACGGAAAGATCATTGCCGTAAGCCAACGATAAAAGAGAAAGGAATAACTTTCTTTAACAATGATGTTGTAAATCTTGCCGCTATTTTGCTTGCTGCTTTTACAGGCGGAATCCTTATCCTGCTTTTACCTATATAAGAGCATAAAATGTTCGTCATAGGAGCAAAGTAAACATAAGGAGGCTTGAAAATGAGACATATTGTATTAGTACTTACGCTTTTAGTTGTTGGAACGCTGGGCTATCAAATGAGATACCGTGTTTTAAATTCGCTGTTTGGAAATTCATTTATCCGCAGTCTAGCTGTTCGTTCATTTTTTAATTTGCCGTTTGTTCGGGATCGTTTAATGAAGCAGGTCTTCCGCTAAGAGCGAAAGATACATAAAAAACACCTTACCGACCTGTAAGGTGTTTTTTTGTAGAAAAAGAAAAAGGGAAAATCGTTGCTTTTTTCCTGGCTTTCTGCCATCTTTACATATAGAGAGTATGAGGAGGTGACTATTTGTCTAGGCAAGATTTTTATTATTTGCAGCTGGCACAGCAATTGCTTGGCCATTCTTCATATGAGCTGATTTCGATGAAAGCTGATGCTTCTGAGCTATGGTTTCAATCGTCGCATCGTAAAGATAAGTCAATTGTCCGCATAGTCCGCCGGAATTTTAAATCAGCCGTTGAGCAGCAAAAAGATGTATTGTATGCATTACAAAGAGCTGAGAATGTGCGAAAGCAGAGAGGTAAATCAACGCTTACTCTTAACACGATTTACTTTGCTGATTTTGATCCTTTTTATATAGAGCAGTCCTTAGAAAGTGCGCCGAGTCCCTCTAAAGTGAATAGTTACGTTGAACAACTAACGGCAGAGAAAGCAAGCGCTTATGAACCTTTATTCGAACGGCTAGGTCTTACATTAGAAAGCGCAGACAATTTCTCTTCCGAAGAAGAAGCACAGCGAATAGAGAAGTGGAAACATAAAATTGTGCTTTTTGTACAGAAAAAACAAAGCGAAGAACAGCAAATAGCTGGATACGGGAAGCCTATTTTTACATATATATTTTTAGCGCTGCAAATCTTAATGTTTCTATTTCTGGAGTGGAAGAGCAGTACACAAAATACGCTCACTCTGATTCAATACGGAGCTAAATACAACCCCTTAATTATGGAAGGCGAATGGTGGCGTTTTTTTACACCTATAATTTTGCATATAGGACTTCTGCATTTGCTTATGAATAGTGTAGCCCTTTATTATTTAGGAACGCTTGTAGAGAGGATATATGGCAGCGGACGTTTTGTCTTTATTTATATATTTGCCGGGTTTGCAGGATCTCTAGGAAGTTTTATATGGAATACGTCCATTTCCGCAGGAGCCTCAGGGGCTATTTTCGGTTGCTTTGGAGCTTTACTGTTTATAGCAAGAACAAATCCACGCTTCTTTTTTCGAACAATGGGGTCGAGTTTTATTGTCATCATTGTGATTAACTTGATTTTTGGATTTGTTGCGCCGAACGTCGATAATGCAGGACATATTGGCGGTTTGGTTGGCGGATTTTTAGCTGCGAGCATCGTCAGTTTACCGAAACAAAAAAAGCTGTATATTCAGATTCCGGCTTTCATTTGCACGCTTTTATTAGTAGGAAGTCTGCTTTTTTATGGATATCATGAGCGTTCTGTTTATCAAGATGAGCCCTATGCACTCAGCGTAGCGGCTACGTATCTTCAACAGAAGCAGTATGAAGAAGCAAAAGATGCCATTAAGCTTTTTGTTGAAAAAGGAACAGCAAATAGTAACGTGTATTTCGTCAGTGCTAACGCAGAATTTTATCTTGAAAATTATAAAAAAGCTAAACAGCAATTAAATCAGGCTGTAAAGTATGATTCAACTTTTCATGAGGCGTATTACAATTTAGCTCTGGTGAATATGAAACTGAATGATATTCCAGCGGCCACACAAAATATCGATAAAGCAATTGCGCTGGAACCGCAAAATGAAAAATACGAAAAGCTGAAGCAAGAGATAGGAAATTAAAACTGTTGAATGACGAATTTAATATTTTATACTTTACTATTGTGAGAACGTTTACTAGAATATTAATATGTAGACCTAGCAGTGGGCGTTAAATACGGCCGCTGTTTATGACTGAATGACTGTTGAGTTATCTCAAAATAAATGAATCATATCACCTAGAAAATAGGATAAAGGTGACAGAATGAATACGTTATATGATGTACAACAATTATTAAAGTCCTTCGGCATTTTTATATACGTGGGCGATCGTATTGCTGATTTAGAGCTGATGGAAGCGGAAGTAAAAGAGTTATATCAGTCTAACTTGATTGATGTACGTGATTACCAAATGGCAATTCTTTTGCTTCGTCGAGAGTTAAAACAACAAAAAGAGAAAAAGGATGAATGAACATGGATGACAAATGGTTAGTTGGAGTTGATTTAGGCGGTACAACAATAAAAATGGCCTTTATTAATCATTATGGAGAAATCATTCACAAGTGGGAAATTAATACGGATGTGAGCGAGCAAGGCCGTAAAATTCCAACGGATATTGCAAAAGCAATTGATAAAAAGTTAAACGATCTTGGAGAAGTAAAATCAAGGTTAGTAGGAATTGGTATTGGTGCACCGGGGCCTGTCAACTTTGCAAACGGTTCGATTGAAGTAGCTGTCAATTTAGGTTGGGAAAAATTCCCTATTAAAGATATCTTGGAAGTAGAAACTTCTCTTCCTGTTGTAGTAGACAATGATGCAAACATTGCAGCGATTGGAGAAATGTGGAAGGGTGCTGGAGACGGAGCAAAAGATTTACTTTGCGTTACGCTTGGCACAGGCGTTGGCGGTGGCGTCATTGCAAACGGTGAAATTGTACAAGGCGTAAATGGAGCCGCTGGTGAGATCGGGCACATTACTTCTATTCCTGAAGGCGGGGCACCGTGTAACTGCGGCAAAACCGGCTGTTTAGAAACCATTGCTTCAGCAACTGGAATTGTACGTTTAACAATGGAAGAATTAACGGAAACGGACAAACCAAGTGAGCTTCGCACAGTGTTAGAACAAAATGGACAAGTTACATCTAAAGATGTATTTGATGCAGCTCGTTCAAAAGACGAGTTAGCTATGCATGTTGTAGATAAAGTTGCTTTTCATTTAGGTCTAGCACTAGCAAACTCTGCTAATGCATTAAACCCTGAGAAGATCGTTCTAGGCGGCGGTGTGTCTCGTGCAGGCGAGGTATTACTTGCACCGGTAAGAGATTATTTCAAACGTTTTGCATTTCCTCGCGTAGCGCAAGGTGCTGAACTAGCAATCGCTACTTTAGGAAACGATGCGGGAATCATTGGAGGAGCTTGGTTAGTTAAATCTTATTTTGAATAATAAGCAAGAATCTAACTGAGATAAAAAAGCGCTTTGACATTTAGTCAAAGCGCTTTTTTATCATGCATCTTTTCAATCTTTACATATACATAGTGTAAAGGAGTGAAGATTATGCAAATTGTAGATATCCAAAAGCCCTACGATTACACGCGAACAATACAAGATATCCAAACACTTTTAACGTACTATCCCTATGGTGCTCTTGAATGGATAGGGTGCAGCGTGCTTGGAAAGCCGATTCCTCATATTTTAATTGGAAACGGAGAAAGAAAAGTTCATATTAATGCGTCTTTTCATGCCAATGAATGGATTACGACAAATGTTCTTCTACAGTTTGTTGAAGATTATTTAGCTGCTCTTCATTATGATCAGGCGTTGAATGGTCAGGAAGCAAGAACTCTTTTTAATCAAATTACGCTTTCTGCGGTTCCAATTGTTAATCCAGACGGAGTAGATCTGGTCTTAAAAGGTCCTGCTGTAAGTGAACCTTATGCGTCTTTTCTTTCTAAAATAGGGAGAGATTTTCCTGATTTTCAAAGCTGGAAAGCAAATATCCGAGGGGTAGACTTAAACAATCAGTTTCCAGCTTATTGGGAAATTGAAAAAAAGCGCAAAGAACCTAAAGCTCCGCATTATCGGGACTTTCCAGGCTATGAATCTCTGTCTGAACCTGAAGCGCAGGCAATGGTAAAACTCGTTGAGCGTCATGATTTTGATTGTGTGATCGCTTTACATACCCAAGGAGAAGAATTTTACTGGGGGTATATGAATGAAGAGCCGAAGGAAGCGGAGGAAATAGCCAGTTATTTTGAAAGGGTAAGCGGTTATAAAGCAGTCAAAACGATTGATAGTCACGCTGGATTTAAGGATTGGTTTATTTTAGAAAAGAAAAAGCTAGGGTTCACTTTAGAACTGGGGAAAGGAATTAATCCGCTGCCTTTATCTCAAATATCGCGCGTATATAATCCGACCAAGGCTATTTTAGTTGCGGCAATGGAATATCTATCTATTTGAAAAGCCACGCAAAGCATATGCTTTGCGTGGCTTTTTTAATGATGTACCGCCGGATAACCGTGATGTATAATGGTCATCACGGTAAACCATCCGAACACACCGAATGTTAGTACCGAAAAACCAATGCCTAATATGTTTTTATTTCTAAAAGATGAAATAGCTGCAAATACGCCTAGCAATGTTGTTAGTGCAAAAATAATCATAAGACCCACTCGAAGAAACCTCCTTTAGGCAACTTAAAATTAAAGCGCTATCATTAGCTTATCCCTTTAATTGTAAAACTTTTCTAACCGTTTGTCGAGATGAAAACCAATCTTTCTTTCGCCTTATTAGCTTAGAAAGGTCCTTACTTTCATTTATAAGATGATGTGTGTATGATAATGCATATAACGAAAATAAATTTTACAAGGAGGATACATTATGAACTATCATCGTATACCGCTAGGACCGATTCAAACGAATTGTTATGTCGTGGCTAACGAAAAAAAAGAGTGTTTAGTTTTTGACCCGGGAGCTCAGGGAAAACAGCTTGTTGAATTTCTAGAAAAACAAACGTATAAACCGTTGGCTATTTTGCTGACACACGCTCATTTTGATCACATTGGAGGAGTAGATGAAGTGATGAATCACTACTCTATCCCGCTTTATGTACATAAAAATGAAAAAGAATGGCTTCATAATAGTGATTTAAACGGTTCGAAATTTTTTGATTTAGGAGAAATTACGGCTCCAGATGCAACCGATATTATTTCAGTCGAAGGCAATTTAACAATTGGCTCATTCCAATTTGAGGTGTATGAAACGCCTGGCCATTCTCCTGGCAGCGTTTCATATTATTTCAAACCGGGTAACTTCGTAGTATCTGGTGATGCGCTTTTTGCAGGCGGCATTGGACGCACAGATTTACCTGGAGGCAATCAAGCTCAGCTGTTAGAAAGCATCGAATCAAAATTGCTGTCCCTTCCAGAAGATACGCTTGTACTAAGCGGTCACGGACCTGAAACAACTGTGGGACACGAAATGGATCAAAATCCTTTTCTAAATGGTTTTTAAGAATACAAAAAGCGATGGAAGCCCATCGCTTTTCTCTTTACTGTCCTGGTGTCATCATAAAAGTTGACCAGTACGTGAACCCCACAAAAAAGACCGTCAAATATGCTCCGAAAACGTAAATGTACATTCTTTCAGACAGCTTTAAATAACTAAGAATTACAAAAAAGCCTGTTTGAGCTAAAAAGAGTAAAGAAGTCTTATGCATGTGACCGAGGTAAAACATTACAGTGAAAATTGCTGTCCAGAACCCCATTACACGGTACATTCGTTCCACGTCCATTTCCTCCTTTATCAAACTTAGTTAGTGTCATGATGAATGTCATCGCTGTGTAAGCACTAGAAAGCACTTATGAAACTATATCGATACTTTTCCATTATAATACATCCTTTCTTTCCTGAAAACGCTATCTTTTCCTTGAAATACGACAGAAGAAAAAAAGTTATACAAAACATGTGCAAAATACTATACAAAAGTTATACAAAACGTGTACAATGTATATAAACAACCTACAACTAAAAAACGGGAGGGTTTCATATGGAAGAAATTAAATTTTATACGTATCCGAGCTGTACATCTTGTCGTAAAACGAAAAAATGGCTAGTGAAGGAAGATGTAAATTTTAAAGAGCGTCATTTATTTAGAGAAACACCTACTCATAAAGAAATGCTTGAACTTCTTTCTATGACAACAGAAGGGATGGATGAACTTCTTGCTAAAAGAAGTCAAGAATATAAAAAGTTAAATGTTGATGTGGATAGCATGACGCTATCAGAAGTAGTCAATCTATTAATTGAACATCCTCGTTTGCTTCGCCGACCAATTTTAACAGATGGCAAAAAGCTTGTAGTAGGCTATAACGAATCTGCTCTTAAAAATTTAGTCAAGAAAAAAACAAGTCTTGCTTCTCTAGTTGTGTAAGCGTACATGATGAAGAAGTTCAATTCAGTAAATAACGAATAAAACGACAGCGTAGAGTTTTACATCACGTTGTCTTTTTTATGTAATCGTTTAGAGGTGTACAGAAGTTGTACATCTTGTACAAGGATTGAAGCGAAGAAAAGAAGCGTATACCAAAAAAATTATAAAAAATGAAAAAAAAAGGAGGGAAATCTCGAAAAAGGTCGAAATTACTGTTTCTAGATGTTTTACCAATCATCTTGATTACAAATAAAGGAGTGATGATCGTTTGACCGAAATTGAACAGTTTGCAACTTACATTATACGAGATGCATGTGAGTGCCGAAGTTCTGATGTGCATATTGTGCCCCGAAAGAAAGATGCTGTGATTCAGCTGCGAATTGACCAAGAGCTTATTTTAAAGAGGGTTATTTCAAAGGAAATGTCTGAACGGCTCATTTCGCATTTTAAATTTTTAGGGGGAATGGATATTGGAGAACGAAGAAAACCTCAAAATGGTGCATTGACCACTTCCATTGATCACTATCAAGTAAATTTACGTTTATCAACTCTTCCTACTTCTCATGATGAAAGTCTTGTTATTCGGCTTTTGCCTCATCAACAATCTACATCTCTCAAACATTTATCTCTTTTTCCTGAACATACTAAAAAGCTTATTTCTCTCTTGAAATTCTCTCATGGATTAATTATTTTTACCGGTCCTACAGGATCAGGTAAAACCACTACTCTATATACTCTTTTACACGAAGTAAAGCATTTTTTTAATCGAAATGTTATTACACTAGAAGACCCTATTGAAAAACCGAGTGAAACCGTGCTTCAAGTACAGGTAAATGAACGGGCGGGGATTACGTACACGACTGGTTTAAAAGCTATATTGCGCCATGACCCAGACATTATCATGGTGGGAGAAATAAGAGATAGTGAGACTGCCAAAATTGCTGTGAGAGCAGCGCTTACCGGACACTTGGTTTTGACAACGATGCATACTAAAGATACAAAAGGATCTTTGTACAGGCTGCTTGAATTTGGCGTTAGCTTTCAAGAAATGGAACAGACTCTTGTAGCAGTAGCTGCACAGCGCCTTGTAGAAATTCGCTGTCCGCTGTGTTCCGGAAAATGCCATCCCGCTTGTAAAAAAATGAGAAAGCATCGTCAGTCCAGCATATACGAATTGCTTTATGGCAAGGAGCTTAGCGCAGTGATGAGAGAAGTGAAAGGAGAAAATGCGGATTATGATTATAAGACGCTCCGAGATGTTATTCTAAAAGGAATCGCGCTAGGCTATTTATATCCGCATTCGCTAGACGGATGGGGGTAAAGACAAATAGACAAAAAAGGTGGTCTCTTGCTCAGCAAGCGAAAATTCTTAAGCAGGTCTCTAAGCTCTTAGAAAAAGGCTACACTCTTTCTCAAGCTCTTTCGTTTTTGACGTTTCAAGTATCTAACAAAGAAAAAACGGATATTGAAAAATGTCTTGAGCAGTTAAAACGAGGAGAATCTTTGCACGATGCTTTTGTTAAACTTCAGTTTCACCGTGATATTTTAAGCTATTTATATTTTGCGGAGCAGCATGGAAACCTTCAATTTGCTTTAAAAGAAAGCAGCTCAATGATTGAAGAAAAAGTCAGGCATCGTAAAAAATTTCAAAAGCTTGTTCAATATCCCGTATTGCTACTGCTGTTTATTCTGTCCATTTTATTTGTTTTAAGTACGGTTTTACTTCCACAGTTTGAAGCTCTGTACTTATCCTTTGGAAACAAGCAGTCTTCGTTTATCCTCTTATTTATGCAGGCGATGTCGTTCTTTCCTTTTGTGTTACCTGCAGTCATCAGTATGCCAATCATCCTGTATTTGTTTTATGTGATTTACATTAAAAAATTGCCTCCAGTAGTTCAAATGCAGCTCTTTATGAGAGTTCCCGTTATCCGAACGTTCACACGGCTATTTAACTCGTACTTTTTTTCTGTTCATATGAGCAATTTACTAAATGGTGGTTTATCTATTTATGAATGCTTTGCTCTTTTTCAAAAGCAAGAGCATCATCCGTTTTTTCAAGTGGAAGCTTTTGCTTTTACAGATCAACTTTCCTCAGGAATGCGATTAGATCATATCGTTTCAGGTAAATCTCATTATGAAAAAGACTTGGCTCATGTTATTGTTCATGGCCAGCAGAACGGTGAGCTTTCTCAAGAACTGTATGATTACAGTCTATTTATGATGGAAAGAATGGAACAGTTTATTTTTCGTATTTTAAAATATGTACAGCCGCTTACATTCTTATTCATCGGAATTGTCATTCTGCTTATGTATATGTCCGTTATGCTTCCGATGTTAGAAGTGATGTCGAGCTTGTAGAAAGGTGAAAGAATATGATTCTAAAAGGTAATAAAGGATTTACCCTTATTGAAATGCTCATTGTTATGCTCGTTATTACCGTGCTTTTGCTCATTATGATTCCAAATGTATTAAAGCATAATACGGTTATTAACAACAAAGGCTGCTCAGCTCTTGTCAAAACCGTAGAGGCTGAGGTACAAGTATACGAACTTGAAAATGGCGAAAAACCAAGTCTAGAAGAGCTTGAAGCAGGGGGCTACTTAAAAGAAGGCACCGTGTGTCCAAATGGCCAAGCTATTCAAATTGACGGTACCGGAAAGGTTACAGCTAGTGGTTCTTCTTAAGCAAAAAGGATTTACCCTCATTGAGATGCTGATGGTTTTATTTATTGTGCAAGTGATGATGTTTTCCGTTATCGTAGCCATTCGGCCGCTTGTGGAATATTACAAAATCACATTATTCTTGCGACAGCTGCAAAGCGACACGTTTTATGTGCAGCAGACAGCCATGAACAGAGAATCTCCAATTAAAATTAACTTCGCACCGAAGGGAACAGAATATATTATTTCTGATTCTCGTGCCGTTCTTTATAAGCGCGCCTATGACTCCACCATTCATATCACGTTTGGAAGCGGCAATTCCACGATACAATACAACAAAAACGGCAATATTTCTCAAGCGAAGACCATTTTTATCAGCAATCAAAAATTTAAATATAAAGTTACTTTTCAAATAGGCAGAGGGCGTTTTTATGTGGACAAGATGTAAGGGTCAGCAGGGCTACACCTTGTTAGAAATGCTTGTTTCATTTAGTATGCTTTTACTCCTAACCGGTACAATTATTCCTTTGTATGTTCAGATGAAGGAAGCAGAAAAGAAGCAATATGTTTCGTATCAAGCTGATGCTATCTTGCACGAAGAGCTATTGAAATATAAATATGAAGCAGGATATAAACGGCGAGAAAAAATCGTAAAAGAAAACGTTGCATTTTATCTGAAGTGGGACGGAGAAAGTGCTCAAAAGCTTTGTGTAGAATGGACAGATTCCGCTGAGAAAATGAAAAAGAAGTGTGATGTGATGTTGAAGTGAAAAGGGAAAAAGGTTTTACGCTTGTAGAGATGCTAGTCAGTTTTACTCTTTTTTTGATCATTGTTTCCTTTTTCCCCATTATCATTCCGCTAGCTAAGCAAACATATAATCCGGACTTTAGTATGAATGAAATGGAGTGGGAAATCTTTGTAAACCAACTTGCTATGGAATATCGAGAAGCAAAAGAAGTGGGAATTCATGGGACTACGCTTACGTTGAAAATGGAAAATAATCAGATCATCACTTATGAACGCTACGAAGACAAGATAAGAAGACGAGTGGATGAAAGCGGTCATGAAGTTGTGCTGCAGCACATTAAGAATATTATGTACGAACAGCAGAAAGAAAGGCTGTTGATTCGTTCAACAGACGGTGTTAACAAAGTTAGAGAAGAAACCATTACGACGTTTTTGATGCTTGCTCATGAAACATAATGAGCAAGGATTTATTCTCCCGGTTGTTTTGGCATTTTGTGCGCTTTTTCTTCTGTTAGTAGCTCAGCAAACCACTTATTTTGTGACGAAAAGTTCATTTTATCAAGAAGTAGAGCAGAAAAATCGTCTGCAGCATCTTTTAGAAAACGCGGTTGTACATGTAAAAAAAGAAATAAAAGAACATAATAAATCTCCATTTGCACCTTTAGTATTAGAAACTGGTACGGTTTCATACGAAGTAGTAAGTGAAGATGAACAGATGATTATCCTAAAAATAAAGTGTCAAACATTGCAAGGAAGAGCATTGACGGAAACGGCATATATTCAAAAAAAGGATCAGCACATTGTGAAGTGGACGGATTAAGTCTCTTTCTCTCCGGATATAATAGTGCTGAGGAGATGATTATATGAAAACGAATGATTATGTAAAATATATGACTCAGCAATTTGTACAATATATGGATCAGCCAAAAGAAGAGAGGAAAACGAAAAAGATTCAAAAAAAAGAAGAGCGAGCACCTTTTGCAAACAGATGGTTTGGAATGATTCCGCTGTCGTTTATGCTGTGGTATCGAAAGAAAAAAGAAAGATGAGCATATCATATGCTCATCTTTTTTTAACCGGCTTGTGTTTTATTAAATTGACGAGACATCGTTTCAGGCGATATGTAAAATAAGCCACCGTTTATAAATTTAAATAAGATAGTCGGCTCGTACAATTCTTGAAGCGCTGTTTTTTCGGTCATATATATTTCTGGCAGCTCTTCTGCTGTTTCGTAAAAATGATCAAGAAGCGCTAAGTCTTCATACCATCTCTCCTGCGCTTTTTCAGCCCATTCAGTTGGCTGAGTTTTAACATAGTCAGTCACATATGATGTGAGTCGTGCGATGGCACTTTTCGGTTTAATAAAAGGTGAGAGAGTAAAGCAATAGTCTGAGATTTTAGATGATAAATTTTGATTAATGATTAATTCGTGAAATGATTCAATAATTTGTCCATTGATTAAATTAATGCCAAGCGACAAGAGCTCATCTTTTTTACGATCGCATTTGTACGAGACTTTAATATTTAATGCAAGCCAAGGGTGTAAAGGCTGATTTGTTGGCTGAGCTGATGCAACTTGTTCATACAAGTGAATAAACCCGCCAAGTTTTTGAGTAGAAGCGAAAATTTGGTGCAGCCTAGGTGAACCGAAATGAATTCGTTCTCCTTGAACGGAATCGTCTTCAAATGCTGGGTCTGTAATGAAAGTGAGCGAAGCAGGAGTTGCTTCTCCTCCCGTCTTTTCGATATAGTGCCAATAAAATGGACGATTCATCAATTCTTTATCGAGTTCAATCGTTAATTGAACCGTCAGGTAAGACGATGTTTCTGTGACAATAGAACAATTATTAGCTAGAAAATAACGCTTTAAAAATTGATGAATATCAGTTTGCTGCATGCTGATCCTCCTCGCTGTCTTCGTATTGAATAATAGACGTCAAGTTCTCCATTTTGATTTTTATTTCTCCTTCACTCCGTGAATGAAATAAAATATCTTGAATATGCTCTTCGATATTTTTTAAATCAAGCTTTGTTAAAATATCATCTAGCTCTCCAACAACCCGTTCAAAAAGGTTTATTTTTTCGTACAGTAATTTTAAAATATGTTCTTCGACCGTATGTTGAATGGCTAAATTGTAAATGTGAACATCATGTTTTTGACCTAAACGATGGACCCTTCCAATTCGCTGTTCTAGACGCATTGGATTCCACGGCAGATCATAGTTAATGATATGATGACAAAACTGAAGGTTGATTCCTTCTCCGCCTGCTTCAGTGGCAATAAATACTTGCGCGTGGCTTTCAAAAAGCTGCTTCATCCAGTCTTTTTTACCTCGCTTAAATCCGCCTCTAAAGGGTACAGAGGTAATTCCATGCTGTTTTAAATACCACTGTAAATACAGTTGAGTTGCCCTGTACTCAGTAAAAATAATGACTTTATCATCAATTTTCTGAACGAGCTCTAGCACTTTTTCTGCTTTTGCATTTTGCGGCACTTGCTGAAGTAGTTCCATTAACGGCGTAATCATATGTTCCGTTAATGCGCTGTTTTGATCTTCCTGACGTTCCAGCATGTTTTTTAATGTCATATACACCGCTTCACGGCTGCTGCAGGCCTCTCGCTGCAGAGTTAAAATTGAAAAAGCGCTTGAAGGGTGGAGTCCGTTTCCTTTAAAAGATGTAATTGCATCGTACAGCTCCCGTTCTTTTGGCGAGAATTCAACAGGAATGGTTTGAACAATTCGCTTCGTCCATTCGATACCCGTATCGTGGCGGCGATTTCGAATCATAACTTTGTTAACAAGCTCTTTTAAGTGTTCATCGTTTTGCAAAGAGCGTTTTTTAGCGGAAAATAATTCTTCGAAATAGTCTTTATTGCCGAGATGGCCAGGCTTTAAAAGAGAGACTAAGTTAAAAATTTCTTCAATTCGATTTTGAATCGGTGTTGCGGTTAGCAACAGACAAAATTTCTTTTTTAGACTTTGCACAAATTCATAGTTTTTTGTTTTGTTGTTTTTAAGTTTGTGAGCTTCATCAATGATGATGAGATCGTAGTCTTGTTCAAGCACAATTTCTCGATGAGGAGAACGTTTTGCTGTATCAATTGAAGATACAACGATGTCACACTGATCCCACACATATGATTTTCTTTGAGGAACTGCGGGAATATAAAATTTTTGATTCAATTCCATAGCCCACTGTGAAACAAGCGAAGCTGGAACTAAAATGAGAACTTTTTTAACAAGTCCGCGAATCATATATTCCTTCAAAATTAGCCCTGCTTCAATCGTTTTCCCCAGTCCTACTTCATCTGCTAAAATGGCTTTCCCATTCATTGTTTCAACTACTTGTTTGGCTACTTCGAGCTGATGAGGAAGCGGCGTTAAATCAGCTAGATGTTTTGGGCTTTGCAGTCCTTCAAATTCTGAGATAAGCGTTTGGTCTTCTATTTCATAGGCAAGTTTATACAAATCCCATGCAGACCAAGGGCCATCTTGCTCCAATTTAGTTGAGAAGGCTGCTTCCCATGTTTCATCGATGTTTAATTTCACTTTCATGATAAAAATGCTCCTTTGTAAAAAATTTTTATTGAACAAATGATAAGAATCAGGTAGGATAAAAATATATTTAGAAAATTTGAAAAAGAAAATAGATTAGCACTTTACAAATGATTGTGTGAATAAAGATAGATACATCTTTCAGTAGTATGCCCAACTTTACCAACTTTATAGAAGCGAATGACGACACGGGGAGAGACTACTTGAATGTAGCGCCGAAGGAGCAAGCAATAAAATTGTGAATCTCTCAGGCAAAAAGACTCTTGTTTGACGCAGCTCTGGAGAGTGTCTATGCGTTTATAGACCACCCACGAGGCAAACCTATTCGTTTATAGGTAAACTTTCAGGTGAAAAGGACAGAGACTTCCTACTAAATACAGTAGGGGGTTTTCTGTCCTTTTTTGTTTGGATACATAGTGATCCCCACACTATTTGAAAACTCCCCGTTATGAAAAGTTTCACGTGAAAAAGAGGAGGACATAAATATGACAACAGAATTACACAAAACGCCGCTTTATGATACCTATCAAAAATATGGTGCCAAAACAATTGATTTTGGCGGATGGGCTCTTCCCGTTCAATTTTCTTCTATTAAAGAAGAGCATGAAGCTGTACGTACAAAGGCAGGGCTTTTTGATGTCTCTCATATGGGAGAAATTCTTGTAACAGGAGCTGATAGCTTAGCTTTTCTTCAGCACACGATGACAAATGACGTTTCTACCCTCGTAGATGGAAAAGCGCAGTATACGGCTATGTGTTATGAAGACGGAGGCACGGTAGATGATTTGCTGATTTATAAAAAAGCAGATCAAGAGTATTTGCTAGTCGTAAACGCTGCTAATATTCAAAAAGACTATGAGTGGCTGGTGTCTCACAAACAAGGAGATGTAACGCTCGTTAATCAATCTGATGAAACTGCGCAGTTAGCTTTACAAGGTCCTGTAGCAGAAAAAGTTTTACAAACGTTAACGAACGAAAATTTAGCTCTATTAAAGCCATTTACATTTGCTGATGATGTAGAAGTAGCGAATATAAAAGCTCTCGTTTCACGTACTGGGTACACCGGGGAAGACGGCTTTGAAATTTATTGTTCTTCAACTGACGCCGCTCACTTGTGGACGGCTATTTTAGAAGCAGGCAGTGATGAAGGTGTGCTGCCTTGCGGATTAGGAGCTCGCGATACGCTTCGTTTTGAAGCCACTTTGGCTTTATATGGCCAAGAGCTTTCAAAAGATATTACGCCCATTGAAGCTCGAATTGGATTTGCAGTAAAAACGTACAAAGACAGCTTTATTGGAAAAGAAGTGTTAAAAGAACAGCGTGAAAGCGGGGCACCTCGTAAGCTGGTAGGAATTGAAATGATTGATAAAGGTATACCAAGACACGGTTACGAAGTATTTGCAGATGAAGAACAAATTGGATTTGTGACAACAGGTACACAGTCACCGACATTAAAGAAAAACATCGGTCTAGCACTATTGTCAGCAGAGTATACAGAGCTTGGTCAAGAAGTGGAAGTGCAGGTTCGGAAAAAACGCTTAAAAGCAAAAGTGGTTTCAACACCTTTTTATAAACGTTCAAAGTAAGCTTTGGGGAGGAATTTAACATGTTACATCGCTATTTACCAATGACAGAACAAGATCAGCAGCAAATGTTAGCAGCAATTGGTGTTTCATCTGTTGATGATTTATTTTCAGATATTCCGCAGCGCGTTCGTTTTCAAGGAGAATACAATATTAAAAAAGCGGCCTCAGAGCCTCAGTTGTTAAAAGAATTAAATAGTATGGCTGCTAAAAATGCTCATTTAAAAGACTATGCTTCTTTTTTAGGAGCAGGAGTTTACGATCATTACATGCCGGTTATTGTTGATCATGTTATTTCTCGTTCGGAATTTTATACGGCCTATACTCCGTATCAACCAGAAATTTCTCAAGGAGAACTTCAGGCCATCTTTGAATTTCAAACAATGATTTGTGAGTTAACGGGGATGGACGTGGCTAATTCTTCTATGTATGACGGAGGAACTGCTTTAGCAGAAGCCGCTATGCTCAGTGCGGGTCAAACAAAAAAGAAAAAAGTACTTGTCTCTGCGGCTGTTCACCCTGAGTCAAAAGATGTGTTAAAAACGTATGCGAAGGGTCAATACATTGAAGTGGTAGAAATCCCTGCAGCAGACGGAGTAACAGATATGATTGCATTAGAAAAAGAGATGGGGAGTGACGTGGCAGCTGTTATTGTCCAGTATCCAAATTTCTACGGACAAATCGAGCCGTTAAAAGAAATTGAAGAAATTACCCATCAAGAAAAATGCATGTTTGTGGTTTCAAGCAATCCGTTATCATTAGGTTTACTTACGCCTCCTGGAGAGTTCGGAGCTGATATTGTCATTGGAGATGCACAGCCATTTGGTATTCCAAGTCAATTTGGAGGCCCGCACTGCGGATACTTTGCAACTACGTCTAAGCTTATGCGGAAAATCCCAGGACGTTTAGTAGGGCAAACGGTAGATGAAAACGGTAAGCGAGGGTTTGTTTTAACCCTTCAAGCACGTGAACAGCATATACGCCGCGATAAAGCGACGTCTAACATTTGTTCAAATCAAGCGTTAAATGCTTTAGCGGCATCAGTTGCCATGACAGCTTTAGGCAAGCAAGGTGTAAAAGAAATGGCGCTGCAAAATTTATCAAAAGCACATTATGCATATGAAGCGTTAAAGGCAAAAGGGGTAAATGTAGCATTTGAAGGACCGTTTTTTAATGAATTAGTCGTGAAGCTTCCTGTTTCGGTAACAGAAGCAAACAGTCAGTTATTAGCTTCAAAAATAATTGGCGGTTATGATCTTAGCCGTGATAACCAAGCGCTTGAAAATCACATGCTGCTTGCTTTTACAGAGCTCCGTACAAAAGAGGAAATTGACCAACTTGTAAATGAATTGGGGGATCTTCATGCTTAATCAAAATCAATCACTTATTTTTGAAAGCAGTAAAGAAGGGCGAATCGGCTATTCATTGCCAGAGTTAGATGTGCCAAAAGTTAATGCTGAAGAACTGCTTGGAAAAGCGTATGTGCGTACCAAAGCTCCTGAGCTTCCTGAAGTATCAGAACTCGATATTATGCGTCATTACACCGCGCTTTCAAAACGAAATCACGGAGTAGATTCAGGGTTTTATCCGCTTGGTTCATGTACGATGAAATATAATCCAAAAGTGAACGAACAAGCAGCACGCATTGCTGGGTTTGCGCATATTCATCCGCTTCAGGATGAGCAAACGGTTCAAGGTGCTCTCGAACTTTTATATGATTTACAAGAGCATTTAACAGAAATCACAGGAATGGATGAAGTAACGCTTCAACCAGCAGCAGGTGCTCACGGCGAGTGGACCGGGCTTATGATGATTCGTGCCTATCACGAAGCAAATGGTGAGACGCAGCGAACAAAAGTCATTGTTCCAGACTCAGCCCACGGAACGAACCCAGCTTCGGCAACAGTTGCGGGATTTGAAACGGTAACGGTAAAATCAAACGAACATGGTTTAGTGGACTTAGAGGATTTACGCCGCGTAGTAGGAGAAGATACAGCCGCTTTAATGTTAACAAATCCAAATACGCTGGGGTTATTTGAAGAAGATATTTTAGAAATGGCTGAAATTGTTCACGCAGCAGGTGGAAAGCTTTATTATGACGGTGCAAATTTAAACGCAGTATTAAGTAAAGCCCGTCCTGGAGATATGGGGTTTGACGTGGTTCATTTAAACCTTCACAAAACGTTTACAGGTCCTCATGGAGGAGGCGGTCCTGGTTCTGGTCCGGTAGGGGTAAAAGCAGATTTAATTCCGTATTTGCCTAAACCAGTGCTTGTGAAAACAGAACAAGGCTATCACTTTGACTATAACCGTCCTCAGTCAATTGGACGCGTAAAGCCGTTTTACGGCAACTTCGGCATCAACGTTCGCGCTTATACGTATATTCGTTCAATGGGTCCAGACGGCTTAAAAGCCGTGACGGAAAACGCTGTGCTAAACGCCAACTATATGATGCGTCGTTTAGCAGAGCACTATGAGCTGCCGTTTGACCGTCACTGTAAGCACGAATTTGTTTTATCAGGAAAACGTCAGAAAAAGCTTGGGGTACGCACATTGGATATCGCGAAACGACTGCTTGATTTTGGCTATCATCCGCCGACTATCTACTTCCCGCTTATCGTAGAAGAGTGCATGATGATCGAACCAACGGAAACGGAGTCGAAAGAAACGCTAGATGCGTTTATCGATGCGATGATTCAAATTGCAAAAGAAGCAGAAGAAACGCCTGAAGTCGTACAGGAAGCTCCGCATACAACGGTTGTGAAGCGCCTTGACGAAACGCTCGCAGCGAGAAAGCCAGTTCTTCGCTATCAGAAAGAACAGGCTGTTCAAAACGTCTAACAAAAAACCTCGCCCAAAGGCGAGGTTTTTCTATATACATACCATTATTTTTTCTTTTTCACTTTACCGTTCCACATTTTGAAGCCGCCTTTTAAATCATAGATTTCTTGAACACCGTGGCGACGAAGCATTTGTGCTGCGCGTCCTGTGCGCATTCCGCTTTGACAATAGATGTAGACAGGCTGATCTGGACGGAATTCTTTAATGCGCATACGGAACTGTGAAAGAGGAATATTTCGTGCGCCTAAAATATGTCCGTTTTCGAATTCATTCGGCTCACGGATATCAACTAGCTGTGCCTTGCGGTAGCCGCTGCGGAATTCTTCTTCAGTTAACGTTTTCATAATGCGACGTTGGACAAAGAACATAACGACAGAGTATATGATGATTACTCCAAGTAAAATGAGTACTGCTGTAATTGGTGACATGCTGATTCTTCCTTTCTTCGACAAAATCCATACTCTTATTATATAAGTGAATGAAATTAGAAGTAAAGCGATTTTGCCTTGAATCTAGCGGATTTCTTCCCGGAAATGAAAAAACTACCACATTTGAATTCACAGTTTTATGTTGCTCTTTGCTTTTCCTTAGCTCAATCTTTTGGTAGACTAAAAAACGGATTTATTTTTTATATTACATATAGCTGAGGATGAGGTAGATGAAAGCAAAGTGGAGATTTATTGATTCCAACAACCGTTCGCCTTATTACAATATGGCGTTAGATGAAGCGTTATTAGAATGGCATAGTAAAGGAGAAATTCCACCTACGATTCGTTTTTACGGATGGAACCCTCCAACGCTGTCAATCGGTTATTTTCAAAAAGCTGAAAAAGAAATTAACTTTGATAAAGTAAAAGAATTAGGACTGGGCTTTGTAAGACGTCCAACGGGCGGCAGGGGCGTGCTTCATGATGAAGAGCTTACTTACAGCGTAATTGTATCTGAAGAGTATCCTAACATGCCTAAGACAGTTACAGAGGCATATCGCGTAATCTCTGAAGGTTTACTGGAAGGATTTCGTTCGTTAGGGCTCGAGGCTTATTTTGCTATTCCTCGTTCAGAAGAAGAAAAAAATAGCTTAAAAAACCCTCGTTCGTCCGTGTGCTTTGATGCTCCTTCTTGGTATGAACTAGTTGTAGAGGGCCGCAAAATTGCTGGGAGTGCCCAAACTAGACAAAAAGGAGTTATTCTACAGCACGGCTCTATTCTGTTAGAGATTGATGAAGATAAATTATTCAGCGTGTTTAATTATCCAAATGATCGTGTGAAAGAAAGAATGCAGCGCGCATTTCGTTCCAAAGCGGTAGCCATCAATGCAATTGCGGGCCGCAAAATCTCTATTGAAGAAGCAAAAGAAGCGTTTTATAAAGGATTTGCTTCTGCTCTTGATATCGATTTAGAACCGTATACACTGTCTGAAGAAGAGGAAGCATATGTAGAAGAACTAGCGCGCACAAAGTACGGATCGGATGAATGGAACTTTAAGCGCTAAACGGATGCCCATGGGAAATAGATAAAAGTGCAACTTCTTATAAGTTGCACTTTTTATTGGGATTTTTAGAAACAATGCTTGGCTAATAGAATACATAGAGAAGAAAAGTCAAACACTTTTTTTACGAAAAAAAAAATATTTCACTTGACACCCTTCTATATGTAGATGTTTGGAGAAGTGTCAAATACTATATATTGAATTCGTCCAAGCCGTGTGGTAAGTTATTGATAGTTGATTGAAAAACTCTATTTCCTTTAAAAGGAAATAGAGTTAATAAATTTATAGATGTTCGATAGGTAAGGAGTTGTGAGAATGACTGTTTTGTTAAATCAAAAAGTGAATATGAATGTTGAAAAGCTCAATTCAGATATTGAACGCTTTCCGCAAGTACATCCGATTACACCGGATATGAAGTTGACTCATAAAGGTGTTTCAAGATTGGTAATGTTAGACCGCTATGCGTTTAAGGATACGGAAAAATTAACGTTATCAGAAGGAGATTTTGTTGTTCTAACCGTAAAGGAAGATCCAAAATTTCCAGCACGAGGACTTGGCTATGTGGAAAGCATTAATTTTGAGCAAAAAACCGCTGTTGTCAAGGTAGAAGATGAGTTTAGAGGAGCTTTATCGCCTGAAGAAGCAGAAAACGGATTAATTACTCGTTCTTTAGATGTCATTGAAAAACCTCTAGAAGTCTTTTATGAGCAAATTGCAAAACGTAATGCAACAGGCTTAGCTTCTGTGGAAAGAACAGAAGAAAAGCGCAAAGAGTGGTTTGAAAAGTTCTATCAAGAGCTTGTTCAGCTAAACTTTGTACCAGCTGGCCGCGTTCTTTACGGTGCAGGTGCTGATACGGACGTAACGTACTTCAACTGTTATGTAATGCCTTATGTAAAAGATTCACGTGAAGGTATTTCAGAACACCGCAAACAAGTAATGGAAATTATGAGCCGTGGAGGCGGTGTTGGAACGAATGGTTCAACTCTTCGCCCGCGCAACACGCTGGCTCGCGGTGTAAACGGCAAATCATCTGGTTCGGTTTCATGGTTAGATGATATTGCTAAACTGACGCATCTTGTTGAACAAGGTGGGTCGCGCAGGGGCGCCCAAATGATCATGCTTGCCGACTGGCATCCTGACATTGTAGAGTTTATTATTTCTAAAATGCAAAATCCTCGCATTTTACGTTTCTTAATTGAAAACACAAATGACGAAATGATTAAAAAACATGCGCAAGATAAATTGAAGTTCACGCCGCTAACAGAGTCTGAAGAAGCGATGTATCAAGGAATCATTAACTATAAACAAATTCCTGGTCTTGGTGGATTCAGTGAAAAAATCATCAAAGATGCAGAAGAAAAGCTGCAAACAGGCGGAACGTACAGCGTTCATAACTCAGAGTTTTTAACAGGAGCAAACATTTCTGTATGCTTAACAAAAGATTTCATGGATGCTGTTGAAAACGATGGAGAATACGAACTTCGCTTCCCAGACGTAGAAAGCTATTCAAAAGAAGAAATGGCTAACTACAATGAAAACTGGCACGAAGTAGGCGACGTGCGCGAATGGGCAAAACAAGGAAACAAAGTTCGTACGTACCGTACTATCCGTGCAAAAGAGCTATGGAACTTAATTAACATCTGTGCAACGTACTCAGCTGAACCAGGCATTTTCTTCTTCGACAATGCTAATGACATGACAAATGCTCAAGCATATGGTCAGCACGTTGTTGCAACAAATCCATGTGGTGAACAACCACTTGCACCATTCTCTGTCTGCAACTTAGCTGCTGTTAACTTAGCGCAAATGGCAGATAAAGAAACGAAAACTGTTAATTTTGAAAAGTTACGTCAAACGGTTGAAACAGGCGTTAGAATGCAAGATAACGTTATTGATGCAACTCCTTATTTCTTAGAAGAAAACCAAAAGCAAGCGCTTGGCGAACGCCGCGTTGGCCTTGGTGTAATGGGTCTTCACGATCTTCTTATTTATTGTGAGACAGAGTACGGCTCTGACAAAGGCAATGAGTTAGTAGATAAAGTGTTTGAAACAATTGCAACGACGGCTTACCGCGCGTCTGTAGAGCTTGGAAAAGAAAAAGGAAGCTTCCCGTTCTTAGTGGGTGAAACAGATGCTGAAACGGCTTCTTTACGTGAAGCATTTACAAATACAGGCTTCATGAAAAAAATGCCTGAAGATATTCGTCAAAACATTAAAGAGAACGGTATCCGAAACTCTCATTTATTAACAGTAGCGCCAACAGGCAGTACTGGAACAATGGTTGGAGTATCAACGGGTCTTGAACCTTATTTCTCATTCTCATACTTCCGAAGCGGCCGTTTAGGTAAATTTATTGAAGTAAAAGCTGATATCGTTCAAGAGTATTTAGATCAGCATCCAGAAGCAGATCCAAACAATCTTCCTGAATGGTTCATTTCAGCTATGGAACTTGCACCACAAGCTCACGCGGACGTGCAATGTGTGATTCAGCGCTGGATTGACAGTTCAATTAGTAAAACAGTAAACGCTCCTCGCGGTTACACAGTAGAGCAAGTTCAAAAAGTGTACGAGCGTCTGTATAAAGGCGGAGCAAAAGGCGGTACGGTGTACGTAGACGGCAGCCGTGATGCACAAGTCTTAACGCTAAAAGCAGAAGAAAATACGTTTGATGAAGAAATTGAAGCGCCAAAAGAAGAAACGAAACCGCACGTTGTGTTAGTTGATACAATTAATGAAATTCGTTCAACTGATGTAACAATCGGTTCTGAAGTAGGTAATACTTGTCCGGTTTGCCGTCAAGGAACGGTAGAAGAAATGGGCGGATGCAACACATGTACAAACTGTGGTGCACAGCTGAAATGCGGCCTTTAATTTTGAACATGATTGACTAGTAAAAGCTGACTCAAACGAGTCAGCTTTTATTATGTATAAAAATGGGGCATAAATAAGAAGCGGGATCGAACGGTTCTTGTATTTGAATAAGCATTGTAGTATGATTTTAATTGAATGTCTTTTATCCAGTTTTATCTTATGACATCGCTTTATTTACACGTTTTTTTCACATAGATTATCAAACATGAACACGATATCACTATAAGAAACAGACATTTATGACTTATTATTAGCAATACATAATATTAATTGGGGGAGATTTCATGCCTACACCGAGTATGGAAGATTATATTGAACAAATATATATGCTAATTGAAGATAAAGGATACGCTCGAGTGTCTGATATTGCTGATGCATTGGCGGTTCACCCCTCATCTGTAACGAAGATGGTTCAAAAGCTAGACAAAGATGAGTACTTAATTTATGAAAAATATCGAGGCCTTGTTTTAACAGCTAAGGGGCAGAAGATTGGAAAACGTCTTGTTTATCGCCACGAGCTTTTAGAGCAGCTGCTGCGCATCATTGGCGTAGATGAGAAAAATATTTATGATGACGTAGAAGGAATTGAACATCATTTAAGCTGGAATTCCATTGATCGAATTGGAGATTTGGTTCAATACTTTGAAGAAAATCATAACCGTATTCAAGATCTTCGCAATGTACAAAAACGAAATGAAGAAGAGCAAAAATTATAAGAAAAAAGCAGCGGCCAATAGCGTCACTGCTTTTTTTCTTTTTATCATAACTTGTTGCTGAGTCGACTACAAATGTAGAGTGGGTAGTTTGGAGGAGAGGCTGTGTACGTCGACGGAGTGTTTTCAGGTGGCGGTATTAAAGGGCTTGCACTGATTGGCGCGTTACAAGCTCTAGAAGAAAAAGGCTTGATCTTTCGGCGGTTAGCCGGAACGAGTGCGGGTTCCATTATTTGTGCATTTGTAGCAGCCGGTTATACAAGTGAAGAAATTGTTGAAATGATGAATGAAATTGAGTTATCGTCTTTTTTAGATCAAAGAATGTCTTTTTTACCATCGAGCTTGACAAAGTGGCTGTTTTTATATTGGAAAATGGGATTGTATAAAGGAGAAAGGCTTGAAAAGTGGATTGCTGAGAAATTGCGGAGCAGAGGAATTCGTACATTTGCTGATTTGCCTGATCAGTCGCTGCGTATTATTGCGTCAGACTTGACCAACAGTACGATGCTTGTTCTTCCAGATGATTTGCCTAAATATCAAATCGACCCGAATCGCTTTTCTGTAGCAAGAGCCGTTCGAATGAGCTGCAGCATTCCATATTTTTTTGAGCCGGTTAAATTAAAATCTACCCCAAGCAGTTTAATAGTCGACGGGGGCGTGTTAAGCAACTTTCCAATTTTTCTGTTTGATGATGATAAAAGTCTTAAGAAGCGACCGGTAATTGGTGTGAAGCTGAGCCCGAAGGACGAAGAAAGGGAACGGAATAAAATTAAAAATGCCGTTGGTTTATTCAGCGCGCTTTTTGAGACGATGAAAGATGCGCACGATGCAAGGCATATTTCAAAACGTCACGAAAAAAATATTATCTTTTTACCTGTTAATCAAGTTTTTGCGACAGAATTTACCCTCACAGAAGAACGGAAGGAGGAGCTGATTGCGTTTGGAAAAAAGCGTACAAGGGCATTTTTGAAAAAATGGTGCTATTAAAAAAACAAGGAGGCTTTTCTCCTTGTTTTTTTAAAAGAATGCTCTATTTTTCTTTTTTCCTTTTTTACCTTCGATGACGGTCAAGTGTGAGTTGTTTTTCTTTTTCTTTAGCGGTTTCGTTGATTTGGATACCGGGCGCTTATTTGAGCTTCGGTACGTATGCATATCAACTTTGTTGCTTCCTCGCTCTTTTTCTTTTTGACGCAGTTTTGATTGTTTTACTGCGCGCACATAGCCTCTATCTTGACCTTTTGTCTGAGAAGGGCGGAGAATAAACCGATAAACTAAGTAAAACAAAATGATAAACAGAAAAATATAACCTGCTTGACGTAATAAAACAGCTGGATCTGTAATCAACGTAAATGCAAAGCCAATGACTCCTAACCCGATTAGACCATATACAAGTGGTTTCACGAATGGACGTCTCATTTTGTTCACCTCCTAAAATAGTAAAAAAAGAAAGCAAAACGGTGTGGATTAGACAACTTGTTCGTCAGTGGTAGAAGAAAGTTCATTTTCAACGCGTAAAAGTTCTTTAAATGAAGCAATCGCAACTTCAACTTGATCATCTTTTGGTTCTTTGGTTGTTAAAAGCTGAAGCCATAAACCGGGATAACCTAAAAAGCGAAGAAGAGGGACATGACGAACTTTATTGGTTAACTGTAACACTTCAAATGATAAACCAAGGACAACTGGAATTAATGCAAGGCGATCCACAATTCGTAACCAAAGAGGATCCGTTGGAACAAGTAGGTAGACAAACATTCCTACAACTACGGTAAAGAGGATAAAGCTACTTCCGCAGCGATAATGAAGTCGAGACTGTGCTTGCACGGCTTCTACCGTAAGTTCAGCATTGTTTTCATATGCATTAATGACCTTGTGTTCTGCTCCATGATATTGAAACACCCGTTTAATAAGTGGCGTTTGTGAAATCACATAAATATAGCCAAGAAGCAATAATAGTTTAAATACTCCTTCAATAAAAACCTGAGCTACACTTGAAGTGAAAACAGGACGTGTCAATTGTGCTAAAAACACAGGAATCAATGTAAATAGTACTTTCCCGAAAAGAAAGGATATTACACCAATAGTTGCAACGCCAAATATTAAAGATAGTTTTGATTCTTTTTTCTCTTTTTGTTGTTCTGCTGCTACTTGAGCATCATCTTCTGGATTCACGTCATAGCGTTCAGAGGAAAAGTTCAAGTGCTGCGTACCGTTTGCACTGGCTTCAACAATAGCAGCAATCCCTCGTAAAAAAGGAATTTTTTTAAAACCAGTGAGTACGGAATTTGATTTTCTTTTTGAATGAAAATAATCAATAGATTGATCTTTGCGGCGAATAGCCGTCACCATCATACGTTTGCCACCGAACATGACACCTTCTATAACGGCTTGACCACCATACGCAGGTTTTTGTAATTTAGACATTTCAGGCACCAACCTAACTTAACTAGACTAGACTTCTTAGTATTTTATATTCTACAGCAAAATCAAATAAACCTCTAGGCGGATGCATGTTATCTAGTTTAGCCAATATTTTTCATCTCCACACCCTTGTTATGAATTTTTTTCCTTTCACTTATAAAATTTGTTTATGAAACTCTGTGCGAAGTAATTTAAAAATGTCTCTTTGATATCAGGCTCCCTTCTTGCGTATAGGAAGAGTAATAAACGTAAAAACTTAGAAATGAGTCAGTAGGAAATGAGAAAAAAGTTCATACTACATCAAGAGGTGATTAATATGTCAGAACCTAAAGAACAGCATGAAAAAAAACAGGATAACCACCCTACGCATAAACAGGAAATGTCTTTTTTATTTAAAGCCATCTTTATTTCCTTTTTTGGAGGGGTTTTCTGGAGCTTTATTGGCTATTTAAATTATCTGTTCAGCTTTAGTGTTATCAATCCAAATATGCTTTTAGATCCATGGGCGTTAGGTGACTGGAAGGATAAAGGAATAGGTGTTATCGTCAGTATTTTTCTTATAGGGGTATTATCTATTGTTGTCGGGTTGTTATACTACGTCCTATTAAAGAAGTTTAAAACAATTTGGATAGGTTTTGCTTACGGCTTATTATGGTGGGCAATTGTATTCGTTGTTTTGAATCCGCTCTTTCCTAACTTAAAAACAATTGGAGAGCTTCCAGCTAACACGATTATTTCATCCCTCTGTATTTATATTTTATATGGTGTATTCATCGGATATTCCATTTCTTTTGAAGCTGCAGAGCTTCAAACAAAAGATGAATCTACAGATTTTCAAACGGCGAATAAGTAGTGTGAATGTTCCAACGTATGCTAATATATTCTATATAATGATTTAAAAAGAAAAATAAAGTGCAAATTCACATAAGTGAGCTGCATAAAGGGTTCGTAGTAGGGGAGAGTGTTGAATTAAGATGAATAAGATTTTAGTAATAAACGGTCCTAATTTAAATCGTTTAGGCGTACGCGAACCAGCGGTATATGGGACAGATAATCTTCAAAATCTTGAAGAGAAGCTTCAGCGAGCAGGCAGAGACCATGGGGTAGAAGTTGAGTGCGTACAGTCTAATCACGAAGGTGTAATTATCGACTGGATTCATGAAGCGGATGAGAAATTTGATGGAATTATGATCAATCCTGGTGCTTTTACTCACTACAGTTATGCCATTCGAGATGCGATTGCCAGTATATCTGTTCCTGTTATTGAAGTGCATATTTCGAACGTACATAAGCGTGAAGAGTTTCGCCACCATTCGGTGACGGCACCTGTTACACATGGTCAAATTGTTGGGTTAGGTTTATACGGATACGAGCTTGCCCTGCAGGCACTTTTACAATTAAGGGGGAAATAAAATGAAAATCGAAAAACTACGCGAACAGTTTTCAAAGTTGAATGTGGATGGTGTTGTAATTACAAGTGAATATAACAGACGCTATATGACCAATTTCACAGGATCTGCTGGTGTCGTTATCATTTCTGAAGACAAAGCGGCATTTGTAACAGATTTTCGTTATGTTGAACAAGCAACTAGTCAAACAGAAGGTTTTGATATCGTTCAGCACAAGGGTCCTATTGTAGAAGAAGTAGCGAATGTAGTGAAACAATTTGGAATTAAAAAGCTTGGTTTTGAACAGAATTATGTTACATATGGACAGCATCAATTATTTGATAAGCATATCGGCGCGGAACTTGTTCCAATCTCGCACGCAATCGAAAACTTACGCTTGATAAAGAGTGACTCAGAGATTAAGATATTAAAGGAAGCTGCAAAAATAGCAGATGCAGCATATGAACATATTTTAACCTTTGTTCGTCCTGGTTTAACAGAGCTTCAAGTATCTAATGAACTGGAGTTCTTTATGAGAAAACAAGGCGCAACATCTTCATCTTTTGATACAATTGTTGCTTCAGGGCATCGCGGGGCTTTACCGCATGGTGTTGCTTCTGAAAAAGTAATTGAAAAAGGGGAACTTGTAACGCTTGATTTTGGCGCATACTATAATGGTTACTGTTCAGATATCACACGGACATTTGCCGTCGGTGAAGTAAGTGATAAGCTAAAAGAAATTTATAATGTCGTACTACAAGCGCAGCTTAATGGAATGAGCGGCATCAAAGCGGGTATGACGGGTAAAGAAGCAGATGCGTTAACGCGTGATTATATTACAGAACACGGATACGGCCAGTATTTTGGACATTCGACCGGTCACGGCGTAGGGTTAGAAGTACATGAAGGCCCATCACTTTCTGTGAAATCTACAGATGTACTGCAGCCAGGTATGATTGTAACCGTTGAACCAGGTATTTACATACCAGACTTAGGGGGCGTTCGTATTGAAGATGATACGATCGTCACAGCAGAAGGTAATGAGGCATTATCGCACTCATCAAAAGAGTTCATTATTTTATAAAATGTAGGAGGATTTCTTCATGATTTCAGTAAATGATTTTCGTACAGGTTTGACAGTAGAAGTAGACGGAGGTATTTGGCGTGTAATGGATTTCCAACACGTAAAGCCTGGTAAAGGCGCTGCATTCGTTCGCTCAAAACTACGTAACCTTCGTACAGGAGCTGTGCAAGAAAAAACGTTCCGTGCAGGTGAAAAAGTAGGAAAAGCACAAATTGATAACCGTAAAATGCAATATCTATATGCAAGCGGCGATCAGCACGTATTCATGGACAACCAGTCTTATGAGCAATTAGAGCTTCCAGCAAGTGCAATTGAATATGAGCTAAAATTCTTAAAAGAGAATATGGAAGTAGCAATTATGATGTACCAAGGTGAGACATTAGGTGTTGAACTTCCAAACACAGTTGAGCTTAAAGTAACAGAAACTGAACCTGGTATTAAAGGTGACACAGCTTCTGGCGGTACAAAACCAGCAACTGTGGAAACTGGCTTAACAGTAAACGTTCCGTTCTTCGTAAACGAAGGCGACGTATTAATTATCAACACAACAGACAGCAGCTACGTATCACGCGCGTAATTGGATCGTGTAAGTAAGCTGCAAACATACAAAAAAGGCAGAGAATCATTCTCTGCCTTTTTTGTATGTTTTTTTGTGCTAACTCTTCCTTATTTTGCATAGGTTGTACTAAACAACGCAGAGATATAGGAGGGGCTTATGAAGCAGTGGTTGGATCATTTAAACGGTACGGTATTAACGATGGCGTGCCTTCGATTTATTTCTTCATTTATTGAGTTTATTGCCGCTATTTTAATTGTCACAAACAATGATGTGAAAAAAGCGTTAATGATTAATGGAATGTTAGCACTTGTTGGTCCGATTGTAATGGTGAGTTCTTTTACCATAGGTTTAGTGTCCGTAGCCGATCAATTATCTTTTGGGAAATTAATCATGATTGTAGTAGGAGTGCTCTTCATTTTAATCGGTGTTTTTAAATAAAAGGTAGGCATAAAATGGTCAAGCTTATAATACATTGAAGTGAGTTCAAATATGAGGGGATGAATATGTTAAACGAAATACTTGCAATCTTTCCGCCTAATTTAAAAAAGACTGTTGAATTTTATGTTACAAACCATTCTCATGTACTAGAAGAAATTCGAGTGCGTATAGGAAGACCTGTCGAATTTACAATCAACAATCAGCCATATTTCGAATCGTATCTTCCAAGTGCAGAAGATGCTTTATTTATCTTAAATAAATTAAGCCAGTTTTCAATTTATATGATTGAAGAAGAATTGAAAAAAGGATATGTCACCATTGAAGGCGGGCACCGGGTTGGGCTAGCGGGAAAAGTTGTAACAGAAAATGGACAGGTTCGTGTGATTCGAGATGTATCATCCTTTAATATCCGGATTGCTAAACAAAAGATTGGTATTTCGAATCAGCTTATTCCTTTTTTATACAATCGCTATTGGCAAAGCACGGTCATTATAGGACCTCCTCAAACAGGAAAAACAACCATGATTCGCGATTTAGCCAGAGTAATAAGTACTGGCATAGAGCGCTCTAAGATTCCTCCGTTTAAAGTGGGAATTGTAGATGAACGATCAGAAATTGCTGGGGCTGTTAAAGGGGTTCCTCAGCATACATTCGGATCTAGAATGGATTTATTAGACAGCTGTCCGAAAGCTGAAGGCATGATGATGATGATTCGCTCCATGAGCCCCGATGTGCTGATCGTGGATGAAGTGGGAAGTGAAGAAGATTGTAAGGCCGTACTTGAAGCGGTTAATGCTGGCGTTCGTGTCATTATGACTGTTCATGGCTATGACATTGACGATTTAATGAAGCGTCCCACTTTGCAAGCTTTAATGAAACTTCACGTATTCAAAAGGTATGTTGTGCTATCGAACAGCCGAGGTCCTGGAACACTTCAGGCTATCTACGATGAGCACTATAATTCCATGAAAACGTCCGTTGAAAAGTCGCTTATTGAAAATAGTAAAGGGTGATGGTGTATGAAACTGTTTGGTGCCATCTTTATCTTATTTGCTTCCACTTACACAGGGTTTGAGTTTGCAAAGCAGCTTAGTGCAAGACCTAGGCAGCTCAGGCAATTAAAAACGGCTCTGAGGTCGTTAGAAGCAGAAATTATGTACAGCAATCGGCCTCTTCAAGAAGTTGCTCATTTGTTATCTCTACAGCTTCCTAATCCTTTGGCTTCTTTATTTAATGAGTTTTCAATGAAATTAAAAGAAGGTACTGAAAGTGTCAAGGAAGCTTGGGAAAAGACGTTGGACCAATTTTGGAAACAAACCGCACTTAAAACGGGAGAACTAGAAATCTTAAAACAATTTGGTGAAACGCTTGGTCAGCATGATCGTTATTCGCAGCAAAAGCATATCTTACTGACGCTGAATCATCTTGAACGCGAAGAACAAGATGCAATTGATAAGCAGAATCGCTATGAAAAAATGGTTAAAAGTTTAGGCTTTCTATCTGGGTTGCTACTGGTCATTCTATTGATGTAGCGATAGAGGAGGATTGAATGTGGGAATTGATATGAACACCATTTTTCAGATTGCTGGGATTGGTATCGTCGTAGCTTTTTTAGTCACCGTACTCGAACAGATGGGAAAAAAAGATTACGCGAACTGGGTTACCCTCATCGGTTTTATTTATATTTTATTTATGGTTGCTTCGATTGTAGAGGACTTATTTCAAAAAATCAAATCGGTTTTTTTATTTCAAGGGTAGAGGGGTGAGTTGCCATTGAAATGCTTCAAATTGTGGGCTTAGGGTTAGTAGCTACGTTTTTGGCTCTTATTTTAAAAGAACATAAATCACCTATTGCTTTTTTACTTGTTGTATTCGTGGGATCCGTGATCTTTCTTTTTTTAATTGATCAAATCTACGAAATTATTAAGATGGTCGAGCGGCTGTCGATTAATGCCCACGTTAACATGATTTATGTGGAAACCATTTTGAAAATTATTGGTATCGCCTATATCGCCGAATTTGGTGCTCAAATTACGAAAGATGCAGGGCAGGGTGCCATTGCTTCTAAAATTGAATTAGGTGGAAAAGTGCTGATTCTCTCCATGGCAATTCCTATTT
Organism: Priestia sp. P1_B12_1; assembly: GCF_056406695.1. Lineage (NCBI taxonomy): Bacteria > Bacillati > Bacillota > Bacilli > Caryophanales > Bacillaceae > Priestia > Priestia sp. P1_B12_1. The sequence continues at coordinate 672,629 of NZ_JBFTZR010000001.1, read as the reverse complement.
TAACGGTCATTATTGAAACGATTATTTCAATGCTGCCCAATTAATTTTACTTAATATGAGGTGACGAAATGAAGCGGTGGACGTTTAAAGTGAATATACTCGCTCTTCTTTTGTTCCTCTTTTTTTTCTTTCCAGAAAATGTACAAGCTTCCGAACCCCCGAAGCAGCAAGAACTTGTCAATGAACAAATTGATAAGCTCGGTATCGATGAAGTCAAACAGTTTTGGGACGATATTATTACCCAATACGGCGGCTTTTTACCCGAGAGTCAGAAGGGAAGTTTAGTCGATTTTTTAAAAGGAGAAAAAGAGTTCTCTCTTAAAGAATGGCTAGGAGGTCTTGTAAAGTTTTTATTTCATGAAGTATTAGCGAATGGAAAGCTCCTCGGTACGCTCATTATGCTAACGGTTTTTAGCGTGTTTTTACAAACGCTCCAAAGTGCGTTTAATCAGCAAACCGTAAGTAAAGTAGCGTATGCGCTTGTATATATGGTTTTGATCATCATTGCTCTTAATAGTTTTCAAATTGCTATCTCTTATGCAACGGGAGCGATTGAGACCATGACCAAATTCATTTTAGCTCTGGTGCCGCTGCTGCTTGCCTTAATGGCATCATCAGGAGGAGTTGTATCGGCAGCCTTTTTTCATCCGATGATTTTGTTTTTAATGAACACAAGCGGTTTGCTTATTCAATACGTAGTGATGCCGCTGCTTTTTCTTTCAGCACTGCTTAGCATTGTGAGTACGATTTCAGATGAACATAAGGTTACACAGCTTGCTCAGCTGTTGAGAAATATAAGCATTGGCGTGCTTGGAATATTCCTAACTGTTTTTTTAGGGGTGCTGTCCGTTCAAGGGGCCACCTCAGCTGTTGCCGACGGTATTACAATTCGAACGGCAAAGTTTGTCACAGGGAACTTTATACCTGTTGTAGGACGTGTATTCACAGATGCGGCTGATACAGTCATCAGTGCCTCGCTTCTATTAAAGAATTCAGTAGGGATTGCTGGAGTAGCAGTCTTACTGTTAATCGTCGCGTTTCCGGCTATTAAAGTGTTAACGCTCGCTTTTATCTATAAGCTAGCAGCAGCTCTTCTTCAACCTATTGGAGGAGGACCGGTTATTTCCTGCTTGAGCATTATCAGCAAAAGCGTCATCTATATTTTCGCGGCGCTTGCGGTTGTCTCGCTTATGTTTTTCTTATGTTTAACGGTCATCATTACAGCGAGCAACGTCACAATGATGGTGAGGTGAAGAAATTGCAGGCCTTAACGACGTGGATTACTAATATCGTTCTTTTTATCTTATTAGCTACCATTATTAATTTACTATTGCCCAATTCTAGTTTTCAAAAATATACAAAGCTGGTGGTTGGACTTCTTTTAATGCTGATTATTATTACACCCGTTTTTCAAATTTTCAAAGTGGATGTTAATCAAATGCTGAAATCACTTAGCTTATCATCTATTCGATCCGATCAGCAGGTAGAAAATTCAATAGAAAATCAGAAAAAAGAAATACAAGCTTCACAACGTGCATATATTTTAGAACAAATGGCTGTCCAAATGGAGACAGATGTAAAAGAGGAGTTGATGGATCAGTATGGTGTAGCAATTGATCGAATTCACATTGAAACAAAAAAGCCGAACGACGAACCTACCGCTGATAATATTAAATCCATTTCAGTTGCCGTAAGTAAAAAAGCATCGGATGATTCCGAGGTTGTTTCAGCTGTGAAAGTTATTTCTATTGATACCTCCACACCGATCGAAACAAACAAACCAACAGAATCCAAGAAATTATCCAACTATTTAGCAGCAAAATGGGATGTAAAACAAGGCCAAGTTGTTGTGAATATGGAGGAGGGAGACACGAAATGAGTCAAAAGCCAGAAAAAGGTGACCCATCATTTTTTCAGCGGTTCTTTTCACTTAAACAGTCATCAACTACGAAGAAACCTTCAAAGTTAATGTATATAGGCATTTTACTAGCTGCAGGCGTTATCTTTATGGTATTTAGCAACTCACTCACAACATCTATGAATTCAGGCGGATTACTAAAGAGTGCAAGCAAAGAAACCAGCGCACCACCGGTATCACAGGATGTTCCCGCTTTTAGCTCTAAAAAGACAACAACGATGACAGGTTATGAAGAGCGGTATGAGGAAGAATTGAAAGATATTTTGGATCAAGTTAGAGGCGTAAGTAAGGTAAAAGTAATTGTGAACCTAGATGCAACAGAATCCAAAATATATGAAAAAAACAGCGTCACAAAATCGCAAACGACCAACGAAACGGACCGTGAAGGAGGGACTCGTAAAGTTGAAGATTCCTCAACAGACGAACAGCTGGTCATTGTAAGAAGCGGAGAACAAGAAAAGCCTGTTGTAGTTAAAACCGAAAAACCAAAAGTAAGAGGCGTGTTAGTTGTCGCTAAAGGAGCTGATAATATCGAGGTAAAGAAATCTATTATTGAAGCCGTGACAAGAGCGCTCGATATACCAAGTCATAGAGTAGCAGTATTAGCGAAAAAAGGATGAGGGGGAAATGAATATGTTATTAAAAAAGCAAACGGTTTGGTTATTAACAATGCTAAGTTTAGTGGTTGTGTTATCGGTGTATTATATGACAACGCCAGAAAATCCTCAGAGTAATGTTGCGTTAGTAGACAATGAAAAGCAAGCTGATGACAAGGCTCCTGCAGAAGATACAAAACAACAGACAGATGAGAAATCAGGAACAAAAGAAGATTCAAAAACTGAAGGCTCATCAGAAGATGTAAAGAAGGAAACGGCTAAAAATGCAAAAGAATCAGCGGTTGTATCAAGCACGGACAGCGATGAGCTATTTACGGCGCTTCGTTTGGAATTAAATGATGAAAGAAGTCAATTAAAAGAAGAGTATCAAGAAGTAGCGGCATCAAAAAATGTGACGCCTGCGGAAGTAAGCAAGGCGATGGATAAAATTGATGAATTATCAAAGCTAGGGGAAAAAGAAGCCACGCTGGAAACATTAATTAAAGCAAAAGGATACAGTGACGCGCTAGTAAGAGCAGACGGAAAGCAAGTACAAATTACGGTTAAGACAGAAAAACACTCAAAAACAAAAGCAAATCAAATCATTCAGCTAGTCAAAAAAGAAATGGGTCCAAAAGAAGTAGCGGTAGAGTTTCAGCCAACTAAATAAAGGGAATAAAAGAAGTGTGAAACAGCCGTAAATTGGGGTTGTTTACACTTCTTTTTTTATGAAATGACTAAAATCTAAGCGAGACGGTAAAAATTTTAACATGGCTTTCTTTTTTTACTTCGGTTATAATAGGTTTCATAATCTTATATTAGTACTAGGTGACAAATGTTTTCATACGTATTGTCATCTGTAAAGCTATGTTTCCATTTATAAAACGATAACGCTAAAAAGTTATTATAGAGTAAGTGGAACTTCTTTTTAATGTTTGCCAAACGAATTGAATGGCTGTAGCCATCTATCGTATTATTAACATTGTAGAGAATTCTATTTTCATGAGGTAGGAGTGTTCAATATGTTAAAAATTCAAGAGATCCGTGAGATCATTAAACTAGTTGATCAATCATCAATCGAGGAGTTCACCTATGAGCACGAAGGCTCCAAAATCAAGATGAAGAAAAAAGACGCAATTGTTTCCAAACAAGCGCAGCAAGTAGTGGTTTCGGCACCTGAACAAGTGGCAGCACCTGCACCGCAGGCAGCAGCGGCTCCAGCGCCAGCCCCAGCAGCACAGTCTGCTCAACCAAAAGAAGAACAAGCGGCCCCAGCGGTTGATGAGAGTTTACATAAAATTACATCTCCGATGGTAGGGACATTCTATGCGTCATCATCGCCAGAATCAGATGTATACGTAACTCCTGGAGATAAAGTACAAAAAGATTCGGTTGTATGTATCGTAGAAGCAATGAAATTATTCAATGAAATCGAAGCAGAAGTTAAAGGTGAAATCGTTGACGTATTAGTTGAAAATGGACAACTTGTAGAATACGGTCAACCTCTTTTCTTAGTAAAGCCTGAATAAGGAGCGGTAAATATGATTAAAAAGCTATTAATTGCGAATCGAGGAGAAATTGCGGTTCGAATTATTCGAGCGTGTAAAGAATTAGGTGTAGAATCAGTAGCTGTTCATTCTCAAGCTGATCGTGACTCTTTGCATGTACAATTAGCAGACGAAGCGTATTGTATTGGACCAACGTCATCTAAAGACAGCTATTTAAACTTTACAAACATTATGAGCGTTGCGATGCTAACGGGCTGTGACGCCATTCACCCTGGATACGGCTTTTTAGCTGAAAACGCTGATTTTGCAGAGCTATGCAGAGAGTGTAACGTTACATTTGTAGGACCAAGTCCTGAAGCCATTAACAAAATGGGAACAAAAGACGTAGCGAGAGAAACGATGCGTGAAGCGGGTGTCCCAATTGTCCCTGGTTCAACTGGAATTGTAGAGTCAGTGGAAGACGGTATGTCAATTGCTAATGATATTGGCTATCCTGTTATTATTAAAGCAACGGCAGGAGGCGGAGGAAAAGGAATCCGCGTTGCGAAAAATGAACAAGAGCTTATCAAAGGTATTACAATTACACAGCAAGAAGCTGCTACAGCTTTCGGTAACCCTGGTGTGTACATTGAAAAGTTCATTGAGGATTTCCGTCACGTTGAGATCCAAGTGTTGGCTGATTCTCATGGGAATACTGTACATTTAGGAGAGCGTGATTGCTCGATTCAACGTCGTCTTCAAAAATTAATTGAAGAAACGCCTTCTCCAGCGTTAGACGAAAAAACGCGTGAATTAATGGGCGATGCTGCCGTTAAAGCTGCTCAAGCCGTTAATTACACAGGAGCCGGAACGGTGGAATTCATTTATGATTACCGTGAAAACAAATTTTACTTCATGGAAATGAATACGCGTATCCAAGTAGAACACCCTGTTACAGAGATGGTGACAGGAGTTGATTTAATTAAAGAACAAATCAAAGTGGCAAATGGTGAAACTTTACCGTTTACGCAAGAAGAAGTGACATTTAACGGATGGGCAATTGAGTGCCGAATTAACGCAGAAAACCCAGAGAAAAACTTTATGCCATCACCAGGTACGATTCAAATGTACTTGCCGCCAGGTGGCTACGGAGTGCGCGTAGACTCTGCTGCATACCCGGGCTATGCAATCCCGCCTTACTATGATTCAATGGTGGCTAAATTGATCGTTCATGCGCCAACTCGTGAGGAAGCTATTGAACGAATGAAGCGCGCGTTAGATGAATTTGTTATCGACGGCGTGGCGACCACTATTCCTTTTCACCAAAAACTATTAAATCATGAAAAATTTGTTAGCGGTGAATTCAACACGAAGTTTCTTGAGCTATATGACGTAATGAATTCTTAGTATAATATAAACTATAGGAGGTGCTGTACATGAATGAAAATCATGTATTAGAAATGGAAGAACACCCAAATTCTCTTGGCAAAGTAGAAATTGCTCCTGAGGTTATTGAAGTCATTGCGGGTATTGCTGCTTCTGAAGTAGAAGGCGTTTCTGCAATGAGAGGAAATTTTGCAGCTGGCGTTGTGGAGAAACTAGGAAAGAAAAACCACGGTAAAGGTGTAAAAGTGGACTTAACAGAAAACGGGATAAAAGTAGACGTATTTTGTATGATGAAGTTTGGAGTGTCTATTCCAAACGTAGCGCAACAAGTACAAGATAACATTCGTCAAGCCCTTAAAAATATGACAGCTATTGATCTCGATGAAGTAAACATTCATATCGTAGGGATTCAGTTTGATACGCAAAAAACTGATATTGAAGAAGTTGAATAAAACAAACGTTGACCTAACGGCTGTTGCTAAAATGGAATAACGTATGATTACTTGTTCCTTTTCAACACAAGCTATGGTAAAGTGAAAAAGACTGTCTCGTCATAAAGACGGTCTTTTTCGTGTTCTACAAACTTCGTCTAAGAACAATGAAGTATCGTTTCATAAACTATGCTATTATCTAGGTATACTAGTTGAAGAAGATAAATAAAGGAGCAAAAATAATGAAAAGACATACAGCACGCCAAAAAGCATTACAAGCACTATTTCAGCATGATTTAGGGCAGACCGAGCCAATGGAGGCAATCGGAAATGTTGTACAAAATGAAAAGTCTGATCAATTTTTAGAAAGTCTCGTGCTAGGTGTGGTTGAACATCAGCAAGAAATTGATGAACTTTTACGCAATCATTTAGAAAAATGGACGTTAGATCGTGTAGCTACTGTAGACCGCGTTATCCTACGTATTGCCGTATACGAAATGAAGTATGAAGAAGAAATTCCTACGAGCGTTACGTTAAATGAAGCGATTGAATTAGCGAAAACGTTTGGCGATGATCAATCAAGCAAGTTTATCAATGGCGTATTGTCTAAAGTGTTAACAACTTTATCTAAATAAAGGTTCATCTTGCCAAATCAAGTGACCAAAATGCTTCTCTCCTTTATATAAAGGGGAGAGGGTGACTGCAAAGGAGGCAAAACGATGAGTGAAGTGCGTTATCTAACCGTTACGGCTCTTACACGATACATTAAGCGCAAGTTTGATGTAGACCCTCACATGCAAGATGTATGGATTAAAGGAGAAATTTCTAACTTTAAACGTCATAGTCGGGGACATATGTATTTCACCTTGAAAGATCAAAATGCTCGTATCGCAGCCGTTATGTTTGCTGGGCATAACCGGCAGCTTAATTTTCAGCCTGAAGAAGGAATGAATGTACTCATTCGAGCTGAAATTTCGGTTTATGAACCAAGCGGAAACTATCAAATGTACGTAAAAGAAATGCAGCCTGATGGCGTTGGAAACTTATACTTGGCCTACGAACAGCTGAAAAAAAAGCTGGAAAAAGAAGGCTTATTTGATCCTGCTAGGAAACGAAAACTGCCGAAGTATCCAACAACAATAGGTGTTATTACATCTCCAACTGGAGCAGCCGTACGTGATATTATTACGACATTAAAGCGCAGATATAACGCGAACATTATTGTGATGCCCGCTCTTGTTCAAGGAGTGAATGCGGCACCGTCTATCATTAAGGCAATTGAAGAAGCAAACCGTCGTAAAGAAGCAGACGTATTAATTGTTGGCCGCGGTGGTGGGTCAATTGAAGAGCTTTGGGCTTTTAACGAAGAAAGCGTTGCTCGTGCAATTTTCACTTCTACTATTCCTGTTATTTCAGCGGTTGGACATGAAACCGATTTTACAATTGCAGATTTTGTAGCAGATCTTCGCGCTCCTACTCCAACGGGTGCTGCGGAATTGGCTGTGCCTCATATCAGTGAAATTACAGAAAGATTGACTCAGCGAAATATCCGTCTTCTTCGTTCGATGAAAGAAATGCTTCAGTCTAGTAGCCGCAGGCTTGAACGATCCCAAAAATCATATGCTTTTCGTTATCCTCAAAAGTTGGTCGAGCAAAAAGAGCAGCAGTTAGATCAGTTGATGGAGCGTTTTTATCGTGAAGGTAGAAGGTACATTGAAGATAAACGGACGAACTCCGAGCAGCTAACAGCCGCTTTGTTGCGCAATCACCCCCAGCATCAGTTAACGAAAGCAGCGGAGCGTCAACAGCAGCTGACGAAAATGCTGACAAAAGAGATGCAGCAGCTGCTAAAGCAAAAACAGCTTTTATTTGCAACGGCAACGTCAAAATTACATACGCTTAGTCCATTAAAAACAATGGAAAGAGGCTACAGCTTAGTATACGATAAAGAAAAAGAGTTAATTAAATCAACCAAACAAGTATCCAAAGGCGATGTGGTAAACGTTCGTTTGACCGATGGACAGTTGCAGTGTGAAGTTTCGAAAATAGAGGAGCGATGAAAAATGGCGACAAATAAAGAGTATACGTTTGAAGAGGCGATGGAGCAGTTAGAAACCATCGTAAACAAGCTAGAAGAAGGCGACGTGCCTTTAGAAGAAGCAATTCAACAATTCCAAGAAGGCATGACTCTTTCAAAATTCTGTCACGATCGTCTTCAGCATATTGAAAAGCAAATGGAAACTATTTTACGTGAAGACGGAACGCTTGAGCCATTCTCGGTGCAGGAGGAAGAGTGATGGTGAATGAAATGAATTTAAAAGAGTATATTTCTTTTACAAAAGATCGAGTAGAAACACGCTTGCCTGAAGTGGTAAAAGCATTACATGCTCCGGTTAACTTAAAGGAATCCATGCTTTACTCTCTTACGGCAGGAGGAAAGCGACTTCGCCCAGTGCTGTTGTTTGCAACGCTACATGCGTTTGGAAAAGACGAGAGCATGGGATTAGAAACAGCATGTGCAGTGGAAATGATTCATACATATTCTCTCATTCACGATGATTTACCTAGCATGGATGATGACGACTTAAGAAGAGGTAAACCGACGAATCACAAGGTGTACGGCGAAGCAACGGCTATATTAGCTGGAGATGCTCTTTTAACAAATAGCTTTCAGCTCATTTCTGAAGCGGCACATCCTGAGATTACATCACATATGAAGCTTCAGCTCATTACAGAACTGGTAAAAGCAAGCGGAACAGAAGGTATGATCAGCGGACAGGTTGCGGATATGGAAGGCGAAAAAAAGCAGCTCACGCTAGATGAGCTTGAATATATTCACCTTCACAAAACGGGGAAGCTGCTAGGTTTTTGTGTAAAAGCAGGAGCTATTCTTGCAAAAGCTACGCCTCTACAGCAAGAATTATTAGAAGAATTCAGTAAGCATGTAGGGTTAGCGTTTCAAATTCAAGATGATATCTTGGATGTGGAAGGGTCTGAAGAAAAATTAGGAAAGCCAATTGGCAGTGATACAGAAAATGAAAAAACGACATATCCTTCTTTGTTAGGTATGGAAGCGGCCAAAGAAAAGTTACAGTATCATGTTGAACAAGCACTTCTCTCGTTACGTCAAGCTCAAATTAAGCACGGGTTACTAGAAGAAATTTGTTTATATATAGCAAAACGTGATAGTTAATGACGAGTTCTGTCAGGTTTTTTGAGTGATACAGTAAAATAAGATTGAGTCCCAATAGGGGCTATGCTATAATGATTTTACTACTGTATAAAAGCGTAGTGCATAGGTTTGAAAGACATATACAATATCTTGGTGGCCGTTATCACATTTGTGTTAGCGGCTATTTTTTCACTGTTTTCCTTTGAATATCACTGGTTTACTGATAGAATATCAAAGGTATTGTAAGTAATAAGGAAATACTAAAAATTGACTATACGTATAAAACAATAGACAATGTATTAAGGTAACTTTATAACAAGTACGAAAGTGAGTGATCCACCTTGGATCTTACAACGATAAAAAATCCTGAGTTTTTAAAGAAAATGTCAGTAACACAATTAGAAGAACTAAGTGAAGAGATTCGTCGTTTTTTAATTACAAAGCTTTCTGCAACTGGTGGTCATATAGGGCCGAATTTGGGGGTTGTTGAGTTAACGCTTGCACTCCATAAAGTGTTCGACAGCCCAAAAGATAAATTTTTATGGGACGTGGGGCATCAGTCGTATGTCCATAAAATTTTAACAGGACGAGCGGGAGAGTTTGATACAATCCGTCAATATAAAGGATTATGCGGTTTTCCAAAGCGTGACGAAAGTGAGCATGATGTATGGGAAACGGGACATAGTTCTACATCTCTTTCAGCCGCAATGGGAATGGCTGCTGCAAGAGATTTACAAAAAACAAAAGCTCATATTGTTCCTATCATTGGGGATGGAGCTTTAACAGGTGGTATGGCTCTTGAAGCGCTTAACCACATCGGGCACGAGCAAACGGATATGACCGTTATTTTAAATGACAATGAAATGTCTATCGCTCCTAACGTGGGTGCTGTACACAGTATTCTAGGACGTTTGCGCACGGCGGGCAAATACAACTGGGTAAAAGATGAGCTTGAAGTCTTGCTGAAAAAAGTGCCTGCAGTAGGCGGAAAGCTTGCAGCAACGGCAGAACGTGTAAAAGATGGTCTAAAGTACATGGTCGTGTCAGGCATGTTCTTTGAAGATCTTGGCTTTACGTATTTAGGCCCGGTTGATGGCCATAGCTATGACGATTTATTGGAAACGTTACAATATGCAAAGAAAACAAAAGGACCGGTACTGATTCACGTTATTACGAAAAAAGGGAAAGGGTACTTGCCAGCGGAAAGCGATAAAAGCGGAGCATGGCATGGTACAGGCCCTTACAAAATTGAGTCTGGTGACTTTATTAAAGACAAAAATGTTCCGATTGCTTGGAGTAAATTAGTAAGTGATACGGTATTGAAGATGGCTAGAGAAGATGATCGCATTGTAGCCGTAACGCCAGCAATGCCTGTAGGTTCAAAACTCGAAGCATTTCAAAAAGAGTTTCCACATCGCATGTTTGATGTTGGGATTGCAGAGCAGCATGCAACAACAATGGCAGCGGGTCTTGCAACTCAAAATATGAAGCCCTTTTTAGCTATTTATTCTACGTTTTTACAGCGTGCATACGATCAGGTGGTTCATGATATTTGCCGTCAGAAGCTAAATGTATTTATTGGAATTGATCGCGCTGGACTAGTAGGTGCTGATGGTGAAACGCATCAAGGCGTGTTTGATATTGCATTCTTACGTCATTTGCCTAACCTTGTTATTATGATGCCAAAAGACGAGAATGAAGGCCAGCACATGGTTCACACTGCTTTGACTTATGAAGAAGGTCCGATTGCTATGCGCTACGCTAGAGGAAACGGATTAGGTGTTGAACTAGATTCAGAACTGAAAAACATTCCAATCGGTACATGGGACGTATTAAAAGAAGGTTCAGATACAACCATTTTAACGTTTGGTACAACGATTTCAATGGCGATGGATGCAGCAGCAGAACTTGAGAATCAAGGAATCAGCGTCAAAGTGGTAAATGCTCGTTTTATTAAACCGCTGGATGAAAAAATGCTTCATGAGATTTTCCAAACGAATAAGCCTGTGATTACGGTAGAAGAAGCGGTACTTCAAGGCGGTTTTGGGAGCGCGGTGTTAGAGTTTGCATCAGAGCACGGCTATTATGATACGCGCGTTGAACGTATGGGGATTCCAGATCGCTTTATCGAGCACGGAAGCGTAACAAAACTTTTAGAAGAAATTGGCTTAACCAAAGAAGAGATTATAAATCGAGTTAAAAAACTCGTAACACCAACACAAAAGAGGCTTGAAGTTAAGTGACAAAAAAAGAACGAGTAGATGTATTATTAGTAGAACGAGGTTTGATTGAAACAAGAGAAAAAGCAAAGCGTACAGTAATGGCAGGACTTGTTTATGCGAATGAAGTCCGTTTGGATAAGCCGGGAGAGAAAATTGAACGCGATACGCCGCTGACAATTAAAGGTGCAGTAATGCCTTACGTCAGCAGAGGCGGCTTTAAGCTTGAAAAAGCGATTAAAGAATTTAATGTCCATGTAGCGGATAAAATCATGATTGATATTGGTTCTTCTACTGGAGGCTTTACTGATTGTGCCCTTCAAAATGGAGCGAAGATGTCCTATGCGCTAGACGTAGGCTATAATCAGCTAGCTTGGAAGCTTCGTCAAGATGAACGAGTAGAAGTAATGGAACGAACAAATTTCCGTTACGTGACGCCAGCTGATTTATCAAGAGGCTTGCCTGAATTCGCTTCTATTGATGTATCATTTATTTCCTTAAGACTCATTCTTCCTGTGTTAAAAACACTTCTTGTTCCACACAGCGACGTTGTTGCGCTCGTTAAGCCACAGTTTGAGGCTGGAAGAGAGCAAGTTGGGAAAAAAGGAATCGTGCGTGATTCAAAAGTGCATGAAGAAGTCCTTCAAGGCATGGTGGATTTCTCGCTTCGTCAAGGATACGATGTATATAACATGTCGTATTCACCGATAACGGGAGGAGATGGAAATATCGAATTTCTTCTCCACCTGCGCTGGAAAGGCGAGCGTGAACTTGGTGAAAATCAAGCTCCGCTTACTGTGCATGAAGTAGTCGAAGAAGCACATAAGACGTTAAAAGAGAAAAAGTAATAATGGCCAATGTTAAGCAAAGACTTAGCATTGGCGATTTGATTATGACTCTTTATACAAAAGGTGCATAATCAAGTTGAACACATTATGATACTTAATTAGTGAAAGACTTATAAACAACAAATCAAAAAGAAGATTACATATTAATGTGAGGTGCCAACATGAATAAAGGGCAAAGACATATTAAAATTCGTGATATTATCACGAATAATGATATTGAAACACAGGATGAATTGGTAGATATTTTAAAAAACCAAGGTTTTAATGTAACACAGGCAACAATCTCTCGTGATATTAAAGAATTGCACTTAGTCAAAGTGCCTTTGATGGACGGTCGATACAAATACAGCTTGCCTGCAGATCAGCGTTTTAATCCCTTACAAAAGTTAAAGCGCTCTCTTATGGACGCATTTGTAAAAATTGATTCAGCTGGGCATATGTTGGTGATGAAAACATTACCGGGAAATGCAAATGCGATTGGCGCATTAATTGATCATTTGGACTGGGATGAAATATTAGGAACAATTTGTGGAGACGATACATGTTTGATTATTTGCCGTACTCCTGAAGATACGCAAATTATATCAGACCGATTCTTAGAAATGTTATAAAGGTGAGTGAAGCAGGTTGTTAGCTGAATTATCCATTAAAAACTTTGCGATTATTGATGAACTTTCTGTTTCATTTGAAAAAGGCTTAACGGTATTAACAGGCGAAACAGGAGCGGGGAAATCGATTATTATTGATGCCATTTCATTGTTAGTAGGTGGAAGAGGCTCTTCGGAGTTTGTACGCCACGGAACAGACAGAGCCGAAATTGAAGGACTTTTCTTATTTGATGAAGAACAGCATCCAAGTCATGAAAAAGCTAAACAAGTCGGTTTAGAAGTGGAAGATGGAATGATTGTGCTTCGCCGAGACATTACCACAAATGGGAAAAGTATTTGCCGGATCAACGGTAAGCTCGTAACGTTAGCTATCCTACGTGAAGTCGGACAGACGTTAATTGATATACATGGACAGCACGAGCACCAAGATTTAATGAATCAAGATCGTCATTTAACTCTTCTTGATCAATATGGAGGAGAAAAAGTAGAAGAGGCTTTGACGGAGTATCGAGAGGTATTTTCTAGGTATACATCGCTAAAAAAACAGCTCGATCAATTAACTGAAAATGAACAGCAGATGGCACATCGCCTCGATCTTATTCAATTTCAATTAGATGAAATCAAAGCGGCAAATTTGCAGCTGAACGAAGACGAGGAACTAAATGAAGAGCGTTTGAAGATTTCTAACTTTGAAAAGATCTATACGTCGCTAAACGATGCGTACAATGCGCTGCACGGTGAACACCAAGGTTTAGATTGGGTAGGTGTAGCCATGAATCATACGGAGGATATTTCGTCACTGGAAAAAAACTATGCCGAAATTTCTGAGATCATTTCATCGAGCTTCTACCAGCTAGAAGACGCATCTTATAAAATTCGTCAGCAGCTTGATTTATTAGAATTTGATCCCAAACGCTTAGATTTTATTGAAGCGCGTTTAAATGAAATTAATCACTTAAAGCGTAAATACGGTCAAAGTGTAGATGAAATTCTAGAATATGCAGCGCAAATTGAAGATGAAATTGATCGTATTGAAAATCGAGATACGCATGTGAGCAAGATCAAAGAAGAGTTAAACAGTGTAGCACAGGATTTATTAGTAGAAGCTAATAACGTTTCAGCTATTCGAAAAAAACTTGCTCAAGAGTTAACGGACAGCATCCATCATGAGCTTCAAGAACTGTATATGGCTAAGACCGTATTTCAAATTAAATTCTCTGTTGTAAATGCAGGTAAAAATGATGTTGAAGTAAATGGAGAAAGAATAAAATTCACCAAAGACGGCATTGACAACGTAGAATTTTATATTTCTACCAATCCTGGTGAACCGTTAAAGCCTCTTGCAAAAGTAGCATCAGGAGGAGAACTGTCAAGAATTATGCTGGCGTTAAAAAGCATCTTCTCTAAGCATCAAGGCGTGACGTCCATTATCTTTGATGAAGTTGATACAGGCGTAAGTGGAAGAGTAGCTCAATCGATCGGTGAAAAAATACATGCTATTTCTGTTGATTCACAAGTTCTCTGTATATCTCATCTGCCTCAGGTAGCAGCAATGGCAGATACTCATCTCTTTATTGCTAAAGAGATAAAAGGCGATCGTACAACGACGTCTGTTCTTCCATTAACTGTTGATGAAAAAGTAAAAGAAATTGGTCGAATGATTGCAGGAGCTGAAATTACAAGCTTAACAAAGGAACATGCCAAAGAGCTTTTAGATTTAGCGGATAAGATGAAGCACACCATTTAAAAAAAACACCTTTTAACACGTAACAGTATGTGTTAAAGGTGTTTTTTTATACAAAATGGAGGAACTGAAAATGTTTCCTTGCACTTCTTTTCATTTTTCTCTGAACTTCTGTTATAAATGCGCTCTAAGAAGGCTAAATTAAATGTGTAGCCATTTAGGCGAGGAAGCGAGGAGAGTGAAAACATGCAAAATCGATACAGACATATAATTGGTGCGATTCTCCTTGTTTCGTTCATTTTTGTAGGATTTATTCCAGTTGTGCAACAATATATACACATTCCAAAACAAATCGTCTTATTTGAACAGCAAAAAGAAAAAATTAATACGACATTACCGCTTAGCGTAGAAGCTTCATCACCTGTTTACGATGTAACAAGTAACAAGGCGAAGCTGACCGTAGCAGGCAAACAGGTAGGCAAAGAAGAGTTGATGCTTCATTTGGCCGGTATTCCTGTAAAGCGTGTAGATGTGCAGGTATTATCTGATTTTAAAGTCATTCCAGGTGGACAATCAATCGGTGTGAAATTAAATTCAAAAGGTGTTCTTGTTGTAGGCTATCATCAGGTAGATACAGCAAAAGGTAAAAGATCTCCTGGCGAAATTGCGGGTATTCAAGTTGGAGATATGATTACGAAGATTAATGGTAAAACCATTGAAAAAATGAGTGATATTACACCGTTTATTCAGCAGGCAGGAAAAACGGGTGAACCATTAAATCTGCATATTTTAAGAGAAAAAAAGCAGTTTGATACTAAGCTGTATCCGTTAAAAGATAAGCAAGATTATGCGTACAGAATCGGTTTATACATCCGTGATTCAGCTGCAGGAATTGGCACAATGACTTTTTATGATCCAAAATCTAAAAAATATGGCGCTTTAGGCCACGTTATTTCGGATATGGATACAAAAAAGCCAATCGTAGTAGAAGATGGACAAATTGTCCGTTCGACCGTTACATCAATTGAGAAAGGTTCTAACGGCGTTCCGGGTGAAAAGCTAGCAAGGTTTTCTGAAGATAGACAAATCATTGGAAATATTACACGAAATAGTCCTTTTGGTATTTTTGGAAAATTGTCTTCAACGATGGAAAACGGAATAATGGATAAAGCAATGCCAATTGCCCTATCTCATCAAGTAAAAGAAGGACCGGCTAAAATTCTAACGGTAGTAGATGATGATCAAGTGGAAGAATTTGATATTGAAATTATGAGTACTATACCTCAAAAGTTTCCAGCTACTAAAGGAATGGTTATTAAAATTACAGATCCTAAATTGTTAAAGAAAACAGGTGGAATTGTTCAAGGAATGAGCGGGAGCCCGATTATTCAAAACGGTAAAGTCGTTGGAGCGGTTACCCACGTTTTTGTAAATGATCCTACCTCGGGTTATGGTGTCCATATTGAATGGATGCTTAACGAAGCAGGAATTGATATTTATAAAAATAATCGAAAAAAAGCGAGCTAATGTTGTCATTAGTTCGCTTTTTTTGATAAAAATTATTGTCGTAAATGTACGAGAAAAACGTCGAAAAACAAAGAAAATAAGAGAAAATCGAATAAATTCCATTTAAAAGACTTTTTTCTAAAAAAATAAAGGAAATAATGTTGCATTGTCGAATTTGTCCTTTAGAATAAAGAATAGAGACACGTAGGAAACGACGTATAACATAAAGGACTGAGGAGGAAGCTGCATTGAAAAAAATTAAAGTATGCTTGGTTGATGATAATCGGGAACTAATTGGTTTGCTTGAAGATTATATTTCAGAGCAAGAAGACATGGAAGTAATCGGAGTAGCTTACAATGGACAAGAGTGTTTATCCATTTTAAAAGATAAAGATCCGGATGTTCTTGTATTAGACATTATTATGCCGCATCTAGATGGATTAGCAGTTTTAGGTCAGTTAAAAGAAATGAAAAAAGAAAATTATCCAAATGTCATTATGCTAACAGCATTTGGGCAAGAAGACGTAACGAAAAAAGCGGTTGATTTAGGAGCTGCTTATTTTATTCTAAAGCCGTTTGATATGGAAAACTTAGTGAATCATATTCGTCAAGTTAGCGGACAAACATCTTCATTTATGCAACGTTCATCTTCTTCCATGCGTTCACATCGCGACAGCAAACCAGCAAATTTAGATGCAAGCATTACGAGCATCATTCACGAAATTGGTGTACCTGCTCATATCAAAGGCTATTTGTATTTGAGAGAAGCCATTTCAATGGTATATAAGGATATTGAGCTGCTTGGGTCGATTACAAAAGTACTGTATCCTGATATTGCAAAAAAATATAATACAACGGCAAGCCGCGTTGAGCGTGCCATTCGTCATGCCATTGAAGTAGCATGGAGCCGAGGAAACATTGATTCCATTTCGTCATTATTCGGGTATACTGTCAGCATGTCAAAAGCGAAGCCGACAAACAGTGAATTTATCGCTATGGTTGCGGATAAATTACGCCTTGAACATAAAGCGAGTTGAAAGGGATAGGACTGCTGGAATTACGGGGTTTTGAGTGAGCTGATACCTTTTGTAATACAGAGTACATGCCGATAAATCTTTGGAATTTACACTAGATAGTAAACTAAAAACCAATAAACTTTTTACTGCAGGGCCAATGAATTTTACTCATTCATTGGTCTTTTTATTTTGTTTTAAGAGGTGAAAATATTGAGGTTAATGGAACGTGCATTTTGTTTTTCTTTATATCCATAGTGGAGTATTTTATTGAAATAATTTATTTAATTGTTATGAGGGTTTTGTGTTTGAAAGAAGATTTAGAAGATGCATTGAAAAATTCATGTCCATATTTTAAATGGGATATAGATAAGTAAATTATAAAAAAGCAGCCTTCAGAAAAGGCTGCTTTTTTTAATCCATTAATTTAGCAATCGGTTTTGAAAGGAACAGAACAATAATTCCAAGTACAATTGTTACAGCTCCGATTAAGCTGAAGATATCGAAATAACCTAAAGACTGTGTATAAGATGCAAGAACACCCGCTAGCTTATTAGCAACAGCAGAGCTTGCCATCCATACGCCCATTAAAAGAGAAGCAAGCTTTAATGGAGCCAGTCTACTTACCATAGACAGCCCTACTGGCGAAATCATAAGCTCAGCTAGCGTGTGCAGGAAGTAAGTGAAAATCATGAACAGGATATTTACTTTTAAAGCTGGGTCATTACCAGTATACATAACGGCTGGAATTAAAATTAAGAATCCTAATCCCACTGTCACAAGTCCCATACCCATTTTTGTTGGCGTTTTGAAATCACCGCGTTTTGAATTTCCGAGCTTGTACCAAACTAGTGACATAATTGGTGCTAAAATCATGATAAACAGCGGATTCAATGATTGGAACCACTCTGTTGGAACCGTGAAACTACCTATTTGACGATTAATTTGATCTTGAGCATATAGCGTTAAAGAACTTCCGGCCTGTTCAAAAGCTGTCCAGAAAGCAATAACAACGAAGGCTAGAATAACGATAGCAACCGTTCTTTTCTTTTCTCGTGCTGACAGCGGAGCAGTTGATGTTTGAGATGCCGCTGCGTGAACTTTTCCTGTAGGCTCTTTCCCGATATCACCTAAGTAGCGATTAGCCAGTAGGTTAAATAAAATTTGTCCAACAACCATTCCGATAGCTGCTGTTAAAAATCCGTATTTGTAACTCATTAATCCAACAACTAACGGTGCGAAAAATGCACCAAAGTTAATACCCATATAAAAAATGGTAAAAGCACCGTCACGGCGAGGATCATTTTCTTCATAAAGATCTCCGACCAATGTGGAGATATTTGGTTTGAAAAATCCGTTTCCGATAATTAATAAAGCAAGTCCGATATACAAAGCGGCTACACTTTGATGAATGAAGATGGAAAAATTCCCGAGTGCCATAATCACACCACCGATAGTGATGGCTAGCCTTCTTCCGAGGAAGCGGTCTGTTAAATATCCGCCAATCATCGGCGTAATGTAAACAGCACTAGTGAATGTTCCATATAAGCTCAGTGCAGTTGCTTTATCTACCCCTAGTCCACCTTGAGCAGCGGTAGCAGTTAAATAAAGAACCAGAATGGCTCTCATTCCATAATAACTAAATCTTTCCCATGCCTCAGTAGCGAATAATAAGTACAGTCCAGGAGGGTGTTTTTTCCTAGACCCATTTGGCTGCTGATTTTCGTGTTGTACAGCTGCTTGCATAATGAAGTCCCCCTAAATTTTTCTCATACTATTTAATTCTTTTGTTTGAATTGATCAAAAAATCAGAATATAAGTACTGGAATAAATATAATGTCTTTTTATTTTAGTAGAAAAACAATAATTTCGTCAATGAAATTATATGGAAAAATCAAAAAATAATTAAATATACACAAAAAAGTATTAAATTACTTATTTAAAAGCATTTTTAAAAATACATTTATATTATTAAATATTCTAATATATGTTATAGGGAATGAAATGAGAAGGTAATACTATTTTTGGAAATGAAAATTCAAAAGAAAAAAGGATCTGTTATTCAGATCCTTTTTTATCTTCGCTCGCATTTAATTCAGCAAGTTTCTGCAGCAAAATATGCTGAGGCATATGCATTAATTGCTCGAGGGGGATATTTAATTGTTCCGCTAATTTTACGGCTGTATCCGGTGAAATTTGCAGTGGTCTCATACACAACAACCTCCTTTTGCATATAAAGTAATGAAAGTAAAAAAAGTATAAACAGTAAATTCGTGCTTTCACTATTAAGTAATGCTAAAGTTAATAATAAGTGATAATAGAGGAGTTGAGCAAGTATGTTTGTAATAGGTCATCGCGGCGCAGCTGGAACGTTTCCTGAAAATACGATGATTTCCTTCAAAGAAGCAGCGAGAGTTGGAGCACACGGAATTGAACTTGATGTGCATATGACAAAGGATGGAGAACTTGCTGTAATTCATGATGAAAAAGTAGATCGAACGACGAATGGAAAAGGGTATGTAAAAGATTTTACGTATCAAGATTTAAAAAAATTAGATGCAAGCTATAAGTTCAAAAAAAAGTATGGAGTATGTAAAATCCCCACGTTAAATGAAGTAATGGAGTGGGCTTCAAGTGAAGGAATTAGCGTAAACATTGAGTTGAAAAACAATATATTTGACTATCCATACTTAGAAATGAAAGTCTTGGATTTAATTTATTTATACAAGATGAAGGATCGAACGATGATTTCATCTTTTAATCATAACAGCTTAGCCCGAATTGGTTCTCTGGATTCTACGATTGAAACAGCTATTTTATATTCTTATCCGATGTATGAGCCTTGGGTATATGCGCAGCATCTTGGCGCAAAAGCTCTTCACCCTAATCAGCGTACCGTTAATGAAGTAAATGTAGCGGCTTCAAAAGATTGTCAAATTCCAGTGCGACCTTACACAGTAAATGATGTAAAAGTAGCTGAGCAGCTTCGAAAATATGGATGTGAATCCGTTATTACCGATTATCCAGAAAAAATGGTGAAGCAATTTGGAGGACGCTTTTCGTAAAAAAACATCGCATTAATGCGATGTTTTTTTATCTTTTTGAAATCTGTTTTGAACTTTGTTTCGCTTGCGGTCTCTGTGCAGAATAAAGCCGGCAACAAATCCAAGGCCGATTAAAAATAATAGAAGCCCGACTGAAAATTGCAAAAATAAAGAAGGGAACGGGGATTGCAGGATGCCAAAAATCATATCTCTCATAAGTTTAATGCCATAGCCAGCGAGTATACCGGGAATAAGTAAGATTAGCAGTGCGATAATTCGAACCATAAATGCTCCTTTCGCTTCTCTTTTTTAAAATGAATGCGCTTACACTTCGAAACCGTTATACTTGAATCATAAAAGAACTAAATAAATTGTCAAGAGCGTTTCTTTTTTTATATGATAGGTATATGCAATATTTTGCACGGGATATGTACATATTAAGTAGAAAAGGTGAAAAAATATGCAAAATGTGTTGATCGTTGGAGGAGGAAAAGGCGGATTAGCTCTTCTGAAAATCTTGTTGGAAACAGAATTTATGAAAGTGATTGGTGTAGTAGACGTACGAGCTAACGCGCCGGCTGTTTTGCATGCGCAAGAACAAGATATTTCAACCGGAATGAATTGGGAGCCTTATATGACAAAGCAGCTCGATGTCATTGTTGAAACAACAGGTAAACAAGGCGTCTTTCAACAATTGCAAAGA
Organism: Priestia sp. P1_B12_1; assembly: GCF_056406695.1. Lineage (NCBI taxonomy): Bacteria > Bacillati > Bacillota > Bacilli > Caryophanales > Bacillaceae > Priestia > Priestia sp. P1_B12_1. The sequence goes on along the minus strand of NZ_JBFTZR010000001.1, from coordinate 652,014 downwards.
AGCAAACCCGCTGATGCACTGGTAGTGCCGGGATTGGTTGCTGAAATTATGGCAAATCTGATGGAGGAAAAAGAAGAGTTAATTCAGAGGTTAAAGCAAGAATCGTATAAATATGATCTTATTTTTAACGCAGCTCATGATGCGATGGTCGTGATTGATAGGAATGGATATATTACGCTATTTAATCAAAGTGCCGAGCGCTTGACGAACTTTTCACACAGAGATGTAATTGGCAAGCATCTTCATGAAGTCATTCCAAATAGTAAACTTGTTGATGTTCTTCATACAAAAACGATTGATCAAAATAGTGAATTTGTGTTAGATAGCGGACGCAAGGTAATTACGACTAGAATACCAATACTCGACGAGAATGGAGAGCTGTTTGGGGCCTTTTCCATTTTTAAAGATATTACGGACGTTGTCGGATTGGCAGAAGAAGTTACGAACTTAAAAGAAGTACAAACTATGCTTCAAGCTATTATTCAATCTTCTGAAGAAGCTATTTCGGTTGTCGATGAAGAAGGAAGAGGGATTTTAATTAATCCTGCTTATACGAGAATTACGGGTTTAAAAAAGACGGATATTATTGGTCAGCCCGCGACTGCTGATATCTCTGAAGGAGACAGTATGCACATGAAGGTGCTGCAAACAAGGCGTCCTGTTCGAGGTGTAAGAATGAGGCTAGGTCCGAGTAAAAGAGACGTGGTTGTCAATGTTGCACCCGTTATTGTCGACGGGAAATTAAAAGGCAGCGTTGGCGTTATTCATGATATGTCTGAAATTCAAGAGCTTACAAATGAACTCAAAAGAGCGCGTCAAATTATCCGAACGCTTGAAGCAAAATATTCATTTGCTGATATCATTGGGCAATCTGAAGAGTTTCAGTTAGCAATTGAGCAGGCTAGACTTGCTGCTAAAACACCAGCTACTGTTTTGCTTAGAGGTGAATCTGGGACGGGTAAAGAGTTGTTTGCACATGCGATTCATAATGCGAGCAGCCGAAAATTTAATAAATTTGTCCGGATTAACTGTGCTGCGCTTTCTGAGTCTTTGCTTGAAAGCGAACTTTTTGGGTACGAAGAAGGAGCTTTTTCCGGGGCAAAAAGAGGCGGGAAACGCGGCGTTTTTGAAGAAGCCAATAACGGTAGCATCTTTTTAGATGAAATCGGGGAGCTCTCAGCTCATATGCAGGCTAAGCTGCTTCGGGTGCTTCAAGAAAAAGAGCTTATTCGCGTTGGAGGAACGACTCCTATTCCGGTGAATGTTCGCGTTATTGCAGCTACGAATGTGAATTTAGAAAAAGGAATGGCTGATGGAAGCATCAGACAGGACTTGTATTATCGGCTAAACAAAATTCCGATTCACATACCTCCTCTTCGGAAGAGAAAAGAGGATATTGGTGCGCTTGTTACACACTTAATTACAAAAATTAATCAAGATTACGGCCGGCATGTTGAAGGAGTAACAGAGCGGGCTTTACAGTCATTAAGATCATACGACTGGCCAGGAAACGTCAGAGAGCTTGAAAACATATTAGGCAGAGCGATTATTTATATGCACTATACAGAAACAATGATTGATTCTGTTCATCTCCCTTCACTTGAAGGTAAGGGCAAAAAAGAAAAAAATCAGGTGAATGAAGAGGTAGTATTCGAAGGGAAGACTTTAGCGCACATGATGGAAAATTACGAAGCGGAACTTATTCAAAAAGTGCTGCTTGCAAACGAATATAACCGAACGAAAACAGCAAAACAGCTCAATATTTCGCTGCGTTCTTTGTATTATAAGTTGGAAAAATACAATCTTGCAAATAACAGCATGCAATAAAATGCATGGTGTGCAATTTATTGCATATAAATAGAGAGGTATTCTTTTTTTCTATTTGGTGTTAGAATCAATAAAAAAATTTTTTTTGTGCGTAAGAACCGATATAAGCAGCTATATTATGTAATATATGCAGTGGATGGCACAAATCTTGCATGTATTTTAGGTGACTGCATAAACGCGCAGTATGCTCTTTAAAACGGAGCAAAAGAAAGAATGAAAAAGGAGAGGTCGAACATTCCATGACTCTTGCTACCATCTTATCTCGGGTTGCTAAGCAGTCTTCTTTGACTGTTGCTGTTGCTGCAGCTGAAGACTTAGAAACAATTGAGGCAGTGTATGAAGCTGTGTCAAGGGAAGTTTCTGAATTTATTTTGTTTGGCAATGAAACGACAATTAATGAATTATTCAGGCAGTACCGCCCATCCTTACTCACTCATAAGGCTGTGACGGTCGTACATACGGAGTCCGTTTTAGAAGCGGCTCAATTGGCTGTGCGTTCAGTTCAGCAAGGTCAAGCTCATATCGTAATGAAAGGGAATTTATCCACATCGCTTATTTTAAAAGCTGTGTTAAATAAAGAGCATGGTTTGCGTACGGGAAATGTTTTATCACATGTAGCTGTGTTTGACGTTCCTCACTATGACCGTCCGATTCTTGTAACAGATGCAGCTATGAATATTACGCCGTCTCTGGAAGAGAAAGTTCAAATCATTCAAAATGCGGTGAACGTTGCCCACTCGATTGGGATCGAGATGCCAAAGGTAGCTCCTATTGCAGCGGTTGAAGTTGTGAACCCTTTGATGCCTGCAACAGTAGAGGCTGCACTTCTTACACAGATGAACCGCAGAGGACAAATTAAAGGCTGCGTTATTGATGGACCTTTAGCACTCGACAATGCCATTAATATAGAAGCAGCCAAGCAAAAAGGCATTCAAAGTGAAGTTGCCGGTCAAGCAGATATATTACTCGTTCCAGCAATTGAAACAGGGAACGTCTTATATAAATCCCTCATTTATTTTGCTAAAGCAAAAGTTGGAGCTATTCTAGCGGGAGCAAAAGCTCCGGTCGTCTTAACATCCAGAGCAGATTCATCAGAAAGTAAATTATACTCACTGGCGCTTGCTATCAGCGTCGCTCAACAGAATTCTTAGGAGGCACTAACAATGAAAATTTTTGACTATATGGAAACATACGATTATGAGCAGTTATTATTTTGCCAAGATAAAGATTCAGGCTTAAAAGCCATTATTGCGATTCACGATACAACAATTGGACCAGCCCTAGGCGGTACGAGAATGTGGACATATGAATCAGAAGAGGCTGCAATTGAAGATGCGCTTCGTCTATCACGCGGAATGACTTATAAAAATGCAGCAGCAGGCTTGAATTTAGGCGGAGGGAAAACGGTTATTATCGGAGATCCTCGCAAAGACAAAAATGAAGCGATGTTCCGTGCATTTGGTCGCTTTATTCAAGGATTAAATGGTCGATATATTACAGCAGAAGATGTGGGCACAACGGTAGAGGATATGGATATTGTATATGAGGAAACGGATTATGTAACGGGTGTATCTCCTGCTTTTGGTTCATCAGGCAATCCATCACCAGTCACAGCCTACGGTGTATACCGAGGAATTAAAGCAGCAGCAAAAGAAGCATTTGGAACAGATATGCTTGAAGGAAAAGTAGTAGCTGTCCAAGGCGTAGGAAACGTAGCATATAATTTATGCCGCCACCTTCACGAAGAAGGAGCGAAACTTATTGTAACGGATATTAATAAAGAAGCTGTTCAGCGTGCGGTAGAAGAATTTGGTGCGCAAGCAGTAGACCCGAATGATATTTATGGTGTAGAATGTGATATCTATGCTCCTTGTGCACTCGGAGCAACGATTAACGATGAAACGATCCCTCAAATAAAAGCAAAAGTTATTGCAGGGGCAGCTAATAATCAATTAAAAGAAACGCGTCATGGTGATTTAATCCATGAATTAGGCATTGTATATGCACCGGACTATGTTATTAATGCAGGAGGCGTTATTAACGTAGCTGATGAGCTAGTTGGATATAACCGTGAGCGTGCGCTGAAAAAAGTTGAAGGTATTTATGATAATATTGAAAAGGTAGTTGAAATCTCAAAACGAGATGGCATTCCAACCTATCTAGCAGCAGATCGCTTAGCTGAAGAAAGAATTGAAAAGCTGCGTCGTTCACGCAGTCAATTTTTACAAAATGGACAGCATATTTTAAGTAGACGTCATACGCGCTAATGTTTGAGCTGAAGGCTAGGCAAAAGGAATAAATGAAATCCTTTCGACCTAGCCTTCGTTTATGAGAATGATAAGGTAGGAGGACATTTGTTGGATATGCACGAATATCGAATGCTGATAATAAATCCGGGTTCAACGTCCACGAAAATTGGCGTATTTCACAACGATAAACCAATTTTTGATCGAACAATCCGCTACGATTCACAGCAAATGAATCAGTTTGAGACGATATATGCACAGTATGAGTTCCGTAAAAACTCGATTTTAGAGGCACTTGATGAAGAAGGGATTAATTTATCTAAATTAAGTGCAGTATGTGGAAGAGGAGGGCTTTTACGCCCGATTGAAGGCGGCACATACGAAGTAAATCAAGCCATGCTCAAAGATTTAAAAGACGGTTATGCCGGCCATCATGCTTCAAATTTAGGCGGGATTTTAGCGTTTGAGATTGCATCTGGATTAAATATTCCAGCGTACATTGTTGATCCAGTGGTGGTAGATGAGCTAAGTGACATCGCTCGTATCTCAGGAACTCCTTTTATGGAAAGGAAAAGCATCTTTCACGCGCTGAATCAAAAATCGGTTGCTCGAAAAGTGGCTAAAGAAATGAATAGCACATACGAACAACTGAACGTTATTGTTACCCATATGGGTGGAGGCATTACAGTCGGAGTTCATCAACGCGGAAAAGTAATTGATGTGAACAATGGCCTGCACGGTGACGGTCCTTTTAGTCCAGAGCGCGCTGGCGGTGTACCGGTTGGTGAATTAGTTCGTCTTTGCTTTTCAGGTCAGTATTACCGCGATGAGATTATGAAAATGCTTGTAGGAAAAGGCGGGCTTGTCGGTTATTTGGGCACATCTGACGTGCAGAAAGTCGAAGCGCTAGTGAAAAATGGAAACGAAAAAGCTAAGCTTATCTACGAAGCAATGGCTTATCAAATTTCGAAGGAAATTGGAGCTGCCAGTACGGTATTGCATGGAAAAGTAGATGCCATTATTTTAACGGGAGGCATTGCTTATTCAAAAGCGTTTGTTGAGCTGATTATTAATCATGTAAAGTGGATTGCAGATGTCATTGTTTATCCTGGAGAAAATGAGCTTCAAGCGCTAGCTGAAGGGGCTCTCCGAGTGCTTACAGGTGAAGAAGAAGTGAAGGAATATAAAGGCGCTTAATAGCGTTTGCAGAAAGGTGTGAAGCAGTGTGGCAAAAGAATATGATTTGGTCATTCTCGGCGGTGGAACCGGAGGGTACGTAGCAGCTATTCGTGCCTCTCAGTTAGGTCTATCAGTAGCGGTTGTGGAAAAAAATAAGTTAGGCGGCACATGCCTGCACGCAGGGTGTATCCCAAGCAAAGCTTTACTAAGAAGTGCAGAAGTCTATCAAACGGCTAAGAAAAGCAGTGAATTTGGCGTAGAAACGTCCAATGTACTATTGAACTATGCACGTGTACAAGAACGAAAGTCAGAAATTGTTTCACAGTTACATAACGGTGTTAAACAGCTAATGAAAAAAGGTAAAATTGACGTATATGAAGGAATTGGACGTATTTTAGGACCTTCTATTTTTTCTCCTATGCCAGGAACCATCTCCGTCGAATTAAAAAGCGGTGAAGAAAACGAAATGCTTATTCCAAAGAATGTAATTGTCGCAACCGGGTCTCGTCCTAGAACATTACCTGGTTTAACGATTGACGGAGAGAAAGTAATCACTTCAGATGAAGCATTAAAGATGGAAACACTTCCTGCTTCTATTATTATTGTGGGAGGCGGCGTCATTGGAATTGAATGGGCGTCAATGCTCACAGATTTTGATGTTGATGTAACGGTTGTGGAATACAGCGATCGAATTTTACCAACAGAAGATCAAGATATCTCCCGTGAAATGACGAAGCTTTTAAAAGCAAAAGGAGTTACCATTATTACTTCTGCTAAAGTAATGGCTGATACACTGTCTATTGATGGTCAGGTGAAAATTTCCGCTCAAGTAGGAGACGATATGCAACAATATGAAGCAGAAAAGCTGCTTGTATCTGTAGGGCGTCAAGCGAATGTCGAAGGAATTGGTCTCGAGAATACTGATATTGTAGTAGAAAACGGTGTGATTGCCACGAATGATTTTTATCAAACGAAAGAATCTCATATCTACGCAATTGGAGATGTGATTGGCGGACTGCAGCTTGCACATGTAGCTTCTCACGAAGGAATTGTAGCTGTGGAGCATTTACATGGTGACAAGCCTTTGAAGATTGATTATACAACAATCTCTAAATGCGTATATAGCAGCCCGGAGGCAGCAAGTGTAGGATTAACAGAACAAGAAGCAAAACAGCAAGGATTTCAGCTGAAGGTTGGAAAGTTTCCGTTTAAGGCCGTTGGAAAAGCTCTTGTATATGGAGAGGCAGAGGGATTTGTTAAAATTATTGCCGATGCCGACACAAATGATGTTCTTGGTGTGCATATGATTGGACCTCACGTGACGGATATGATTTCTGAAGCGGGTCTTGCAAAGGTATTGGATGCTACACCATGGGAAATTGCTCATACCATTCATCCTCATCCTAGCCTTTCAGAAGCGATGGGAGAAGCTTCATTAGCTGTAGATGGAAAAGCGATTCATTTTTGATGATTAAAGGAGGTTTAAACATGACAAAAAACCGTCATGAATCATTAGGATTAACTGATGAACAAGTACTTGAAATGTACCGCACTATGCTGCTTGCAAGAAAAATTGATGAGCGTATGTGGCTATTAAACCGTGCAGGGAAGGTGCCTTTTGTTATTTCATGTCAAGGTCAAGAAGCCGCTCAAGTTGGCGCAGCTTTTGCCTTAAACAGAGAGAATGATTACATATTACCTTATTACCGCGATCTGGGTGTTGTACTAGCATTTGGAATGACCGCGCGTGATTTAATGCTTTCTGGGTTTGCTAAAGCAGAAGATCCAAACTCAGGAGGTCGTCAAATGCCAGGTCACTTTGGGCATAAGGAAAAGCGAATTGTAACAGGATCTTCTCCAGTTACAACACAGGTGCCTCATGCAGTAGGAATCGCTTTAGCAGGACGATTGGAGAAAAAAGACTTAGTAACGTTTGTCACGTTTGGAGAAGGATCTTCTAACCAAGGAGATTTCCACGAAGGCGCGAACTTTGCAGGTGTTCATAAGCTTCCTGTTATCTTTATGTGTGAAAATAACAAGTATGCGATTTCTGTTCCGGTTGAAAAGCAGCTAGGATGCGCAAAAGTATCTGATCGTGCGATTGGATATGGTATGCCAGGCTACACAATTGATGGAAACGATGTCCTTGAAGTATACCGAGTGGTAAAAGAAGCAAGAGATCGTGCATCCAGAGGAGAAGGGCCTACTCTTATTGAAACTGTTTCAGAGCGTTTGACTGCCCATTCAAGTGATGATGATGATCGTGCATATCGCGGAGCAGAAGAATTGTCTGAAGCTAAAAAGAGCGATCCGCTTTCGTACTTTGCGACTTATTTAAAAGAGGTTAATGTGTTAACCGATGAACGAGAAAAACAAATGCTTGATGATATTATGAACATCGTTAATGATGCAACAGATTATGCTGAAAACGCTCCTTATGCAGAAGCGGAATCGGCTTTAAAATACGTGTACGGTGAGTAAGGAGGAGAACATATGCCGGTTATTTCATATATTGATGCAGTAACAATGGCCATTCGTGAAGAAATGGAAAGAGATTCCCGCGTGTTTGTATTAGGAGAAGACGTAGGGAAAAAAGGCGGCGTATTTAAAGCAACCAACGGACTGTACGAACAGTTTGGGGAAGAAAGAGTTATTGACACACCTCTTGCAGAGTCTGCTATTGCAGGCGTAGGAATCGGAGCGGCAATGTACGGCATGCGTCCGATTGCTGAAATGCAATTTGCTGATTTTATTATGCCTGCAGTCAATCAAATTGTGTCAGAAGCAGCAAAAATTCGCTATCGTTCTAATAATGATTGGAGTTGTCCAATTACAATTCGAGCTCCTTACGGCGGCGGAGTTCACGGCGCTCTTTATCATTCTCAGTCTGTTGAAGCACTGTTTGCCAATACGCCAGGGTTAAAGATTGTGATGCCTTCTACGCCTTATGACGTAAAAGGATTATTAAAAGCAGCTATTCGTGATGATGATCCAGTTCTTTTCTTTGAGCATAAGCGTGCGTACCGTTTGATTAAAGGAGAAGTCCCTGAAGATGATTATGTACTTCCGATTGGCAAAGCAGATGTAAAGAGAGAAGGAGACGACATCACGGTTATTACATATGGTCTTTGTGTACACTTTGCTCTTCAAGCTGCTGAAAAACTGGAAGCAGACGGTATTTCAGCACACATCTTAGATTTAAGAACGGTCTATCCGCTTGATAAAGAAGCTATTATAGAAGCAGCATCTAAAACAGGTAAGGTTCTGCTTTTAACGGAAGACAACAAAGAAGGCAGCATTATGAGCGAAGTAGCAGCTATTATTGCTGAACACTGCTTATTTGATTTAGATGCGCCAATTCAGCGCCTTGCTGGCCCTGATGTTCCAGCTATGCCGTATGCACCAACAATGGAAAAATATTTTATGGTGAATCCAGATAAAGTAGAAAAAGCAATGAGAGAATTAGCTCAATTTTAAAAGGAGTTGTATCAATTGGCTATTGAAAAAATTACGATGCCGCAGCTCGGTGAAAGTGTAACAGAGGGTACAATTAGCAAATGGCTCGTTTCTGTTGGAGATCACGTAAATAAGTACGACCCGTTAGCTGAAGTCATGACGGATAAAGTAAATGCTGAAGTGCCTTCTTCTTTTAGTGGAACAATTAAAGAGTTAATTGCAGGTGAAGATGATACTTTGCCTGTAGGAGAAGTGATTTGTTTAATTGAAGTAGAAGGAACTGTACCTCAAGAAGAACAGAAAACGTCTGATAAGACTGTAGAAGAATCAGCGCCAAAAACAGCGGATAGTCAATCCAATAAAAGCCGATACTCTCCAGCTGTTATGCGCCTGTCGCAAGAGCATAATATTAATTTAGATGCCGTGACAGGAACAGGAGCGGGCGGCCGCATTACGAGAAAAGATATTTTAGCTGTTATCGAAAAAGGCGGAGCTGCTGAAGTGAAAGAAACACCTGCATCAACAGTTCAGCCAGAAGCACCTGTAGCAGCAGCTGCTCCAAAAACGCAGCAGCCCGCGCCGGTTGTGTCCGCAGCAGGAGATCAAGAAATCCCTGTTACAGGCGTGCGCAAAGCTATTGCAGCAAATATGCTTCGCAGCAAGCATGAAATTCCACATGCATGGACAATGGTTGAAGTTGATGTAACGAACTTAGTTTCTTATCGTGATGCATTAAAGACGGAGTTTAAACAAAAAGAAGGTTTTAACTTAACGTATTTTGCGTTCTTCGTAAAAGCAGTGGCTCAGGCTTTAAAAGAATTCCCTCAAATGAATTCAATGTGGGCAGGGGATCGTATTGTTCAGAAAAAGGACATTAATGTATCGATTGCTGTTGCAACAGACGATGCTTTATTTGTGCCGGTTATTAAACAAGCCGATGAAAAGACAATCAAAGGCATTGCGCGTGAAATTACCGAACTCGCGCAAAAAGTTCGTACGGGTTCATTGAAGTCTGAAGACATGCAGGGCGGAACGTTTACTGTTAACAACACAGGCTCATTTGGTTCCGTGCAATCAATGGGGATTATTAATTACCCTCAAGCGGCTATTTTACAAGTAGAATCTATTGTAAAACGTCCGGTTATTATTGATAACATGATTGCTGTTCGAGATATGGTTAACTTATGTTTATCACTTGATCACCGAGTGTTAGACGGCTTGGTGTGCGGCAGATTCTTGGCAAGAGTTAAAGAGATTTTAGAATCTACGTCTAAAGAGAATACGTCCGTCTATTAAAAAAGAGGCTGGCGCAAAACTGTTTTAGCTGAAGGAAGATCCGAACGATGAATTGAGATTCTTGATAGAGAATCCCACTCGTTCGGATTTTTTTATCGTGATGGTAAATGTAGGGTAATTATGTCCCCGTCTCGTTTTATTTTGAAGCAATGATTGAACAATTTGTAAAAGATGTATTAAAATAAAAGAAGAATCATCAAACTTCAAAGTGTAATCATCTAGGTCTAGCAGGCAGCTATTAACTGTAAAGGGGCATGGAAATGAAAACAAATACATTATCATTTCATGAATTTACACGTACACCTAAAGAAGATTGGGCACAGGAAGTTAGCAAAAACACCGCGCTCCGCTCAAAAGAAACGTTAGAAAACATCTTTTTGAAACCGCTTTATTTTGAAAGTGATACGGCACATTTAGACTACTTGCAGCAGAGTCCGGCGGAAATAGATTGTTTAAGAGGAGGCGGTAAAGAATCATACATACTAGGGGAATGGGAAATCACCCAAAAAATCGACTTACCTTCTATTAAAGAAAGCAATAAACTTCTTTTACACAGTTTGAGAAATGGACAAAATACGGCCGCTTTTACGTGCAGTGAAGCAATGAGGCAAGGAAAAGACATTGATGAAGCAACTGAAGCTGAAGTAGCCTCAGGCGCTACAATTTCTACTTTAGAGGATGTTGTTCATTTGTTTCAGCATGTAGCTCTTGAAGCTGTGCCTTTATTTTTAAATACGGGATGTACATCCGTTCCACTTCTTTCGTTCTTAAAAGCATACTGTGCTGATCATAACTTTGATATGAGACAGCTGACAGGTACGGTTGGAATGGATCCGCTCGGCACCCTTGCTGAATATGGAAGAGTTCCACTTTCTACTCGAGATTTATACGATCATTTAGCTTACGCAACGCGTTTGGCTCACAGTAATGTTCCAGAGCTCAAAACGATCATTGTATCAAGTATTCCTTACCATAACAGCGGTGCAAACGCTGTTCAAGAACTAGCTTATATGCTTGCTACAGGAGTGCAGTATATTGATGAATGCATAAAACGCGGTTTGTCCTTACATCAAGTTTTACCTCATATGACCTTTTCGTTTTCAGTTAGCTCACATTTATTTATGGAAATATCAAAACTTCGTGCTTTTCGCATGCTTTGGGCAAATGTGGTTCGTGCTTTTGATGACACGGCCGTTTCAGTGCCGTTTATCCATACAGAAACGTCACATCTTACACAGTCTAAAGAAGACATGTATACAAATGCATTAAGGAGCACAGTTCAAGCATTTGCTTCTATTGTAGGAGGAGCCGATAGTCTGCATATTGAACCATATGATTCCGTTACATCTTCATCTTCTCAGTTCGCTCATCGCCTTGCCCGTAACACTCACTTAATTTTGCAGCACGAAACACATATATCAAAAGTAATGGATCCTGCCGGAGGCTCTTGGTACGTTGAAGCTTACACACATGAATTAATGACAAAAGCTTGGGAGTTATTTGGCAACATTGAAGACCACGGGGGAATGGAAGAAGCTTTAAAACAAGGGCGAATTCAAGATGAAGTTGAACAAATGAAAGTAAAAAGACAAGGGGATATAGAGTGCCGCATTGAGCGCTTGATCGGAGTCACACACTATGCTCCTAAGCAACAGGATGTATCTCAAGAGATAAAAAGCACGCCGTTTAAAAAAGAAGAAATAAAAATGCGTAAATACAGTGACCAGAACGCTTCGGAATTTTCATCAAACCTTTCGCTAGAGGACTATACAAAGCTAGCATCTAAAGGGGTAACAGCAGGGTGGATGCTAAAACAAATGGCGAAGCAGACACAGCCTGACAGTATTGTGCCGCTCACTAAGTGGAGAGCAGCAGAGAAGTTTGAAAAAATACGGGTTCATACAAAGGGGATGAGCATTGGCATTATGGAGCTCACAGATCCTAGCAGCCGTAAAAAAGCTGAGATTGCCCGGTCTTTATTTGAAAGCGCAGGCTTTGCGTGTGAAACAATTAAAAACATAGATTCCTATGTCGAGATAGCAGATTGGATGAATGAACAAGAGCACGAAGCATATGTGATCTGTGGAAGTGATGAACTCGTGCAAAAGCTCTTAACGAAAGCGATGACTTATTTTGAGGAAGATTCCGTTTATGTGTACGTAGTAGGGGAAGAACATGTATCACGCAAAACGCAGTGGCAGCAAAAAGGTGTAATGAGCGTCATACATCCTAAGACGAATGTTATTCAATGCGTTAAGAAGTTATTATGTGCTTTGGAGGTAGAAGTTCATGTATAAAAAGCCTTCTTTTTCTAATATTCCATTATCATTTTCAAAGCAGCAAAGGGAAGATGACGTGGCTCAAAGTTCATTCACTGCCTTTCAAACAAATGAACAAATTGAATTAAAATCAGTATATACAAAAAAAGACAGAGATAGCCTCGACTTTATTCACTTTGCACCTGGTGTCCCACCGTTTGTGAGAGGACCGTATGCAACGATGTATGTGAATCGGCCTTGGACGATTAGACAGTACGCAGGATACTCAACGGCGGAGGAAAGCAATGCCTTTTACCGCCGAAACCTAGCTGCTGGACAGAAAGGGCTGTCTGTTGCTTTTGACCTCGCTACCCACCGCGGCTATGACTCTGATCATCCAAGAGTTGTTGGAGATGTAGGGAAAGCAGGTGTGGCAATTGATTCAATGATGGATATGAAGCAGCTGTTTGAAGGGATTCCGCTTGATCAAATGTCTGTGTCGATGACAATGAACGGGGCGGTGCTTCCTATTTTAGCTTTCTACATCGTAACAGCTGAAGAACAAGGCGTAAAAAAAGAAAAGCTGGCTGGAACGATTCAAAATGATATTTTAAAAGAATATATGGTGCGCAATACGTATATTTATCCTCCTGAGATGTCGATGCGAATCATTGCGGATATTTTTAAATATACAGCGGAGTACATGCCGAAATTTAACAGTATTAGTATATCAGGCTATCATATGCAAGAAGCAGGTGCTCCAGCAGACTTAGAGCTTGCTTATACGCTTGCAGACGGACTTGAATATGTACGAACCGGCTTGAAAGCGGGGATTACAATTGACGCATTTGCTCCGAGGCTATCCTTTTTCTGGGCAATTGGAATGAACTATTTTATGGAAGTAGCGAAAATGAGAGCAGGAAGGCTGCTATGGGCAAAACTAATGAAGCAGTTTGAGCCGGATAATCCTAAATCTTTAGCTCTTAGAACGCATTCTCAAACGTCCGGCTGGAGCTTAACGGAGCAGGATCCATTTAATAATGTTATTAGAACATGCGTCGAAGCTCTGGCTGCAGTATCAGGACATACGCAGTCGCTTCATACAAACGCACTGGATGAGGCGATTGCTCTTCCAACTGATTTTTCAGCTAGAATTGCCCGAAATACGCAGCTTTATTTACAAAATGAAACGGAGATTTGTTCCGTTATTGATCCTTGGGGAGGCTCTTATTATGTGGAATCATTAACGAACGAATTAATGATAAAAGCGTGGAAGCACCTTGAAGAAATAGAGCAGCTCGGCGGAATGACAAAAGCAATAGAAGCAGGCGTACCTAAAATGAAGATAGAAGAAGCCGCTGCGCGCAGACAAGCAAGAATAGATTCGCAGGCAGAAATTATTGTAGGTGTGAATCAGTTTGAGCCGGAGCAAGAAGAACCGCTTGATATTCTTGATATTGATAACACAGCAGTTCGAATGAAGCAGCTGGAAAAGTTAAAGAAAATACGCAGTGAACGTAACGAACGAGCGGTAATCGAAGCGCTTAATCGACTTACCAATTGTGCCAAAACAGGTGAAGGGAATCTCCTTGCTTTTGCGGTTGAAGCTGCGAGAGCTAGAGCTACACTAGGTGAAATTTCAGAAGCTATTGAGAAAGTGGCTGGAAGACATCAGGCTACTTCTAAGTCAGTCAGCGGGGTATACAGTGCGGAGTTTGTGCATCGAGATCAAATCGAAGAAGTTCGAAAGCTCACTGCTGAATTTTTAGAGGAAGAAGGAAGGCGCCCAAGAATTTTAGTCGCAAAAATGGGGCAAGACGGTCACGACAGAGGATCGAAAGTGATTTCAACAGCCTTTGCTGACCTTGGATTTGACGTTGATATCGGTCCTTTATTTCAAACGCCTCAAGAAACAGCAAGGCAAGCTGTAGAAAACGACGTACATGTGATTGGCATAAGCTCTTTGGCAGCCGGGCATAAAACGTTACTGCCGCAGCTTGTTGAGGAATTAAAGAAATTAGAGCGCGACGATATCGTTGTTATTGTCGGAGGCGTTATTCCTAAACAAGACTACTCATTTCTTTTAGAACACGGCGCTTCTGCAATCTTTGGACCTGGAACAGTAATCCCAAAAGCGGCCGTTTCCGTTTTATATGAAATAAAGAAACGGTTAGAAGAATAGTTGGTGAAGACAATTGGTGAAATTAAAAACGGTACAAGATTATAAACAAGGGCTGCTTGAAGGAAAAAGAACAGCGTTAGCTCAAGCCATTACTTTAATTGAAAGTAAAGCGCCGAAGCATAAAGTACTAGCACAACAGCTGATTAAAGAAATCTATCCTTATACGGGGCATTCAGTGCGCATTGGTTTTACAGGCGTACCCGGAGCAGGAAAAAGTACGCTGATTGACAAATTTGGTTCGTACCTATGTAAAAATGGCCATTCCGTTGCAGTTTTGGCAGTCGATCCAAGCAGTACCTTGTCTGGAGGAAGTATTTTAGGAGATAAAACGAGAATGGAGCTTCTTACCAAACAAGAGAATGCTTTTGTCCGTCCTTCACCTTCTCAAGGAACGCTTGGAGGTGTTCATCTTAAAACGAGAGAAGCCATTTTTCTTTGTGAAGCGGCTGGGTATAACATCATATTTGTCGAAACGATGGGCGTTGGCCAAGGTGAAATGATTGTAAAAGAGATGGTAGACTTCTTTGTTCTGCTTGCTTTAACTGGAGCAGGAGATGATTTGCAAGGAATTAAAAAAGGGCTGCTTGAGTGGGTTAATTTGATTTGTGTAAATAAAGCAGACGGGGATAACCGCCTAAAAGCAGAAGTGACTGCAAAAGAATACGAAAGCATCATCGGTTTCCTTCACGGTCATTCTGGAGGATGGAACCCACAGGTCATCACAACTTCTGCTTATGAAGAAGTATCATTCCAAGACTTGTGGAAGATAATTTGTGACTATAAGGAATGGATGAATAAAAATGATCTGTTTTATACAGTAAGGCAAAAGCAAATGAAGGCATGGTTACAAGCAAGTGTTAATGAATATTTACAAGAATCATTTTATGAACATCCTTTAGTTAAGCAAACGTTAGGGGATGTTGAAAAACAAATGATGACGGGAGATGTCACGATGGCTGAAGCTCTCGAACACTTGATTAAAACCTACCGGCAGGCGATGAAGGAAATATAAAAAAGGATCCTGCATTTTATGTGGATCCTTCTACACTAGGGAGTTAAGAGTATAGTTTTCTAGCTGTAAAAATAGTATCACCATTTCTTTTCTTGTTTAATCTTGATTACCAAGAAAAAATGAGTCAAAGCAATCGCCTTTTTAGTTTTCGTTTGCTATGATAAAGAATAGATAGCAAAAGGGAGGTATGAAAATGAATATCGATTTTAACTTGTTTATGAACGACGTTGTTCGTCAAGCCCGCAAAGAAATTACAGCTGCTGGTTATACAGAATTAACGACGGCTGAAGCGGTAGATGAAACGTTTAAAAAGCCTGGTACAACGCTTGTAATGGTGAATTCAGTTTGCGGTTGTGCAGGAGGTATTGCAAGACCTGCTGCAGCGCACTCTGTACATTATGATAAACGTCCAACAAACTTGGTTACAGTATTTGCTGGGCAAGATAAAGAAGCAACTGCACGTGCACGCGAATACTTTGAAGGTTATCCGCCTTCGTCTCCATCTTTCGCTTTATTAAAAGACGGAAAAATTATCACAATGGTAGAGCGTCACGAAATTGAAGGCCACGACCCAATGTCAGTTGTGATGAAGCTGCAAGAAGCATTCGAACAGCACTGTGAAGAAGTGTAAGAGGGAAGCCGTTTTGAACGGCTTCTTTTTTTATGCGTTTTTTTACCTATCTGTATGCAGGCTTTCTAGAGAGTGGAAAATGTTAAGAAAAGGTATTTTCAAATAGTGAAACTTATATTTAAAAAAGATATTGCATATTTATAATGTTGTGTTAAAATACATTTATATGAATATATATTTAAATTTCGACATTTACTTGCAATAGCAAAAAACTTATTTCATAATATTATTAATTTTTAAAAAATAATGTAAGGAATAAACTAGGGGGAACGAAGATGAAATTGAAGAAGTGGTTATCGGTAACGGCAATTGGTCTTTTAACAGCAGGCGTTTTAGCTGCATGCGGAGCAGGAGAAGGAACGTCTAATGGCGGAGCAAGCAGCGACGACAAAGATAAAAAAGTACTAGTAATGGGAACATCAGCAGATTACCCACCATTTGAATATATTGATACGGCAAAAGGTGATAGTGAAGCAATCGGATTTGACGTAGATTTAGCAAAAACAATCGGTAAAAAGTTAGGTTATGACGTACAGGTGAAGGATATGGAATTTGGCGGATTAATTCCAGCTTTACAATCTAATAAAGTCGATTTAGTTTTAGCGGGTATGACGCCAACTGAAAAGCGTAAAAAGAACGTGGACTTCTCAGACGTATATTATGAAGCAAAAAACATGATTGTATCGAAGAAAGATGCGCCAATTAAAAATGCAGAAGAACTAAAAGGAAAAACAGTCGGTGTACAAACTTCTTCTATCCAAGCAGACGAAGCAAAAGAAATTGCAAAAGAAGTTGACGGAGTAAATGTAACAACGCGTGACCGTATTCCAGAACTAATTCAAGAAATGAAATCAAATCGTATCGATGCAGCAATTATTGAAGATACAGTAGCTAAAGGGTATGTGAACAAAGACAAAAGCTTGCAAATGTCTGATACAGGACGTCCAGATTCAAGTAAAGGATCAGCAATCGCATTTCCTAAAGACAGCAAGCTAACGAATGACTTTAACCGTGAATTAAAGAAAATGAAAGAAAACGGTGAATTAGATAAATTAATCGTTAAGTGGTTTGACGACCAAAAATAAGAATGATAGTTAGAGAGGAATGGAACTAGGCATGAATTTGGATTTTTCGCAAATCGTGCCTTCTATGCCTTATATTTTAAAAGGGATAGGGGTAACGATACAGATAGTCCTAGCTTCAGCAATTTTAGGGTTTGTGCTGGGAGTTATTTTATCTTTATGTAAAATCAGCCGCAATAAACCTCTTCAATGGTTTGCGGATGCATATACGTCCGTGTTTCGCGGAACACCGCTTGTACTGCAATTATTATTAATATACTTTGGATTACCTCAGCTGCTCGGGTTTGATATTGCCCCGTTTCCAGCGGCCGTTGCTGCGTTCGGGCTAAACTCTGCAGCATATATATCTGAAATTATTCGCGCTGGTATTTTAGCTGTTGATAAAGGACAGCGTGAAGCGGCATTAGCGTTAGGAATTCCTTATCGCCGCATGATGGGACAAATTATTTTGCCACAGGCACTTAAAAATATTTTACCTGCTTTAATGAATGAGTTCATTACATTAACAAAGGAATCAGCTATCGTTACAGTTATTGGAGCACTCGACATTATGCGCCGTGCTTACATTGTAGGTGGAGAAAAATTCGCCTACCTTGAACCGTTAATTTTTGCAGGGTTGATTTATTATGTAATGGTAATGGGCTTAACGCTCCTTGGTAAAGCAGTCGAGAGGAGAATGAGAAAAGGTGATTAACGTTGAAAATTTACACAAATCATTTGGCAATAATGAAGTTTTAAAAGGTATTTCAACTACGATTAAGGAAAAAGAAGTCGTAGCTGTTATTGGCCCTTCTGGTTCTGGTAAATCTACTTTTTTACGCTGTATGAACCTGCTTGAAGAACCGACGAGCGGAGTAGTTTCAATTAACGGTCAAGTGATTACAGATAAAAAAACAAACATTATGCGTGTGCGTGAAAACGTAGGAATGGTATTTCAGCATTTTCACTTGTTTCCACATATGACAGTGCTTGAAAATTTGACGTATGCTCCGATGACGGTAAAAGGCGTGTCAAGAGAAACGGCTGTTGCTAAAGGCAAAGAATTACTTCAAAAAGTGGGACTTGCTCAAAAAGCCAACGAGTTTCCAAGTCGCTTATCGGGCGGTCAAAAGCAGCGTGTAGCTATTGCCAGAGCACTGGCAATGGAACCGAAAGTGATGCTGTTTGACGAACCAACATCAGCATTGGATCCAGAGATGGTAAAAGAAGTACTAGATGTAATGAAGTCGCTAACAGAAACAGGAATGACGATGGTCATTGTAACGCATGAAATGGGATTTGCACGAGAAGTAGCGGATCGTGTGCTGTTTTTAGACGGCGGTGTGCTTGTTGAAGATGCGCCTCCGGCTGAATTTTTCTCAGCGCCTAAAAGCAGGCGTGCTAAAGATTTCTTAGAAAAGATTTTATAATAAAAAAAGTGCAGGAAGAGTACGATCTTTTCTGCACTTTTTTTATTGAAATTTATATGGTACAGCAAGATTTAAGGTTGTGTTATTTTTCTATTCGTGTTAATAAAGAATAGAGTATTTTATCACACTAAAAAGAAACTAACATGTAGGAGTCTAGAAAATGAAATTTAAAATTGGGTACCGGACAATTAAAACAGCCGTCGGTACATCACTGGCTATTATTATAGCTCAGTTCTTTCACCTTGAGTTTTTTGTATCAGCTGGAATTATCACCATTTTGTGCATTCAAAATTCAAAGAAAAAATCGTTGCGAAGTGCAAGCGATCGTTTTATTGCTTGTTCTTTATCCATTCTATTTTCATTTATATTCTTTGAAGGGATTGCTTATCATCCACTTGTTATAGGACTGATGCTGCTTTTGTTTATCCCGGTTACGGTTATATTCAAAGTTAATGCAGGCATTGTTACAAGCTCCGTTATTTTGCTTCATATTTACTCCAAAGGCAATATGACATGGGGAATCGTTTTTAATGAACTTGGCTTAATTGTAATTGGGATAGGTGTTGCCCTGCTTGTGAATTTATACATGCCAAGTTTAGATCAAGAGCTTCGCACGTATCAGCAAGAAATTGAAGAGAATTTCCGGTCGATGTTAAAAGAAATTGCCCTATATCTCAGAACCAATGACAGCAGTTGGGACGGTAAGGAAATTGCAGATACGGTAAAAATTTTAGAAAAAGCAAAGAGCCTTGCGTTTCGTGATGTAGAAAATCATTTTGTGCGTGGGGAAAACTATTATTACCGCTATTTTAAAATTCGTGAAAAACAGCTTGAAATTATTGAGCGAACGCTTCCTCTCATTACCGCTATTGATTTAGTGGTAGAACAGCGCTACATGATTGCCGATTTCATTGAAGAATTAAGTCTATCCATCCACCCCGGTAATACAGCAAAATTATTTTTAGCCAAACTTCAGCATTTACGAGAAGCTTTTGCAGAGATGCCGCTTCCTAAAACGCGGGAAGAGTTTGAAGCGCGTGCCGATTTACTGCACGTAGTCAAAGAAATTGAACAATATTTGGTTATTAAACAAACCTTAAAAATAAGTTAAACAGCATGCATGTTGTTTATCTTGCTTACGAACACTAAATAAGACAAGAGAGATCTCTCTTGTCTTTTACTTAGGACTAACGTAAGGTGGTGGATTACGTGCATGTGTTTGCTTTTATCCTTTTACTACTATCTCCGGTTTGGCCATTAGGAGAAAATCCGTTGCCAAATGATCCTTATATTATTATTAATAAACAAAGCAATGAGCTTGCTTATATCCAAAATAAAGAAATTAAACAAATTATTAAAGTAGCAACGGGGAAAACAGTTAATCTGACGCCCGAAGGGGAGTTCACGGTAACAGTAAAAGCTGTTAATCCTTATTATCGGAGAAGTAACATTGAAGGAGGCGCTCCTCAAAATCCTCTAGGTGTAAGATGGATTGGGTTTGATGCAAGAGAGACTGACGGACGTATTTATGGCATTCATGGTACAAATCAGCCGGGTTCCATCGGTAAATATGTATCGAATGGCTGTATTCGCGTAGAAAATCGTGAAGTAAGCCATTTATATGATCAAGTCCCGTTAGGTACAAAAGTGTGGATTGTATCTACAGATCAATCCTTTGAAGAGTTAGCCGCTCAAAAAGGCATTGTGAATATACAGCAAAAGACTGGTGACTAGTCACCAGTCTTTTTTATATGTTTGCATTGCACACAGAAACGGCAGTGCAGCTATGTTTTTAGTCATCAGTCCCGATTAAAACCACATGGCAAGTCCCGCTAAAAGCGTAGATATTAACATGACAAGAAGCATTAAAAACACAATGGTTTTTTGGATTTTCTTATTAGACATACAACCAAAGTCCTCCTACACGTTTTTTTCTTATTTTACATGTCTTCCGCTGCTTAGACAAGCAACTTTCTGTAGATACGCGAGCAGGAGATTTCTTTTGTTTTCAAGAATATGTGTAAATGAAAACGCTTTTTTAAGAGGTGAGAAAGTGATAAAAGGAATTGATCACATAGGAATAGCTGTAAAATCAATTGAAGGCAGCCTCCCGTTTTATGAAAAGGTATTAGGACTGTCTCTATTAAAAGTAGAAGAAGTAGAAGAACAAGGAGTAAAAGTTGCTTTTATTCAGTGCGGCAACGTAAAAATTGAATTATTAGAGCCGCTCTTTGAAGACAGTGCGGTCGGCACGTTTATCAAAAAGAGAGGTGAAGGTCTTCATCATGTTGCTTTAGGTGTGCGCACGATTGAAGAACGGATTAACGAGTTAAAGGAAAAGGGTGTACACATGATTGACGATGTTCCGCGAAAAGGCGCAGGGGAAGCATCCATTGCTTTTTTGCATCCAAAGTCAGCAAACGGTGTTCTTTATGAGCTCTGTGAAAAAACACTAGAGGAGGAGAAGAAACATGGTTGACATTTATGATAAGTTAAATGAATTGTACGATAAACGCCGAAAGATCGAGTTAGGCGGCGGAGACGAAAAGATTGAAAAACAGCACCATAAAGGAAAACTAACGGCACGCGAACGAATTGAAATTCTTTTGGATGAACATACATTTGTCGAATTAAATCCGTTTATTGAACATCGGTGTGCAGATTTCAGTATGAATAATCAAGTAGGACCAGGAGACGGGGTAGTAACAGGTTACGGCAAGGTAAACGGTCGCTCAGTCTACTTGTTTTCGCAAGATTTTACAGTATTCGGAGGCGCGCTAGGTGAAATGCATGCTAAAAAAATTGCGCACGTAATGGACTTAGCGGCTAAAACAGGCGTGCCGTTTATTGGCTTAAATGATTCAGGGGGAGCTCGTATTCAAGAGGGCGTCATGTCTCTTGATGGATACGGTCATATTTTTTATCGAAATGCCATTTATTCGGGTGTCATGCCTCAAATATCTGTTATTATGGGTCCCTGTGCAGGCGGAGCCGTGTACTCACCGGCGATTACTGACTTTGTTTTTATGGTAGAAGAAACAAGTCAAATGTTCATTACAGGACCAAAAGTAATTGAAACGGTAACGGGAGAAAGCATTTCCTCTGAAAATCTTGGAGGAGCAGCTGTTCATAACGAAATTAGCGGTAATGCCCATTTTAGAGGTGCAACAGAACAAGAGGTGCTAGAACAAGTACGAACGCTCTTAAGCTATCTTCCTCAGTCTAGCCAAGAGCAGCCTCCTTTAGCCTCAAAGGCAGAGTCTGATCATTATCGTCCGGATTTATTAGACGTTGTCCCGTTTGATGCCGTGCGCCCTTACGATGTGCGTCAAGTCATTCACCAAGTAGTGGACGAGCACTCATTTTTTGAAGTGCAAAAAGACTTTGCAAGAAATATTGTCATTGGTTTTGCCCGCATAGATGGAAAAGTTGTCGGACTTGTGTGTAACCAGCCTAAAGTAATGGCAGGCAGTTTAGATATTAACTCCTCAGATAAAGCAGCAAGGTTTATTCGATTTTGCGATTCATTTAATATCCCACTTATTACATTTGAAGATGTTACAGGTTTTTTCCCAGGTATCAAGCAGGAACATGGCGGAATTATACGTCATGGTGCTAAAATTTTATATGCATACTCCGAAGCTACCGTTCCGAAAATCACGGTGATTTTGCGAAAGGCGTACGGAGGTGCATACGTAGCTTTAAATAGTAAATCGATTGGAGCGGACCTTGTGTATTCGTGGCCGAATGCAGAAATCGCTGTTATGGGTCCTCAAGGTGCTGCGAATATTATCTTTGCAAACGACATTCGAGGTAGCGAAAACCCAGATAAAACAAGACACGAAAAAATTGAACAGTATCGCGAGAAATTTGCTAATCCTTACGTAGCGGCGAGCGCTGGAATGGTGGATGATGTTATTGATCCTAGGGAAACGCGAATAAAATTAATACAAGCGCTTGAAATGTTGCACAATAAAAAGGAAGAGCGTCCAGCAAAGAAACATGGTAACATACCATTGTAGGTTATTTTTGGAGGGATTACATATTATGATTAATGAACAACGAATCGTTGATTTATTTATTGAATTAGTACAAGTAGACTCAGAAACAAAGCATGAAGAAAAAATTGCTGTTGTACTAAAAGAAAAATTTACCGCATTAGGCGTCGAAGTAGTAGAAGATGATGCCAAAGAAAAAACGGGTCACGGAGCCAACAACTTAATCTGCACACTGCCAGCTACAAAAGAAGGCGTAGACACAATCTACTTTACGTCTCATATGGATACAGTCGTACCTGGAAACGGTATTAAACCATCTATTGAAGATGGCTATATTAAAAGTGACGGCACGACAATTCTTGGAGCGGATGATAAAGCAGGCTTAGCAGCAATGCTAGAAGCCATCACCGTATTAAAAGAAGAAAACATCGCGCACGGCAAAATTGAATTTATCATTACAGTAGGAGAAGAATCTGGCTTAGTGGGCGCTAAAGCTCTTGATTCTAGTCTCGTAACGGCAAAATTCGGCTATGCTTTAGATAGCGATGGCAAAGTGGGAGACATTATTGTTGCTGCGCCGACGCAGGCAAAAGTAAATGCAACAATTTATGGAAAAACAGCTCATGCAGGTGTAGCTCCTGAACGAGGCGTTTCTGCTATTACGATTGCTTCAAGAGCCATTTCTAAAATGCCCCTTGGACGTATTGATGAAGAGACTACAGCGAACATTGGACGTTTTGAAGGTGGAACGCAAACGAATATCGTATGCGACCGCGTCGATATTTTAGCAGAAGCTCGTTCATTAATTCCAGAAAAAATGGAAGCACAAGTAGCGAAAATGAAAGAAGCGTTTGAAACAGCTGCACAAGAAATGGGCGGACGTGCAGAAGTGGATATTAAAGTGATGTATCCAGGCTTTAAATTTGGCGATGGAGATCATGTTGTCGAAGTTGCTAAAAAAGCCGTGGCTAATATCGATCGTCCTTCACGCCTGCTTCAAAGCGGAGGCGGAAGCGATGCAAATGTAATCGCAGGCTTTGATATCCCAACAGTAAATCTAGCAGTTGGTTATGAAGACATTCATACAACAAATGAAAAAATTCCGGTAGAAGAACTGGTGAAGACATCTGAACTAGTAGTGTCGATTATTAAAGAAGTAGCAAAATAATAGTTGCAGCCTTGCTTTTATATAAAAGCAAGGCTTTTTACATAGTGAATAGTAAATAGTCTGAATTTTTTAACATAATGTATAATGAAGAAAAGACGGTCGTTTTGTACAATAAAGTTAGTAATACATTTTACCAAAGTAGAAGTTGAAAATAACGTATATAAAAAATATGTAAGCGCTTTCAATTCGAGTTTTATCAACAGATATCCTTGGGAGGTTGATGCAATGCGATCACAGGAAAGTTTGCAGTCCATCATTCAAAACTTTAATGAAGTAGAAAAAGGGTTGTCAAATAGAGAAGCAGTCGAAGAATCTAATCGATGTTTGTACTGTTATGATGCACCCTGTATTCAGGCATGCCCTACAGGAATTGACATCCCGACGTTTATTAAAAAAATTGCATCGGGCAATTTAAAGGGGTCTGCCGAAACGATTATGTCTTCTAATCCCGTAGGAGCAAGCTGTTCGAGAGTTTGTCCAACCGATGAACTATGTGAAGGAGCGTGTGTGCTTAACCACTCAACCAAACCAATTATGATTGGAGATTTGCAGCGCTACGCAACGGATTGGGCTATTCAAAATGAACAGGTGCTGTTTGAGAAAGGAAGAGCAAACGGTAAAAAGGTAGCAATTGTTGGTGGAGGTCCGGCTGGTCTCTCTGCAGCAAGAGAACTGGCCCGATTTGGGTATGACGTAACCATTTTTGAAGCGGAAAAACAAGCAGGAGGGTTAAATACATATGGAATCGTGTCGTTTCGTCTTCCTCAAGCGATTTCATTCTGGGAAGTTGAACAAGTAAAAAGCTTAGATGTAAAAATTAAAACAAACGTAAGAATTGGAGAAGATATTCTTCCAAGCGAATTGCTGCAGTCGTATGACGCGGTTGTATTAGCTATTGGTATGAGCAAGGTGCCTTCTCTACATGTTGAAGGTGAAGAGCTAGACGGTGTGTATGATGCGATTGATTTTGTGAAAAAAACGAAGTCGGAAGCATTATCAACAGAATTTGTGGGTAAGCGTGTTGCCGTCATTGGTGCGGGAAATACTGCGATTGATGGTGCTACGTGTTCCGTGCGCTTGGGGGCTGAAAATGTTCAAATTTTATACCGTCGTACACGAGAAGAAATGACGGCTTATGATTTTGAATTTGAATTTGCGAAACAAGATGGTGTTGAATTCCGCTGGTTAACGGCTCCTATACGAATTATTGGAGATGAAAATGGTAAGGTGAGCGGGATTGAATGTGTAAAAATGACTCTAACAGATCCAGATGCAGACGGCCGAAGAAAGCCTGTTCCTGTTGAGGGTTCAACGTTTACCATTCCAGTCGATGCTGTTGTTAAAGCAATTGGTCAAGAACGGTACCTGTCTTTGATTCAACAATTTCAGGTGCATCATGAAGACGGAGTTGTCTTAATTAATCAAGAGACGTTTCAAACATCCAATCCAAAAGTATTTGCTTGCGGAGACGTTATTTTTGGTAAAGGGCAAGGAGAAGCAATGGTTGTGACCGCTGCTCAGCAAGGAAAACAAACGGCGTTAAATATTCATATGCAGTTAACAAAAGAAACAATGGAAACAGCTTAAAATCAGGAGGAGGAGAAATCTATGGCAGATTTAACAACAAATTTAGCAGGTATTCAATCACCAAATCCGTTTTGGCTGGCATCCGCACCGCCAACCAATTCAGGTTATCAAGTGCAGCGTGCATTTGAAGCAGGATGGGGAGGCGCAGTTTGGAAAACGCTTGGTGATCCGATTTTAAATGTTTCCTCTCGATTTGCTGCCGTTGGCTTCAACGGTCAGCGCGTAGCCGGCTTTAATAATATTGAGTTAATCACCGATCGTCCGCTTGAAGTTAATTTGAAGGAAATCTATGAAACGAAAAAGAAGTTTCCTAACCACGCAATTATTGCCTCTCTTATGGTAGAGCCTCAGCAAGAAAAATGGCATGAAATTGTCAAAAAAGTAGAAGACGTAGGAGTGGATGGATTAGAGCTGAACTTTGGCTGTCCTCATGGAATGGCAGAACGAGGAATGGGTGCTGCCTCTGGGCAAGTCCCTGATTTAGTTGAAAAACAAACGTATTGGGCTAAAGAAGTTGCCCAAACGCCGGTTATTGTTAAATTAACCCCAAATATCACAGATATCACCGTTACAGCAGAAGCAGCGGTTCGAGGCGGTGCTGACGCTGTGAGCATGATTAACACTATTAATAGTTTAGCAGGAGTAGACATTCATTCATGGAATACGATTCCACACGTAGCAGGAAAAGGCGCTCACGGAGGTTATTGCGGCCCGGCTGTTAAGCCGATTGCATTAAACATGGTTGCTGAATGTGCAAGAAGTCCGTTTATTAACGTTCCAATATCAGGTATGGGAGGCGTTTCGAACTGGCAGGAAGCCGTCGAATTTATGCTCATGGGTGCTACAGGTGTGCAAGTATGTACAGCGGCTATGCATCACGGGTTCCGCATTGTAGAGGATATGATTCAAGGTCTCAATTATTATTTGGATGAAAGAGGAATCGAAAAAGTAAGTGATATTGTAGGGAAAGCCGTTTCAAAATATTCCGACTGGGGCAACTTAGATCTCAATTATAAAGTAGTGGCCCGCATCGATCCGGATACGTGTATTAACTGCAACAAGTGTCATATTTCTTGTGAAGATACTTCTCACCAATGTATTGATATGCTGAAAGATCCTTCAGGGAAATCTTATTTAAAAGTACGAGAAGAAGATTGTGTAGGATGTAATTTATGTTCGATTGTATGTCCGGTGGACGGGGCTATATCCATGGTTGAATTACCAAATGAACAGCCTCCAATGACGTGGAATGAACGCCAAGCTGCTTTACAAGCGACGGCTGCACAGCGATTAGACGTATAAAGACAAAGGGGATGAAGAAATGAAGAAAATCGTTAAAAATGGTGTGGTAGTCACAGCAACAGATACGTATAAAGCCGATATTTTAATTGAAAATGGAGTTATTTCGGCAATTGGCTCGGCATTTGAAGAGCAAGGCTGTGAAGTGATTGATGCAAAAGGCAATTATGTTTTTCCAGGAGGGATCGATCCTCATACTCATTTAGATATGCCGTTTGGAGGCACCGTTACAAAAGATGATTTTGAAACAGGTACAAGAGCAGCAGCTTTTGGAGGTACGACAACTGTTATTGATTTTTGCTTAACCAATAAAGGCGAACCGCTGCAAAAAGCGATCGGCACATGGCATGGAAAATCAAAAGGGAAAGCGGCTATCGATTATAGCTTTCATCTAATGATTGGCGAAATCACGGAAGATGTATTAAATGAGCTTCCTACAATTATTGAAAAAGAAGGAATTACTTCTTTTAAAGTATTCATGGCCTATAAAAATGTTTTTCAAGCAGACGATGCTACCCTTTATCAAACGCTAGTGCAAGCTAAAAAACTAGGGGCGCTTGTGATGGTACATGCTGAAAATGGAGATGTGATTGAGTATTTAACGGCAAAAGCACTAGAACAAGGACAAACTGATCCTATCTATCATGCACTGACTCGCCCTCCAGAAATAGAAGGAGAAGCTACGGGAAGAGCCGCGGTGCTAACGGAACTGGCTGACTCACAGCTCTATGTTGTTCACGTGTCGTGCGCTGAAGCGGTTAAAAAGATTGCTGAAGCAAGGGAAAAAGGCGTAAATATCTGGGGTGAAACGTGTCCGCAGTATTTGACGCTTGACCAAACCTATTTAGAGAAACCGAATTTTGAAGGAGCAAAATACGTATGGTCACCGCCTTTACGTGAAAAATGGAACCAAGATGTTTTGTGGAATGCTTTGCGTAATGGCGACTTGCAAACGATTGGATCTGATCAGTGTTCATTTGATTTTAACGGTCAAAAAGATCTGGGGAAAGGAGATTTTACGAAAATTCCAAACGGAGGACCTATTATCGAGGATCGCATGAGTATTTTATTTTCAGAAGGAGTAGTGAAGAAACGAATTAATATCAATCAGTTTGTTGATATAACATCAACAAAAATTGCTAAGCTGTTCGGACTGTACCCGAAAAAAGGAACAATAGCGGTTGGCGCAGACGCGGATCTGCTTATATTTGATCCATCTGTTGAACGTACGATTTCAGCAAACACGCATCATATGGCAGTCGATTATAGCGCATTTGAGGGAATGAAAGTCACAGGTGAGCCGGTTTCAGTACTTTGCCGCGGGGAATTTGTCGTAAAAGATAAGCAGTTTGTCGGTCAAAAAGGCTACGGACAATTTACAAAACGAGCAAAGTTTAATGAGTTAAACACGGCTAACGAAGCTGAAAAATTAATGTTATAAAAACAGATGTAAAAATAGATCGGAGGCAGGGAAATGTCAAGTTACCATGAATATATGGCAGAGCGAGAAAAGATTGATTTTTTGCTGCAAAAAGGATTCAAAATAACGGCCGTAACAGAGAATCTAAGCGGGGCGTTTGTGACGTTTGAACGCAACGAAAATAACCAAACCGAACAAGAAACGCTTCATATATTGACGGCGGATGCTAGAAAATATTTTTCATCCGTACTGATTCAACAAGTATAAAAATGGAGGCTAGGACAAAATTATTTTAGCTGAAGGAAGATCCGAACGATGAATCGTTCGGATTTTTTTATTGGTAGAGTGAACGTAGATTCCATATATATAAGCGCTTTCAAATGTTGATTGGAGTAATTTAATTATGTTTCAATCTCTTTATTTGTTTACTAATACCTATAAGTTTTTTACTATATTGGCTGACAAAAGTGATCCGTTTGTGTGTTTTTTTCGTTTTGGATGTGAAACAAAATAACTAGATATTATCCATTCACTGTATTACAGTTGTTACATTTCGTTTACATCGAAAGAGAAAAGGTTTAGTTATCTAGTAAATTGTAGTAAATATTAGAGTAGAACGTTTTCAAACTAAATCTATTAAATACGAAAAGGGTGTGACACCGATGGATCAAGCTACGCAGTGTATGACACAAGAAGAAACAAAAATTATTGATAAATTAAAAATGGAAATGTTAAATGCAGTGTCACTACAAGATTTGCGTTTTTACAAAAAAGAAATTCACCGAATTAAAGAACAAGCGGTTAAACGCCACGGTTTTTTTAATAAATTACAGCAAACAGCTCAGAAGCTTTAACGATCCATTATCGTTACAGCTTTTTTCATTTCTTTCATTAAATATTTTATTTCTTCTAAATATTTAATATAATGTAAGAAGATATAGCTTTTGTTCTACACATATGCGAAATACGCGTTAATGATCCAGGAGACATGATGTGAAATTCGCTAGGGGCGGTGTTGACTTGAAATCATATTTAACAGTAACAGAGATTTTAACAAGGAAACATTTTGTAAACTGTGAAGTAATAGCTGGAGAGAAAGGGCTTACTAATTCTGTTAAGTGGGTGCACGTGATGGAAGTGACGCGCATTAATGAGCTGCTAAAAGGAAACGAGCTCATTTTATCGACAGGGGTAGGCTGGGGAGAAGATCCTCAATCTTGTTTATCATTTCTTCAGCAATTAATTTCTTGTAAGGCATCAGGACTGTGTATTGAACTTGGCACTTATACTTCTAAGATTCCGCAAGTTGTCATTGATAAAGCGAACGAATGTGATTTTCCGATTATTTTATTTCACGAGGAAGTTCCGTTCGTTGAAATTACGCAAGATGTTCACTCGCTTTTAATTAATCAGCACTATCAAATGATTTCCGATTTAGAACAGTATTCTCATAGGCTAAATCAGCTGCTGTTAACAGTTAATGATCCGGCCCTCATCTTACAGTGTTTATATGAATCTACGGGGCTTCTTGTCGGCCTTAAAGTTTCAAATGAATTACTTACCTTTGCTCCGGAGATGGACTTGCTCAAACAGCAGCTTCTACTTCATTATATAAGCAGGGAAAATGAAAGTCCGCATTTTACTGAGCAGCCTATTCATTTATTAGGACAAGATTATGCTCAGCTGTATGTTGCTTCTATAAATGAAGCGTTAACAGAACTTGAAGTGCTCACTGTTGACCGAACGGCGACTGCACTTGCTCAGCATTTTTTGAAGGACCTGTATGTCGAAGAGAAAAAAAGAGTAGATGAAACCGAATGGATGACAAAATGGATGAACGGAGAGTTAACTCTTGAACAAATAAAAGACTCTATGCACGAAGTGTGTTCAGATTCGCCTATTCGCGGAGGTGTCGTTGTTTGCTGTAAGTGGCAAAGGCGGGAGAAGTTTGATCGAACGTATTTTAAGCTGATCTTGCGAAGCATTTTTGAACAAGAAGGCTTTCACTTATTAGTCTCCGAGCGAAATCGCGAAGTATTATTTATTCTTTTGAACAAACGAATGGTTAGCACATGGAGAGAGAGATTAGAAAACAGCCTTCATCGCTGGATGAATCAATATGAATCGGATGAAAATTCAAAGAGGAACGCCATTAGCTTTATCGGAATTGGCCAATACTGTGAACAGCTTGACTGCATGCATAAAAGCTATGAAACGGCTAAAGAAACAATTTCGATTCAAGAAATGCTGCAAAAACAAACCATTATTCATTTTTATGATGATTTGCATATGTACCGGATTATTTCGCTTTTACATCAGCATGAAGACTTACAGGAAGTGGTGTTTGAATATCTGCAGCCCGTTATTACATATGATGAAACGTATAATGCAAAACTCATGGAAACATTAAAAATTTATTTAGCATGCAACGGATCTAAACAAGAGACGGCTAAGCGTTTATACATTGTCCGGCAAACGCTGTATCACCGTATCGAAAAACTAGAAAAGCTGCTGGGTGAAGACTTTATGGAGCCGGAAAAACGACTGGCAATTGAGTTTATGATTATGGCATATGAATATTTGTTTATGATGAAAAAGTCGCGCGCGGAATTTATAAACGGATAAGTAAGCAGCTGGAAACAGCTGTTTTTTTATGTTGAGGCTGATTTTACTATATGTTCATTTTAGTTCATGCTTTCTCCTAGTTCACTGCGCAAAATGTGAAACGAGAATCTAGAGTTGTTTCACATTTTGTCTAATGCAACCACCATTTATTTATTCAATAATAAAGGTAGATTTGTCATTTCTTATTTTTTGAGGAGGCCAAGCGATATGTCAGTTGTGAATAATGATACGCAAGTTTTAAAAAATTACGTGGGCGGAAAATGGGTTGATACGGCAGGGGGAAAATTTGGAGAGGTAATTAACCCATCGACGGGCGAAGTCATTGCAAAAGTACCGCTTTCTACAAAAGAAGACGTAGCCAATGCGGTGGAAACAGCTCAAAAAACATTTGAAACATGGCGTAACGTTCCTGCTCCAAAACGAGCAAGATTAATGTTTGCGTTTCAGCATTTACTAGTTAAGCATCATGAAGAGTTGGCTAAATTAGTTGTACAAGAAAACGGCAAGGCTTTCAAAGAAGCTTACGGTGAAGTACAGCGCGGTATTGAATGCGTGGAGTTTGCCGCGGGTGCTCCTACTTTATTAATGGGGGAATCATTAAATAACATAGCGGAAGAAATTGATTCTGAGATGTTCCGTTTTCCACTGGGTGTCGTTGGCGGCATCACACCTTTTAACTTTCCGATGATGGTACCGCTTTGGATGTTCCCTCTTGCCATTGTATGTGGAAATGCGTTTGTATTAAAACCGTCTGAGCGAACGCCGCTTTTAGCAACGCGACTTGCTGAACTTTTTACAGAAGCAGGAGCACCGGATGGATTATTAAATATTGTGCACGGGGCACACGATGTTGTGAACGGATTAATAGAGCATGAAAAAGTTAAAGCGATTTCATTCGTCGGATCGCAGCCGGTAGCAAAATATGTTTATGAACAAGCTGCTGCTCAAGGGAAACGAGTTCAGGCTTTATCTGGAGCTAAAAATCACCATGTTGTGATGCCAGACTGCGATATGGATAAAGCGGTATCACATATTATCAGCTCGGCTTATGGAAGTGCCGGCCAGCGTTGCATGGCGTGCAGCGCCGTGGTCGTCGTGGGTGAAAAAGGCGATGAATTCGTCGCAAAATTAAAGCAAAAAGCAGATGAATTAATTATGGGAAGCGGATTTGATGATGAAGTGCTTCTAACGCCTGTGATTCGAAAAGAGCACCGTGATAAGGTGCTGGATTATATTGAACTTGGCATGAAAGAAGGAGCGGAACTCATTCGTGACGGACGTAAAGAAATGGATGAACATACAGAAGGCAATTTCTTAGGAGCAACAATTTTTGACCGCGTAACTCCTGATATGACCATTGCTAAAGAAGAGATTTTTGCACCTGTACTCAGCTTGCTTCGCGCTGACACATTAGATGAAGCACTTCGCTATATGGAAAAATCCCGTTTTGGAAATGGAGCAACGATTTATACAAAAGATGCAAAAGCCGTGCGTCAATTTAGAGAAGAAGCAGATGCGGGTATGCTCGGTATTAACGTAGGAGTACCTGCTACAATGGCCTTCTTCCCATTCTCCGGTTGGAAAGACTCTTTTTACGGAGATTTGCATGTCAACGGCAAAGACGGTTTGAACTTCTTTACACGTAAAAAGATGGTTACATCACGCTTTGACTTTTAACATATAGATGAATATAGCAAGTGGCTTCGGCATTTTGTCGAAGTCTTTTCATACAGAAAAAAATACCGCGCTAGCGATTTGGGAGTGGATAAGATGGTACAGGTCAGTCAAAATGAAAAAGATCTGCGTGTAAAAGATGAGCAGTATGTATGGCATGGAATGAAACCATACAGTCCGGATGCAACAATGGTTGCTACAAAAGCAAAAGGTGCTTGGATTACAGATGAACAAGGAAATCGCTATTTAGATGCAATGGCAGGGCTTTGGTGTGTAAATACCGGGTATGGACGGGATGAGTTAGCGCTCGCAGCCTATGAGCAGCTAAAAGAACTGGCTTATTTTCCACTCACTCAATCTCACGTACCTGCTATCAAACTGGCAGAGAAGCTAAATGAAATGCTAGGTGATGACTATGTTATCTTCTTTTCAAATAGCGGATCTGAAGCAAATGAAACGGCTTTTAAAATTGTGCGTCAGTATCATCAGCAAAAAGGAGAGCATTCTCGCTACAAATTTATTTCGCGTTACCGAGGGTATCACGGAAATTCAATGGGCGCACTAGCAGCAACGGGTCAAGCTCAGCGTAAATATAAATATGAACCGCTTGCCCCTGGCTTTATTCACGTTGCCCCGCCTGATTCGTACCGAGGGCAAGATGACTACGATGCACCGAAAGAAAATCTTCAATCTGTAAAAGATATTGACAACGTTATGACGTGGGAGCTAAGTGAAACGATTGCCGCTGTTATTATGGAGCCAATTATTACAGGAGGAGGAATTCTTTTACCGCCTCAAAATTATATGAAAGGCGTAAAAGAAACGTGTGAAAAACACGGTGCACTTTTAATTGCAGATGAGGTTATTTGCGGCTTTGGACGTACAGGAGAAGCCTTTGGTTTTATGAATTACGATGTAAAACCAGATATCATTACCATGGCAAAAGGAATTACAAGCGCATATCTTCCGCTCTCTGCAACTGCTGTTAAAAAAGAAATTTATGAAGCGTTCAAAGATAGCGATCAGTACGAGTATTTTCGCCATGTTAATACATTTGGAGGAAGCCCGGCTGCGTGTGCACTGGCATTAAAGAATTTAGAAATTATGGAAAGAGAAAATCTTTTTGACCGTTCTAAACGGCTCGGAGCTTACGTATTAAGTGAGCTAAAGCCGCTTATCGATAGCCACCCATACGTTGGAGACGTAAGGGGTAAAGGGCTTTTAATTGGAATTGAACTTGTAGCTGATAAACAAACGAAGGAACCGTTAGACGTTAATCTTGTAAATGAAGTGATTGCTAAATGCAAAAGCAAAGGAGTGATTATTGGGAAAAATGGAGCAACGGTGGCCGGCTATAATAATGTTCTCACGCTCTCACCGCCGCTTAACATTGAGGAAAGTGATATTGAGCTGTTATTAGCTACTATTACGTATGCGCTTGACAGCATCAAATAGGTAAGTTTGCAAAAAGCCTGTATAATATACTTACAGGCTTTTTGTGCGTGTGAAGGAGGAAGTAGAAAATGGAATTGTTATTTTTAGGGACGGGTGCAGGAGTACCGGCGAAACAGCGGAATGTTTCATCTCTTGCGCTCGAACTTTTGCAAGAAAGAGGGGCGGTGTGGCTTTTTGATTGTGGAGAAGCAACACAGCATCAAATTTTACATACAACCGTTAAACCGAGGCGAATTGAGAAAATTTTTATTACGCACCTTCACGGTGATCATATTTACGGATTGCCTGGACTCCTTGGAAGCCGTTCGTTTCAAGGCGGAGAATCGCAGCTTACTGTATACGGGCCAAAAGGAATTAAAGAATTTATTGAAGTCACGCTGGCTGTAAGTCAAACTCATCTGCAATATCCTCTAGAGGTTGTTGAAATAGAAGAGGACAGTGAAAGTGGAACGATTTTTGAAGATGAAACTTTTTCAGTGGAGTTTGGCAAGCTTGAACATGGCATTTTATCTTATGGATATCGAGTTGTCGAAAAAGATTTGCCAGGATCACTGGACGTTCAGCGTTTAAAAGAGATGAATATTCCCCCAGGGCCTCATTATCAGCAGTTAAAAGAAGGGAAAGAAGTAGTATTAAAAGATGGGCGTATAATCAATGGTCAAGAATTTGTAGGAGAGGCTAAAAAAGGGAAGGTCATCACGGTTTTAGGAGATACAAGAAAGTGTATGCAAAGTGTTCAGCTTGCTATGGATGCGAATGTATTAGTCCATGAAGCTACTTTTTCAGCGGGAGACGAGGAGCTTGCTTACAACTATTTTCATTCTACTGCAAAAGAAGCTGCTGAAATTGCTAAAACAGCATCTGCCGAGCGTCTTATTTTATCTCATATTAGTTCGCGTTACCAAGGAGACGCAGTCAGCCAGCTAGCAGAAGGAGCAAAAGAAATTTTTCCGAATACCGACATAGCAGAAGACTTGAAGCGGTTTACGATTTCATAAAAAAGACGAGGATATCCTCGTCTTTTTTTACCATCCGCGTTCGTACTGAACGGGTGCTGAAATTGTTTCATTTAGCTCTTTTGCCGCCGTGCGCGGGAAGTACGGATCGCGCAGAAGTTCGCGCGCAACAAAAATTAAATCAGCGCGTTCGCTTTGTAAAATCTCTTCTGCTTGTCGTCCAGTTGTAATTAGCCCAACAGCGCCTGTATCAATATTAGCTTGCTGCTTGATTTTATCTGCAAACGGCACTTGATAGCCAGGGTATACGTTGATTGGAGCGTGTACTAGAGCACCGG
Organism: Priestia sp. P1_B12_1; assembly: GCF_056406695.1. Lineage (NCBI taxonomy): Bacteria > Bacillati > Bacillota > Bacilli > Caryophanales > Bacillaceae > Priestia > Priestia sp. P1_B12_1. The sequence continues at coordinate 616,916 of NZ_JBFTZR010000001.1, read as the reverse complement.
AACTAACGTCAATTAAGTCGACGCCTTGTTCTTTCATCCATTTTGCAAATACAACGTGATCATCGACTGTTAATCCGCCTTCTGTATAGTCAGAAGCAGAAACACGGACAAATAAAGGGCCGTCCCACTCTGTTTTCACAGCTTCAATAATTTCCTTTAAGAAACGATAGCGGTTTTCAGCGCTGCCGCCATATTCGTCGCTGCGCTTATTGCTTAGCGGCGATAGAAATTGATGTACTAAATAACCGTGTGCCGCATGAAGCTCGATAATATCAAATCCAGCTTCTTTTGAACGTCGAGCGCTTTCTTTAAAGGCAGAAATCGTTTCATGAATTTGTTCTGTGGTCATTTCCACAGGTTTTTTACTTTTATCATCAAAAGCAATAGCGGAAGGAGCATAAATATCGCCTTCAACAGTTGCTTTACGTCCTGCGTGTGCAAGTTGAATAGCAGTTTTTGCACCGTTTTCTTTTAGCTGTGTCACAAGTTTCGTTAATCCATCTTTTTGTTCATCATTCCAAATTCCCAAGTCTTGAGCTGAAATACGACCTTGTGGCACGACAGCTGAGGCTTCAACCATAATGAGACCTACTTGTCCAACCGCACGAGTTGTGTAGTGAACCATATGAAAGTCAGTTATTACGCCGTCTTCCTTTTCGCATGAATACATGCACATTGGTGACATTACAATTCGGTTTTTTAATGTTACATCTTTCACTGTATAAGGTGAAAATAGTTTTGTTGTCATTTGGTTTAACCTCCAATTATTTCGATACTCTAAACAAAAGTTATTATATCACCGCATTGAATTTTCTTTCACATAATCTGCTTATCCATTTTTAATCATAAAAAAACCTCTTTCTTTTTTAGAAAGAGGTGAACCTTTACGAACGTTTACTCGAGATTTTTTCGTCAATCGTATCTCCTAAATATTTGGAGCGAATTGTAGCTTGTTCAATACACTGTATCATGGCTTCTTGGAAGTTATGAGAAATAAGCTGTTCGATTCCTGCTTCTGTTGTGCCACCCGGACTCATCACTTCTTTTCGAAGTACGGTTGGCGTTTTAGGTGACTGTTTCAGCATTTCTGCAGCACCGATAAGAGTTTGAAGAATTAGTTCATTTGACACTGACGTATCCAAGCCTTGTTTTTCAGCTGCTTTTTCCATTGCTTCTACTAGATAGTAGACATACGCTGGGCCGCTTCCAGATAGTCCTGTTACAGCGTGAAGCTGCTCTTCCTCTACAGTTGTAACCGTACCAATCGTTTCAAATAAAGCAGTAGTAACGTTCATATGCTCTGCTGTAGCAAACTTGCCGGGTGCAATGGCTGTAGCCGATAATCCAATAGAGGCCGATGTATTTGGCATAGCTCTTACAACCGCTACTTCTTGGTCAAACAAGTTTACAATTGTGGCAGTCGATACACCTGCTAAAACAGAGAGAACGAGGTGGTGGGGACGAATATAAGACTTAATCGTATCGATGCTTTCCGCTACGTCTTTTGGTTTAATAGCAAGCACGACGATATCGCTTTTTTCGATTAACAAGGCATGATTACGCGTAATGTTAATTTCATAGGCGTTTCGAAGTTCGTGAAGTCTTTTATCGTTGCTATGATTTGTTACGGTGATTTGATTGGGGCGAAGCTTTTTATCTGACAGCAGCCCTGAGATCATGGCTTCAGCCATTGATCCAGCTCCAATAAAGGCGATGTTTAGATCCGTTTTCATTAAAAGTTCCTCCAGTCATTTGCTATCCAATGAAAACAGATACTGAGATTTCAGTATCTGTTAAAGGCTTGTGTTTGTGTATCTCTTCTTTATAAAATGCATAGTTATCTAAAGATATGAATAAAACTTCACTATATTTCTGTCATTATGCAATGAAAAAGAGAGGGATGTCAATGTAATTTTCAGAAAACGAATGCAATTGTATAAATAACAGGGAAAATCGTGTAAACTTAAAAGAAAATGCGATGGTAAAGGAGCAAAAATACAGATGAATGAGCAATTATATAAAATTGTGCTGCCTACTCCTTTTGCGGTAGGAGATGTGAATGTTTTTGTTATAAAAGGTCAGACCGTTACGCTAATCGATGCTGGTATTAAAACGGAGGCAGCGTGGTCTGTATTTAAAGAAAAGCTTAATGAAATAGGATTAAAACCAGATGATATTAAGCAAGTTGTCCTAACTCATCACCATCCTGATCACGTAGGAATGCTTGATTTTTTTGATGAAGATATTGCTATAGTCGGTCATGCAAAAAATCAGCCTTGGATCTCCCGAAATCCAGATTTTTTTGAGTGGTACGATGCGTTTTTTGAAGACCACTTTATGAAAGCCGGCGTAGATGAAAGGTTTCGCCCTTATTTAAAACGTTTAAAAGCATCAATGAAGTATTCATGTCATCGTTCTCTTACAACTTCTGTGCAGGAAGGAGATTACATTCCGGGCCTAGAGAGTTGGAAAGTACTTGAAGTACCAGGTCATGCTCAAAGCCATATTGCATTATACAATGAAAGAACAGCGGTTATGATTGGAGGAGATTTATTGTTAAAGCATATTTCATCTAATCCGCTTATTGAACCTCCTATGAAACCAAGCGGCGAGCGACCTAAAACGCTTCTTCAATATAATCATTCATTAAGACGTCTGCTTAATTTAGAGATAAACTGTATCTATACAGGTCATGGAGATGAAGTGTTACGTGTTCGCGAACTTGTACAAGAGCGGTTACAAAAGCAGAGCGACCGAGCGGATAAAGTGCTTAGCATGATAAAAGAACGTCCTCAAACAGCGTTTGATATTTGCAAACAGCTATTTCCTACTATTTATGAAAAAGAACTAGGGCTAACTCTTTCTGAAACAATTGGTCAGCTCGATTTTTTAGAAGACGCAAATAAAATCAGTACACATGAAAAAGAAAGTACGCTTATTTATTCTGTGTGCTCTTAACTTATAAAAAAGGTGTGTTATATTTGAAATCCTCGTTAAAGAACCAACATGTCGTGATTACAGGCGCTTCAGGAGGTCTTGGAGAACATTTAGCTTACGAAGTGGCTAAAAGAGGGGGCGTCCCCGTTTTACTTGCACGTACAGAAGAAAAGCTGCACCGAGTAGCTGAGCAAATTAGTCAACAGTATGGGATTACCTCTTACATATACAAAGCTGACGTAGCGAACGTAGAGGAAGTCAAAAGAGTGGTTCAGAAAATGATGAGTGAAATTAAGCGTGTTGATGTCCTGATTAATAATGCAGGCTTTGGTGTATTTGAAGAAGTGAAAGAAGCATCGATTAAGACCATTGCCTCAATGTTTCAAGTCAATGTTATTGGATTAATTGCATGTACACAAGAAATTTTAGCTTATATGCTAAAAGAAAACAAAGGACATATTATTAACATTGCTTCTCAAGCAGGCAAACTTGCGACGCCTAAATCCAGTGGCTATTCAGCTTCTAAACATGCCGTGCTAGGGTTTACCAACAGCCTGCGAATGGAATTAGCGAAAACAGATATCTATGTAACGGCAGTGAATCCAGGTCCTATTCAAACCAACTTCTTTTCAATAGCAGATCAATCAGGAAACTATGAAAAAAGCGTAGAAAAGTTTATGTTAACCCCTCAATACGTAGCTGAAAAAACGGTCAATATTATTGGAAAACCAAAACGAGAAGTCAACTTGCCTAAGTGGATGAATATAGGCTCGAAGATGTATCAGCTTGCCCCGGGGATCGTAGAAAAATTGGCAGGGGATGCGTTTAATAGAAAATAACCTGTGCTTTAACCACAGGTTATCAAAGTTTTTTGTTAATGGTTTCGTTCAGTAAGGCTGTAATTCTATAAATCTACTGCTCGTCCAAAACTTTTGCAGCGCGCACACAAGAGTCGAATTTTCCTTTATGATTTCCGTCGCAAAAGGGCATCTTTTGCGACTGGCCACATCGGCATAGTGAAAATGTCGGCTTTGTTTCAAATTTGTTGCCGTCTGCATCAATTAATTCAACGTCTCCAGTGACACGGAAAGAACCGTTATCCATTACTTTAATTTGTACTTTTGACATAAAAAAACCTCCTTTTTGTACACATCTATATGAATCGCCAGAGTTTAATGAAAGCGAGATGTGTATTATACTCATTATATAAGCAATTTTCGTTTGTTTATACAATTAGTTTAAAAGGAGTTAAAGGAAAATGAATATTACCTTTACTGATAAAGCGATAGCAAAAGTACAAGAAAAGTACGGGAAAGATTCTTCACTATATTTAAAATTAAAATACGATACGGATGGATGCGGCTGTGTTGTGAGCGGCGTAACGACGCTATGGATTGTTGATGAAAAAGAGAGCGATGATGTAACCATTGAGACGAATTTTGTTCCTGTTCTTGTCGAAAAAACAAAGCAAGTATTTTTAGATGATAATATGACGATTGACTACAATGAAAGTGCATATGCGTTTATGCTAAAATGTCCTTCTCAAATTTTAAATCCGCGCATGTCATTTATCGATAAAACAAAAGAAGCGCTTTAAAGCGCTTCTTTTTGTATTTTTTCTAAAAATGATTCAATAACTTGTTCATATTCCTCTGGATTATCAGCATACGAGCGGGCATGAGTGCCTACAGGTGCTAAATACATCCGTTTTTCTCCCATTTTTTTGGCATGCAGCTGCTCCGTCATTTTAGGAAGAATATAGTCATCTTCTCTGCTGTGAATAAACAGAACAGGATGTTTGATTTGATTTACGACTGAAATAGGTGATACGTCTTTAAATGAGTAGCCTTCTCGCCATTTTAAAATAATATTAGCTGCTGGCATCACAAGCTGTTTTGGTAAGTGGAAATCTTGTTTTAAGCGATAGGCAAGAAGTTCTTCCAAGTCAGAAAAAGGGCAGTCGACAATATAAAAATCAGCTCCGTCTTCCATTCCAGCATACAAAAGAGTGGTCGCAGCTCCCATAGATTCCCCGTGAATCCCGAGGGAAATAGTTGAACCGAATTGTTCTTTTACCCAATGAACAACGGATTGAAGGTCTAGTTTTTCATAATAGCCGTAGCTCGTTGTTTTCCCTTCAGACTTGCCGTGGCGGCGGTGATCATAAAGAACGACGTTCCATCCAAGCTTTAGAAAAAGCCGAGCATATTTCATAGAGTTGAGTGAATGAACTGTAACTCCGTGCGAAAGAATCATAAATCGGTTGTTTTCGTGTTGTTTAATAACGGTCCCAGCTATGTTATAGCCTAGAGAAGAAGGAAGCACAAATGCTTCTTTAGGAAGAGTGCTATAGACTTTCTCATCATAAAAGCCATCTTCCGTATCGCGGTCAATAATAACTTTGTCGGTCTTTTTACGGATGTACATCATTTGATTTGTAAAAAAGATGCCAAGAGCGGCAAATGCTCCGAAAATACTTCCTATTAATAATAGCCATTTTTTCATGATTAGCGGCTCCTTTTGTTAATATAGCTATTATTTATTATAGCATCGCTCTCATAAAAACCTAATTTTTAACGCTGTGCAAACAAAGAGTATTGCTTGCTTTCAATCGGTCTTGAAATGTGAGGAGCGATAAAAGCGACCGCTTCGAGCAGCTTTTCTTCATTAATAGAAGTGGAAATACCCATTTCATGAAGCATAAAGACGAGATCTTCTGTAGCTACGTTTCCCGTTGCTCCCTTAGCGAATGGGCATCCACCTAACCCCCCAGCCGATGAATCGAACCTGTTAATACCGGCTTGCAAAGCTGCATAGATATTTGCAATGGCTAATCCTCTCGTATCGTGAAAGTGCGCAGCCAGTAGCGTGTGGGGAAAGTTTTGTTTCAATTTCGAGAAAAGTGAAAATACATCTTTAGGGTTTGCCATGCCAATTGTATCAGCAACGCTTAGCTCATTAACTCCAGCCTCCACAAAGCTTTCGCAAAGGGCCAGCACGTCGCGTTCATGTATTTTTCCTTCATACGGGCAATAAAAGGCGGTGGAAATGCAAGTTCGAATAAAACATTCTTGCTGCTTGAGCTGCTGAATGAGAGGAAGCAGCGTTTGTACAGCTTCTTTGGTGTTTTTGTTAATATTTTTTTGATTAAAGGTATTGCTTACGCCAATAAACAGCGCAACGGAGCGGCAATTAGCTTGCAGTGCTTTTTCCAAGCCTTTTTGGTTTGGCACAAGTACAATGTTTCGGCACGTATCAGACTGAAATGTATTTGCAACAGTAGAAGCATCTTTCATTTGAGGAACCCATTTTGGAGAAACAAAGGATGTAATTTCGATTTCGGATAGTCCAGCTTCTTTTAATTTTTTGATAAAATTAATTTTTTTTTCAGTTGGAACAAAATTTTTTTCATTTTGAAGTCCATCTCGTGGACCAACTTCTATAATTGTTACTTTTTCAGGAAATCCCATAAACCGCTCTCCTCCTACATTGTAAACGCTTACTAATATTTATTTTAATTCTAAAAAATTAAAATTCAATAAAAATTATAAATTTTTACAAAAAAAGAGGAATTTCGCAAGCGATGTCGAAATTAATACAGGTGACAGTTAATCACAGTAATCAAACAGTAAGGAGAGGTTTTCGACATGGGTCAAACAGAAGTAGTCATTGTAAGCGCTGTACGTACAGCAATCGGCAGCTTTGGGGGAAGCTTACAAAATGTATCCGCAACAACTTTAGGTGGTACTGTAATTAAAGAAGCTTTAAACAAAGTAGGGGTATCAGCAAACGAAGTAGATGAAGTTATCATGGGAAATGTCCTACAAGCAGGTTTAGGACAAAATCCAGCACGACAAGCAACTTTAGCAGCAGGTTTACCTGAAACTGTTTCAGCATTAACCATCAATAAAGTATGCGGATCAGGACTAAAAGCAGTACATCTCGCTACACAAGCGATTCTTGCTGGGGATGCTGATGTGATTGTTGCTGGTGGAATGGAAAACATGAGCCAAGCACCATACTTATTAAAAAATGCACGCAACGGGTTTAAAATGGGCGACCAAAAAGTAGTTGACAGCATGATTCAAGATGGATTATGGTGTGCATTTAACGACTACCATATGGGCGTTACAGCTGAAAATCTGTGTGATAAATATGAAATTACTCGTGACGAACAAGATGCGTTTGCAGCTTCAAGTCAGCAAAAAGCAGAAGCAGCTATTCAATCTGGTCGTTTCAAAGATGAAATCGTACCAGTAGAAGTGCCTGGAAGAAAAGGTCAAGTAACTGTTTTTGAACAAGATGAGTTCCCACGTGCAGGCACAACGGCTGAAAGCTTAGGGAAACTACGTCCAGCCTTCAAAAAAGACGGTTCTGTAACAGCTGGTAATGCATCTGGTATCAATGACGGTGCAGCGGCAGTAGTGGTAATGAGCCGTAAAAAAGCAGACGAGTTAGGCCTAACACCATTAGTGTCAATTAAAGGTAATGCAACTGCGGGAGTAGACCCAAGCATTATGGGAATCGGTCCTGTAAGCGCAGTGAAAAAGGCGCTTGAAAAAGCTGCTGTTTCATTAGAAGATGTTCAATTAGTAGAAGCAAACGAAGCATTCGCTGCACAGTCAATCGCTGTGGATCGTGAACTTCAATTTAATCATGATATTTTAAATGTAAACGGTGGAGCAATTGCGCTTGGACATCCTATTGGTGCAAGTGGTGCACGTGTCCTAGTTTCACTTATTCATGAAATGCAAAAACGCGACGCAAAACTTGGGTTAGCAACGTTATGTATTGGCGGAGGCCAAGGCGTTGCAACAATCGTTGAACGTCCTTAATTTGATATAGTTTTAACAAACATTAAAGCTATATCACAACGCCACAGATTCCAAACATACAGCTTTGGAACTCGTGGCGTTTTTGTTTTTCCTTTAATTTGTCTAGTAATATAACTTTTTTGACAAAAAAATGATTAAATTATAATTTTTAGTTATATATATATTTAAAAAGAAATAAAAATCTTTTATAATAGATTAGAAAGCGTTTTCAAAAATAACGAAGGGGTGGTTATGTATGAAACAAGTACATACGTCGTTTAAAGAAGCGGTGAAAGATATTCACGACGGTGCTACGATTATGGTCGGTGGTTTTGGTTTATGTGGAATTCCGGAGAATTTGATTTTAGCGTTAGTTGAAACAGGGGTAAAAGATTTAACCGTAATTTCAAATAACTGCGGCGTAGACGACTGGGGACTTGGACTGCTTCTGAAAAACAAACAAATTAAAAAGATGATTGGTTCTTACGTGGGAGAAAATAAAGAGTTTGAAAGACAAGTATTGTCAGGAGAAATTGAAGTAGAATTGCTGCCTCAAGGCACGCTAGCTGAAAAGATTCGCGCCGGCGGAGCGGGCATACCTGCATTTTATACACCAGCGGGAGTGGGAACACCCATTGCTGAAGGAAAAGAAGTTCGCGTGTTTGAAGGAAAAGAATATTTACTAGAAGAGGCGTTAAAAGCTGATTTTAGTTTGGTTAGAGCTTGGAAAGCCGATCATATGGGGAACTTGGTGTATAACAAGACAGCGCGCAATTTTAGCCCAATGATTGCAGCAGCAGGAAAAGTGACGATAGCAGAAGTCGAGGAACTTCATCCAACAGGCTCACTCGATCCAAATATTATTCACACACCTAGTGTGTATGTTCAATCGTTAATTATTGGTGAACAAGAAAAACGTATTGAGCGTTTAACCGTTCAAAAATAACAAAAGGGGAGAGATTTTTCATGATTGAAAACGGCGTGAACGTGAGAGAGCGAATTGCAAAACGTGCTGAGAAAGAAATTTTGGACGGATTTTATGTAAACCTTGGAATTGGTATTCCAACGCTTGTGGCTAATCATATCTCAGATAATAAAACGGTAGTACTTCAGTCCGAAAACGGTCTGTTAGGCATTGGACCATATCCGAAAGAAGGAGAAGTAGATCCTGATTTAATTAATGCAGGTAAAGAAACCGTAACGGCGACAAAAGGCGCCTCTTATTTCGATAGTGCTGAATCATTTGGAATGATTCGCGGAGGGCATATTAACATTGCGATTTTAGGAGGAATGGAAGTCTCAAAAACTGGTGACTTGGCAAACTGGATGATTCCTGGAAAAATGATTAAAGGAATGGGCGGTGCAATGGATTTAGTTCATGGAGCACAGCGCATCATTGTTATTATGGAACACGTGACGAGAAAAGATGAGCCTAAAATCTTAAATGAGTGCAGCCTCCCTCTGACAGGAAAAGAGGTAGTGGATCGTATTATTACAGATCGAGCGGTCATTGATATTACGGCAGAAGGTCTAAAGCTTGTTGAAGTAGCGAAAGGCTATACGATAGAAGATATTCAACAATCTACAGAGCCAACTTTAATCATTGATGAACATGTAAAACTAGATGCATTTTGATTTTTGGTAACAAAAGCAAGAATATGATACAATATCTCTCAATTAAAGTAGCGGGGGAATTGTGATGGCTAAAAAAAAGCAAAAACAATCAGCACAAAAACAAAATGATCAGCTTAGTATTAAAGATCAGCTAAATGATAGCTTATTAAAACAGCTTCAAGCTAAAAAACAGGCGCTTTCTTTAAAAGAAGAAGAGCAGAAAGAAACAGAACGTAAAGAAGCTGCTCGAATTCGAAAAGAAAAAGAAAAAAATAAGTCGTTTGAAGAACTGTTAAATGAAAGTGATTTGAACTGGTCTGAATTTAAAAAATAAAAGCGCCTTTATCGGCGCTTTTATTTTTTAACGGTGAGCTTCGTATTGATTTGCTTTAAAGATCGATTGCAGCTTGCTGATTTCAGTAGGCTGAAGCGGGGAAGCCTCGACAGCTTTGATGTTTTCACGAAGCTGTGAAGAAGAGCTTGCTCCTGCTACAACCGAGGCTACCGTAGGATTAGCTAAACAGTATTGAAGTGCCGTTGAGTTTAGCGAGTGAGTTGGTCGTACGTGACGAAATTCTTCTATCGTTTTTGCTAATTCCGTACCACTATAATCTAAGTAGCCCTTGCCCTCGAATGCAGCAAGCTTTTGCTCTCCTTTTTCGGTTAGCAGCCCTTTGGCTACTGGACCTCTCGCTACAACGCTAATGCCGTTATCATGTAAAAGCGGAAGTGCACTTTCTTCAGGACGTCTGTCTAACAAGCTGTATTGCATCATGACGCTGACAATAGAAGAATTTTGCACATACTCTCGAATCACATTTGGGCGAATAGATGAAATACCATAGTAGCGAATGACGCCTTCTTGTTTTAATTCTTCAAATGCTTCAATCGTTTCCTCAATATTGTCTTCAACAGTTCCTCCGTGCAGTTGATATAAATCGATGTAATCTGTTTGAAGACGGCGCAGGCTTTCTTTTACTTCGTCTTTTATGTAAGCTTTAGACGGATCCCACGTCCAGCTGTCTTTTGCATCATTCCAGCGATTCCCCACTTTTGTGGCTAAAATAATATCATTTCTGCGTTTTTTTAGGGCTTGTCCCACAAACTCCTCGTTTAAGCCAAAATCATATAAATCTGCTGTATCGAAATAATTAATGCCATATTCGAGAGCTTCATCAATCATATTGACAGCGTGTTTTTGTTCCGTTCCAAGAGACATGCACCCTAAACCTAATGTACTGACAAGCAAGTCTGAAGTACCTAAGCGTCTTTTTTTCATCTATGTCACTCCTTATTTTTTACTTGTTTCTATCTATTGTAGCGCTATGATAGAGGGAAACTCAAATAAGAAGATTAGAAAACTGCAGCACAATTAGTGTCTGCAGTCTGCTTGTTTGTAAGAATTGAAATTTTGAGAGATAGCGTTCGTCCATTCATCAACATACTGAAATTGTTCACCGTATTCTTTTAACTTTTGTTTGATTTCCCATGCTTTACCAACCAAAATGATTTGCTTCTCGTGAACATAAACTTTCATTTTTTCTACCTCCCAAGATTCGTATGATAGAATATATGTAAGAGTCAAAAAAATAGAACGAGGTGTAGAAAATGGATCATTTAACAGAAAAAATGCTGTCTTCTGAAAAGCTGTTTGGAGGCAGAGTGATTGATTTGTACTTAGAAGAAGTAGAGCTTCCAAACGGAAAAACGAGTACAAGAGAAGTAGTTAAGCATCCTGGAGCCGTAGCTGTCATTGCATTAACAAGCGATCATAAAATGGTTATGGTCAAACAGTATCGCAGGCCGATGGATCGTATTTTAGTCGAAATTCCAGCCGGCAAGCTAGAAAAAGGAGAAGAGCCGATTGTGACAGCAAAACGTGAGTTAGAAGAAGAAACGGGCTATACGACAGATTCGCTTAGCCATATTATTTCTTTTTATACATCGCCAGGTTTTGCGGATGAGTTGGTGCACCTTTATTTAGCGGAAGATTTAAAAGTGATGACCACCAAAGCAGAATTAGACGAAGATGAATTTGTTGAAGTAATGGAAGTTACGGTAGATGAGGCCCTTACTCTTATTCAAAACAAGGAAATTTATGATGCAAAAACAGCCTATGCTGTGCAGTACTTACAGTTAAAAAGCGGATTAGGAGAGTAAGAGAGTTTTTTCTTTTACATACGAACGGCAATCTAGCAATTTAGAGGTTTACATTGAAACGTCATTTGATGTGAGAAAAAACAGGCATGCGTATATCTCTAACTTAAAAAAATGTGTGACAACCATACCTTAGTTTAAGGAACATCCGAACGATGAATAGAGATTCTTGATGGAGAATCAAATTCGTTCGGATTTTTTTAAGGTGATGGTGAATGCAGATTTCATTATGTCTCATTCTCTTTTTTTATTTGATAGATTCAAAAGATTCTTGGCATAGTTTTTGTACTCTATCATACACTCTATTAAGCGATTAATAGGAGGAAGACGATGAGAAAAAAACAATTGCCATTATCGTATGCAAGACATTTTCAAGAAAACAGTTCTATTTATTTGTTTGTGACCGTGCTGTTTTTAATGGGAATCATTTTTGGGGCTATTGTTGTAAATAGTTTGACGCTTGATCAAAAAGAAGACCTGTATTTTTATTTAAACCGGTTTTTCGGACAGGTAAAGAGTGGAGAAGTAGCAAGCAGCGTTGAAATGTTTCAGCAAAGTTTTTTTCATAATGTTAAATACTTAGGGCTCATTTGGATATTAGGAATCGCCATTATTGGTTTGCCTGTAGTGTTAATTCTGCTGTTTTTAAAAGGAATGGTGATTGGTTTTACCGTAGGCTTTTTAGTCAATCAAATGGGAATCTCTGGTTTTGCGCTATCTTTTGTATCTGTTATGCCGCAAAATATCTTTCTCATCCCGGCGTTTCTAATCTTGTCTGCAGCTTCCGTTGCCTTTTCTTTGAAGCTTGTGCGGCAGCAATTCTTTAAAAAAGCAGCGGAGCCAATTTCCGCATCCTTTTTACGCTATGGCGGCACGATGATTGCAATGATATGTTTGGTTGCCTGTGCGGCTACAGTTGAAGCCTACGTATCACCTACTTTAATGAAAAGTGTAATGGCTCTATTAAATAAATAAGAATAAGTATTAAGTAAAAAGAATTCTTTTTTCTTATTAATAATAACTTTATTTTGACACCCTCGACACATCTGATATAATGGATTAGTGAATGGCGAGGGAGGGAATAATTATGGAAAGTCGAATTGAGCGAATTAAGCAGCAGTTGCACTCAGCTAGCTATAAATTGACACCTCAACGTGAGGCGACTGTAAGAGTACTTCTTGAACATGAAGAGGATCATTTAAGTGCCGAAGATGTATATCTCCTCGTCAAGGAAAAGTCTCCGGAAATTGGATTGGCAACTGTTTATCGTACGTTAGAATTGTTAACTGAACTTAAAATTGTTGATAAAATAAACTTTGGCGATGGCGTTTCTCGCTACGATTTAAGACAAGAAGGAGCCGCACACTTTCATCATCACCTTGTGTGTATGGAATGTGGATCTGTGGACGAAATTCAAGAAGATTTGCTTGAAGACGTTGAAGAAATTGTGGAAAAGCAATGGAATTTTAAAATTAAAGATCACCGCTTGACATTTCATGGCATTTGCCATCGCTGTCAGGATAAAGAAGACAAGCAGTAAAAGCCTTTTCCCTAATGGAGAAGGTTTTTTGTTGTACATAAATAGAAAAAAATAACGAGGTTACAAGCTACATGGTTTTATAGAAAGAAAGGAAATGACCAGGAGAGCACTCAGCGTGTAAAGGCAAGAAACATGTATAAAACCTGTCCCAATTGGCATATCTTCTAATAGAATCAAAAATTGGAGGAATTGTTTCATGAAATCATGGGCTGAAATGGTATATAATACATGTAAAGTATTTATCTTATTTACCGGGTTTACTCTTTTGTTTTATTTTGGAATGATATGGGTATCTCAAGAGTATCAAAATTATAAACGTTATGATGAGCCCTCGGGTTCAGCAGTTAAGGTCATGCAAGCAAGTGTGAACAAAGATCAGACGTGGCTAGAGCGTTTATTTATGTTTTATCAAAACGGGGAGTAGAGGCTATTGAATGATCAAATTCAAGATTTTATTCATTATTTAGTAGTAGAGCGGGGACTGGCGAAAAATACGATTGATTCATATGAACGAGACTTAAAAAAGTATGCTCAATATTTAGAGCATGTAGAGCAGCTGAAATCATTTAATGAAGTAACAAGACTTCACATCGTTAATTTTCTGAAATATTTAAGTGATCAGCAAAAGTCATCTAAAACGATTGCGAGACATGTGGCTTCAACTAGATCTTTTCATCAATTCTTACTAAGAGAAAAAGCAGCGGATACAGATCCATCCGTTCACATTGATACTCCGCAGCTTGAGCGCAAGCTGCCAAAAGTGCTAAATGCAGAGGAAGTAGAGGCGCTGTTAAATGTGTTTGATACTTCGACGCCTTTTGGCGTACGAGACAAAGCGATGCTTGAGTTGCTTTATGCTACTGGAATTCGTGTGTCTGAACTCGTTAACTTAAATATTGATGATGCACATTTGACGATGGGATTTATTCGTTGTATCGGAAAAGGGAATAAAGAAAGAATTGTCCCTATCGGAAGGTTGGCAACGGAAGCGATTGAAGAGTATTTACAGCATAGCCGGAGTATTTTAACAAAGCAAAAGGAACAGGACAAAGCACTCTTTGTTAATCATCACGGAAGGCGTTTAACAAGGCAGGGGTTTTGGAAAATATTAAAAAAATTAGCTTCTGAAGCAAAAATTGAAAAAGAATTAACTCCTCATACGTTACGGCATTCGTTTGCTACTCATTTGTTAGAGAACGGCGCGGACTTGAGAGCCGTTCAAGAAATGCTCGGGCATGCGGATATTTCGACCACTCAAATTTATACACATGTTACAAAAGCACGTTTAAAAGATGTATACAATCAGTTTCATCCGCGAGCGTAGGAAGATTCCAATGTCCAGTGATTTCATAGACATTGGTTTTTTTGATTGAAAACACTTTCATTCATGTGTACAAAAAAATAAAAAGCGTCTATACTAATAGAGAGGTCAGACTTCTGACCAATAAGAGAAGATGGTTAAATTATTTCCAAACGGGAATTTTATAGAGAATAAATAAATTGATATTTGGAGGGAATAAAATGGCGCATACATATAAACGCGTATTTTTAATTGTCATGGATTCAGTAGGTATCGGTGAATCGCCGGATGCTGAAAAATACAATGATAAAGGTGCTGATACGTTTGGTCATATTGCAGAGCACTGCAGCGGTCTTCATATGCCCAATATGGCTAAGCTTGGCCTAAGCAATATCCGTGAAATTAAAGGAATCGATAAAGCCGAAAAACCGTTGGCTTACTATACAAAAATGCAGGAAGCTTCTGCAGGAAAAGATACAATGACAGGCCATTGGGAGATTATGGGTCTTAATATTGATACGCCTTTTAATGTATTTCCAGACGGATTTCCAGAAGAGCTGATTTCACAATTAGAAGAAAAAACAGGTCGGAAAATCATTGGGAACAAACCAGCGTCTGGTACAGAAATTTTGGATGAGCTAGGAAAACAACATATGGAAACAGGTGACTTAATCGTCTATACATCAGCAGATTCTGTTTTGCAGATTGCTGCTCATGAAGAAATTGTTCCAATTGATGAATTGTACAAAATTTGTGAGATTGCTCGTGAATTAACGCTTGATGATCCATATATGATTGGACGTGTTATTGCTCGCCCGTTTTTAGGTGAACCAGGTAACTTTACACGTACATCCAATCGTCATGACTATGCATTAAAGCCTTTTGGACGTACAGTAATGAATGAATTAAAAGACAATAACATCGATGTTATTGCTATCGGTAAAATTTCTGATATTTACGACGGAGAAGGGGTAACAAAATCTCTTCGTACCAAATCGAATATGGACGGCATGGATAAGCTAGTTGATACATTAAACATGGACTTCACAGGCTTAAGCTTCTTAAATTTAGTTGATTTTGATGCTCTCTATGGTCATCGCCGTGATCCACAAGGATACGGGCAGGCGCTTGAAGAATATGATGCACGCTTAGAAGAAGTATTTGATTTATTAAAAGAAGATGATTTATTGATTATTACAGCTGATCATGGAAATGACCCAGTTCATCATGGGACAGACCATACGCGTGAATACGTGCCGCTTCTTGTGTACAATAAAGGCATGCAAGAAGGAAAAGAACTTTCTATTCGTCAAACGTTTGCGGATATTGGCGCAACGGTAGCAGAAAATTTTGGCGTAGCAATGCCTAAGCATGGAAAAAGTTTTTTAAAAGAGCTGAATTAAGCAGGGGGAATGGAGTATGAAAAAAGAATATATCGAAAAAGCAGCAGCATATATTAAAAATCAATCAGCTGTTACACCAACAATTGGACTTATTTTAGGTTCTGGGCTAGGGGTATTAGCTGACGAAATTGAAGGCGCGGTAAAAATTCCGTATAACGACATTCCTGAGTTCCCGGTTTCAACAGTTGAAGGTCACGCAGGTCAATTAGTAATAGGTACTATTCATGACGTACCGGTTGTAGCTATGCAAGGACGTTTTCACTTTTATGAAGGGTATGCCCTTGATAAAGTAACATTTCCAGTGCGCGTAATGAAAGAAATCGGTGTAGAAACGTTGATTGTAACGAATGCAGCGGGCGGAGTGAACGAATCCTTTAATCCAGGAGACTTAATGATTATCTCTGATCATATTAATAACTTTGGAACCAACCCTTTGATTGGACCTAATGACTCTGATTTTGGAGTAAGGTTCCCGGATATGTCAACTGCTTACTGCAAGGATCTTCGTCAATTAGCGAAGAAAGTAGGAGCTGATTTAAATATCGCCTTACAAGAAGGTGTATATGTAGGAAATACAGGTCCAACATATGAAACGCCTGCTGAAGTACGCATGCTTCGCATTATCGGGGGAGACGCGGTCGGCATGTCTACAGTGCCGGAAGTTATTGTCGCACGCCATGCAGGTATGAAAGTACTAGGTATTTCTTGTATTTCTAATATGGCAGCTGGCATTTTAGATCAGCCGTTAAATCATGAAGAAGTGATTGAAACGACTGAAAAAGTAAAGCAGCAGTTTTTATCTCTTGTAAAAGAAGTAGTAAAGCAGCTTCCAGCTTATCAACAATAAGAAGAAAATATGACTTCAAGCATCGAGAATTTCTCGATGCTTTTTTTATTTGGTTTAGTATAAATCGATTATACCTTGGAAAAAATAGGTTGTATAAAGAATGGAGGTTTGTGGAGATGAAGCGAACTATTGTAAAGTTACTCGTTGTCATATTTTTATTTCCACTTATGACGCAACCTGTTTTAGCCGCAGAAAAAAAGAATTCTGAGCTTGCTGACAGTGCTAGGTCAGCTATTTTAATTGAACGGGATACAGGAAAAATTCTATACGAAAAAAATAGTAATCAAGAACTTCCCCCTGCCAGTATGACTAAAATTATGACAATGATTTTAATTATGGAGGCTTTGGATAAAGGGAAAATTACCTTAAAAGATAAAGTGCGGGCAAGTGAATATGCCGCTTCAATGGGGGGCTCACAAATCTTTTTAGAGCCCGGAGAAGAAATGACGGTAAATGATTTGCTAAAAGGGATTGCGATAGGTTCCGGTAACGATGCTTCTATGGCAATGGCTGAATATTTAGCTGGATCAGAAGAAAAATTTGTAGCAAAGATGAACCAAAAAGCGAAAGAGCTTGGTTTGACTCATACAAAATTTCAAAATCCGACAGGCCTGCCCGTAGAAAATCACTATAGTACAGCTCATGATATGGCCATGATGGGCAGAGAGCTGCTAAAGTATGAAAAAATTATTAACTATACAAGTAAATATGAAGCTTATTTACGCACGGATACAGATAAGAAGTTTTGGTTAGTAAATACAAATCGCTTAGTGAAGTTTTATCCCGGCGTTGATGGACTCAAAACCGGATTTACAGGTCAAGCTAAATATTGCCTAACAGCTACCGCTAAAAAGGGAAATATGCGTGTGTTAGCGGTTGTATTCGGTGCAAGCACGCCAAAAGATCGCAATAATCAAGTAACCAAAATGTTAGATTACGCGTTCAGTCAATATACAACGAAGCCTTTATACAAAAAAGGAGACGTTATTACCAAGATAGATGTAAACAAGGGTAGCGAAGATCAGGTAACAGCTGTTACGTCCGAGCCTATTTCTGTTTTATTGAAAAAAGGAAATGCAGCCAAAGATGTTAAAACAGAAGTGAAAATGAACGAGAAGTTAAATGCGCCTATTCAAAAAGGCGACAAAATTGGAACGTTGACCATTAAGAAGGATAACAAAGTAGTTAGTTCTTCACCACTTCTTGCAAAAGAAGATATCGATGCTGCTTCTTGGTGGAAGATATTCAAACGTACATTCTCTATTTTCTCTCAAACATCTTAAACAGCTAAATGTGACGAAATAGAACTAGTTTTGTCGGTGAGAAGGATTCTATTCTGTCGGCAGCGAAAGACTGACTATAAGATTTCCGAGGAGGTTTGTATAGTGAGTCTTTCGATTGAATTGGAATTCAAACAAGATGTCTTGTTGGTTCGATTAACTGGAGAATTAGATCAT
Source organism: Priestia sp. P1_B12_1 (assembly GCF_056406695.1). Classification (NCBI taxonomy): domain Bacteria; kingdom Bacillati; phylum Bacillota; class Bacilli; order Caryophanales; family Bacillaceae; genus Priestia; species Priestia sp. P1_B12_1. The sequence continues at coordinate 598,847 of NZ_JBFTZR010000001.1, read as the reverse complement.
CATGCGGCAGAAGAGCTAAGAAGCAAAATCACCGAAGCGATAGAGAAGGAATCTATCAGCCATTTGATTTTAAATTTACAGCATTTAACCTTTATGGACAGCTCTGGCTTGGGGGTTATTTTAGGGAGATACAAACAGGTTCATAATAACGGCGGGGAAATGGTTGTATGTGCTATTTCTCCTGCCGTAGAACGTTTGTTTAATATGTCAGGCTTATTTAAAATTATTCGTTTTGAACCTAATGAAGAAAACGCGCTTCAAAAATTGGGGGTGGCATAATGAAAAATCAAATGAACCTCCAATTTTCCGCGCTTAGTCAAAATGAATCGTTTGCCCGCGTCACGGTAGCATCATTTATTACGCAGTTAGATCCAACAATGGATGAGCTAACAGAAATTAAAACAGTCGTATCTGAAGCAGTAACAAATGCTATTATTCACGGCTACGAAAGCAATCCGGATGGTGTGGTATACATTTCTGTGACGCTTCATGAAGATGGTGTAGTCGAGCTGATGATTCGTGATGAAGGAATTGGTATCGATAACGTGGATGAAGCCAAACAGCCTTTATACACAACGAAGCCAGATCTAGAACGTTCTGGAATGGGTTTCACCATAATGGAAAACTTTATGGACGAAATTCGAGTGGAATCAACTGTATTAGAAGGTACGACCTTATATTTAAAAAAGCACTTAACAAATAGTAAAGCGCTATGTAATTAAGGAGACTTGCCAATGGATGTGGAGGTCAAAAAAAATAAAAACGAACCGTATTTAAAGGATCATGAAGTTAAAGACCTCATCAAGCGCAGTCAGCAAGGTGATCAAATTGCACGAGATACAATCGTCCAAAAAAATATGCGGCTCGTTTGGTCGGTTGTTCAACGTTTTATTAACCGCGGTTATGAGCCCGATGATTTATTTCAAATTGGATGTATAGGGCTATTAAAGTCCGTTGATAAATTTGACTTATCGTATGATGTTAAATTTTCAACATATGCTGTTCCAATGATTATTGGTGAAATTCAGCGATTTATTCGTGATGATGGCACGGTAAAGGTTAGCCGTTCTCTGAAAGAAATGAGCAATAAAATACGTAAAGCAAAAGACGAGCTTTCCAAGTTACTTGGACGCGTCCCTACAGTCGCTGAGGTTGCAGAACATTTGGATCTCACTCCTGAAGAAGTAGTGCTAGCTCAAGAAGCTAATCGTGCTCCTTCGTCTATTCACGAGACCGTCTATGAAAATGATGGGGATCCAATTACCCTTCTTGACCAAATTGCTGATCATACGGAAGCGAAGTGGTTTGATAAAATTGCCTTAAAAGAAGCAATTGAAGAACTTGATGAGCGTGAAAAGCTCATTGTCTATTTGAGGTATTACAAAGATCAAACTCAGTCTGAAGTGGCGGCAAGGCTGGGAATTTCTCAAGTTCAGGTATCGAGGCTTGAGAAGAAAATCTTAAAACAAATGAAGCTGCATATGAATGATACGTAATACTTAAGAAGCAATCCGTTTTGCTATTCAAAGAAGAATAGTGAAACGGATTGCTTTTTTTTATTTGGTAATTAATGGTCTGTTCAGAAACGTGAATTAGAAAATTTAAGAAAATCCATACTACTCGTACAGGGAGATAATGAATCGTAAGGTGTGATATGAATGGAAAACGTTCTTTATCTTAAAATGAGGCATCGTATTCAAGTAAAACCTGATGAGGCTGTAAATATTGGACAATTAGCAATGGTTATAGCAGGAGATTCTGTTCAAAAGCAAATTGAAACGCTAGTTGTATATCAAGTAAGTATGAGTGATCGAAATATTATCATTGTTGATTTAATGAAGGTAATTGAAAAAGTTACCTCTCAGTATCCGCATTTAGACATTCAGACGATTGGACCCGCTCAAACGATTGTAGAGGTCGTGTATAAAAAGAAACAATATTCCTTTTTGTTTTTTCTAGCTGTTTGGTTTCTTCTCTTCATCGGAGCTGCTTTGGCAATTATGAACTTTCACGAAGATGTGAGTATGAAACAAGTACATCAAAAATTGTTCTATATGCTGACCGGTCTGAGAGACAAGCAGCCTTTGCTGATTCAAGTGCCTTACTCTATCGGTTTAGGCTTGGGAATGATTCTGTTTTTTAACCATGTCTTTAGAAAACGAATTAATGAAGAGCCTAGTCCTCTCGAAGTCGAAATGTTTAATTACCAGCAAGACTTAGATCAATACGTCATTATGCACGAGAATAAAGAAAGTATGAAAAAAATTGATGATCATTAACATTGTGATGACCATTGTAATTGGGCTTGCGGGAGGACTGGCTGCAGGTGCTGGGTTTGTAGCATTTTTAACGGTGTTGGGCATTATTCCGCGTTTGATGCAGCTGACCAAAACCATGAAATATATTCAAGCATATGAATGGGGAGTAGTGGGGGGTGCTGTTACAGGCGGTTGGTGCAGTCTTCATCAATACACGTGGCAGTTTCCTGCGGTGTTCATTATGATCATAGGTCTAACGAGCGGTATTTTTATTGGAATGTTGGCAGCGGCGTTAACAGAAGTGCTTAATGTATTGCCGACGTTAACGAAACGAATAGGAATGGAAGGCAAGCTTATTTTATTGTTAATGGCCATTGTACTAGGCAAAGTATGCGGATCATTATTTCATTGGATTTATTTTGTTAATCAATAAGAAAAGGATGTATGTAACATGGCAAATAATCAAAAATTAAAAGATAACTATCAAGAAAGCATTAAACCATTTCAGCCTAAACCTTCATATGTGGCAAATTGCCTAAAAGCCTTTTTGGTAGGGGGAATCATTTGTACACTAGGACAGGCAATTCAAAATTTCTATATTGCATTTTTTGACTTTAATGAAAAAAATGCAGGTAATCCTACCGTTGCAACCCTTATTTTAATATCTGCGCTCTTAACCGGGTTTGGGATATACGATCGTATTGGTCAATTCGCAGGTGCAGGTTCAGCCGTTCCTGTTACGGGTTTTGCCAATTCCATGACGAGTGCAGCGCTTGAACATCGAAGTGAAGGGATTGTTCTTGGAATTGCGACGAACATGTTCAAACTGGCTGGAAACGTCATTGTATTTGGAACGGTTTCGGCTTACGTTGTAGGAATCATTCGCTACCTTTTTAAAACTTATTTGCTATGAAAAGAGGGGGATTATGAGAAAAACTGGGAAGCAAACGTGGGTTTATGAAAATCCTATTTATATTAACGCTACGGGAACAGCTGTAGGACCAAAAGAAGCAGATGGACCGTTAGGAGAAACATTTGATATTACACATAAAGATTTGCACTGTGAAGAAGACAACTGGGAGTTGGCTGAAAGAAGGCTAATGACGGAGTCCATTGATTCCTGCTTGCAAAAAATAAATTTATCCTATGAAGACGTTGATTTGTTTTTGGCTGGAGATTTATTAAATCAAAACGTAACGGCTAATTTTGTAGCCCGGCATAACCAAATTCCATTTCTATGCATGTTTGGCGCTTGCTCCACATCGATGGAAACACTTGCAACAGGAGCAGCTCTTGTAGATGCAGGGTTTGCTAATCGTGTTATTGCATCAGCGAGCAGTCACAACGCAACGGCTGAGCGCCAATTTCGAAATCCTACCGAGTACGGAGGACAAAAACCAGATACAGCAACGGCAACCATTACGGGAGCAGGGGCAGCGCTGGTCTCGAAAGAAAAAGGTATTGTGCGTCTGACGTCTGCAACGATTGGTCGGGTAATGGATTACGGGATTAAAAATGCAAACGACATGGGTTCTGCTATGGCACCAGCTGCTGCAGATACCATTCAAAGACATTTGGAAGACTTAAACGTTGCTCCAAGCGAGTATGATCTTATTTTAACAGGAGATTTATCTGGTGTAGGAAGTCCAATCTTAAAACAGCTGCTCAAGGATGAAGGCTACGATATATCAACCAATCATAATGATTGCGGATTAATGGTATACCGCCCTGATCAAAATGTATTTGCAGGAGGAAGCGGCTGCGGCTGCTCGGCCATTGTCACGTATGGGCATATTTTAAATGAATTAAAATCAGGAAACTTAAAAAAAGTGTTTATGGTAGCAACAGGAGCTCTTTTAAGTCCAACGATGATTCAGCAAAAAGAGTCAATTCCAACAATTGCTCATGGCGTCGTCTTAGAACATATTGGGGAGGGGGATGATCAATGGAGTATGTAATAGCTTTTGCTGTAGGAGGAATCATTTGCGTTATTGGGCAGCTGCTGCTAGATCTTGCTAAGCTTACTCCAGCACATGTTATGAGTTCATTTGTAGTTGCAGGAGCGATTTTAGATGGATTTGGTCTTTATGATAAGTTAATTGAATTTGCTGGCGCCGGAGCGACGGTTCCAATTACAAGCTTTGGTCATTCTTTGCTGCACGGAGCGATGAAGCAAGCGGATGACCATGGACTTATTGGAATTGGGATTGGGATTTTTGAACTTACCTCCGCTGGAATTTCAGCAGCTATTTTATTTGCTTTTATTATTGCGTTAATCTTTAAACCGAAAGGATAAAAGATTATGAAAAAAAGAAGGGTCATTATTGTAACCGATGGGGACGAATATGCACGCAAAGCAATTGAGCATGTAGCTAAATCGGTTGGTGGCAGATGCATTTCGAGGTCATATGGAAACCCTACTACGTTAACAGGCAGTCAAACGGTAGAGTTAATTCTTCAAGCACCATATGATCCCGTCTTTGTGATGTTTGACGATAGCGGTTTCTTAGAGGAAGGGCCTGGGGAAGTTGCTTTGCTCCATGTAGCAAAGCATCCTCAAGTAGAAGTTCTTGGAGTGATTGCCGTTGCATCACGTACTCATCAAAGCGAATGGACAAGAGTGGATGTGACCATTGATCGTTTTGGGGAAATATCGCATTACGGAGTGGATAAAAGCGGAATTCAAGAGTTAGAAGTCGGACGAATTAATGGAGATACAGTTTACTGCTTGGATCAGCTTGATATTCCCTTAGTTGTAGGAATAGGGGATATCGGCAAAATGGCTAGGATGGATGATGTTAAACTGGGATGTCCTATTACAGAAAAAGCAGCAAGACTTATTTTAGAAAGGAGTGGTTCGTTTGGATAAGCTAGCAGAGCAGAAAACAGCTATTTTCTCGAAAGTACAAAAAAACGATCAGTGGTTCAAAGAAAATGCTAGTATGAACACAAGTTTTGATGTGGGCGTGCGTAAACTGCTTATTTTGGATCGAGAAGTTCACGTTTACTATGTAACAGGACTGTGCGATAGTTCATTTATTATTGAAATTACAAAAGTGCTCGTTCAAATTAATGATAATGAAGTTGAACGAGCAAAGCTGAAGGATATTGTTGAAAACCGTCTTATTCATCAGCAAGTCAAGCCTCTAAAGACGCTGGATGATGGAATGGTGTCGGTTTTATCAGGACTGCTATTCGTTTTAATTGACGGTGAAGAAGTTGGCTTTGAAGTCGATGTGCGTACATATCCTGGCAGATCCCCTGAAGAAGCTGATACAGAGAAAGTAATTCGCGGAGCAAGAGATGGATACACTGAAAACATCATTATCAATACAGCGTTAACAAGAAGACGAATTCGTGACGGAAGATTTCGTTTTGAAATTATGAAGGTAGGCGAACGATCAAAACTGGACGTAGCGATTGGGTACATAAATGGCGTAGCTGATCCAGGGCTGGTTAAACTGATAAAAGATGAACTTGAAGCAATTGATATAGATGGTTTGCCGATGGCTGACAAATCAATTGAAGAGTTTTTAGTCAAACAAGGAATTAATCCTTTTCCAATGGTACGCTATACAGAACGTCCGGACACAGCAGCAGCTCATGTACTAGAAGGGCATGTAATCATTATTACCGATACGTCTCCAAGCGTTATTATTACGCCAACTACGCTGTTTCATCACGTACAGCATGCAGAAGAATACAGGCAGTCTCCTTCTGTAGGAACGTTTATTCGCTGGATACGTTTTTTAGGAATTCTAGCTTCTCTTTTCTTATTACCGCTATGGCTATTATTTGTACTTGAGCCAGACTTGCTGCCGTCAAAACTGCAGTTTATTGGACCAAACGAAGCAACAAATATTCCAACTGTTGTTCAAATTTTCTTAGCTGATTTTGGGATTGAATTTCTGAGGATGGCGGCGATTCATACGCCGACGCCGCTTGCCACGGCGATGGGCTTGATTGCCGCCGCGCTTATTGGGCAAATTGCTATTGATGTAGGTCTCTTTGTTCCGGAGGTTATTTTGTATGTGGCTATTGCAGCAATTGGTTCGTTTGCAACGCCAAGCTATGAGTTAGCAGTAGCAAATAAAATGCTGCGATTGTTTCTGTTAATTTTTGTGGCGGCCTTTCATACTCCAGGGTTTCTTATTGCAACAACGTGTATCATTCTCTATATGGCGCGATTAAAATCGTTGAATACGCCTTATTTGTGGCCGTTTCTTCCATTCAACCCGCAGGCTTTATGGCAGATTATCATTCGCACACCGGTTCCTGGAGCAAATCCGCGTCCTAGTATTGTACATCCGCAGGACAAAGACCGCCAGCCTGCAAAACCTTAAACAAAATATGTGGTTGAAACCTGTATGAAGATGTGATAGATTTGTTTTAAATATGGAAAATAATAAATATTTAGACAGTTAGCAGCGAATTGCCGTTAACTGTCTTTTTTACACTATACACAGGAACGGGGTCTAAACATGTTTTTACACGGAACAAGTCGCATAAATAAGCAGGGTCATCTTGAAATTGGTGGAGTTGATACGGTTGAATTAGCATCAAATTTTGGGACACCCCTTTACGTATATGACGTGGCTTTAATTCGGCAGCGTGCTAGAGGATTTAAAGAAACATTTGAAAAGCATGGGGTAAAAGCACAGGTCGCTTATGCAAGCAAAGCTTTTTCTACAATTGCCATGGTCCAAGTCGTTCATGAAGAAGGTCTTTCGTTAGACGTTGTTTCGGGAGGAGAACTGTACACGGCTTTAGCAGCTGACTTTCCGAAAGAACGGATTCATTTTCATGGAAACAATAAAAGCCGAGCAGAACTAGAAATGGCTATCAAAGAAGATGTAGGATGTATTGTAGTTGACAATTTTTATGAGATTTCATTACTTCAGGAAATAACGGAACAGTATCAAAAAAAGATGCCTGTTCTTCTCAGATTAACACCCGGAATTGAAGCTCATACACATGATTATATCTTGACAGGGCAGGAAGACTCGAAGTTTGGGTTTGATCTTCAAAACGGTCAAGCAGACGAAGCTGTGCGTCTTGTACAAAATAGCAAGGGGCTAGAACTTTTGGGTATTCACTGTCATATAGGATCTCAAATTTTTGAAACAACCGGATTTATTATGGCGACTCAAAAGCTTTTTGCAAAAATGAAAGAGTGGAAACAACGTATAGAATTTGTTCCGCAAGTATTAAATTTAGGCGGGGGCTTTGGTATTCGTTATACGGAAGAAGATCAGCCTATTCCTGTTTCGCAGTATGTGGAAGTTATTATAGAAGAGGTCAAAAAGCAGTCCAAACAGTTAGAGGTAGAAATTCCTGAAATTTGGATTGAACCCGGCCGCTCTCTTGTAGGAGATGCTGGAACGACCCTGTATTCAATTGGTTCTCGTAAACATGTGCCTAATGTACGTGAATATGTAGCGATTGATGGAGGAATGAACGACAATATCCGTCCGGCGCTGTATCAAGCGAAATATGAAGCGGTCATTGCCAATCGAATGAATGATGAGAGTGATGAGCTTGTATCTATTGCGGGTAAGTGCTGCGAATCGGGGGATATGCTGATGTGGGATGTACATCTTCCAAAAGCAAACCCAGATGATTTATTAGCGATGTTTTGTACAGGCGCATACGGTTATTCTATGGCAAGTCACTATAACCGTTTGCCAAAGCCAGCTGTCGTGTTCGTAGAAGATGGAGAAGCACAGCTAGTCGTAAAACGCGAAACGTATGAAGACATTGTAAAAAATGACGTGAAATACAAAGTGACGGTAAAAAAGTAACGAGTGATTAACGTAAAAAAAAAGAGCCTCTTGTTCAAGAGGCTCTTTTTTTATGAGAATAACGATTTAATAGCATTAATAATATCAACAAAGAATTGCTTTAATTTATCAAGAAATGATTGGCCTTCTTCTGACTGAAGAAAGGTTGTTACTTTTTCCTTTGTCGCGGAAAGCTGGTCTTTTACTTGATTCCAATCGATGTTCATATCTTTTAAACGATTGAAAAAATCAACAAGTGTATTAAGCTCTGAATCTGTTAATTTAATACCTAAATCATCAGCCACTCGCTGAATTAACGTGCGTAAATCATCCTTTGTTTGAGGATTTTCTTTGGCAATTTCTTCTTTAATCGTTGCCATAAACTGCGCTGCTTTTTCTTTACCGATTTTTTCACCAAGCTGAGATGTCTGGACCATCTCTTCATTGGCTGCTTTTTTTACTTCTTCTGGGATTTTTTGATCTGTTTGAACTTCATATGCTTTCATAATACCTGTTAAAGCAGCTGTACCAGATACTTCAAATGGAGCGGTAATCTGGATTTTTGCATCTTTAACGCCGGCGGTCATCAAAGCATTAATATACATGTCGTCTGTAATACCATTAATATTTTGAGTTGATACGCTTAAACCTGAATCTTTTGAACCAAGGGTAATACTAGAAGATGAAATAGCACGAGATCCAATAGTAGCCTTTGGAATAAAGTCACCTAAATATTCATGCTCTTCTTGGTTTGTCACGGTTACTGTTTGAGCATTGCTTGGTGCATCGAGGTCATTTAATACCTGTTGCTTCTGAGAGCTGGTTAAGTCCTGACCTAATGTAATAATAACATCGCCCGGCGCAGCATCTGCAAAACTTTTTAAGGGTGCGGTTAGGAATAGAAGAAGACCTAATGTCACCATCATTGCTTTTATCGTTAATTTCAAACCTTTTTCCTCCTTTAATCCCATACTTGCCCTATTATAATACGGGCAGGTCTGAAGTAACAGAGTCAATTCATCATTTTCCCATAAATCAGTCTAGAGGCGTAGATTTCTATATGAAATGAAATCTATGTATCTCTATCACTGTATTAGACGGATGATACTATAAAAAGTTTCATCTCACAACTACTATTTTTTATTTAGAGCCCTACGAGAAGAAAGTGAAGAAGTGCATTCATTGAATTCATGAGCTTGTTTGTAGTAGAATAGAGTGAGTTTATAAATGTAAGTGTTCTACTCTAGGTGGCACTTACAACTTTTACGTTTTGCCGCTTTGATAGGGAAAACAGAGCCTATAGCGGTACTAATACATATATTGGAGGTCATTTATATGAAAAAAGCAAGTATTCTAATGGAAAATGGCGAAAAAATTCTAATCGATTTATTTCCGAACGAAGCACCAGGAACAGTAGAAAACTTTGAAAAGTTAGCTAATGAAGGATTCTACAACGGCGTAACGTTCCACCGCGTTATCCCTGGATTTGTTTCTCAAGGAGGAGACCCAACTGGTACAGGTGCTGGCGGCCCTGGCTACTCAATTAAATGTGAAACAGAAGGAAACCCTCACAAACATGAAGCGGGTTCTCTATCAATGGCACATGCTGGTAAAGACACAGGCGGCAGTCAGTTCTTTCTTGTTCATGAGCCACAGCCTCATTTGAACGGTGTTCACACTGTATTTGGGAAAGTAACAGAAGGACTTGATACAGTGTTAAAAATGAAAAATGGCGACGTAATGAAAGAAGTAAAAGTCTGGGAAGAATAAGAGCATATTGCTATAAATGGATATTAGCTGATAAAACGTCATAACAACCTTTTACAGGGGGTTACGGCGTTTTTTCTTCGCGCAACAGCTCAAAAAGCGTAATAGATTAGGTTTCTCATACACGCATGACATAGGACAAGCTTTTGTGTAATATTGCTATTTACTTATAAATTTTGTATGATAAAAGCAGTAAAAAACGCAGCGCATTAATTTGTAGGAAAGTTTGAGGACGAGGGAGAATCGTATGCTTATTCGCTATAAACGAAACTATGAAAAAATTGCCATGGGTCTTCTATCGTTTGTACCTACGGAAAAAGATTTAAAAAAACTTCAACAAACGATGAAAGAATATGAGCAAAACGAACATTGGCAGCTGTATCTTTGGAAGCAAGAAGAAGATATTATTGGGATTGTTGGCATTTCCATGCTCGATAAAAGTTTGATTGAGGTTCAACACGTCAGTGTAAACCCTTCACACCGCCAACAGGGTATTGGCAAAAAAATGATTAAAGCTCTTAAAGAAATGTATACGACTGCACAAATTAAGCCGAGTGAAATCATCGCTCCGTTTTATGAAAAGTGTCAGGCGGATGAATAAAAAAAGCATGATTAGGCGAGGTGTGAAAGCTTCTTTCACATCTTAGTCATCATAAAACAACAGGTAGCTTCTAGCTACCTGTTGTTTTGTTTTGCCAATAAGTTCGCTTGTCTTTCCGCAATCACATCTGACCGATCTCGCGTGCTGTGACGATGAACAATCGCATCATTTTGCAGATTAGAAGCTGATAACCAGACAAGCTGTTTATCAGTGCTTCTTTGTTTGCAAGCCCGTAATAATGCTGGATCTTCAATGGGCAAGTTAATACTTTTATATGGCTGATAGGTATCGGTTAAAGCTAATTGTTTGCGAAGAAGTTTAAGCAGTGAAGGATAATTAAGTCCAAGCTGTGCAATATTTTCTTCTTCCTTCGTTAAAATTGCCAGCGCCTTTTGCATCGTTCTTTTGGCTCCAGCGAAATTTTGGCGTCGATGATGATAGAGTGAAACAGCAATTTGAATAAGGCCAACCCAAATAATATTGCGGCGTCCTCTTTCGTCTTTTTTCCAGTGTTCTTCTAGCAGTTCATGACATTCAAAGTAATCCCGGTCGCCATGAAAATGAACTAAATAATCAATATAGGCTTGTGAATACAATCTTGTTCCCTCCTGGTAAGACTCTATATGTAGTGTATCACAAAAATTAGCTATTCATCAGCGCGGTGCCTTTAAAGAGACAAACGTGCTCAAGGTATGGCGAACACGTTTGTTTTTATTCAATATGTGTGGTTAGAAGCGTAAGCAAGAACAACCAACAATAATTAATAAAATAAACAGTACAACAATTAAAGCGAAACCGCTACCGTATCCACAAGATTTTTCACCCATGCGAGTTCCTCCTTCAGCCATTTCAAAATCTTATTACCTTGACATCATATGTATGTTTAAACTTTTTGTATGGGCAAATGACCTATTTTTACGTTAATTTGTATTGGACATGTGTCTATAATCCTCTATACTAATGATAGTAACGTTATATAAAGCAGCAGAAATGATAAGCAATTGAAAAGTGTTGGTGAGATAAAAGTGGAGTATAGTGTAAAAGTAGATGCGTTTGAAGGACCTTTAGATCTTCTTCTGCATTTGATTAACCGATTTGAAATTGATATTTACGATATCCCAGTAGCGACAATTACTGAGCAATATATGATGTTTATACATACAATGAATGAGCTTCAGCTAGACGTTGCCAGTGAATATCTAGTCATGGCAGCAACTTTGCTTCAAATTAAAAGTAAAATGCTTCTGCCTACGTATGAAGAAGATATGGATGAAATTGAAATGGTCGATGAAGAAGATCCGCGTGAAGAATTGATGCAGCGCTTAATTGAATATCGAAAGTTTAAAGAAGCGGCTGTAGAGCTTCAAAAGCTGGAAGAAGACCAAAGTCATGTGTATACAAAACCTCCAAGTAATGTGCAAATAAATGCAGAAGAACGTACGCAGCCTCAGGATGAAGGATTGGATATATCACTGTATGATATGCTAAGTGCTTTTCAAAAGTTGATGAAGCGAAAGCAAAACAAAAAGCCTATGCAGACGAAAATAGCAAGGCAAGACATTCCAATTGATAAGCGCATGAGTGAAATTGTGAATGAATTAAAAGCCTTTAAAGGGAAAAAAAGTTTTTATCAGCTGTTTCCTTATCAAGAGCGTGATCATATTGTTGTAACGTTTTTAGCTGTGCTGGAATTAATGAAAGAAAATGAAATCGTTGTGGAACAGCAGCACAATCTAGACGAGCTTTATGTATCGTATCGAGAAAGGAATGAAGAGGAATGACAACGAATAATCTACAGGCTATTATTGAGAGCTTACTTTTTGTTTCTGGTGATGAAGGTCTATCCATTAGCCGGTTAGCTGAGATTATAGAAAAGCCTCATGAAGACATTCAAGGTGCTTTGGAGAGCTTAGAGCAAGAGTGTAAGTTCAGAGGAGTTACACTTGTTGAAATAGGAGGGGCCTATCAGCTTGTTACAAAAAAAGAGTATGCACCATATATTGAGAAGCTCGTAGAAGCTCCCGCTAATCAATCGTTATCACAAGCAGCGCTTGAAACGTTAGCAATTGTAGCGTATAAGCAGCCAATTACAAGAGCTGAAATCGAAGAGATTCGTGGAGTGAAAACGGAAAGACCTCTTCAAACTTTAATTGGAAAGGTTTTATTAAAAGAAGTGGGACGAGCAGAAGGCGCAGGTCGGGCCATCTTATACGGAACGACAAAAGAATTTTTAGGCTATTTTGGGCTTAAAAGTATCGAAGAGCTGCCGCCGCTTCCAGAAGATTTATTACAAGAAGGAACCGATCAAGAAGCAGATTTGTTTTTCCAATCGTTTCAAGAAATGAAGTGAAAATGTAAAAGAACATAGAGTTTTTTCTATGTTCTTTTTTGTATGGACAAATCTTTTCATTCATAACCAAAAAAGACGAGCATAAACTTGTACAAACAGGTAGAGGGACGGGGATGACATGAAAAGAAGCAAAAAAAGTATCATCTATCTATTTATTGTATTGCTATGTCTCAGCGGTTGGCCTTCCACATCATCTGCAGCGGGGAGCGTAAGTGCTCATAGTGCTATTTTGATGGAACAGAAATCAGGGAGAGTATTATATGCTAAAAATGCAGATCAAGTTAGCCGAATTGCTAGCATTACAAAAATTATGACAGCAATACTGGCGATTGAATCTGGCAAAATAAATAAAACAGTTACCGTTAGCCACAGCGCAGTTGGTGTTGAAGGTTCTTCTGTGTATTTAGTTGAAGGTGAAAAAATAAAATTAAAAGATTTAGTATATGGCCTGATGCTTCGTTCAGGTAATGATGCTGCTGTAGCTATCGCAGAAGCCGTTGGAGGAAGCGAAGATGGATTTGTTTATTTGATGAATAAAAAAGCAGAAGAAATTGGCATGACAAATACAACATTTAAAAATCCGCATGGATTAGACGATCATGAAAATCATCGCTCAACAGCGCACGATATGGCTCTGCTCATGCGCTATGCAATGAATAATAAAATTTTCAAAGAGATTTCAGGAACAAAAGTCTATCGAATGAAGCATCCTGAAGAGAAATGGGATCGAGTGTGGAAAAACAAAAATAAACTGCTGACAACACTATATGCATACTGTACTGGCGGAAAAACAGGGTATACAAAATTAGCAAAACGAACGCTTGTGACAACTGCTACAAAAGATGGAATGGATTTAATCGCCGTAACGATTAATGCCCCAGATGATTGGAACGATCATATTTCCATGTATGAAAATGCATTTGATAAATATGATATGACCAGTTTAGCTGCAAAAGGCGAGTTGGCAGATATAAAGGATTCTTTTTATAAAGATCAGCTGTATATTAAACGAAATGTCGTCTATCCGCTCACAAAGAAAGAACAAAGCTCTATAGAAGTAAAAACAACGTTAATTCAGCCTAAAAAGCAGTGGAAAGAAACAGGGGAAGTTCCAAATGTGGTAGGAAAGCTCGATATTTATAGAAGTGGAGAGACGATTGACAGTGTTCCAATTTATTTCGAAAAGCAGTCCGAGCAGCAAAAAGGTTTTTTTGATAAAGTGAAGCGATTAATGTTTATTCAGTCTGGAGCCAAAACAGATGGTTAATGTTATTTGGATGCTGCTGACCATTATCGGAATTGTTTTTGCGATTATAAATGGAAAAATTGGTGATGTAAACAAAGCAATTTTTCAAGGAGCAGGCGAAGCAGTGACCATCAGCATTGGGTTAATCAGCGTGCTGGTCTTTTGGTTAGGGATGATGAATATTGCTCAAAGTGCAGGGCTTCTCGACAAGTTAGCGAAACTGTTTCGACCCATCATTACAAGACTTTTTCCTGATGTTCCAAAAGATCATCCGGCCCTAGGGTACATATTGTCCAATATGATGGCGAATATGTTTGGACTCGGGAATGCGGCAACTCCTCTTGGCATTAAAGCGATGGAGCAGCTTAAAAAGCTAAACGGCGATAGAGACGAAGCAAGCCGTTCTATGATCACACTTTTAGCACTTAACACCACCAGTTTAACACTTATACCAACCACAGTTATTGCCATTCGGATTACGTATAACTCGGCTAATCCTACTGAAATTGTCGGTACCACGCTTTTAGCAACTGTTGTAGCTACGATAGGAGCTATCATCATTGATCGCTTCTTTTATTATCGACGTACACGAAAAGGAGGAAAACGAAAATGACGATGCTTAATCAAGTATCATTGATGTTTATTCCTCTTATTGTAGGATGCATTTTACTTTATGGGACCTATAAAAAAATTCCTACGTATGAAAAGTTTGTAGAGGGAGGGAAAGACGGATTACAAATTGCTTTTTCCATCATTCCTTACTTAGTCGGCATGTTAGTGAGCATCTCTATTTTTCGAGCTTCAGGAGCCCTTGATTTTTTCTTATCTGTTTTAAAACCTATGCTGCAAGCAGTCGGCGTTCCGGCTGAAATTGTACCTTTAGCTCTTATCAAACCGATATCTGGAACGGCTGCTCTTGGTATCACGACGGATTTAATTTCTACATACGGACCTGATTCTTTTATCGGTCGTTTGGCATCGACCATGCAGGGAAGTACAGATACCACATTTTATATTTTAACGGTTTATTTCGGAGCGGTTGGCATTAAAAAAATGGGAGATGCGCTGAAGGTTGGTTTACTGGCAGATTTGGTAGGAATTATTGCCTCAGTTGTCATTGTAATCCTTGTGTTTGGCCGGTAAGAAATCGAAAATTCTACCTCTGAGTGGCAAATAGACTTGTGTATTACTTCGTAAACAAGTAAGATGTTACAAGAGGTGAAGTGTTAATGGAACGATTACAAAAAGTGATTGCTCACGCAGGTGTAGCATCAAGACGTAAAGCTGAAGAATTAATCGGCCAAGGCCGAGTGAAAGTAAATGGAAAAGTTGTAAGAGAATTGGGCACGAAAGTAGGTCCTAACGATAAAATTGAAGTAGACGAAGTGCCGGTAGAAAGCGAAGCGCCCGTTTATTTTATGCTATACAAACCAAGAGGCGTGATTTCAGCTGCTAACGACGACAAAGGAAGAAAAACAGTCGTTGACTTCTTTCCGCATGTAGAAGAAAGAATTTACCCGATTGGACGTCTGGACTATGATACGTCGGGTCTACTTCTTTTAACAAATGATGGTGAATTTGCTAATCAGCTAATGCACCCGAAATTTGAAGTGGATAAAGTGTATGTAGCTAAAATTAAAGGAATCCCAAGTCGTGAAAGCATCAGACAGCTGCAGCGCGGTGTGATGCTTGAGGACGGAAAAACAGCACCAGCTCGTGCGAAAGTTCTTTCTATTGATAAAAGCAAGCAGACGGCAATTGTGGAATTGACGATTCACGAAGGGAAAAATCGTCAAGTACGTCGTATGTTCGATGCAATCGGACATTCTGTCTTAAAATTAAAACGTGAGCGCTACGGACCTTTAGATTTACGCGGATTAAATGCAGGAGAAGCTCGTGAGCTTACAGCGCATGAAGTCAAACAATTATATTCAATGTCTCAAACAGGTAAGTAATTTTCACTTACCTGTTTTTTTTATGAAAAATGTCGTGAATTAGAAAAACAAGCAAGGTTTTTTGAAAAAATGTCGAACTTGTAGAATGAGAGGAAGACTTCACAGAAACGTCGAAATATTATCGGAAAGCCACTACCAAAAAAATGATATAATGGTAGAAAAAAAGCGTATTGAAAGCGGTTAAAAGGAGTTCGTGCCATGAAAAAAAAGCGCTTGATTATTCGAACAGTGATATTAGCAGTTTTGCTGTGCGCGGTTGGATATACCCTTTATGCTCAATTTTTTGCTGATAAACAAAAGGTATCAGTAGGAGATAAGGCACCTGACTTTATATTAAGAGATGTTAATGGAGAAACTCATCAGCTATCAGATTACAAAGGTAAAGGAGTTTTTTTGAATTTTTGGGGAACGTGGTGCAAGCCCTGTAAACAAGAGATGCCGGCTATGGAAAAGCAGTATGCAGCATATAAAAAGCAAGGCGTTGAAATTTTAGCTGTTAACGTTGCAGAAACGAATATAGCGGTAGAGCAGTTTGCTAAACAATACGGGCTATCGTTTCCAATTTTGATGGATAAAGATTCACAAGTTTTGGGTGCGTACGGAATAGATCCTCTTCCGACTACATTTTTAATTGATAAAAACGGAAAGATTGTAGACAGCTTTATTGGCGGGTTGGAAGAATCTAAAATAAAAGAATACATGGAAGAAATTAAACCATAGGGAGTGTTGACAATGAAACACGTGAAATGTGAGTGTGGACACGTTAACCCGCATGGTACGATTTTGTGTGAAGCCTGTGGTAAACCAATTGCAGAAGAAACAACTGATAAATTAGTAGATATGCGTTATGAAGGAAGCGCAAGGCGATCGCAAACGTACAATAAAACAGTTATCGATAAAGTATGGAATTTTTTCTCTTCTGTAAAGGTAGGCATTTGGATCATTATTGTGACGCTTGTTGCGTCTGCAGTCGGAACCATTTATCCTCAAGAAGCTTACATACCACCTAATGTGACAGCCGATGAGTATTATCAAAAGGAATATGGATGGACAGGAGAGCTTTATTATAAGTTAGGTTTTCATCATTTATATGAATCATGGTGGTACTTGCTTTTAATTGCTGCTTTAGGAATGTCGTTAGTCATTTGCAGTTTAGATCGAGTAGTGCCTTTGTACCGAGCTCTAAAAAAGCAGAGTGTAACAAAACATCCAAACTTCTTAAAAAGACAGCGTTTATATAGCATTTCATCATCGTGGACGGATCAAGATTATGAACATGTAAAAAGCATGCTCAAAAAAAGAAGATACTCTATTCGTGAAGAAAACGGCAATCTGCTGGCTGAAAAAGGACGCTTCTCAAGATGGGGTCCATACGTTAATCATATCGGTCTCATTATCTTTTTACTAGGTGCTATGCTTAGATTTGTACCAGGTATGTATATAGATGAAGTTCTTTGGATCCGTGAAGGTGAAACAAAAGTTATTCCTGGGACGAACGGAGAGTATTTTTTGAAAAACCATCGTTTTACTGTTGAAACGTATGATAAAGATAGCGAAAGCGCCGTGTTTCAAGAAGCAATCGATCGTGCAGGGAATAATAAAGTAGCCAAAAAATATGAAGCGGATGTTAGTTTGTATAAGCGCGAAGGAAAGCTTATACCGGGAGCAGATCCAAAGTTAAAGAAAATAAAAGATTCAGAGATTCGTGTGAATCAGCCGCTTAAGTTTGAAGGATATGCCATGTACCAAGTGGATTTTAAGTTAAATGAATTTAGCTCTATGTCTTTCCATTTAACAGATAAAAATGCAAATAGAAACGTTGGTTCACTTACAGTAGATTTACATAATCCAAAAGAAACATATGATTTAAAAAACGGATATAAAGTCAAGCTCATGAGCTACTTTCCAGACTTTTTCTTTGATGATGAAGGAAATCCAAATACAAAGACCAGAGTGCCTAACAATCCTGCTTTTGTATTTAAAATGATTACGCCTCAGCATAAAAAAGGGGAAGTTGCTTTTGTTGGAATTAGAGAGAACTTGGAGCCGCTAGGAAATAACGATTATAAAATGACCTTTGCTGGTGTGGAAACGAAAAATGTAACAGGGTTAACCGTTCGCAGAGACTATACGCTTTGGTTTTTAGGAATTGGCGGAGCCATCTTTATGATTGGTGTAATTCAAGGGATGTATTGGAATCATCGCCGCATGTGGATTCAAAAAGTCAATAATGAGATATGGTTGGCCGCACATACAAATAAAAACTGGTATGGGCTTAAAAAAGAACTAAATGGTTTATTAGAATCAACATCTCTTACACAGCTGAAGGACCAAAATGATAAAGAAACAAAATAGGAGGAAAAAGCATGGATTACGCGAGTATAAGTAGTAATTTACTGTATGTGGCGTTTATTGCTTATTTAGTTGCAACCTTTTTTTTCGGAGGAGCTATTCGAGATAAGCGAGCAGCTCAAAAGAAAACAAAGTGGGCAACGTTTGGAATTGCGGTTACCATCATCGGATTTATTGCACAGATTGGCTACTTTATTACAAGGTGGATTGCATCAGGCCACGCTCCTGTTAGTAATTTATTTGAATTTACGACGTTTTTTGGCATGATGCTTGTTGGCGCATTTATTGTTATTTACTTTATTTATCGTCTTAGCATGCTTGGACTTTTTGCATTGCCGGTGGCTCTTTTAATCATTGCCTATGCAAGCATGTTTCCAACTGAAATTACGCCGCTGATACCGGCTCTCCAAACGAATTGGCTGCATATCCACGTTACAACCGCAGCTACCGGTGAAGCCGTGCTTTCCATTAGCTTTGTTGCAGGATTGATTTATTTAATCAAAACGATTGACCAATCCAAGCGAAATAAAAAAGCATTTTGGCTGGAATTCATCCTGTATACGCTTATTAGTACGCTCGGGTTTGTAGCGGTGACGCTGGCTTTTAATGCGGCTCACTACGAGTCATCATTTAATTGGGTTAATAAAAGTGGAGAACAAGAGCAAGTCGTATATCATATGGTTCCGCTAGTGGGACCGCATCAAAGTGAGTGGACAGATGGGAACGATATACAGCCACTTATTGATATGCCCGCTATTATCAATGCTAAAAAATTAAATACGGTTATTTGGTCGTTAGGCGGTGGCTTTGTATTATATTGGCTGATTCGTCTTATTTTACGGAAGCGAATTGGAGCCGCGCTGCAGCCGCTTGTGAAGCAGGTAAACAGCGACTTGCTTGATGAAGTAAGCTACAGAGCAGTGGCGATTGGATTTCCTATTTTTACACTAGGAGCACTTATTTTTGCTATGATTTGGGCTCAGATGGCCTGGACGCGCTTTTGGGGGTGGGACCCTAAAGAGGTGTGGGCGCTGATCACCTTTTTATTTTACGCCGCTTTTCTTCATCTTCGGCTGTCGAAAGGGTGGCACGGTGAAAAATCAGCTTGGCTGGCAGTTGGCGGGTTTGCCATCATTATGTTCAACTTAGTGGCTGTGAACCTAATTATTGCAGGTTTACATTCATATGCGTAACCTTTAATAATAGAATAGAGGCTGAAATGAAGATATTTTAGTTGAAGGAAGATCCGAACGAATGAGATTCTTGATGGAGAATCTCATTCGTTCGGATTTTTTCATTGAGATGGTGAACGCAAGGTTCGTGTATGTAGGTGCTTATAGCCTTGAAACAAGCGATCCCTACTAGCTTCTTTATTTTATTTATTCAGCTGTAGATTGCATGGATTTCGTTGCGTCTCAGCCTCTTTTTGGTAAAAAAAGCTGTTTTTCGTAAAGGTGTTCACGAATTGTCACATTGTTTGGGTATCATAAGTAGAACTCGCCGGTTTTTTTTTGTACACTAAGACTAGGAGGTTGAAAATACATGCAAAACGAACAAAGATTACTGCTAGTAGACGATGAAGATCGCATTAGACGATTGTTAAAAATGTACTTAGAAAAAGAAGGATACATCATTGAAGAAGCAGCCGATGGGCATGAAGCAATCGAAAAAGCGTTACACATAGATTATGATTTGATTGTATTAGATTTAATGATGCCCGGCATAGATGGTATTGAGGTTTGTAAACAAATTCGGGAGAAAAAAGCAACTCCTATTATCATGCTTACAGCTAAAGGGGAAGAAGTAAACAGAGTCCAAGGATTTGAAGTAGGTACAGATGATTATATCGTTAAGCCATTTAGCCCAAGAGAAGTGGTTCTTCGCGTAAAAGCACTGCTTCGACGTTCTTCTCAAGCAACGTTTATTCAGCCAGAAACGAGCGTGAAAAATCTTATTGTCTTTGATCACTTAACGATTGATAATGATGCACATCGCGTTACAGCAGACGGAAAAGAAGTTAACTTAACTCCAAAAGAATATGAATTATTATGCTACCTTGCAAAAACGCCAGATAAAGTATATGACAGAGAGCAGCTGCTGCGTGAAGTATGGCATTATGATTTCTTTGGAGATCTTCGTACGGTAGATACGCACGTCAAGCGTTTGCGTGAAAAGTTAAATCGTGTATCGTCACAAGCGGCGAAAATGATTGTAACCGTATGGGGAGTAGGGTATAAATTTGAGGTTGAAAATAACTGATGTTTTGGAGAAGTGTAGTTGGTAAACTATGGTTTACTATCCTATTGCTCGTCACGCTTGTTTTATTTATTTTGACTATTTTATTGCTTCAGTTTTTTGAAAATTATCATGTTGTAGATGCAGAAAACCGTTTAACTAAAACGGCTGCTAAAATCTCTACCATTGTGCAGGAAACGGACGATGAAAAACTAGGACTATCCATTGCTCGTGAACTTGCAGACCAAGCAAGTGTAGTTATTGTTCAAGACAAAGATTTTTATTGGCATTCCACACATCCTGATAAAGAAAATAAGAAAGCTATTTCGGCCATTGTTAAACAAAACGATCAGCTAAATCAAGTGGTTGAAAAAGGTAAAGTAATACGGGAAAAAATGTACATGACCACAAAGAAAGACACGAGTGATGAACCTTTAATGTTTGTTGTCGGTGTACCTTTAATGAAAGATAACAAACCGACAGGCGGCGTTTATTTGTATCAATCTCTTTCTGAAATTGAAGAACCCGCTCAATATACGACTAAGTTCATTTTATTGGCTGCAGGTATTGCTATTATTTTAACTACTATCTTTGCTTTTTTCTTATCCACTCGAATTACAGCGCCTCTTAGAAAAATGAGGCAGGCGGCATTTGAAGTAACAAAAGGCAACTTTGATACAAAAGTACCTATTTTAACTCACGATGAAATTGGAGAGTTAGCGATTGCTTTTAATCAAATGGGCAGGCAGTTAAAGTTTAACCTCAATGCGCTTAATCAGGAAAAAGAGCAGCTTTCAAGTATTTTAAGCAGTATGGCAGACGGTGTTATTACGTTTAGTAGAGACGGATCGATTTTAATTACCAATCCCCCAGCGGAGCATTTTCTTCAGACTTGGTATTACGAGCAGGATGTCAACAATCAGCAGGTGCCTGAGCTTCCAGCAAACGTTGTCCATTTGTTTCAAACGGTAGTAGAGACTGAAACGGAGCGAAGTGCAGAATTGAAAATTCAAGGGAAAACGTGGGTCATTTTAATGTCACCGCTCTATAATCAAACGAAAATTCGCGGTGCTGTAGCCGTACTACGGGATATGTCTGAAGAGCGTAAACTTGATAAATCGAGAAAAGATTTTATTGCAAACGTGTCTCATGAATTGCGTACACCTATTTCTATGCTTCAAGGTTATAGTGAAGCTATTATTGACGACATTGCAAGTACGGATGAAGAAAAGAAAGAAATTGCACAGGTGATTTATGATGAATCACTCCGTATGGGCCGGCTTGTAAATGAACTTTTAGATTTGGCGCGAATGGAAGCGGGACATGTGCAGCTTCACTTAGAATCTGTAGCAATGGTTGAATTTACAGAACGTGTTTTGCGTAAGTTTCAAGGGTTAGCTAAGGAAAAACATATTAAACTGTCTCTTAATGGAAAAATAGAAGATGAATTTGAAGCGATGATTGATTCAGACCGTATGGAACAAGTGCTGACAAACTTAATTGATAATGCTATTCGTCATACGGATGACTACGGAGAAGTAAAGCTGCATCTTGATAAAAGTCAATCCGAAATCCATCTTTCTGTTCAAGATACAGGAGCAGGCATTCCGAAAGAAGATCTTCCATTTGTATTTGAACGATTTTATAAAGCGGATAAAGCCAGAACGAGAGGGAAGTCAGGAACTGGTCTTGGGCTTGCAATCGCCAAAAATATCGTGGAGGCACATCAAGGGATCATTGCGGTTGAAAGTGAATTAAATGAAGGAACAACTTTCTTTATCAAATTGCCAAAGTAAAAACATGCTAAATAACAGTTTGTTCGGCTGAAATAATAAGAATAACAAAGAGATGTGATTCTCCACTGAATCACATCTCTTTATTTTTTCTATAAACAAGTCTAAAAGAGAAGGAATTGGCATATAGTATGTTTTGTGTGCAATGATCTACATAGGAGGTTCTTTCTTCATGATTGACGTGTTAAGAAGAATATTGGTTGTATTAGTAATGGGATTGTGTATAGGTCTTTTATTTTTGGGCGGGCAAATGGTAAAAGCAGAAGAGAAGCAGTGGGAGTGGCCGGTTGAAGGAGTCTTAACTGATATATTTGGTTCACGTCACGCCAAACACTTTGGAATTGATATAGCAGCACCTGTTGGTACACAGGTGTATGCTGTTGCAAAAGGAGTGGTGAGCCGCTCTTATTATTCAAATACATACGGACAGGTTGTTTTTATCAAACAAACAAATGGATACGAAACGGTCTATGCTCATCTAGAGGAACGTTTTGTTACAGAAGGAAATCGTGTAGCCGCAGGTCAAAACATTGGACGAGTTGGCAATACAGGGCGATCTTCAGGTGCACATTTGCATTTTGAAGTTCATCAAGGAAGTTGGAATCCGGATAAAACCAATGCAGTAAACCCACTTGCCAAATTGGACAATCAAAAACTATCGGTATACGTAAAAAGCGATTTAGCTGCCACGGTTTTTCAGCAGTTACATCAGACTTCTGATAACTGTATTCTTATCCATCAAGGAGATACATTATCTGAGCTCGCAGTCAAATATGAAGTAGATATGGATCAGCTAAGGAAGTGGAATCATTTAGAAAATACGATGTTAAATGCAGGACAAGTATTAAAAATAAGTCCATAAAAAAAGAGCCGCTCAGGCTCTTTTTTCTCAATGTCACAATTCAATACGCTGTATGGTCACAATTTCGCTTGTTTGTTTTAACGAAGCAATGACAGAATCATCTAAAAGTTTATCAAACGTAAGCATCATAATGGCTTCTCCGCCTTTTTGCTTACGGCCCACTTGCATGGTAGCAATGTTAATACGTAAATCTCCAAGTACTTTCCCTACATTTCCAATAACTCCGGGCTGATCACTGTGACGGATATAAAGAAGATGTCCTTCCGGATAAAAATCAATATCAAACGAATCAATATTAACAATTCGAGGTCCATAGCCGGCTATATAGGTACCCGTAATGGTAAATGTACGCTGTTCGCCTGTTACGGTAACGTCAATCATATTCGAATATCCTTGCGTATCTTCCGATGTTTTTTCACCAAATGTAATTCCTCGTTCTTTGGCAATCATAGAAGCATTGACTTCGTTAACAGGTGAGTCGATACGATGAGTTAAAAAGCCTGATAATAAGCTCCGTGTAATATAAGTGGTTTCTAAATCCGTCACTGTACCTCCGTAGGAGATAGAGATATGCTGAACAGGTTCTCGCATGCATTGAGATAAAATAGCTCCCATTTGTTTAGTAAGGCTCGTAAACGGCTGAATTTTTTCAAAAACTTCTTTAGAAAGCGTCGGTAAATTAATGGATGAGCTTACAGGATTACCTTCTAGAAAACGCAAAACGTCATGTGCCACATCTTCAGCAACGTTAAGCTGGGCTTCTTTTGTAGAAGCTCCTAAATGGGGAGTTGTAATAACTTGATCAAAATGTAACAAAGGGTTATCAATCGGCGGCTCAACTTCAAATACGTCAATAGCTGCACCTTGAACATGGCCAATTTCTAAATAATGAACTAAGGCTTTTTCATCAATGATCCCGCCGCGTGCGCAGTTTAATAAAAACACGCCCTTCTTTGTTTTGGCTAACGTGTCATGATTGAGCAATCCCTTTGTTTCTCTCGTAAGCGGAGTGTGCACGGTAATAACATCCGCTGCTGCTAGTAATTCATCCAGGGATAATAGTTCTACGCCTAGCTTTTCAGCTCGGGAAGATGTTAAAAAAGGATCGTAAACGTGAACGCTCATATTGAAGGCTTTTGCGCGTTTGGCAAGCTCTGAGCCAATTCGTCCAAATCCTATAATGCCCAGGTGTTTGCGATTAAGCTCTGTTCCAACAAATGCTGAGCGGTTCCATTCGCGCGCTTTAACTGAAGCATTACCTTGGGGAATATGCCGAAACAAGCTAGCCATCATAGCAAATGTATGTTCCGCCGTTGAAATGGTATTTCCGTTCGGCGCATTAATAACGACAACCCCTCGTTTGGTTGAGGCTTCAATATCAATATTATCGACACCTACTCCAGCCCGGGCAACAATTTTTAAATTCGGCATTTTTGCCAGCAAATCCTCTGTAACCGTCGTAGCACTCCGTACTAAAAGCGCATCGTACGTATGCAAATCATTCTCAACTTCTTCAACTTTTTTTCGCGTAAGATTCACATGAGGAGCTTCAAGCAGTGGAGCAAGACCTTCATTGCTAATTGAATCAGCTACTAATACATTATACATGACGTGAACATCTCCCTTGGATTTTACTATCATCAAATATTTGATAATTTACCATGTTAAAAAAATTCTGTCAATTATATTTTTCAAACTTTACGATTAGTTATCAAATACACTATTATAAACGTAAAATTGAAACTATAAATATGTCATAATGCTGTTGGTTATGCACTTATTTCCTTATTTTTCATATAAAAACAGTAATGAAGTTTATAAAATACATCAATTTAATAGGAATTAAAGAACTTCTTTATTTACTTTTAATTCGAGATAACATATAATAAATTCATAATTAAATATTGGTCTATCTTCGGGGCAGGGTGAAATTCCCGACCGGCGGTAAAAAACAAATTGTTTTGAGCCCGCGAGCTTATATGTAATACATACGAGCAGATTTGGTGAAATTCCAAAGCCGACAGTACAGTCTGGATGGGAGAAGGTGGAGGTTCAGCGTTCAAAACCTAATGTGATGAACGTTTATTAAATATGCCTGCCATGTCTCCTCTCAACGAATCATTTGTTGGGAGGTTTTTGCGTGGGGATATAAAGTTGAACCTTTCTTCTTTGAAGAGTGGATCACAAAGAAGGAGAGAGGCAAGATGCAACAAAGTAAGAAAACTCAAAAGCTGGTTGTACTAGGAATGTTAAGTAGTATTGCTTATATTTTAATGATGATTAATTTTCCAATTCCTGGATTACCTCCGTTTTTAACAATTGATTTTAGCGAAATTCCTGCACTCGTAGCAGCACTTGTATTTGGACCGATGGCTGCTGTTATAGTAGAAGGAATAAAAAATTTATTGAATTATTTAATTCAAGGAAGTGCTACAGGGGTTCCAGTTGGTCAAGCGGCGAACTTTGTGGCTGGTTTACTGTTCGTTCTTCCTGTATCATACATGTTCAACCGATTTAAAACGGCTAAAGGCGTAACGATAGGTTTGGTTACGGGTACGGTGGTAATGACGGTACTCATGGCTGTCTTAAATTATTATGTCTTCTTACCAGCGTATACAATCTTCTTACAATCGCCAGAAATGTCTAGTGAACAAGCACGTCAATATATCGTTGCAGGTATTTTGCCGTTTAACTTAATAAAAGGAGCAGCAACAGGGGTTATCTTTGTCTTATTGTTTTCAAAAATGAAGCAATGGATCACGCGTCGCATTGCTGTTTAATTCAATCGCTCTCCCGGGGAGAGCGATTTTTATATATAAAAAAACCTGCAGCATGTACACTACAGGTTTGCTCCACACTTATTCGAATTTATTAGCATCGCCTTCGAATTTTTCATCCGCTACGCGAATTGAATCCGTAGGGCAGCCTTCCATTGCATCCATCATATCATCTTCTAGATCTTCTGGAATTTCTACTACACCTTGGTTATCATCTAATGTTACGAATGCAATACCTTCATCATCATAATCATAAATGTCTGGTGCTGCTGCTCCGCAAGCGCCGCATGCGATGCAAGTATCTTTATCAACAATTGTATATTTTGGCATAACAAGACCTCCTGTAAAGTGTTCGAAAATTTCTCATTATATAATCTCTTCGCGAATCAAGAGTGAAATTTCTCCTTATTCATTGTAAAATGATTTATAAAACTTTTCAATAGAAAAGTCACTGAGAATGCTTATCAAATCAAGGTTTCTTCACTTACCCAAACGTTTTGATACATAAAGGAAAGAGCTGAAAAGCCTTTATCTCACATGCTATTGGTCACTTTTGGTACAATGAATGAGAAAGGAAGTTGACACCTTTGAATTATATTCAAGTTAGCATTTTATTTTGTATAAAACAGTTAAAAGGTGAGCGAACCGCCTATGGTATTTATCATTTATTAACAGGTAAAAAGTCAGCTCAAACGATTCAAGATGGAAAAATTTTTGGAATTTCGTTTCTTTTTCAGTCATTTGTTTACTTAGATAAACGGTCTTTTGAAACCTGCGTTGCATATTTAAAAGAACAGCAGTATATTGAAGAAACTGAAAATCAAAAGTATGTGATGACAGATAAAGGACAAGCACGCCTTGAAGATGAACTGACGGCTCGACCCTTTCATCCAGCTTTAGACGGATGGAAATTTGCAAGCAGTACTCAATTATTTTTAGCAAGAATCACTTTGTTCATTCAGACCTTATCAAACCTACAGTATTTTCAAAAAGGGTTTTTACCCATTTCCAAAAATCCTGAGGTCATTCAATGGGTCAAAACGTATATTATGTCTCAAAAGCAAACGCGTCAAGAGTTAGCCGCCGAGCTATTCGAAGAGCTCCGAACGTGCTTGAAAGGTTGTACGGAACGGGACGCGTCTCTTTTTGTTTTGCAGCTGACTGGATACCAAAGAGTAGGCTTTACAAAAAATCAGTTAGCATATCAATATGAACTCGATGAGCATTATGTTCATATTCAACTGTTAGGGGTTATTCACCATATCATTGAAAAAGTGAGTAAAAATAATGAACGCTTTCATGTACTTTCTTCTTTTTTACGTGATCTATATTTAGAATTGCCTTTGACAAGCTCGACGTTAAAAACGTATAGCTGGCTTCAAAAAGGCAAGACGCTTGAAGAAATTGCTTATATAAGGCGTTTAAAAGAAAGTACCATTGAAGATCATATTGCAGAATTAGCTCTATTTGTTCCATCTTTTTCAATCGATGCATACGTATCGCCTAAGCAGCAGGAAAAAATTATCGCAGCCTTTGAAGGTTTGCGGACAAATAAATTAAAGGTGATAAAAGAAGAAGTAAAAGACGACGTTACCTATTTTCAGATTCGTCTCGTATTAGCAAAACATTTTACCTGATACTAAAAAAAGTGGTGTTTGATGTGAAGATAGAACAACTTCTACAGAAACAATTCGGCTATAGCCAATTTCGACTAGGACAAAAAGAGATTATTCAAGATATTTTAACAGGTCATAATGTGTTAGCGGTTCTTCCTACAGGAACAGGGAAATCATTGTGCTATCAGCTCCCAGCTTATTTGTTGAACCGACCGGTGCTGATTGTATCTCCTTTAATTTCACTGATGGAAGATCAAGTTCAACAACTAAAGGCAAGCGGAGAAAAGCGAGTTATTGCCTTAAATAGTTTCCTACAACAAGAAGAAAAACAACGAGCGCTAAAAAATTTAGCTTTTTATCGTTTTATTTATGCATCTCCTGAAATTTTGCAAAATGGTTTTGTAGTAGAAGCATTAAAGCAGGCAAAGGTAGGCCTTTTCGTTGTGGACGAGGCGCACTGTATTTCTCAGTGGGGACATGATTTTCGTTTAGATTATCTACAGCTAGGAGATATATGGAAGGAACTTGGCAGTCCGCTATGTCTGGCACTAACGGGAACTGCGACTAGGGAAGTAGTGGAAGATATTAAGCGCTACTTATCGCTTCCTGCTGTCAACGAGCACATCTATTCCATGAATCGAAGTAATATTGCGATGAAAGTTGATTTTGTTGCAAGTATTGAAGAAAAAAAAGAGAAGTTACTGATGTACGTTAGTGAACTGCAAGGTCCGGGAATTATCTATTGTTCCAGCCGATCTTGGACAGAAGCATTAACACAGCTTCTAAAGGAAAATGGGATACAGCGAGTGCAGTATTACCACGGAGGAATGGAACCGAATGAAAGAATGCTTGTTCAACAGCAATTTTTAGAAAATCAGCTTGATATCATTTGCTGCACAAGTGCATTTGGAATGGGGGTTAACAAATCGAATGTTCGGTTTGTTATTCATTTTCATACACCTACGCAGCTAGAAGCATATGTACAGGAAATTGGAAGAAGTGGACGCGATCAGCGAAACAGTATTGCGATCTTGCTTTATGCTGAAGGAGACGATGATTTTGCTCATTCTTTACTTGAAATTGAGCTTCCTTCTTCAGATAGCATCTTATACTGCTTGTCGTATTTACGAAACCATGATCAGGCCATTCCTTTAAAACAAGTAGAGTCTCACTTTCTTTATACAGTGGGTGTTCAAGAAACACATTGGCGATTTATTCGTTATTATTTGTACAGAGAAAATGTAGTGAAAAATGAACATGTTGAACCCTGGAAAATTCCTGAATCGCTGCATGAAACGATTGTTGCAGCTGTAAATAAACGTCTTCGAAACAAACATGACAAGTATCGTGCGATGAAGGGGTTTATTGAGACAAAAGAATGCCGTCGTCACGTGCTGCTTGGCTATTTCGATGAAACGGGAAAATCAGAGCTTGAGAACTGTTGCGATTGCTGCGGCCTGGATTTAGAAAACTATAAAGAAACAAATGGTGAGCAGGAGCAATGGACATTTCAAGGCTGGGAATTAGAATTAGCTCGTTTGCTTCGTCAAGGAGAGATATAATGGCAAAATCACAGCAAGAGCTTATTTCATCTATGACAGATGCAGAGCTAGTTAAAAATTTATATGTAACACAGCTGCTCATCTGCTTCATTGCTTTAGGCATCGGTTTTTTCACATTCGATTCATGGAATTCCTTTTTGCAGTTTTTTCAGCTGGATTGGTCTTCTATTTTATTGTACGGGGGAGGAACAGCTCTCTTGGTAGTAGGAGGAGATATACTTCTAATGAAATGCGTACCTGAGCATTTATACGATGACGGAGGGATCAATGAACGTTTATTTGCTAATCGTTCTGTTCCTCATCTGATCCTTATTTGCCTAATCGTTGCATGTTCAGAAGAAATATTATTTCGAGGGGTTATACAAGTTCAGTTTGGCCTCTTTTGGGCGAGTATTGTATTTGCACTCGTTCACATTCGATATTTAAAAAAGTGGTTTCTTTTTATTTCGGTTGTGTTTTTAAGCTTTTTAATAGGGTTGCTTTTTTGGTGGACTGAAAATTTGTATGTCACGATTTTTGCTCATTTTCTCATTGATTTTTTATTGGGCCTGCAGATACGAAAATCAAAAGGGGAATCTGCACAGCCAGAAGAACTAATTCAGTAAAGTTAAGGAAACAGCCATTATTTTCAGTGCTATCCACATAATCTTTTATGTTCCCTCATATGTTGTACTAGCATACGAGGGGGTGGAATGATGGAAAACAAAGTGATAGACTTTGAAAGCGATGAAACACTTCAATATATATTAGCGAGCGTTATTAAAAGAAAAGAGACAGTCAATAAGCTGAAAGCTAAAGAGAAAAAATGGAAGCTTTTGTTTTTAGCCAGTGTAACGGTTGTTATTAGCTACTTTTTTTTCCTATTTCAAGGCGATTTTTTTACGACGTTTAGCGAATTTTTTTCATTTTTGTTAGGCAACATGGGACATTTGATGTTTCTATTGCTTACCGTCTCACTTTACTTTTATACTGTACAGCTGCAGAAAAAAAGCGAGAAAGCAGAAAAGACTTTCCAAGATTTGCGCTGTGAGATTATTAAAAGAAGCAAAGAGCTATGGGCGACGCCTGAAACATGGGAGCACCGAAAAGAAACGTTCCGCTGGATGCAGTCAACCTATGGAATTAATTTATATCATGAAAACAAATAGAATCGCATGAAAAAGCCTCTTTTTACATAGAAGTTTAGTGAAGGGGGTTTTTTTGTGAGGGATTGGTTTAACTTGCTGGCTGCGTGGTTATGCAGTTATTATATCAGCAGTTTAACGGCTGTAGGCTCAAAAGCTTCGTTAACCTATTTACTTATTCAAATGATTTTACATCCGTTAGATGTGTTTAGTGTTATAATCTTGTTTTTCACGGCTCTTTTTTGTCTGTCGACGGCAGTTCGTAAAGTGTTTCTGCAAAGTCGGTTGCTTCTAAAAGGCTATAAGGTAAAATGGCATGAATACCTTGTTTCATGTCTATGTGTGATAGGAATTTTATGGTTAAGTGCAATTGCGCTTTATCAAGTAGTAGGTTTGTTAACAATTGCGATAATTTATGCCCTTTCTTCTTTAAGAGAAACACATCGGGTATAAAATGAAAAGAAGGAGAATATATGGTTATTCTTTTAATGGTTTTAGCGTTAGGCATAGGGTTGCTGATTTTTATGTTTTCAGAAGCCCATCGTACACATGTGGAAGAAAGAACGATTCATTTATCAAGATTTCCTGAAAATCAGCAGCCTTTGCGCCTGTTTTTTATATCAGATATACATAAGCGAACAGTTTCGTCGAAGCTGTTGGAAAAAATACCGTGCGAAGTAGATTTTGTGATCATAGGCGGTGATTTACTAGAAGGAGGAGTCCCTTTATTGCGGGCTCGTCAAAATATTCAACATCTTAAAACGCTAGGACCCGTCTATTTTGTGTGGGGAAATAATGATTACGAAGTAAGTCAAATGCAATTGAAGCAGATGCTTAGAGATGAAGGAGTTATTGCCCTTAAAAATGAGCATGTCTTTGCCGTTTCTAAAGATGGTACTACATGCCACTTTGCGGGGGTAGATGATTTATCAGAAGGTCAGATGAATCTAAAGAGAGCTGTTTCTTCCATTGAACCTGAGCAGCTTACCATTCTTCTAAGCCATAATCCTGATGTTATCTATTATGTAGATGAGGAATCAAAAGTAGATTTAATTTTGAGCGGGCATACACACGGGGGACAGATACGCTTATTTAATTTGGGTATGTATGAATTAGGAGGACTGAAAGAAAAAAGAAAGATTCCTCTTTTTGTCAGTAACGGATATGGTACAACCTCTTTGCCTCTCCGTTTACAAGCTAGAGCTCAAACGCATTATATCACTTTAAAAAGGAAAGAATAGCCTTGAACAAACTCTTTACATAGCATATACAAATTTTACACAAAGGATAACTTATCCTATAATTCAATTAATAGATACAGTTCACGAAGAGTAGTTGGAGGTTACGTATGGCTCACGAAGGGAAGTATAATATTAAAGCCATCTCAAATATGGTCGGAATCCAGCCGGGAACTTTGCGTGCATGGGAACGACGCTATCAAATTTTAAATCCTGTCCGCAATGAATCCGGGCATCGGTTATATACAGAAGAAGACTTGCGGAAATTAAAATGGCTCACGGAAAAAGTGAGCGGAGGTTTTACCATCAGTCAAGCGGTTTCGCTATTAGAAACGGAAAGCAGTACAGTAGGAACGTTTGAAGAAGAAGGAGAAGTAGATTCCCCTCAAAAAATTAGGGATGAGCTGTTAACGATGCTTTTATCTTTTGAAGAAGGAAAAGCACAGGATTTAATTAATCATGCTTTTAGCCTGTATTCGGTAGAAAAAGTGGTTATTGATATTTTGGGTTCTCTACTCGTGACGGTTGGAGACATGTGGGAAAAAGGGCAAATCACAAGTGCTCATGAGCATTATACGACTCAAGTATTAAAAACGCGTATCAGCATGATTTTTTATTCGCTGCCTTCAAATGGCTTATTGCCTAAAGCGATTGCTGTATGCGGACCTAATGAGACACATGAAGTGGGACTCCTAGTTTTTACGCTATTTTTACGCCGTAAAGGGTTTGAGGTTATTTATTTAGGAAGCAGCATTGAAGATAAAGATGTTGAGTTAATTGTTAAAGAAGTAGACCCAACGTTTTTATTTATGTCATGTACAATGATGGAAAATGCCGAGAAAACACTAAATTTGACGAACCAAATGATAAAGAAATTCCCGCATCTCAAAGTAGGATTAGGCGGTTATGTGTTTGATGGTTTAGATAGCAAAAGAAAAGGCGAGGCTCAGCCGTTTATTTTAGGAAATACAAAAGAAGAGTGGAACAGCTGGCTAACAAAAAAATTAGCAGAAATTGATTGAGAATAGCTTGTCTTTCCTATCATAAACCTGTAAACTCGTAAGTAAACATCACGAACCGTTTTCCAAAAAATACATATACTGCATTATCGAACCATGTGGTTATGAGTGCAAGCGGGGAGGGACGCTAATGAGGCTTGAACGACTAAACTATAATAAGCTAAAAGTTTTTTTGACCTACGATGATTTAAAAGAAAGAGGGTTAACAAAAGAAGATCTATGGACAGATACATTCAAAGTAAAACAGCTTTTTCGTGAGATGATAGAGCAAGCTTCTCAAGAACTGAACTTTGAACCTACAAATTCTCTTTCTGTAGAAGTTTTTTCACTTCAAGCACAGGGAATGGTTGTATTTGTGACAAAGCAGTATGAAGAAGAAACCAGCTACGGTGAGTTCGATGAAGACGAGTTCGAAGACTTCATTGAAATGCAGGTCATGCTAGATGAAAGCGAAGACATGTTTTTTGAGTTTGATTCATTTGAAGATGTCATTCAGCTGACCAAACGCATGTCAAACTTTTACGATACGGATAGCGTGCTCTATTCATTTGAAAAACGTTTTTACGTGCTGTTGGATTATCACATGCTGTCACCGGCTGAAGTTGGGAATATGATTGCGGTTTTGGCGGAGTATGGAAATCCCTCTACAATTACAAAGCACCGCGTAAATGAATATGGAAAAATGTTAGTAGAAAAGAGAGCTTTGGAGTATATTAATTCTGTCTTTTCTTAACTGTTTAATTGAAATAATTACACCCGTGAAGGATAAAGCACTTTTATTAAAATAAGAGTGGCAGCACTTTCAGCTTGTACAAAGTTGTTGAAAGTGTTCTTTATCACCGGGTGTTTTTTATTTTTTTAAAACGATTAAAGCATACTAGAAAAGAGGCAGACTTAAAACATTGTAGCATACCTTGCAAAGTTATTGGAAGCGTTTTCTTAGAAGAACACAAAAAATACTAAAAGTTCGATATTTTCCTTTGCAATGTAAAACTAAGGGTGTATACTATGTCATGAAAGAAGCACCATTCAATTAAAAACGAATAATTTTCGATACATTTTAGGAGGTTTACAGATGGTAGCCGACAAGATGCAAGACAGTAAAAATAGTCAAGAAGAGAAGCATGATGTTTTAAAATCTACACAAACAGTGATACATAAAGCGTTAGAAAAACTAGGCTATCCTGATGAAGTGTATGAACTATTAAAAGAGCCATTACGAATGATGACAGTAAAAATTCCTGTTCGTATGGATGACGGATCAGTTAAGATTTTTACAGGTCACCGAGCGCAGCATAACGATGCAGTTGGTCCTACGAAAGGCGGAATTCGTTTTCACCCAAACGTAACTGAAAAAGAAGTAAAAGCTCTATCTATATGGATGAGTTTAAAATGTGGAATCGTTGACCTTCCTTACGGTGGAGGAAAAGGTGGAATTGTTTGTGATCCTCGAAATATGTCTTTTGGAGAATTAGAGCGTTTAAGCCGCGGATATGTTCGTGCGATTAGCCAAATTGTTGGACCAACAAAGGATATTCCAGCGCCGGATGTGTTTACAAATTCACAAATTATGGCTTGGATGATGGATGAATACAGCCGGATTGATGAATTTAACTCACCGGGCTTTATTACTGGAAAGCCCCTTGTCTTAGGTGGTTCACACGGCCGTGAAACAGCGACTGCAAAAGGAGTAACTATTTGTATTCGTGAAGCAGCGAAAAAACGAGGCATTGAATTACAAGGTGCACGGGTAGTAGTACAAGGGTTTGGAAATGCAGGAAGCTTTTTAGCTAAGTTTATGCACGACGCTGGCGCTAAAATTGTAGGGATATCCGATGCGTACGGAGCGCTGCATGATCCTAACGGTTTAGACATTGATTATTTATTAGATCGACGCGATAGCTTTGGTACAGTAACGAAATTATTCAATAATACAATCAGCAATAAAGAGCTGCTTGAACTTGACTGTGACATCCTAGTTCCAGCTGCGATTGAAAATCAAATTACAGAAGAAAATGCCCATAACATTCAAGCGAGTATTGTAGTAGAAGCAGCAAATGGACCAACAACTCTTGAAGCGACGCGCATCTTGTCAGAGAGAGGAATTTTATTAGTTCCAGACGTTTTGGCCAGTGCCGGCGGTGTAACAGTCTCTTATTTTGAATGGGTGCAAAATAACCAAGGTTATTATTGGACGGAAGAAGAAGTAGAAGAAAAGCTTGAAAAAGTAATGGTTAAATCATTTAATAACATCTACGAAACCTCTACAACTCGAAAAGTCGACATGCGTCTAGCTGCTTATATGATAGGCGTAAGAAAAATGGCAGAAGGCTCTCGTTTCAGAGGCTGGATTTAAAAACAGAACAGCAGAACAATTGCGTAAATAGAAAAAATCTCCTATCATTAATGAGGAGATTTTTTTGTTTTACACTGCGTTAAAATAAAAAAAGGTGCGTTTACAACTGAAGGAGTGACAGGCATGAAGAAAGAAAAAGTAATTATTGTTGGGGGAGGACCATGCGGCCTTTCAGCGGCTATTGAGCTTCAACATACAGGTATTGATGCCCTTGTAATTGAAAAAGGAAATATCGTGAATGCCATTTATAACTATCCGACCCACCAAACGTTTTTTAGTTCGAGTGAAAAACTAGAAATTGGGGATGTCCCTTTTATTACGGAAAATCGTAAGCCTGTGCGCAACCAAGCTCTTGCTTACTACCGAGAAGTGGTGAAGCGCAGGCAAATTCGAATTCAGCCGTTTGAACGTGTCTTGCAAGTAGACAAACAAGCGGAAAACCAATTTATTGTCACAACATCTAAAGAGACGTATGAAGCGGAGAATGTCATTATAGCTACGGGCTATTACGATCATCCTAATTATATGAATGTTCCTGGTGAAGAGTTATCAAAGGTATTTCATTATTTCAAAGAAGCGCATCCGTACTTTGATAAAGATGTAGTCGTTATAGGCGGAAAAAACTCTAGCGTCGATGCAGCTCTGGAATTGGTGAAGTGTGATGCAAGGGTGACGGTTATTTATCGTGGCTCAGATTACTCCCCTAGCGTAAAACCTTGGATATTGCCTGAATTTGAGGCACTGGTTCGAAATGGAACAATTGGGATGCATTTTAATGCTCATGTAACGAAAATAACGGATGAAACGGTAACATATGAGCAGGAAGGGAAAGAATCTACGATTCGTAACGACTTCGTTTTTGCGATGACTGGCTATCATCCTGATCATTCGTTCTTAACAAAAATGGGTGTGGAATTAGATGCTGAAACAGGCCGCCCTTCTTTCAACGAAGAGACAATGGAAACAAACGTGGAAGGAATTTATATCGCTGGTGTGATTGCTGCAGGAAACAATGCTAATGAGATTTTTATCGAAAATGGACGTTTTCATGGAAAATCCATTGCTTCTCATATTATCAACAAAAACAACGCATAGGCTTCTATGCGTTGTTTTACTAATGATTAAATAGCTGCTGCAGCTCATCATGATTCGTTGTTACTTGGAGAGCAACTAACAGTTTAATGCGTGCTTTAGGACCATTTAAGCCATTTGAAAAAATAACGCCCATCTCTTTCAACTGCTTGCCGCCGCCTTCATATCCATATACATCTTGAGCAATTCCATTAAAACAGCGAGAAACGAGCACGATGGGTATCTTTCGCTTCAAAAGCAATTGAATGCCTGGAATTGTGAGAGGAGGTAGATTTCCTTGACCGAGGGCTTCAATTACAAGTCCATCAACATTCATTGAAGCCACTGCTTGAAACAAGTGGTCGTCCATACCTGCATAAGCTTTTAATAAGGTGATTTGTTTATCTATTTGATTAACAGGATAAAATTCATGTTCTGTAGGCATGTGGTGAAAAGATACGCCGCGTTTTGTAATTAATCCTATTGGTCCATACTGAGGACTTTGAAATGTCGCCACGTTGCTTGTGTGGGTCTTGGTCACATTTTCAGCGGTATGAATTTCATCGTTCATCACAACTAAGACACCTTTTCCTTTTGCACCGTCACTAATAGCCACCCGAACCGCAGATATAAAATTATAAGGACCGTCTGAACCAATTTCATTGCTTGATCTCATGGCTCCAGTTAAGACAATTGGAATATCTGTATGCACTGTTAAATCTAAAAAATAAGCGGTTTCTTCCAGGGTGTCCGTACCGTGAGTTAACACGACTGCATCAATTTTGCCTTCATTAATTTTATCGCGTATTTTCTTTGAAAGTATAAGCATTTCCTTAGGAGTAATGTGAGGAGAAGGCAGATGAAATGCTTCTTCTACGATTACATTGGCCATACCTGAAACAGATGATGTTGAGCGGTGAAGCGGGTTTTGAATATCTGGTGTTACCGATCCAGTTGCCATGTCTTCTTTCATAGAGATTGTGCCGCCGGTGTGAAGAATATAAACAGTTTTCATAGAGAGCTCCTTTCAATTTTTCATATAAGTATGATACATTTTTTGGTATACTTGTTTAAGGTCTTTGTTAGGCTTTGTAAATCGACAGCAAGTTATGTGAGCATTTACATATAAAGGTAAGGACATTATAGACGGAGATTTTCATCCTAAAGATAACATGTTACTATTAAAAAAAATAGAGGAGATGAGGCGCTATTTATGTTGGCGATTGTATCTGCAGGCATTGCGCCAGGATTGGCATTGTTAAGTTTTTTTTATTTGAAAGATGAATATGAAACTGAGCCTATTTCAATGGTATTAAAAACATTTATTTTTGGAGCAATGCTTGTTTTGCCAATTATGTTTATTCAATATGTATTTGGTGAAGAACACGTTTTTCAATCACCTTTTCTTCAAGCATTTTTTACGACAAGCTTTTTAGAAGAATTTTTCAAATGGTTCATTTTATATTTCACGATTTATCAGCATGTGGAA
Source organism: Priestia sp. P1_B12_1 (assembly GCF_056406695.1). Lineage (NCBI taxonomy): Bacteria > Bacillati > Bacillota > Bacilli > Caryophanales > Bacillaceae > Priestia > Priestia sp. P1_B12_1. The sequence continues at coordinate 561,396 of NZ_JBFTZR010000001.1, read as the reverse complement.
TTTGATGAGCATTATGATGGAATTGTTTACGGAGCAGCTGTTTCATTAGGTTTTGCTACCGTTGAAAATATTTTATATTTATTTGCAAATGGTTTAGAATCAGCGCTAGGAAGAGCCTTTTTACCTGTATCTAGTCATGCTTTATTCGGCGTCATTATGGGGTATTATTTAGGGAAAGCAAAGTTTTCTGAAGGAAAGGAAAAAACGAAGTGGACGCTGTACTCCGTATTTGTGCCGCTCATTTTACATGGAACATATGATTATATTTTAAAAACAATGGATCATTGGGTATTTATTATTATTCCATTTATGATTTATTTATGGTGGCTGGCATTAAGAAAAGTAAAAAAGGCCAAACAGCCATCGATTGTCTAGGCTCAGCTTGTAAATCTTTTTTGAGAGATTTATGAGCTGAGTTTTTTTCATTTCGGTAAATTTTGCGCATCTTGTATAAAAAAACAACCTTTACAAAAAATACTCCTATCATCTTATCAGTTACATACGATGTAGGAGGTTTTGTCATGTTATCATTTCGATGTTTTAAAAAGTATGCATGTCTCATATGCATATGTTCATTTATTGCAGCGTCCGTGGTGAGTCCAAAGGCCGCTCACGCGTTTTCAAATCAAGTCATTCAACACGGAGCAGTTGGAGATGATGTTATTGAGCTGCAGTCGAGACTTCAGTATTTAGGTTATTATAACGGGAAAATTGACGGTGTATTTGGATGGAGCACATACTGGGCACTGCGCAATTTTCAATATGAATTTGGCATTAAAAAGATTGACGGTTTAGCAGGCTGGCAAACAAAGATTAAATTAGCCAACGCAACAAAATATCACGAAAACTATGTGAAAAATCAAATTAGAAAAGGGAATAAGTTTACGCACTATGGCGGTCAGCCTCTTGATCAACAGTCTAAAGGAAGCGGTAGCAGTGGGAAAAGCAGGGGGAACAATGGTCAGCAAAAAGCACAAAGCGGATCTTCTCAAGCAAAAAAACCTGCCAGTCAGCCGCAGCGTAATACGTCTAAAGGAAATTCTGAACAACAGAAAGAAAAAGCACAAAAGCCAACAGCGGTGAATGTACCAAGCGGCTTTTCACAAAATGATATTCAGCTCATGGCAAATGCCGTGCATGGTGAAGCACGGGGTGAACCATATAATGGCCAAGTAGCCGTAGCGGCCGTTATTTTGAACCGAGTTAACAGTCCGTCATTTCCAAATACAGTCGCTGGAGTTATTTTTGAACCGCGTGCATTTACTGCCGTAGCAGATGGACAAATCTGGCTTGAACCCAATCCAACATCTAAAAAAGCGGTTATGGATGCGATTAACGGATGGGATCCTACTGGGAATGCGATTTATTACTTTAATCCGGATACAGCAACAAGCGCATGGATTTGGTCACGTCCTCAAATTAAGCAAATCGGGAAACACATTTTCTGTCGATAAAGAGAGGTGAAGGAAACATGATTCGCACAATTTTAATTGTATTATTAGCTATTGGTGTTGTAGGTGTAGGGTATTGGGGGTACAGCGAACATCAAGAAAAAGATGCTGTGCTGCTTCAAGCCGAGAATACGTATCAACGAGCATTTCATGATTTGTCATATCAGCTAGATTTATTAAATGATAAAATCGGTGGCACGCTCGCCATGAGTTCGAGAGATCAGCTTTCGCCCGCGCTTGCAGAAGTATGGCGTTTAACTTCTGAAGCTCATAACAATGTAGGACAGCTGCCTTTATCGCTTTTACCGTTCAATAAAACAGAAGAGTTTCTCTCAGATGTTGGTGACTTTACGTATAAAGTGGCGGTAAGGGATTTAAGCAAATCCCCCTTAACAGATAAAGAGTATAAAACGTTAAATTCGCTTTATGATCAGTCAGGCGAAATTCAAAATGAAATGCGCCAAGTACAGCATCTAGTCATTGATAATAACTTGCGCTGGATGGATGTTGAGCTAGCCTTAGCGACAAAAGAAAAGCAAGGGGACAATACGATTATTGACGGATTAAAAACCGTTGAAAAAAGTATGGATTCTTTTGCCGAAACAGATTTAGGCGTTATGAATGCAACGAATGAGCAGGAAAAAAACGCTTTTCACCAATTAAAAGGTAGAGAAGTTAGTGAAGATGTTGCAAAACAAGTGGCGCGTTCGTTTTTGAATTTAAAAGGAAATGAACAAATTCATATTGTAAAGAGCGGAAAAGACGCTGATTATGAGGCGTACAGCTTAACCATTACAGATCCAAAGACTAAACAAGAGACGTATATGGATATTACACAAAAAGGCGGATATCCGCTTTGGGTGCTCGAAGATCGAGATATTAAAAAACAAAATATTAGTTTAAACGATGCTATGAACAAAGCGAATAAGTTTTTAAAAGATCATCGTTTTGAAAGCCTAGTGATGGCTGAAAGTGCTCAATACGATAACATGGGAGTCTTTACATTCGTAGAGCAAACGGAAAGCGGAGTTCGGATTTATCCGGATTCAGTTAAAATGAAAATGTCTTTAGAAGATGGATCTGTGATTGGTTTCTCAGCTAAAGACTTCTTATTAAAACATCGTACGAGAGATATTCCAAAACCTAAAATTTCGAAAGAACAGGCAAAAACCAAGCTGAACTCGAACGTAAAAGTGATGGAAGACCGCTTGGCAATTATTACGAATGATTTAAACGAAGAAGTGCTATGCTATGAGTTTTTAGGGACAATAAAAAATGACACGTATCGAATCTTTATCAATGCCGATACGGGTTTTGAAGAAAAAGTCGAAAAACTGCAAAACTCAGAACCTTTATATAATGAAGTGTAAAGTTGATAAAAACCGGTGTCTATAGACACCGGTTTTTGTGTTTTTTAATATTTTATTGAGTCTAAATAACTAATTTTTATTTACAAAATAAACATATTTGACTATGTTTGAATAAAGGGAAAAAGTGTATATAGTGGAACTGAAGAAGAGAGAAGATGATAAAAGCGGGAATGAGGTTGACGTTAGAGAGCGGGCACAGAGAGTCTACATTACAAAAAACATATCGATGTAAGGTAGTTGAGTTTACGGAAGAAGTGATTTATATTAGCTATCCGCTAAATGAAGAAACGCAGCGAAGTGCTTTTTTACTAAAAGGTACAAAATTGTTTGCCACGTTTATTGGATACGATCAAAATGTATATACCTTTCCAACTGAAGTAACAGGGCGTGAAATAAAAGGCATGCCTGTTGTGAAGCTCTTTTACCCGGGCGATAAAAAGTTAAAATCGATCCAAAGAAGAAATTTTTTCCGTGTGCCGCTTACAGTGAAGGCGGTGGTAGAAAGTGAACAAGAACAGCAGAACGTAATGGAAATCATGACTAAAAACATCAGTGCGGGTGGAATAGCCGGCTCCTTCCATCACTCGCTGCTTTTTAATGAGAAAGATTCGGTTGTTGTACGATTAAGTCTTCCTAATCGTGAGGGAGCTTTGCTGCATCTTGAATTAAAAGGGGAAGTTGTACGAATTACCGCCCCGACTTCTTGTAAAGTAGGTCAGCTATCTATTAAATTTATGGGTATGGAAAAACAAACGAAAGAAATGATGATTCGTTATACCTTAAAGCGTCAGCTCGACCTAAGAAGAAAAGGACTTCTTTAGCGTATAAAAAAAACTTCTCTTTCCTAAACTGTAAGCAAAGGTATTACTTCTTACAAAAGGAGAAAAAAGGTGAATCGAGTAGAACGAATTTTAATTAAATTAGTGGTTATTCAATTTGTATTTTTAATAATTGCTCAATGTATTTTACTATCTAGCAGTCACAGTACATATTTCTCAAAGGTTATTCAGTATGAGGGAGTGAGCAAAAATAATTTTAATGAAATTATTGAAACATTCGACCAGTAGTCGGACGTATGGTAGAATAACTAGGAAAGAAACATGCAGTGAACACCAGGCAGGAGAAGACCCCCTGCTCTTTTTTTCGTTTATAAACGTTTCATATAAAATGGCTCATTGTATAAAAGATGAAAGTGGTTTGTTCCTGTTTTGAAATTAAGGGAGGCACTTATGGAAAAACAAATTTCAATCGCAATTGACGGTCCTGCAGCTGCTGGGAAAAGTACAGTGGCAAAGATTATAGCAGAAACCTTATCATATATTTATGTTGATACAGGAGCGATGTATCGTGCTCTAACGTATCAAGCGCAGAAAAACCAGGTAGATTTACAAAATGAAGAAGAGCTATTGCATTTACTTAACGAAACAGTAATCGATTTAAAGCCGTCTGAATCTGGACAGGTAGTCATCTTAAATGGACAGAATGTTACAAGTGAAATTCGTTCCGCAGAAGTAACTAACTCTGTATCCATCGTAGCGAAACATCGTGCAGTTCGTGAAGAGATGGTAGCGAGACAGCAGGGCCTTGCTAAAGATGGAGGCGTTGTAATGGATGGACGTGATATCGGTACACACGTGCTTCCTCACGCAGAAGTTAAAATCTTTTTATTAGCGTCTGTGGATGAAAGAGCACAGCGACGCCATGACGAAAACATAAAAAAAGGTTTTGAATCAAATTTAGAACGTTTAAAAGAAGAAATTGCCCGCAGAGACAAGCTGGATTCTGAGCGCGAAGTAGCACCTCTTAAAAAAGCTGAAGATGCAATTGAAATCGATACAACTTCCCTATCGATTGAAGGAGTTGTAGAAAAAATACTTTCTATTACAAAAGAAAGGATTGGATGATTTTGAGCTTTTATATGTTTGCACGTGCCATTGTAAAAGGCATTTTAACACCAGTTTATCGTTATGAAGTAATCGGTGCAGAAAATATCCCTTCAGAAGGCGGAGTTTTGCTTTGTTCAAATCATATTGACAACTTAGATCCGCCTACTGTAGGTGTGACATGTCCAAGGCCTATTTCGTTTATGGCAAAAGCAGAGCTGTTTAAAGCACCTTTTCTGAAGACGGTTCTGCCAAAGTTAGAAACATTCCCCGTAAAGCGCGGGATGGCAGATCGTGAAGCTTTGCGCCAAGGGTTAAAGATTTTAAAAGAAGGAAAAGTGCTTGGATTATTTCCAGAAGGAACAAGAAGTAAAGATGGAAAATTAGGAAAAGGAATGGCTGGAGTAGGCTTTTTTGCTTTGCGTTCAAAAGCAGCTGTTGTTCCTTGTGCTGTTATTGGTCCATATAAGCGTTTTGCAAGGTTAAAAGTAGTGTACGGACCGCCAATTCAGATGGATGAACTTCGTGAACGAAAGGCATCAGCCGAGGAAGTAACCGAAGTTATTATGAAAAGCATTGGTGAATTAATTGAAAAATATCAATAGTTTGTAACCTTATGACTTGACAAAAGATTCTATTTATTAGAAGTTAGTAACAAAGAGAGTTTTTTCTATACAGAGCTATATACAATAATGATGAGCTAAAAGAGTGAAGAACTCTTACAAGGGAATACATATTGTAGATGGATATTGGAGGAGGAAAAGACGATGACAGAAGATATGAATCAAGTAGAGGTAACGTCATTAGAAGTAGGGGAAACAGTAAAAGGTACTATTACAAAAGTAGAAGAAAAGCAAGTGTATGTAGATGTACCTAACAGCAAACTAGACGGTATTATTCCAATTAGTGAATTAGCGAGCTTACATATTGAAAAAGCAGGGGATGTAATCCAAGAAGGTGCCGAAGTCGAAGCGAAAGTAATTAAAGTGGAAGACGATGTGCTTGTGCTATCTAAACGGGCTGTAGATGCTGAAAAAGCATGGGACGGTTTAGAAGCAAAACTTTCTTCAGGTGAAGTGTTTGAAGCGGTAGTCAAAGAAATTGTCAAAGGCGGATTAGTAGTAGATATTGGTGTAAGAGGGTTCATTCCAGCTTCTCTTGTTGAAACTCATTTCGTTGATGATTTCGCAGAATATCAAGATCAAACTCTTACAGTCAAAGTAGTGGAATTAGATAAAGACAAAAATCGCGTGATCCTTTCGCATCGTGCAGTTGTAGAAGAAGAGCTTGTACAACAAAAAGAAAATGTTCTTGAGTCATTAAAAGAAGGTCAGGTTTTAGAAGGAACCGTTCAGCGCTTAACAGACTTTGGTGCGTTTGTAGATGTAGGCGGAGTAGATGGGCTAGTGCATATCTCTCAGCTTTCACATACGCGTGTAGAAAAGCCTTCAGACGTAGTAGCTGAGGGAGATACTGTGAAAGTCAAAGTATTATCTGTTGACAAATCAACGGGTCGTGTTTCATTATCTATTAAAGATACGTTAGAAGGTCCATGGTCCAACATTTCTACGAAGCTTCGCCAAGGTGATGTAGTAGATGGAACCGTTAAAAGACTTGTATCTTTTGGAGCTTTTGTGGAAGTTCTACCTGGAGTAGAAGGACTTGTACACATTTCTCAAATTTCACATAAGCATATCGGGACACCGCATGAAGTGCTTTCTGAAGGCGAAAAAGTGACGGTGAAAGTACTTGATGTGAATGAACAAGAACGACGCGTTTCGTTAAGCATTCGTGACCTTGAGGAAGAAGAGCAAGAAGATTACGGTGACTATGAATTACAAGAAGAGTCAAAAGGCTTCCAATTAGGTGATATGATTGGAGATCAATTAAAAAAATTAAGATAAGTAATGGTGATGATTTGTGAGCAGAGCAAAACGTAAAATTGATCACATTCATCATGCGATTCAAACGGGACAGCATCGGCTGCATGGGCTAGATGATATTCGCTTCGTTCATAATAGCTTACCAAATACAGGCGTGCACGATGTTCATATTGATACAAAAATTGGCGAACTTTTGTTAAGTTCGCCAATTTTTATAAATGCTATGACGGGCGGAGGCGGACAAGAAACGGAACGGATTAACCGTTCGTTTGCTCAAATTGCTCATCATGGTCAATTAGCAATGGCCGTTGGATCGCAGATGGCTGCGATTAAAGATGAAAAGGAAGAACAATCATACAGAGTAGTGCGTCAAGAAAACCCTAACGGAATTATTTTTGCCAACCTAGGCAGTGAAGCTACAGTTGAACAAGCTAAAAAAGCGGTTGATATGCTTGAAGCAAATGGACTTCAAATTCATTTAAATGTTATACAAGAACTGGTCATGCCAGAGGGAGATCGTGATTTTACCGATGCATTACGTCGTATTGAACGCATTGTCCGAGAAGTAACCGTTCCTGTAATTGTCAAAGAAGTAGGTTTTGGGATGAGCGCTCAAGCAGTGCAAAAACTTAAAGATGTTGGTGTTGAAATCGTTGATATTGGTGGGTACGGTGGTACCAATTTTTCGAAAATCGAAAATGAAAGACGAGCAAAACATTTTCACTTCTTTAATGATTGGGGAATTTCCACAGCAGCTTCTTTAGCGGAAGTATCTCAGCACGTAGAGGGTATGTCCATTATTGGTTCAGGAGGTATTCAAACTTCTATGGATATTGCTAAGTCTATTGCGTTAGGAGCTTCTGCAACGGGAATGGCAGGATATTTTTTATCCATTTTAATGAAGTCAGGTTTAGAAGCAGTTGTAGAAGAGATAGCGGAGCTGCATGAGGAGTTAACGTTTATCATGGCTGCGCTAGGAGCAACTTCTATTGCTAAACTTCAGCAAATGCCTCTAGTTATTACAGGAGATACCCATAGCTGGCTGACTCAGCGAAATGTATCTATAGAAACATTTAATAACAGATCATAAAAAAGCATGCAGTTAACTGCATGCTTTTTTATTTCTTTAGAAGATGAATGATCGCGTTTTTATTTAAAAAAACAAAAAAGGTGGGCAGAAGAAGTGACAAAAAGCATGAAATCCCAAACGTTAGCCCCTTATAATAGGTTAAATAAACAGAAAAATCAGAAAAAGAGGTGGCGTAATGAAAAAGGGACATCCTATATTTACAATTTTTCTTTTCTTTTTAGGCTGGGTTTTCATGTATGCAGATCGTAATATTTTATCTCCGGTTATGGGAGATATCGGTGTGCAGTGGGGCCTTAATAAAGCGGAACTTGGCCTAATGTCTACCGTATTTTTTGCAGCGTATGCAGCTATGCAAATTCCAACGGGTTTTTTGGCAGATCGATTTGGTCGCGTTAAGATCTTAGTAGCTGGATACATCTTGTTTGGAGTTGCCACATTTTTTACAGGACTTACAACTACTTTCGGTATGTTCTTACTCATGCGGGCGCTGACAGGACTTGGAGAAGGAACGTATTATGGTTCACAATACGGAATTTCTTCAAGCATCACGTCTGAACGATACCGAGGTCTAGTGTCGGCGCTCATCAATAGTGGAATGGCTTTTGGTATATCGCTTGGTTTTATCGGTTCTACATACATTACATATACGTTAGAAAAAGACTGGCAGTTTACTTTTTACTTATTTGCTATTCCGACTATAGTAATAGCTGTTTTAATAGCTTTCTTTGTAAAAGATAAGCAAAGGGATCAAGAAAAAAATTCGCCAAATAAAGAAACAAAGCAGTCGCTAAAAGTATTATTTACAAAAAATCATATTTTCGTATACATTTTAATCTTCTGCTCTCTTTACGGATTTTTTGGGATGCTGACGTGGCTTCCTTATTATTTGCAGCACTCGCGTGGCTTAGAAGGGTCTCAAACAGGCATCATAGCATCTTTAGTACCGTGGGCGTCTATTCCAGGAGCAATCTTCTTTGGATATATATCTGATCGAATTGCAAATAAAAAAGCATTAATTGTGAGTTTGTCAGTAGCGGGCGCTTTATGTCAATTTTTTATTCCCTATACAGAGAGTTATTCTTGGCTATTAATCGGCTTAAGTGTGTACGGTCTGATAGGGAAATTAGCATTAGATCCCATTTTGATTTCGTATATGGCGGATATTACTCCATCGTCCATGTACTCTAAAGTGTACGGTTTTTTCAACTTCAGCGGCATGCTGTCATCGATCTTTGCACCTTACATTACCGGATATTTTGCAGATAAACTTGGAAGTATGGAATTTGGATTTTATTTGTCAGGAGCACTATTGTTAGTGGGAGGAGTTCTCTTTTTGTTTACAGGAAAGAAAGAACGTTCCTATCCTGTTTCACATCCAGTTTTAAAATAAAAAATGCGCTGACTTAGTCAGCGCATTTTTTTATTTATGATCATTTAACTCGCGCGCTTCTTCAGGACTTTGCAAGCTGGTGGCTCCCGGATAGTGAAGTCCTTGATCACGGTCAGATTCAACTCGTTTTGATTCCTTTAATTTTTTCTCTTGACGATCTTTTCCCATTTTATATTCCCTCCTTTTTTCTGATAGGTTGTCCAAAATAAGGGGTTCTATTCTAAAACTCCGATTAAGTTTGCCAAAATTGATACATACTGATGACAGGTAGAGGAGGTGCCATATTCAGTGGACGGAATTTTCTTTTATTGGCTTTCGTGGATGGGATGGATTGTTGCGACTTTTCTTATGCCCAAAACACCTAGGCGTTGGAAGGTAGCAGCCATTATATTAATCAGTATACTCCTAAGCGGAATGAACATGCATACGGCTCAGTTTTCATGTAGCTACACCGCTTTGTTTTTAGTGGGGGTAGCGTGTATTTATGCTTCAGGCTACAGCAGGTTTCAGCAGTTATATTATGTTATTGTATGCGGCATTATAATAATTGCCTATGCTGGTTTTTGTTTACTTGAGCTCTATGATCCTGTGTGGATTTTTATTGATCGTAAGTGGATTTTGACTGGACTTATCTTATATATTTGCTTTATGGTGATTAAAGATGCTGAAAAAAGATTCGCAGCGATCATTTTAGGTGTAGTTGGAGGAGATTTTTTATACGCAGTTGTCATTCGAGATATTGCATCTTATGAAGTAGGGTCTCTTCGGACGCTCGACGTTTTAGCAACAGCAGTAGGAGCTATGTTTATTTGGGAGATGCTGGTTTATTTCTCTGCTTATTTAGATTTGTACGTGCTGAAGTCTCACAGGCAAAAGCAAAGTACTTACAAATAGAAGAAGAGATTTCGTAAAATTATATTGTTGTTACCGGTGATTTTTGATAAAATTGTTTGATTGAAAGAGTAATGCTTATTCAGCGGATAGGCAGTTAATCAGCTTGGTGTAAAATAGAGCTGATAAAAAGCCTGCTTTATCGCTTATGATCGATTAGTAGAGGTCATGCCACGCTGCATGGCCTCAATTTTTGAAAAACGAATGATCTTATTTATTTGTACATGTAGATAAATACCTTTAGTCGATTAAAGACTGGTTGCCTATACATAAAAAAGATCAAGGAAAGGGAAGAATCGTATGCCAAAACCAATTATTGCGATTGTTGGTCGTCCCAACGTAGGAAAATCAACAATTTTCAACCGAATTGTAGGAGAGCGAGTATCTATTGTAGAAGATATTCCGGGTGTAACTCGTGATCGTATCTATAGTTCAGGTGAGTGGCTGAATTTGGACTTTAACATTATTGATACTGGCGGTATTGATATTGGAGATGAGCCATTTTTAGAACAGATCAAACAGCAGGCAGAAATTGCAATTGATGAAGCGGACGTAATCATTTTTCTAGTGAATGGACGCGATGGAATTACTGCAGCTGATGAAGAAGTAGCGAAAATTTTATATAAATCCAAAAAGCCCGTTGTCCTAGCTGTTAATAAAGTAGATAATCCTGAAATGAGAGAATTAATCTATGATTTCTACGCACTAGGATATGGAGAACCGTTCCCAATCTCAGGAACGCATGGTTTAGGTTTAGGTGACCTGCTAGACGAGGCAGCTAAGCACTTTCCAAAAGAAAAAGACGAAGATTACGGAGAAGAAGTCATTAAATTTTCATTGATTGGTCGTCCTAACGTAGGAAAATCTTCATTAGTTAATGCTCTTCTAGGTGAAGACCGTGTTATTGTCAGTGATCTTGCCGGCACGACACGCGATGCCATTGATACAAAGTTTACAAAAGAAGATCAAGAATATGTTGTTATTGATACAGCTGGAATGAGAAAACGTGGAAAAGTGTACGAGAGTACTGAAAAATACAGCGTACTGCGCGCATTAAAGGCAATTGAACGCTCAGATGTTGTCTTAATTGTATTAAATGCTGAAGAAGGTATTATTGAACAAGATAAGAAAATTGCTGGTTATGCACAAGAAGCTGGAAAAGCTGTTGTCATCGTTGTGAACAAATGGGATACAGTAGAAAAAGATGAGAAAACAATGAAAAAATTTGAAGAAAATATACGTGAGCATTTTCAGTTCTTAACATATGCTCCAATTGTATTCCTTTCAGCTAAAACGAAAAAACGTACGCATACGCTATTGCCAATGATTGATCTTGCAAGCGAAAGCCATGCGGTGCGTGTAGAAACAAGCATCTTAAACGATGTGATTATGGATGCAGTAGCAATGAACCCTACGCCTACTCACAACGGCAACCGCTTAAAAATCTATTACACAACTCAAGTAGCGATCAAGCCGCCAACTTTTGTTGTGTTTGTAAATGATCCTGAGCTAATGCATTTTTCATATAAGCGTTTCTTAGAAAATAAGCTTCGTGAAGCTTTTGGATTCGAAGGAACTCCAATTAAAATTATTGCAAGACCAAGAAAATAACAGAGGATGTGATCGGCGTGGAAAGAATAGCTGTACTAGGAGCAGGAAGCTGGGGAACTGCATTAGCTTTCGTATTGGCGGAAAATGGACACGATGTTCGCATTTGGGGACATAGACAACAAGTCATTGATCAAATCAACGAGACGCATCAGAATGAAAAATATTTGCCTGGTGTAGAGCTTCCTCATCAGATTAAAGGTTTTACGTCATTAGAAAAGGCAATAGAAGGTGTTGAAACCCTTATTTTAGCTGTTCCAACGAAGGCCATTCGTGAAGTGTTGCAGCAGCTAAAATCCCTTACCGATGAACTATTTACAATTGTTCACGTAAGTAAAGGGATTGAACCGGATTCTCTTTTACGTATATCTCAAATGATTCAACAAGAAATTGATACAAAAGACATCGTTGTCTTATCAGGTCCGAGTCATGCTGAAGAAGTAAGTAGAAGGCAGCCGACAACCGTGACGTCAGCTTCAGCAAATATACAAGCAGCAGAAAAAGTGCAGGATTTATTTAATAATCAGCAGTACTTCCGTGTTTACACAAATCCTGATGTGATTGGTGTGGAAATTGGGGGAGCGTTAAAAAATATTATTGCTCTTGCTGCTGGTATCACGGATGGACTTGGATATGGTGACAATGCGAAGGCCGCTCTTATGACTCGTGGCTTAGCTGAAATCGCTCGTTTAGGTACTGTGCTTGGTGCCAATCCTCTGACGTTCTCAGGTTTAACCGGGATTGGAGACTTGATTGTAACGTGTACAAGCGTTCATTCTCGAAATTGGCGCGCTGGTAATCTTCTTGGAAAAGGCAAAAATTTAGACGAAGTATTAGAAAATATGGGAATGGTTGTAGAAGGTGTACGCACGACGAAAGCAGCTTACCAGCTATCTCAAAAATATGACGTAAAAATGCCGATTGCTGATGCTTTATATAATGTACTGTTTAATGATGTGAAGGCAAAAGATGCAGTAGACGCCCTTATGTCTCGTACTAAAACACATGAAATGGAAGATTTAGCGAATGTTTTAGGAGAAAAATTAAATTAAGTGCAAAGAAATATGAAAAATAGGCAATTGGTGATACCCAAAATCATTTACTTGCATAAAATAACGTGTAAATAAAGATGAGTAGAACTGTTAGTATGGGAATATTTAGTTATGATCGAAGCGAAGAGCCCCCTTCGCTTCGATTTTTTTTATGTAAAAAAGCAGGAATTTGTTAATTTAATAGGAAAGTAATTACTATAGAGCTTGAATTACTGGAAGGTAAATAAATAGTGAATTTAGAAAGTTCTATCAATATCCATCTTAACTATAAGTCCTTATGTTATAATAACGGTGAAAAAAGGAGTGGATGCAATTTGTCACCAGGTTTGTTAAAGATGTGGATTTCATTGGGTTCCATTGTATTTATGTTTATTTCGGTATTTTCTATTTACTTTAGTCGTTATAAAATTACGAACCGCATTGGTAAAATTGTACTCGCTTTCATTGCCTATTCGCTTATGATTGTATCGGGTCTTATTATGGTAATTGTTGTATTCAGCGGTCCGACAGATGCTTAATGTACATATGGTAGGGTGAGGGAAATGAAAAAAATCATGCTAACGTCTATTGTTGGGTTAACCATTTTTGTATTATCCGGTTGTTTGTACCCGGCGGAAAGAATGTCTCAAAATCAAGTTCCTTATAAAGATCAAGTTGCTTCCGTGCAAACGGCGGTTGATCAATTTAAACAAGAAAGCGGAGGCTTATTGCCAATAAAAACGAAAGATATGGACACGCCGATTTATCAAAAATATCCAATTGACTTTACGAAAATTGTTCCTAGATACATGCAAGACGCACCTGGGAATTCGTATGAAAGCGGAGGGATATTTGCGTACGTACTTGTGGATGCAGAAACAAACCCCACGGTTAAATTATTAGACTTACGGATGGCGGATACGATTCAAGATGTTAACGTACATTTGAATATATACCGTCAAAATCATAAAGGGTACGTACCGTTTAAAGACGTCATCGCTCCCGGCGTATTCTCTATTAATTATAAAAAATTGAATATGAAAGAGCCTCCTGTCGTTACTAGCCCATATACAGGGAATAGTCTTTCTTTAATTGTTAATGGACAGGGAGATGTATTTGTAGATTATCGTCCTGATTTGTATGATGCCATTCAAAAGCATAAAAGCTCCTACAAACCTGGTGAAGATATACGAAAGCTCCTTGTGGAAAACAGTGATTTTGTACCTGCTTACTCTCTTCCTTATACAGTCAACGATAAGAATGAACCAATATTTTTTAAAAAATAAGTCATGAACCCCTTCTCCTTGAATAATATTCAGAGAGAAGGGGTTTTCTCTTTCTTGTACACCAATAATGATAATCAGAATGACTAAGTCAGCATGTGCATGAAAAAAATCATAAATTTTTCTATCAAAAGTCATATTTTAATAGGACAACGTCATAACTATATAGTGTCCTAATTTACTCTCGCAATGGATGTCATATTCCATGAACTCATAGATCGGAGGGGATCTTTTGGAAAAGGTGGATGTATTTAAAGATATCGCTGAACGTACAGGAGGCGATATATATTTAGGTGTGGTGGGAGCAGTTCGAACAGGAAAATCTACATTTATTAAAAAATTTATGGAGCTGGTGGTCCTGCCTCACATCGAGAACGAGGCAGAAAGAGCTCGCACACAAGATGAACTACCACAAAGTGCAGCTGGAAAAACGATTATGACAACTGAGCCGAAATTCGTACCGAATCAAGCAGTTAATGTTTTGGTAGATGACGGGCTAGAAGTTAACATACGGTTAGTAGATTGTGTAGGATATACGGTGCCTGGGGCTAAAGGGTACGAAGATGAAAACGGACCTCGAATGATCAATACACCTTGGTATGAAGAACCAATTCCATTTCACGAAGCGGCTGAAATTGGAACGAGAAAGGTAATTCAAGAACACTCAACGATTGGTGTCGTCATTACAACTGATGGTTCAATTGGAGATATACCTCGTCAAGATTACGTCGAAGCAGAAGAGCGCGTCATTAATGAGCTAAAAGAAGTAGGTAAACCATTTATCATGGTTATTAATACCGTACAGCCATATCATCCTGATACAGAAAAGCTTCGTGCAAAACTTAATGAAAAATATGATATTCCAGTATTAGCGATGAGTGTGGAAAGCATGCGCGATACTGATGTGATGAACGTATTAAGAGAAGCACTCTATGAGTTCCCTGTATTAGAAGTTAACGTTAATCTACCAAGCTGGGTAATGGTTTTAAAAGATAAACATTGGCTGCGTGAAAGCTATCAAGAAGCCGTTAAAGAAACGGTAAAAGATATTAAGAGGCTGAGAGACGTTGAACGGGTAGTAGAGCAATTTAGTCAGTTTGAGTTCATCGATCAGGCTCGATTAGCCGGAATTGAGATGGGGCAGGGAATTGCCGAAATTGACTTATACGCTCCAGATGACTTATACGACCAGATTTTGAAAGAAATCGTGGGAGTAGAAATTCGCGGAAGAGATCATTTGCTGCAGTTAATGCAAGACTTTGTTCATGCAAAAACCGAGTATGATCAAGTCTCTGATGCCCTTCGTATGGTTAAACAAACGGGTTATGGTGTAGCTGCACCTTCGCTTTCGGATATGAGCCTTGATGAACCTGAAATTATTCGCCAAGGATCGCGTTTTGGAGTTCGTTTAAAAGCAGTGGCACCTTCTATACACATGATTAAAGTGGATGTAGAATCAGAATTTGCGCCGATTATCGGAACGGAGAAGCAAAGCGAAGAATTAGTTCGTTATTTGATGCAAGACTTTGAAGATGATCCGCTTTCAATTTGGAATTCAGATATATTTGGCCGCTCTCTAAGTTCAATCGTAAGAGAAGGGATTCAAGGAAAGCTGTCGCTGATGCCTGAAAATGCGCGATATAAGTTAAAAGAAACGCTAGAACGGATTATTAACGAAGGATCCGGAGGTTTAATCGCGATTATTCTATAAGCATGTAACGTTAGGCTCCTCATAAAGGAGCCTCTTCTTTTTGGATAGATCATACAAAACTTTACATATATTGTGATAGATCGCGTGGTTATCCTATTCCTGCGTTATTTTCTGCTTGCTATGCCTTGTTCAATATGTTAATCTTTTAACAGAAATCGATCGATCATACTGTTTTCACTACATACATACGGCAGATGAATGAAAAACATTGAATTATTTAGTTCAATCGTTTATGATTAGGCTTGTCGATACATAGGTTATGTATAATATCCATTTGTTTTGTTAAAGAATGAGATATAACGAATTACTAGATTCCTTTTCTAACAAGGTTTTTAGTTATTATATGATCCGATTTTGGGAGGAGGTGAATGGCATGAACAAGACAGAATTAATTAATGCTGTTGCAGAAGCAAGTGAGCTTTCAAAAAAGGATGCTACAAAAGCAGTTGATGCTGTTTTCGATACAATCTTAGAAGCTTTAAAAGCTGAGGACAAAGTTCAACTTATCGGTTTTGGTAACTTCGAAGTACGTGAACGTGCTGCTCGTAAAGGACGCAATCCACAAACTGGCGAAGAAATCGAAATTCCTGCTAGCAAAGTTCCTGCATTCAAACCAGGTAAAGCTCTTAAAGATGCTGTAAAATAATATCTACATAAAATGGCTTTATTCATAGCCGTTGATGAAGAGCTTTGAAAGGTCGCACATTTGCGACCTTTCTTTTTTGCCTTTGGTATATACATATGCTAGAATTTTTTTCATAAAGTCGTAATGCAACGAATTGGAGGGCAACAACATGTCATCTGTAAATAAACCACAGATCGAACAAGCCGTGAGACTAATTTTAGAAGCAATTGGCGAAGATCCAAACCGTGAAGGATTATTAGATACACCAAAGCGAGTAGCTAAAATGTATGAGGAAGTCTTTTCCGGGTTGAATGAAGATCCAAAAGAGCATTTTAAAACAGTTTTTGGAGAAGACCATGAAGAGCTAGTGCTTGTAAAAGATATTCCTTTTTACTCTATGTGTGAACACCACTTAGTGCCTTTTTACGGAAAAGCTCATGTTGCGTATATTCCAAAAGGCGGACGAGTGACCGGTTTAAGTAAGCTGGCAAGAGCGGTAGAAGCTGTTGCGAAACGTCCTCAGCTTCAGGAGAGAATTACATCTACAGTGGCGGATTCTATTGTAGAAACATTAGAGCCGCACGGGGTAATGGTAGTAGTGGAAGCAGAGCACATGTGTATGACCATGCGAGGCATTAAAAAGCCTGGAGCTATGACAATCACTTCTGCTGTACGCGGAGTGTTAGAACACGATGCAAGTTCTAGAGCTGAAGTTTTATCACTGATTAAATCATAATGTGGATGATGAAGGAGAAGAGAATATGACACAAAAAGGAACGCCGGAGTATATTGTCATTAAAGCGGTCGAAGATGGAGTTAACGTAATTGGCTTAACGCGAGGAGCAGATACGCGATTTCATCATTCAGAAAAACTAGATAAAGGCGAAGTAATGATTGCGCAGTTTACTGAGCATACATCCGCAATTAAAATTCGTGGCAAAGCCGTCATTCAGACTGTTCACGGAGAAATTGAATCCGATACGAAAAAATAAGCAGGGATTTTCCTGCTTTTATTTATATTTAAAATAAATGAATAAGAACAGGAAAAACATGGTGAAACTAAAAGCAATATCTTAAATTACTGTCTAAGGAATCCAGATGGTATGTAGATGAACGGTGTTCAAGCGGATGAGCAGCTAAATGATTTAAACCGTGAAAAAGCTTCAAAAGAATTTAAAGGATATTTTATAATGTAATTATGTTATAATTGACACTATCGATTTGGAGTTAAAAGAACTTTAAACAAATAGTGATGGAAAGGGAGACAAGGATGATGAGCGTAAAAACCATCTATGATATTGTGGCCAACATGAAAGAACAGCTTCATGTTGAATTAAGTCATCCATATGTAAAAAAATATATTCATCATCCGCGTATTGATGAAAATAGATTACTGTACATGTGTTCGTTCTTAGATACTCTTTCAATGGAAGAAGAAAAAAAGAACAGCTCTGTGCTATCTGTGATGCTCGTTCAAACCGCACTTGATACCCACGATCTAGTCTCCACTCAAAATGTTAGCGGAAATGAAGGAAAGCTGCATGAGCGGCAGCTGGTAGTTTTGGCCGGAGATTATTACAGCGGCCTGTACTATTACTATTTAGCTCAAAGCAACCAGCTGAATTTAATGAAAGTTATAGCATCTGCTATTAAAGAAATTAATATCGCTAAGATACACATTTATAACAATCGCTCTACTAATCCACACGACGTTATGAATAGTTTTTTAGCAGCAGAATCATCGTTTGTAAGATGCTTATGTGACTATTTTGAACGTGAAGAGTGGAAAGAACTTTTAAAACATGCAGCGTATTTGAACGGGATATTAAAGCAATTAAAGTCATTACAGCATAAAGAGCCTACTCTCTTGCTAAACTATTGCAAACAAATTGGTATGAATCAAGAACAAATAAAAGAATACCTTTATTCGTATACTCAACAGTCTGTAAACATTGTTAGAGGATACTTACGAAGTGAATTTGTGATGAATAAGTTTTTAAGAGAGCACTTAGATGAACTTACATCTAGCTTAGAAGTGCTGAAAAATGTCGTAGGAGAAGGATAGAGATATGCAGCAATCAAAAGAACAGCGTGTCCATGGCGTATTTGAAAAAATATACAAAAATTATGATCAAATGAATTCTGTTATTAGTTTTCAGCGTCATAAGGCATGGCGCAAAGATACGATGAAGCGAATGAATGTTCAAAAAGGAACAAAAGCTTTAGATGTTTGTTGCGGAACTGCGGATTGGACGCTAGCTATGGCGGAAGCAGTTGGAGAAACAGGAGAGGCAGTTGGCCTGGATTTTAGTCAGAATATGCTAAAGATTGGTGAAGAGAAAGTAAAAAACTCACCTTTTTCAAATATTACCTTACTACATGGCAATGCAATGGAACTTCCTTTTGAAGATAATTCATTTGACTATGTAACGATTGGATTCGGACTGCGCAACGTGCCCGATTACCTTCAAGTGTTAAAGGAAATGCAGCGCGTCGTGAAACCTGGCGGAAAAGTGGTTTGCCTTGAAACGTCTCAGCCCACGATGATCGGCTACCGACAAATGTACTTGCTTTATTTTAAGTATATTATGCCTGCGCTTGGAAAGATGGTCGCTAAAAGCTATGATGAATATTCATGGCTTCAAGAGTCAGCTAGGGACTTTCCGGGTCAAAAGCAATTGGCTGATATGTTCCGTGAAGCCGGTTTGACAGATGTTGAAGTGAAATCTTACACAGGTGGAGTAGCAGCGATGCATCTAGGGTACAAACGATAAAAGAGAAAAAGCTTGTCCTACAGGTGCAACAGCCTGTAGGATAAGGAGTAAAGAATGAATATATAATGCAAGGTGAGTCCAATGAAACTAAAAATGATGTACGCTTTTTTGAATACGGATATTACCCTTATTGAGAAAGAACTTGAACAAACTGTTCATACCGATGAAACACTTATCACAGATGCTTCTCTTCACCTTTTACAAGCAGGGGGGAAACGAATTCGCCCTGTATTTGTTTTGTTGGCAGCTAAATTTGGGGATTACAACATCGACCAAATCAAACACGTGGCAGTAGCGCTTGAGCTGATTCATATGGCGTCCCTTGTTCATGATGATGTTATTGATGACGCTGATAAGAGACGCGGAAAACCAACAATTAAGGCAAAATGGGACAATCGTATTGCTATGTATACAGGGGATTACATCTTTGCTCGTGCGCTTGAAGTTATGAGTGAGGTTAAAGATGTGGAAGCACATAAAATTTTATCTAATACGATGGTGGAATTAACGCTCGGTGAAATTGAACAGATTAAGGACAAATACAACCTAAACCAAAACTTACGCGTGTATCTGCGTAGAATTAAACGTAAAACGGCACTGCTAATTGCTGCAAGCTGTCAGTTAGGTGCAATTGCAGCGGGAGCTCCTGAAGATATACATAAACGTTTATTTTGGTTTGGATATTACGTGGGAATGTCATTTCAAATTACCGATGACATTTTAGATTTTATCTCATCAGAAGAACAGCTTGGGAAACCAGTTGGCAGCGACTTACTGCAAGGAAATATTACGCTGCCAGTTTTGTATGCCATTGAAAATGCTGAGTTTCGAGATAAAGTAGAACAGCTTTTCGAGAGGGAATATGAGCAAGAGCTGATCAATGAAATTATTTCTGATATTAAATCTTCTAACGCCATTGAACGTTCATTTGAGATGAGCGATCGTTATCTGCAAAAAGCGATGAGCATTTTAGAAGAACTGCCGCCAAACAAGGCGAAAAAAACGCTGCATCAAATTGCGAAGTACATTGGAAAACGGAAATTTTGATTTATTTACTTTCATAAGTTGTAAACTGCTCGAAACAATGTTAATATCTTCATGAGGTGTGATTGCGCTTTCAAAACTTGTTTACATATCATGAACTTCAGGGGTGGAGAGTAAAATGATACAAAAAACGTTTTTAATGGTCAAACCAGATGGGGTACAAAGAAGCATTATTGGTGAGGTTATTTCTCGCTTTGAGAAAAAAGGTTTTCAATTAGTCGGAGCTAAGCTTATGCATATTTCGCAGGAATTAGCTGAAACACACTACGGTGAACATAAAGAGAAAGCTTTTTTCGGTGAGTTAGTGAAATTTATCACATCAGGTCCAGTTTTTGCTATGGTATGGGAAGGTGAAAACGTGATTTCAGTATCACGTCAAATGGTGGGGAAAACTAACCCTCAAGAAGCCCTTCCTGGAACTATTCGAGGTGATTATGGACTGATTGTCGATAAGAATATTATTCACGGCTCAGATTCACCAGAAAGTGCGGAGCGTGAAATCAGCTTATTCTTTGAAAGTGAAGAGCTGACTTTCTATAAAAAAGACGCAGACGCTTGGATTTACTAATTTAGATAGCGCAAGGAGACGAATGAATTTTCATTCGTCTTTTTTATTGTTTTTATAAATAGGTCCTAGGCTATAGATTGCGAATATCTCTCTACATAAACATTTTCACAATGTATTCCGATATATTAGTAAGAAGATAAGCATATATAAAGGTTTTATTTCTTTATATAGCATCAACGTATAGAAATAAGAAAGGAGAGTCAAAAATGATAGATGAATACGGCGCGTTTGTGGAGAAAATAAAAATAAAAACAGGCATTGATTTATCACTATATAAGCAGTCTCAAATGCAACGCCGCCTTACCTCCCTATATGAAAAAAAAGGTTTTTCTAGTTTTTTTGAATATTATCGAGCAATGAGCAGTAATAACGAACTGCTTGAGGAGTTTTTAGATCGGATGACGATTAACGTGTCAGAGTTTTATCGCAACTATCAGCGGTGGGATATATTGGAGCAAAAAATTTTACCGGCTCTTGTAAAAGGAAAAACAGACCTGAAAGTGTGGAGCGCTGCCTGTTCAACAGGGGAAGAGCCATATACACTAGCGATGGTTTTATCAACATTTTTTCCTCTTTCGCGTATTTCTATATTGGCGACTGATTTGGATGAAAAAGTGATCGAAAAAGCAAAAATAGGCTTTTATGATGAACGTTCACTTCAGGAAATGCCTGTTTCGATGAAAAATAAGTACTTTCAACAAAGAGGAACCGGGTACTTATTAGATGAAAAAATCAAAAAAACAGTTGTTTTTCAGAAACATAACTTACTGTCAGACTCTTTTCCAAAAAACGTTGACTTGATTGTTTGTCGAAATGTGCTTATTTATTTTACAGATGAAGCAAAGCATGCTTTATATGAAAAATTCAGCAGATCTTTAGCACCTGGCGGCATCTTATTTGTAGGTAGCACAGAACAGGTTTTTACTCCGCAAAAGTATGGATTTGAAACGGCTGATACGTTTTTTTACAGAAAAGTAAAGACCATTTAATCGAGACAACCAGAAGCGGTTTCTTAAAAGCTGAGGTGAAACTTTTTGTACATTCTTATGTTATAGTATGGTATAGTCATATTTAAAAATGGAAAAATTCTGACGAATAATACATATTAAGCGGAGGTACGATTATGCGATATTTAACAGCAGGAGAATCACATGGTCCACAATTGACTACTATTTTAGAGGGTGTTCCGGCAGGGCTTCCTTTAACAGCCGAAGACATCAATACAGATTTAGCGCGAAGACAAAAAGGTCATGGTCGCGGAAGACGTATGCAAATTGAAAAAGATCAAGCGGAAATTTTAAGCGGTGTCCGCCACGGCTATACGCTAGGATCTCCTATTACGTTAGCGGTAGAAAATAACGACTGGAAACACTGGACAAAAATTATGGGCATCGAGCCAATTTCTGAAGAAGAGTCAGAAGAAGTAAAGCGTAAAATCTCAAGACCAAGACCAGGGCATGCCGATTTAAACGGCGCTATTAAATATGGTCATCGCGATATGAGAAATGTATTAGAACGTTCTTCAGCTCGCGAAACAACTGTAAGGGTAGCAGCAGGTGCTGTGGCTCGTCAAATTCTTGCTCAGTTCGGGATTTCTGTAGCTGGACATGTATTAGAAATTGGCGGCGTACAGGCAAATCCGCCTCAATACAAAAGTTTAGAGGAACTTCAAGAAGTCACTGAAGCTTCTCCAGTAAGATGTTTTGACTCAGCTGTTGAGAAAGACATGATGCAAGCAATCGATGATGCTAAGAAAAACGGCGATTCTATCGGAGGCGTAGTAGAAGTTATTATTGAAGGCGTGCCAGCAGGAGTAGGTAGCTATGTCCATTACGATCGTAAATTAGATGCGAAGATTGCTGCAGCCGTTATGAGCATTAATGCATTTAAAGGCGTTGAGTTTGGGATTGGATTTGAAGCGGCTCGCAGACCAGGAAGCGAAGTTCATGACGAAATTCTATGGGATGAAAAGAATGGATATACCCGTAAAACAAACAACTTAGGCGGCTTTGAAGGCGGCATGACAACAGGTATGCCAATTGTAGTACGCGGTGTAATGAAACCTATTCCAACGCTTTACAAGCCGTTAAAAAGTGTTGATATTGAAACAAAAGAAGCCTTCGAGGCAAGCATCGAACGTTCAGACAGCTGCGCTGTGCCGGCAGCAAGCGTTGTCGCAGAAGCCGTTGTAGCTTGGGAATTGGCTGATGCACTAATCGAACAGTTTGGACAAGACCGAATTGATTTAATTGCTGAAAATATTGAGAAAATGCGTGCACATGCGAGGGAGTTTTAATGTTGCAAATTGATATTCAAACTTTATCGAAAACATATCCTCTTTATTTAGGAAATGGATTAATTGAAAAGTTGCCTTCTATTATTGAGAGTGTAAAACCCAATCTGTCGTCGGTGTTAATCATCACTGATTCAGCCGTAGATTCATATTATGGAGAAGCGGTTGTAAAAGCGGTTGAGACGCAGTTTAAAGTGGCTAAATACGTAGTGCCAAGCGGTGAACATGCAAAGTCATTTCAACATTACTACGATTGTCAGACATTTGCGCTCGAGCAGCAGCTTGACCGCAATGCGCTCGTTATTGCTTTCGGCGGAGGGGTAGTTGGCGATTTAGCTGGATTTGTAGCCGCTACATATATGAGAGGAATTTCTTTTATTCAAGTGCCAACGACGCTTCTTGCTCACGATAGTGCTGTAGGTGGTAAAGTAGCCATTAATCATGAGCTTGGAAAAAATATGATTGGCGCTTTTTATCAGCCTGAAGCGGTTGTTTATGACATTGATCTTCTTAAAACGCTTCCTGAAAGAGAGTGGCGTTCCGGTTTTGCAGAAGTGATTAAACACGCTTTTATTCACGATGAAGCATTTTATGAATGGCTTCAGCAAAATATACAATCGCTGACTGATTTACAAGATGAAAAATTAATTTATGCTATCCAAAGCGGTATTTTAGTCAAAGCATCTGTTGTAAAAGAAGATGAGACAGAAGCTGGCGTTCGCGCTCATCTGAACTTTGGACATACGTTAGGTCATGCGATCGAAGCAGAGTGCGGCTATGGACAAATCAGTCACGGAGAAGGCGTAGCCATTGGGATGCTGTTTGCTATGAAAGTCAGCAATACGCTTGAGAAAAGCGAGTTCCCTGTAGCTGAAATTGCGAAATGGTTTGAAAAATTTGGCTATGAGACGTCTGTTCCAAACCACCTTTCAGCTGAAAAGCTGCTCGTGAGAATGAAAGCAGACAAGAAGTCCAAATCAAGCAATGTTCATATGGTACTGCTTGAAGGTATAGGAAAACCTTTTGTTCAACAAGTAGAAGATGAAGTAATTCTTAAGCTGCTGAATGAAGAGCTTCAAGCGTAGTTTCTTCAAAAGCCAAGTAGATAGTAGTTGACAAATGAATTTGAAACGTACTACAATTGGTAACAAGTTAGTTTAGAGATTTTAGTTATGAGAAAACAATAGACAGTTTAGTTGAGATTAGGGTAGACGAGAATGAGACAGTTGAGCAGAGTTTAGTTGAGTGAATTTTACCATTCGTATACCCAAAGGCCCATTTTTGATGTGTCTTTGGGTTTATTTATTATATCCTCTTTTATATCACCTCATCTATTCTCATTCTCCATGAAATGGAGGATTGAAAGATATGACGAACACGTATACTTCTTTTTTAGAAGACTCTACAAAGTATTTAACCATTCCAATCATAAAAAAAATATTTATCGATAGCATGACACCTGTTGATCTTTTTCAACAGGTAAAAGATGAAGCTGTATATTTACTTGAAAGTAATGATGAATCATCACCATGGTCCAATTATTCTTTTATTGGCTTGAATCCATTTTTGTATGTAGAAGAAGAGAACGGAACCTATCTAGCAAAAAACAAGCAGCTTCAACCTGTGCTGCAAGGAGACAGCTTTAAAGAGGTATTTTGTAAAATTCAGCAAGAGCTGAAAGTGAAAGTACCAGACCTTGCACTTCCTTTTAAAGGAGGAGCAGTAGGGTTTATCAGCTACGACGCAGTATCGCAAATTGAAAAAGTAAACGTACATGCTCAAAACGATTTGAACATGCCTACTTTTCACTTTATCTATTGTCAAACGATGCTTGCGTACAATCATCAAACAAAAGAGCTTATGGTGATTCACTACATTCAGCTTAATGAGCAAGACAAAGAGCAGCAGAAAAAAGAAAAATACGGTGAAGCTTTAGCAGAGATCAATCGATATGTTGAAAGAATAGCGCAGACGGTGAAAGAAAAGCCAATGATGTTTGAAAGCGAGCAGCGCGAAGTTAGCTTTGAAGGCGTGACATCGTCATACCAAAAAGATAAATTTGTGCAAGATGTGGAAAAAATTAAGGAATACATTAAAAGCGGAGATGTTTTTCAAGCCGTATTGTCGCAGAGATTTCAAATTGATACGACCGTAGCTGGATTTGATATTTACAGAGTATTGCGATTAGTTAATCCGTCTCCTTATTTATTTTACGTGAAAGTAAAAGGCGTGGAGCTAATTGGAAGTTCTCCTGAGCGGTTGATTCAAATTGAAAACGGCCATTTAGAAATTCATCCGATTGCAGGAACGAGAAGACGTGGCAGGGATGCAGAAGAAGATGCGCGCTTATACGAAGACTTAATTAACGATGAAAAAGAGCGGGCAGAACACTATATGCTCGTGGACTTAGCAAGAAATGACATCGGCCGAGTTGCACAGTATGGAAGTGTCCAAACACCAGTATTAATGCAGCAGGCTAACTTTTCGCACGTCATGCACTTGATTTCTAAAGTGACAGGGCGCCTTAACGAAAAAGTACATCCCATTGATGCGCTGCTTTCTGCATTTCCAGCGGGTACCGTATCTGGCGCTCCAAAAGTGCGAGCGATGCAAATCTTAAATGAAATTGAACCAGTTGCGCGAAATGTATATGCAGGAACCGTAGCATATCTCGGATTTGATGGAAACATTGATTCGTGCATTGCGATTCGGACCATTCTTTTGAAAGACCAGACCGCTTATATCCAGGCTGGAGCAGGAGTGGTTGCTGACTCAAAACCGGAGCTTGAGTGGAAAGAAACTCGCAATAAAGCCAGCGCTTTAATCAAAACAATTCAATTGGCCCAAGACATCTATGATAAAAAGGAGGATGTATATGTTTAAAGAATTGTTAAAAAAGTGTTTGCGCGGTGAGTCACTTTCAGCGGAAGAAGCAGAAAAAATTATGAATGATATTATGAACGGAAAAGTCCCGGCAGCTCAAATCGCTAGCGTGCTAACCATCTTAACGTACCGAGGAGAAACCGTCGATGAAATTGTCGGTTTTGTCCGAGGTATGAAAAATAATATGAATGCTATTTCTCTAGAAGAATTAAACGTAGTAGATACATGCGGTACGGGGGGAGACGGCGCCTCTACGTTTAATATCTCGACGGCTAGTGCGATTGTGGCATCTGCTGCCGGAGTAAAGGTTGCGAAACACGGGAACCGCGCCGTATCTTCTAAAAGCGGAAGTGCCGACGTGTTAGAACATCTGGATATATGGATTCAAGGAAATGAAAAAGAAGTGAAAAATGCGGTGGCTGACCTCAACATGTCCTTTTTGTTTGCGCCGCTTTATCATCCAGCTATGAAGCACGTTGCTGCTACTCGAAAGGAATTAGGATTTAGAACGGTTTTTAATGCATTAGGTCCATTAGCAAACCCTACTAACTGCACAAAGCAAGTAATTGGCGTTTATTCCATTGAGCTTGCACGAAAATTAGCAGAAGCGCTTGTTGTACTTGGAGCTAACCACGTCCTTCTGGTTGCGGGCAGAGACGGTTTGGATGAAATCAGTGCCACTGATGTAACGGACGTTGTAGAAGTACAGGGCAATGTCATTACAGAATATACGCTTGCACCAGAGGATGTACACTTACAGAGAGGGAAGCTTGAAGACTTAGTGGTAGAAGATGCAAAATCGAGTGCCGAGCTTATTGAATCGCTATTTTTAAATAAAAGCAATGTAACTGCTAAAAACGCAGTCGTGTTGAACTCTGCTGCAGCTATTTACGTTAGCGGAAACGTTTCTACTTTTGAAGAAGGAGTAGCTGTAGCTTTGGAAACAATTGAATCAGGTGCTGCATACACACAATTACAACGATTGAAATCGAAAAAGGTGGTTGAACATGCTCAATAAAATTATTGAAACAAAAAAAGAAGAAATTCAAAACTTACAGTTACCCGAACAGCAAAATGTTGCAAAACGATCATTTTTAGACGCTTTATCAAATCCGAATCGAGAGCTGGCTCTTATTGCAGAAGTGAAAAAAGCTTCTCCTTCCAAAGGATTAATAAAAGAGAATTTTCAGCCTGTGGAAATTGCTAAAGCCTACGAGAAAGGGAAAGCAGATGCTTTGTCTGTGTTAACAGATCAGCACTATTTTCAAGGAAATCGAACGTTTTTAAGTGACATTAAACAGCATGTCTCTATCCCTGTGCTTCGCAAGGATTTCATCATTGATTCCATTCAAGTGGAAGAAAGTGCAAGAATCGGTGCTGATGCTATTTTACTCATTGGAGAAGCACTTGAACCGTTAAAATTGCAAGAGCTTTATCTTCAAGCTGCTGAAAAAGAGTTAGATTGTTTAGTAGAAGTGCATTCTCTAGAAACGCTTGAAAAGCTGCTAGCTGTATTTACCCCGAAGATTATTGGCATTAATAATCGAAATCTTCACACGTTTGAAACCAGCGTGCAGCAGACCAAAGAAATCGCTAAGCACGTTCCGAAAAATCAGCTGTTAGTGAGTGAAAGCGGAATTTACTTATACGATGATGTTTCCTACGTAAAAGAAGCGGGAGCAAAAGCTATTTTAGTAGGGGAATCGCTTATGAGGCAGGATAATCAAACCAAAGCGATTGAAAAGCTGTTTGGGGAAAGTGAATATGCTCATTAAGTACTGTGGTATTCGATCAAAACAAGATATAGCTTTAATCGAAAGTTCGGCTGCTACTCACATTGGCTTTATTTTCTATCCAAGAAGTAAACGATATGTAAAGCCTGAACAAGTAAATGAGTTTGTAACGGATGAAATAAAAAAACAAGTCTCGCTAGTAGGGGTATTTGTTAATACACCGGTTGATCAAATACTTGAAATTGCCTCCCTAACAAATTTAGATGTAATTCAGTGCCATGGGCAAGAAACAGCTGCGGACGTACGTCAGTTAAAGCAGCGTGGATATGAAGTGTGGAAAGCACTCCCTCACAATAAAGAAACGCTGCAGCAAATGCATGTATATGAAGAAGCTGACGGGTATGTAATTGATAGCAAGGTTAAAGAACAATTTGGAGGAACGGGCGTTGCTTTTGATTGGAGCTTCGTTCCTCAGTATGAATCAGCTGCCCAAAGATTAGGTAAAAAATGTTTTATTGCTGGAGGAATCAATGCTTGTAACATTGAGAACTTGTTACCCTACAAGCCTGGGGCGATTGATATTTCTGGCGGTATTGAAACAAATGGAACGAAGGACTATACAAAAATTATAGAAATTGAAAGGAAGATCATACTATGACATACAATCATCCTGATGAATTTGGCCGCTTTGGTGAATTTGGCGGAAAATACGTACCTGAAACATTAATGAAACCACTTGAAGAAGTAGAAGCAGCTTTGAATCAAGCAATGAAAGATCCGGCATTTAAAGATGAGTATCTGTCTTTACTCGTCAACTACTCTGGGCGACCAACGGCTTTAACATACGCTGATAATATTACCGAAACGCTCGGCGGAGCAAAAATTTATTTAAAACGTGAAGACTTAAATCATACGGGTGCTCACAAAATCAATAATGCCATTGGACAGATTTTACTTGCTAAACGGATGGGGAAAACAAAAATTATTGCTGAAACAGGAGCGGGTCAGCACGGGGTAGCTACAGCTACAGTAGCTGCAAAGTTCGGAATGGAATGTAAAGTATTCATGGGAGAAGAAGATATTGAACGTCAGGCGTTGAACGTCTTTCGCATGAAGCTTCTAGGAGCGGAAGTCATTCCTGCAACTTCTGGAACAAAAACGCTAAAAGATGCAACAAATGAAGCAATTCGCTACTGGGTTCAACATTGTGAAGATCATTTTTACTTAATTGGTTCGGCCATTGGACCGCATCCTTATCCTAAAATGGTTCGAGATTTCCAAAAAATTATTGGAGAAGAAGCAAAAGAACAGTTTACAGCGGTAGAAGGCAAACTTCCAAATGCTGTCGTGGCATGCGTTGGAGGCGGTAGTAATGCAATCGGAATGTTTTATGATTTTATTAAAGAAGAAAATGTACGCTTGATCGGCGTAGAAGCAGGAGGGAAAGGACTAAATACAGCCCTCCATGCTGCTAAAATGGCTAAAGGCACAAAAGGTGTTATTCACGGAACGCTCACGTATTTACTTCAAGATGAAAATGGTCAAATTACAGAGCCTTATTCTATTTCAGCAGGTTTGGATTATCCAGGTATCGGTCCAGAGCATTCTCACCTTTCATCTATTGGACGAGTAGAATATGAAAGTGTAACGGATGATGAGTCAATCGAAGCTCTTCAGCTGCTGGCGAAAACAGAGGGAATCATCCCGGCTATTGAGTCCGCCCATGCGCTGGCAAAAGCATTTGAACTGGCTAAAAGCATGACGAAAGAAGAAACCATTTTAATTTGCTTGTCAGGTCGAGGAGATAAGGACGTTCATACATTAGTAAACTTGCTAGAAGGGAAGGAAGAAGAACATGAATACGTTTGAAGCGAGACTACCTAAACATGAAACATTGTTTATTCCATTTATTACAGCAGGAGATCCTCATGAAGATGCAACGGTGGAAATTGCTTTGTCTTTGCAAAAGCAAGGTGCCTCTATTTTAGAGCTGGGCGTACCATATTCTGACCCTTTAGCAGATGGTCCAATTATTCAAGAGGCGTCTAAAAGAGCTTTATCTGGCGGTATGTCTATTTCAAAAGCCATTAAGCTTGTATCGGTGATGAGAAAAAAAGGTGTGAAAATACCGGTAATTCTCTTTACCTATTTTAATCCTGTGTTACAATTAGGTTTAGAATCCTTTTTCGCGTTAATGCGAGAAAATGAAATAGATGGAGTGCTAATTCCGGATTTACCGTACGAAGAGAGTGGCCGTATCCGGGAGCTTGCCGCTGAAAATGAAGTTGCGTACATTTCAATGGTTGCTCCTACATCTAAAGAGCGTATTCAAAAAATCGCTGCAGATGCAACGGGCTTCTTATACTGCGTGTCGTCTTTAGGCGTTACTGGGGTTCGCTCTACGTTGCCAGCTGATATTGGCACCTTTTTAGAAGATGTGAAAGCAGCAGCTTCTATACCGGTGGCCGTCGGTTTTGGGATTTCAACAAGTGAACAAGTAGAGGTGTTAAAAGAACATAGCGACGGCATTGTAATTGGAAGTGCAATTGTTAATAAAATTGGCCAGCTTGAACAAGTTCTTTTAAATAAGGATACACGCCGAGACGGATTAAATCAAATTGAGGAGTATGTTGCATCCATCGTTTCGCCTATACAAAAATGCGAGGTGTAACACGTTGAAGGTAAAAGAACAATTACTAACTTTATCTCCATATAAACCAGGTAAGCCAATTGAAGAAGTAAAGCGTGAATTTAATTTAGATCGCGTTGTAAAATTAGCTTCTAATGAAAATCCTTACGGCAGTTCTGCTTTAGTAAAAGAAGCGATTGCTGCAGAAATCGAAAATATGGCGCTTTATCCAGACGGCTATGCAGCTGAACTGCGTGCAGCAGTAGCAAAGCACGTAGGCGTAGAGCAAGATCAGCTGATTTTTGGAAATGGGTCTGATGAAGTCATTCAAATTATTTGCCGAGCTTTGCTATCGGCTGATACAAATACTGTCATGCCGACGCCGTCATTTCCTCAATATAAGCACAATGCCGTAATTGAAGGTGCAGAAATTCGTGAAGTACCGCTGCGCGGCGGAGATCATGATTTAGATGCTATGCTTCGTGCAATTGATGAAAATACGACAATTGTGTGGGTATGCAGTCCTAATAACCCAACGGGAACGTATGTGAAGGGCGATGAGTTAATTTCTTTTATGAAACAAGTTCCTAAGCATACATTAATCGTTATGGATGAAGCCTATTTTGAGTATGCAGCAGATCAAGCCGACTATCCGGATACGGTAGAGTTTTTGAATGAATACGAAAACTTAATTGTACTTCGCACATTTTCAAAAGCATACGGCTTAGCTTCTTTGCGCATTGGTTACGGTATTGCAAACGAATCATTACTACAAAAAATTGAGCCGGCTCGTGAACCTTTTAATACAAGCCGCATGGCTCAAAAAGCAGCAATCGTTGCTCTTGAAGACCAAGCGTTCATTGAAGAGTGTAAAAAGAAAAATGAAGAAGGCTTGCAGCAATATTATGCTTTCTGTGATAAGAACGGTTTAAACTATTATCCTTCTTTCACTAACTTTGTTCTAATTGATTTTGGCCGTCAAGGCGATGAAGTGTTTCAATTTTTATTGCAGCGCGGATTTATCGTTCGTTCAGGGAATGCATTAGGCTTCCCAACTTCCGTTCGTATTACGGTGGGAACGAAAGAACAAAATGAACAAATTATTGAATTGCTTCAGCAGTTTGTTAATCAAGCAGCAGCGAAAGCTTAATACCTAATATAGTAAAAGATGAGAGTGTGATTTCACACTCTCATCTTCATATGCACAATGAGGTGAAGGAAAGTGACAGAAAATGTTTTTGTTATAGGTTTGGGGTTAATTGGAGGATCGCTGGCGCTTAATATAAAAAAGACGCATCATCATCTTGATGTAATAGGTTTTGACATTAATCAAGAGCAGCTGGAGCTTGCCAAAACCCTAGGTGTAATTGACCAAGCGGCTTCTTCTTTGCAACAAGGCGCGGAGCAAGCGAATTATATTGTTATTGCCATTCCGGTTACTCAAGCAGCGGAAGTGCTAAAACAGTTAGAACATTTTACGCTCAAACAGTCTGTTATCGTCACAGACGTAGGAAGTACAAAAGAAGAGGTAGTGAAGACAGCGGAGGCTCTTATTGCTAAAGGCATTGAGTTTATCGGCGGCCACCCAATGGCTGGGTCTCATAAAAGCGGAGTAGCTGCTTCTAAAGCTCATTTGTTTGAAAATGCCATGTATGTATTAACACCTTCATCTTCTACTTCTTCGGAGGCTTTGGACAGTTTAAAGGAATTGCTAAGTGGTACAAAAGCTAAAATTATTGTGATGTCACCAAAAGAACATGATAAATTAGCGGGTGTCATCAGCCATTTTCCTCATATTATTGCTGCAAGCCTTGTTCATCAAGCAGAATATTACCAACAAGACAACCAGCTAGTTTCGCAGCTTGCAGCTGGAGGGTTTCGTGATATTACACGTATTGCTTCAAGCAGTCCAGCGATGTGGAGAGATATTTTGCTTCATAACCAGGATGCGCTTCTTTCAATGTTTGACCACTGGCTTGAAGAAATGAACGACGTGCGAAATATGATCGAACGAAAAGACGCGAACGATATCTATACATATTTTTCACAAGCAAAACAATTTAGAGATCAGCTTCCTGTACGAACAAAAGGAGCGATTCCATCCTTTTATGATCTCTATGTGGATGTTCCTGACTATCCGGGGATTATTTCAGAAGTAACGGGTTATTTAGCAGAAGATGAAATCAGTATTACAAACATTCGAATTTTAGAAACACGAGAAGACATATACGGAGTATTACGTTTGAGCTTTCAAACAGAGGAAGATAGAAAGCGGGCAAGAGCGTGTCTCCATCAGCATCAATATCAGACGTTTATTTCTTAATGTATGAAAGGCGTGAATGAAATGAGTGGAAAACAATTAAAAACGAATCTTTCATCTCTCCAAGGAGAAATTTCTATTCCTGGAGATAAATCGATTTCTCACAGAGCTGTGATGTTCGGAGCGATGGCAGAAGGGAAAACAACGATTAATCATTTTTTAGCAGGGGAAGATTGCTTAAGTACGATTTCGTGTTTTGAAAAGATGGGCGTATCGATTAAAAGAGAAGGCGAGTATGTCAAAATCGAAGGTAAAGGTATCGAAGGGTTAAGTGAACCTGCTTCCATCCTAGATGTAGGAAATTCAGGAACGACTACTCGTTTAATGCTTGGGATTCTCGCAGGTGTGCCATTTCATACGTCTCTAATTGGAGATGAGTCGATTGCCAAGCGTCCTATGAGCCGCGTTACGGTGCCCCTGCGCTCTATGGGTGCAAAGATTGATGGGCGTGAGCACGGCCAATATACGCCTTTATCGACTCGAGGAGGAGCTTTAAAAGCAATTCATTACCATTCTCCTGTAGCAAGTGCACAAGTAAAATCAGCGATTTTACTAGCGGGACTTCATGCAGAAGGCACAACAAAAGTAACTGAGCCTTTTACATCACGTGACCATACAGAGCGTATGCTTCGCGCCTTTGGAGTAGACGTAGAGGTAGATGGAACGACTGTAAGCATTGAAGGAGGACAATCTCTGCGCGGAACGGATGTCTACGTACCTGGTGACATTTCTTCAGCGGCGTTCTTTCTTGTTGCAGGAGCCATTGTTCCAAACAGCCGAATCGTTTTGAAAAACGTCGGACTCAATCCTACAAGAACAGGTATTATTGATGTGCTTCAGCAAATGGGTGCACGTCTTACAATTTCTAATGAACGTATTCAAAATGGAGAGCCAATTGGCGATTTGACTATTGAAACGTCTCAGTTGAAAGGGATTGAACTTGGGGGGGATTTAATTCCTCGTTTAATTGATGAAATTCCAGTGATTGCTCTTTTGGCGACTCAGGCGAATGGGAAAACGGTTATTAAAGATGCCGAAGAATTAAAAGTAAAAGAAACGAACCGTATCGATACGGTTGCAACGGAGTTAAGCAAGCTCGGTGCCTCTGTTACTCCAACAGCTGATGGCCTCATCATTGAAGGCAAGACTGCTCTAAAAAGCGGTGAAGTAGACAGCTATGGAGATCATCGAATTGGAATGATGCTTGCGGTCGCAGCAGCCATTGCAACGGGAGAGGTAACACTAATGAGAAGTGAAGCTATTCACGTCTCCTATCCTACTTTCTTTGAAGATCTTGATAAACTAAGCGAATAAGAAAAAGACCGGGACAAACGTATTTTGGTTGAAGGGAAATCCGAACGATGAACTGATATTCTTGATAGAGAATCAAACTCGTTCGGATTTTTATTCGAAAAATGTAAGCGTATTCAAATTGATTTGTTGAACAAACGCTCAAACTATTTTATCATGGTGTATAGAAGCATGTGTGCTTGCTTTGGTTTGGAAAAAATAGAAAATTAATTCGTTTTATTTGTATATAAAAAGTGAATGTAATAATAAAGGAGAATTGTGTGTGAAAGAACTAGACCGCGCGATAGGTTACGTAGAATCCAATGAAATTGAAAAAGGTCTTGCCCTTATTCATGAATTGAAAGATAAAGCTACAGACGAAGAAAAATTTTTAATGGCTGAACAGCTTCAAGAGTGGGGACTAGTAAATGATGCGCTGCCTTTAATAGACGAGCTCATCGCTAAATACCCAGAAGAAGGCGAGCTGTATTTATTAAAAGCTGAAATGCTTATTGATTTAGAAGAAGAAGAAGAAGCAATTCATATTTTAAATCAAATTAGCAGCGAAGATGATAACTACGTGCCAGCTCTGCTTCTTGTAGCTGATTTATATCAAATGCAAGGCCTTAGTGAAGTAAGTGAGCAAAAGTTAATGGAAGCGAAAAAAATGCTTCCAAATGAGCCGGTTATAGATTTTGGGCTCGGTGAATTTTACAGCAGTCAAGGAATTTATCAAAAGGCGATTCCTTTTTATCAAACGCTGCTAAAAACAGAAAAAGAATTTAACGGCACGGATCTTCGTCAGCGATTAGCTGAAAGTTTAGCAGGTATCGGCCAGTTCGAAGAAGCTCTTCCTTACTTTGATCAAGCGCTAAAAGATAAGCTTGAGATTAACACATTATTTGAATATGCGATTTCAGCGTATCAAGCAGGTCATTATCAGACTGCTATTGAAAAGTTCACAGAACTAAAAGAGCTAGACCGTGAGTACCATTCTCTTTATTTATATTTAGCAAAATCATATGAACATGAAGAGATGCTAGAAGAGGCTGCGGTGGCTGTCAACGAAGGTATTGCGCAGGATGAATTTCAAAAAGAACTTTACTTTTTTAAAGGGAAGATAGCATTAAAGCGCGGTCTAGAAGAAGAGGCTGAATCGGCATTTCAACAAGCGATTGCACTAGATCCAGGGTATATTGAAGCCATTTTAACTCTCTCTAAACTTTATATGAGTCAAGAGAGATATGAAGATGTAGTAGAGAATATCGAGCACGCCAAAGAATATAATGAGCATGACCCTCATTTTGAATGGGATTTAGCAAAAGCTCACCAGGAATTAGAAAATTATGAAGAAGCGCTAAAATACTACGAATCTGCATACACTGTTTTTAAAGAAGAGTATGCGTTTTTAGAAGAGTATGGCTACTTCTTATTAGAAGAAGGACAGCGCTCGAAAGCGAAGGAGATTTTCCAAGCCTTATTAGCAATAGATCCAACAGTAGATGAAATTCAAGACATATTATTTCAATTAGAAGAATAAATAATAGTTCAGAGGATTTTATTGCTGCCGTGTGGAATAAATAACTGTAAAAGGTGTTTTAACTGAGAGTTTAAACACAGAGGAGGGAAGTGAGAATATGACGACCCCTGTTACTGTCAACGAGAAAAAAGAATTTGTTCGCTGGTTTTTAACGAATTATCAGCTGAAGCGAAGAGAATGTGTATGGATTTTAAATTATTTGATGAGCCATGATCAATTGATGAAACGAGTTCACTTCGTTGAGCAAGCACAGTTTTGTCCTCGCGGGATGGTGATGTCTACGCACTGTGTGGAAGACCCTCCATTTCGTTTTTATAAAGAAAATATCATGACAACCGATGCAGAAAAATCATTTCATGATATTCGTTTGAATCGAGAAGAAGACATTTATATTCAATTAAACTTCCGATCGTTGTATTCATCGCCTCAATATGTGGCTGTACTGGAAGACAATCCGTATATGCCAAAAGCTAATCAAACAAATGAAAAAGACAGAGTATTAGCTGAGCAAATATTGGAAGAATCTATTCAGAAGTTTCAGCGATCAAAAATCATGGAACTAATTGATAAAGCATTAGATGAAAACGATAAAGAAGAATTTCAGCGCTTAAGCGAATATTTAAATAACCATTATGTACAGTAGATAAACGAGGGATTGGCTAGCTTCTTAGGAAAAGGTCAATCTCTTTTTTTATCTCCTTATTCATTTTGGAAAATAAATAAGACAAGCTTTAGCGGGCTTGCTGAGAGGAGAAGGAAGTTGAAGCTTCAGGCCAAGGAAATGGATGTGTACCTACAATCCAAAAGTTATGTTGATACCGTATTGGTTCCGCTTATTCCGATTGATTTCGGAGAAGATTTAAAGCTTACTGCATCTATGAGTGAATATACGACTGCTCTTACTGAAGAGTTAGAAAGGCAATTTAAAGGAAGAGTGATTTTAACACCTAGTTTTACATACTTAAAAAAAGATGGAGTAGCTGCTGTTTATGAAACATTACTTCGTTGGAATGAGCATATAAATGACAATGAAGTCAAACATCTTTTTGTGCTTACTAGCGACCGAGACTGGCTGCAGTTTGAAAAAGAAATAGGGGCGCACTGCATTTGGATACCTGCTTTACCTCTTGAGCATATAGATGAGTCGCATAAGTATACGCTCATCCATGAACAAGTTCAACAGCTCTTACCGATTTTTGTAGAGAAATGGAGTGTTTAAAAAGACTGTAGAATAAGTAATGGAAGCGCACGCAAAATAATGACAAAAAATTTAGAAAAATAAAGATTATTTCCATGTTTTAGGTTTTTATTGTATTGACCTTCCAGAAATATTAATATATCATGATTATGTCCTAGTTTAATAGAATGGTCCATCATGTGTCCAAAATTCTCTGGACTGAACTTTTTTAAAGGGGGGAAAAGCATGGGTGATCGGGTATCAAGACGACAGTTTTTAAACTATACGCTCACTGGTGTAGGGGGATTCATGGCTGCTGGAATGTTAATGCCAATGGTGCGCTTTGCAGTAGATCCAATTTTAGAAAAAGAAGCGGGTCAGGATTTAGTAGCTGTAGCGCAGGTTAAAGACATTACAAAAGAGCCGAAACGTGTCGATTTTAAAATCAAGCAAGTGGATGCGTGGCATAAATCAGAAGAGCCAAGATCGGCTTGGGTGTACAAAACTGATAAAGGTGAAATCGTCGCGCTGTCACCAATTTGTAAGCATTTAGGCTGTACGGTTAACTGGGCTGGTGACAAAAACTATCCACACCGTTTCTACTGCCCTTGTCATGGGGGAATGTATGAAAAAAGCGGTAAAAATGTACCGGGGACACCACCGATGGGACCGTTAGATGTATACGTTCAAAAAGTAAAAGGCGGTACGTTATATCTAGGAAAAGCCAAACCACAAGGAGGGGCATAGAAAATGTTGAATAAAATCTATGACTGGGTGGATGAACGGCTAGATATTACTCCTTTATGGCGAGATGTGGCCGATCATGAAGTGCCAGAGCACGTAAATCCTGCACATCACTTTTCAGCATTTGTGTATTGTTTTGGTGGATTAACGTTTTTTGTTACCGTTATTCAAATTTTATCAGGCATGTTTTTAACCATGTATTATGTACCAGATATAAAAAATGCATGGGAATCCGTTTATTATC
The DNA here is from genome assembly GCF_056406695.1 of Priestia sp. P1_B12_1. Lineage (NCBI taxonomy): Bacteria > Bacillati > Bacillota > Bacilli > Caryophanales > Bacillaceae > Priestia > Priestia sp. P1_B12_1. The sequence goes on along the minus strand of NZ_JBFTZR010000001.1, from coordinate 523,941 downwards.
TGCAAAATGAAGTCGCTTTCGGACAAATTGTTCGAGGTATGCATCACTGGGGAGCAAGTTTGGTTATCGTCATGATGTTTTTACATACACTTCGTGTTTTCTTCCAAGGAGCATACAAAAAACCCCGCGAGTTAAACTGGATTGTGGGTGTGTTAATTTTCTTTGTTATGTTAGGTTTAGGTTTTACAGGTTATTTGTTGCCGTGGGATATGAAAGCGCTATTTGCAACGAAAGTAGGTTTGCAAATTGCCGAATCCACACCAATTATAGGCCAGCAAGTGAAGACATTACTCTCAGGACATCCAGACATCGTTGGTGCTCAAACACTAACTCGCTTTTTCGCCATTCACGTATTCTTTTTACCCGGAGCTCTACTTGGCTTAATGGGTGCCCACTTCTTAATGATTCGTAAACAAGGAATTTCAGGACCACTATAAAATTTTATACGCTTTATTCAATTAGTCAATCACACTAGTCATCATATGCATCAAGCACATACTCCGTTGTTAGTACTTTCACTAGAACAGTGAGAAAAAGGAGGGAGAACATGCATCGTGGTAAAGGGATGAAGTTTGTTGGAGATTCACGTGTTCCTGCAGAACGAAAACCCAATATTCCAAAAGATTACTCTGAATTTCCAGGGAAAACAGAAGCATTCTGGCCAAACTTTTTACTAAAAGAATGGATGGTAGGGGCAGTTTTTTTAATCGGTTATCTATGTTTAACCATCGCTCATCCATCTCCTCTTGAACGTATTGCCGATCCGACTGATACGGGGTACTTGCCTCTTCCTGACTGGTATTTTTTGTTCCTATATCAATTGCTTAAATATTCATTTGCTTCTGGTCCATATAATATTATAGGTGCATTTATTATTCCAGGGATTGCATTTGGCGCATTAATGCTTGCTCCGTTCATTGATCGAGGGCCAGAAAGAAGACCAGCTAAGAGGCCGCTTGCAACAGGATTCATGCTTTTGGCTATAGCAGCAGTCTTTTTCCTAACGTGGCAGTCAGCGACACAGGTGGATTGGAAAGCGCGTGAAGAGCAAGGGAAAATTAGAGAAGAAGTAGCAATTGACAAAAATTCAGAAGGCTACAAAATCATGCAAGAACAAACGTGCTTGACCTGTCATGGTGATAACTTACAGGGAGGCCCTGCGGCCCCGGCTTTAACAGGCATTGATTTATCTCCTGAAGAAATCGCCAATATCGCAAAAAATGGTAAAGGCAATATGCCAAAAGGTGTTTTCAAAGGTTCAGATAAAGAATTGAAAACGCTCTCGGAATTTGTCGGCAACTTAGGGAAAGAATAGTGAAAATCAGCCAAAGGGCTGGTTTTTTTTTGAATTTATTTAATGCTGTGGTTTACATCAATGAGATAGGTGCTTGCTATTGTTCAAAAACTGTACATAATAAAGAAGAGATTAAATGTAAAGGAGACTTTCTAAATGGCTTGGTTATGGTATACCTTAAAAGATAAGCGTTTTTTAACGCTTCTGCTGATCGTGAATATACTAGGAACAATCTACGGATATATTTGGTATGGAAGCCAATTAGCGGAAACGCCTAAGAAGTTTTTATTATTTGTGCCTGATAGTCCAACGGCAAGCTTGTTTTTTGTTATTGTACTTATCGGTCTTTTACTTGGAAAGCATTTTTCATTGTTTGAAGCTTTAGCAATGATCACGCTGTTTAAATACGGGATTTGGGCCGTCGTAATGAATGTATTGGTCTATGTGTTAACAGGATACATTGATTGGATGATGCTTATGTTAATGGCTTCTCATGCAGCAATGGCTTTTCAAGGGCTTTTATACGTACCGTTTTACCGGATTAAATTATGGCATATAGCTGTTGCCGCTGTATGGGCCGTACATAATGATATCATTGATTACGTTTTTTCTATGATGCCAAGATACAGCATGCTCAATGCGTATATGTCTGAAATTGGTTATTTTACATTTTGGCTAAGCATTTTATCTATTTTCATTACATACTGGTTCACAGTTCGTGCTTCTTCAAAAAAACAGCTATAAAAAATTTTTGAAATAGGCGCACGAAACGAGCTCTCTTTTTCTAAGATATAGTAGGCTATATTTAAGTATGAGGTGAGTGACTGTGAAGGAAACCAAACGAGAGCTTCATCCGTCCGTTGTGGAATTTAAACAATTTGTAAAATCACATCCCAAATTAGTAGAACAGGTTCGAAAGCAGCAAAAAACGTGGAAAGAGCTTTATGAAGATTGGTATTTATTCGGTGCAGAAGATCCAATGTGGGAGGCATATCGTTCAGAAGAAAGTGCAAAGGCTGAACCAGCTGCTGCAACAGAGGAGAAAAAAGATATTATGGGTACAATTGTATCCTCGCTGAAAAACATGGACTTGAATCAAATGCAAAATCATATCACAAATGTAAATTCAGCTATTTCGAATATTCAACAAGTACTGCAGCAATTTCAGCCATCTAAGCCATCCGGTGGAGGAGCAGCTTCCGGGCCAGGGAATCCATTTGGCTTTAGGAAAGATTAAACGCAATGAGAAAAGATATATACGAGTATATGCAGTCTCGTCCTAAACTCAACGACTTCGTTCGTGAACAGCCAATGTGGTACCGGCGTTTATCTAGAAATCCTGAAGAACTCGAGAAATTTGAATTAGAATCCAAGCACTACTACAAACAAACGATTCCTCATAAAGTCGAAAAGTTTTCGAATTCGATTCAAATGGCAAACATGATGTTTCATATGTTTCAGTCCATGAAAAATCAATGATCTCTGCATACATAGCGATGCAGAGATTTTTGCATGTCATGAGTAAAAACAAAGAGTTTGTAAACACTATGGAGAAACGAATGATAAAGGAATGGTATTATGCGCTTACTATTAACGACGGCCTTATGTGTAGTTTCTCTGCTAGGATGCAACCATGATAAACCAAAACCTGAAACTAAAATTCCCTCTCAACCGCGTGCAGCTGAAACGTTTGGTGCAATGAATACAAAACCTTCACTGATGGTACACCAGCATGTGAAAGGACAAAACGTATACGTCGAATGTATTCTAAGCGGGTTTTCATTTTCAACAGAGAGTGGATTCCTTCAAATCACAGTAGATGGAAAACCATTTAAAGAAATGAAGCAAGCAGCCTTTGTTTTAAGTGATCTTCCAAAAGGATCTCATACTGTTACGATTGAACTGATGAAATCTAAAGAAGAAAGTTATCAAGTGAGGAATACCTTTACGGTTGAAATTATATAGTTAAAAAGTAGAACTTGTAGTAAATCAGTGTAAGCTGTTTTAGCAAGTTCTTTTTCTTTAGATCCAAAACGTGATAAGATAAAAACGGAGGTGCACAGCCATGCTGACAACAATGAGAACTGTTGAATTACTCGATGAGTCTGATCACGTAGCGAACATGGTGTTACAATCAGACGTAGCCGAGAACTATCGTCAATGTTTATATAGATTAAATAAAGATTCACATGCACAGGCATTAATTGCTGAATTTGTGAAAATAAAGGAACAGTATGAGGATGTTCAGCGATTTGGAAAATATCATCCTGATTATAAAACCATTACGAGACAAGTACGTGATGTAAAGCGTCAAGTTGATTTACACGTGACAATCGCTGCGTTCAAAAAAGCAGAAAATGAATTACAAAAGCTGCTTGATGAAATTAGCGTTATCCTTGGTCAAGCTGTTTCAGAGCACGTGAAAGTACCGACGGGAAATCCGTTTTTTGATACGGGAAGCAGCTGCGGCGGTGGCTGCGGATCTGGTGGAAGCTGTGGGTGCAGCGCATAAGCCGTTCACTGTATAAATCGAACGCAATCAGCACAGGAATTTCCGCAGCAGGCCATTTTACGCTGTGGAACGTAAAACCTGTGCTGATAAACATAAGTAAGGTGCTGACTTCTGACAAAAGTTGAGCGCCACGTAGCATTTGTATTGGATGTAGCAAAAATAGATGAAGCTTCTAGAAGCTCATCTATTTTTCTACGCTCAATTGATGTGTTTATATACAAAAAGGGTATATTTGTGATTTTTTTGAAAATGACTTGTTCAATAGCTCTCTGCTCGTTAAAATGAGTAAGAAAGAGCATCCAGATATCATCTAAATTCATACATAAAGCACCTACTTCATATAAAAGAATTTATGATAAAGAAAACCAATATAACGTATGCAAAAGGGGAACTAAATATGTTTGTTGAACGTCAAGGAATTGTGGCGTATGTGCATTCTGTTAAGCAAGCAAAAGCATTGCGAAAGTACGGAAATGTACATTACGTATCTAAAGAATTAAAGTATGTTGTCTTATATTGCAACCAAGATGGCATTGAAAAAACAATCCATAAACTTCAGTCTCTACCTTTTGTGAAGAAAGTAGATCCTTCTTATCGGCCGTTTTTAAAAACAGAATTCGAAAATTCAAAGCCGGATAAGGCGAAGGAATATGACTATAAGATAGGAATTTAAACAAAAAAGGAATGTGATGTACATTCCTTTTTTTATTTTACTTGCCCTTGGCAAATGAATAGGCAGGGATGAGATTATTGCATTGGCGGAATAAAGCGGTTCATTCGCAAAATGCCAATAAGGTGCTGATAGTATAGTGCTGTTTCTGGAAATGTAGTAGATGGTTTGACATCGAGTACCACAATTTCTTTTCCCGCTTCCTCAGCAGCTTGTTTAAATAACTCAACGCGCTTGCTGTCGTTTTGTTTTAAAACAATTCCTTCTCGGCAAACGTAAAGCGGTTGGAAATTCCCTTCAGCTGTTGGATGCAAGACAGCGACAAAAGAAGCTACTGGTCGATCTTCTTTTACTGTTCGCAGCATAATAAGATGAGCAAGACGGTGTTTGTTACTTTTGACAATCTCTAACAGCTCATAAATATCTGAATACCCTTCTCCGAGCTCAATAAAACGCTGAATCATATGTATTTCCCCCTTTATGTATTAAAAAAGCAAACTCACGTAGTTTAATGTATCATTGAATATTTTAAGAGTAAATAAAAAAATCCCTACAACTACTCATTGTAGGGCCCTTCAATAAAGGGGTGTAATCACCTCTGCGATTACAAGCACCTTGATGAAGGCAAAGGGAGAGGAGAAACCGGAGGAAGAACTTATGGGGAAACGTAAGTCTTCTCCGCGGTTGGCAACAACATCGGTTAGATGATGTTGTTACTAGTCAGTATGTCCGTTTTAGACGTTCATATACCTGTGTTGTGAAATTCACTTTTTCATACATAAAAGACTGATAACATGACAGAGAAAAAGGGTAAATTTACGTTTATTATGACATATTAAAGTAAAGGAAATCTTCTATGAACGAAATGCCGAATGATCTTCATAGGTGTATCTTCTAGAAAAGAATCAGTGTATCTAAGGACACGGTCATAAAAGTCCAGCATAAAAGCAAGCTGCTGGGTTATTGCACAGAATGTATACAGCATTGAATAAATTGAGGATTTTTGCTAGTCTTTGTAATTCAAAATATGTTAGGATAATGAAGAATAAGGAAGTAAAAGTAAGGTAGTGATAAGGATGAGAGTAGTAGCAGGTTTATATAAAGGCCATGCGTTAAAGGCGGTTCCAGGATACTCAACCCGCCCTACAACAGATAAGGTGAAAGAAGCTATTTTTAATATGATTGGACCGTTTTTTGAAGGTGGAACAGCTCTTGATTTGTTCGGTGGAAGCGGTGGCTTGGGAATTGAAGCTCTAAGCCGAGGAATAGATAAAGTCATTTTTGTGGATCGGGATGGCAAAGCGATTCAGACGATTAAAGCAAACTTAGCATCTTGCCGGTTAGAAGACCGCGCTGAAGTGTATCGAAATGATGCAGAACGTGCACTGAAAGCGATAAAGAAAAGGGAGCTGACTGTCGATTTACTTTTGCTTGATCCACCGTATAAAGCACAAAAGTTGAAAGCGCTTATCGAAACGGTAAGTGAAGAAAACCTTCTAGCAAAAACAGGAATTATTGTAGCGGAGCATTCTCATGATGTACATTTAGATAATGAGATTGGTTTATTTGAAAAAATAAAAAGCGAAACGTACGGTATCATTGGTGTTTCTATTTATACATACAAAAAAGAAGAATCAGTTGAATAAATCAATGAGCTGTTAGATGTAGAAAGGGGATACGTATGGGCAGTATAGCTGTTTGTCCAGGAAGCTTTGATCCAGTTACAAATGGACATTTTGATATTATTAAACGAGGCGCAAATGTATTTGATACGATTTATGTGGTTGTTTTAAATAACTCTTCAAAAAGTCCTCTATTTACAGGGGAAGAGCGAGTAGCTTTGCTGAAAGAAGTAACAAAATCACTTCCTAATGTGGTAGTCGAGTCGTACAGCGGATTATTAATGGAATATGCAAAAGAAAAGCAGGCAAAGACCATTTTAAGAGGTTTGCGTGCGGTATCGGATTTTGAGTACGAAATGCAAATCACATCTGTAAATCGCGTATTAGATAAAGAGATCGAAACGTTATTTATGATGACAAATAATCAATACTCGTTTTTAAGTTCTAGTATTGTAAAAGAAGTAGCTAAATATGGCGGGAATATTTCTGAATTAGTTCCTCCCCCTGTTAGAGAAGCGCTTGCGGAAAAATTTGAACAGCTGTCTCAAAAATAAGATAAAAAAGAACGTGACGTTTTCTTTGCCGATAAGAAAACGTCACGTTCTTTTTTTACTAGGAACGATGAAGAAACGTTCGTTTTGAATATATATAAATATAGCAGCATAGCGTAAAAATCGTTAAGAGCGGACCGTACACGTTTAGCCACTGCGATAGAATCGTAATGGACTCCAAGTGAGAAAAAACCGGCAGTGCTCCTTCTGATGCTTGAAAAGTAGTAATGGATTCTCGAAGAGGACCCCATAGAAAGGTAGTGAATACTACCGCAAAAAAGCCGTGAAAAATGCGTGCAATAAAAAACGGAAAAAATCGAATATCTGTTTCTGCGAGTATACTAGCCACTTGTGCTTGAACGGAGAAACCGCTGAAGCCTAATACAAAGCTAACGATGATAATTTGATGAAACAGCAGCGTGTCAGGCGCTTCACTTGCTAGACGGCTTCCTAGCGTGATTTCAAAAAGCCCTGAAATAAAGGGGAGGCTCAGTTCAGTCCCTATATGACAGAGGGAAAATAAATAAGCTAGACCGCTGCTTAAAACGGCCGTGATATGAGTAACATATAAAAGTTTGTTTAATACAGAAAATAAAATGATAAAACCGCCAATCATTAAGAGAGATTGAACAGCAGAAGTAACCGCATCTCCTAGAAGCTTCCCGATAGGACGCTTATCTTTTAAACGCGTTTTATGCATTTCATGAAAAGCTAACGATAAAGAAGGTTTTTGAGTTACTTGTCCTTTCGGTTTTGCTGATCCATAAAAACGCATCACCAATCCTACACAAATATTCCCTATGTAATGTGAGAGAGCTAATATGATACCGACAGCTGGATTGTGGAAAAAGCCAACTGCCACAGCTCCAAAAATAAAAATAGGGTTAGATGAGTTAGTAAATGATACGAGTCTTTCAGCTTCGATAGCTGTTAGCTGCTTTTCTTGACGCAGCCGGGAAGTGATTTTTGCACCTGAAGGAAACCCAGAAGCCATGCCCATTGCTAAAGCAAAACCCCCTACTCCAGGTACTCGAAATAAAGGCCTCATAAACGGCTCTAATAAGATCCCAATGAACTTCACTACGCCAAACCCAATAAGCATTTCTGAAACAATAAAAAAGGGCAGCAGAGAAGGAAAGACGACCTTCCACCATGTGTTGAGACCTCTTACTGAACCTTCTAGCGCTTCTTTTGGATATACAATAAGCGCAATAGCGAGAAGCGTTACGCTCGTCCCGAGCAGAAGTGTTTTCACCATCGATTTATTCAATGAACGATTCATCTCCTTTTCTAAGCTCACGTCATTTTGATATGAATGAAATGAGGAGTTTTAGGCAAATGTACAAGTTCTTCTATATATCAATATACGAAGCTATGCATCGACTTTATGCCTGTGAGTAAGGAGAAAATAAATTCATACTGAATAAAAAGGCGTCTTGTCACATTTGGAAATACAATTCATATACATAAATCAGTGCACTTCTAAGATAGTCAAGGAGTAAAAAAACGTATACGCAGCAAGCGAAGAGCAAGAATTTCTTAAAACAACCTTCAGTATAGTATAATGCTTAATAACCACTGTGCATTGAGCAAAACATATCTTTAGCTTCATACTAAATGAACAAATTCAAAATGAAGAATAGTCCTACCGAAGACAGGGCAACAATGATAGAGAAGCTCATCAAATGTTTTTACATTTTTAGAAGTCTATAAGGTAAAACGAGGGGGCAGGTAAAGTGGAAAGCCCAAAAATAGGAGTTGCGTTAGGCTCAGGTGGAGCTAGAGGTTTTGCACATTTAGGAGTAATCAAAACGCTAACAGAAAATAACATTCCTATTGATTTTCTAGCTGGCAGCAGCATGGGAGCTTTAGTTGGTGCACTATATGCGTCAGGTATTGAACTGGCAACTCTTTATAAAATGGCGCTAACGTTCAAACGAAAGTATTATTTGGATTTTACCGTGCCTAAAATGGGATTTATTACGGGCAACAGAGTAAAATCGTTGGTTCGCACCTTTACGCAAAATAGAACCATTGAACAGCTATCTATACCGTTTGCCATTGTAGCGACAGATTTGAAAACAGGAGAGAAAGTGGTGTTTAAAAAAGGACCTATCGCTGAAGCGGTGAGAGCAAGCATTTCAATTCCAGGAATCTTTGCTCCCGAAGTAATTGATGGACGATTGCTTGTAGACGGCGGGGTAGTAGACCGTATTCCTGTGTCGGTTGTAAAAGAAATGGGATCTGATATTGTCATTGGAGTCGATGTATCAAAAGCGAAAGTGAATGCAGAAATTAGCTCTATTTTTGATGTCATTATGCAAAGTCTAGATATTTTGCAAGATGAGCTAGTAGCTCATCGGACCATTGCTTCAGACATTATGATTCGTCCTAATCTCGATACTTTTAGTTCCAGAGCGTTTACAAACATTCAAGAAATGATTTCAATTGGTGAACAAGCAGCACATGAGCAGTTGCCTTCTATCCTGCAAGCAATTGATCATTGGAAGGAGAACAAAAAAAGTGAAATCTAGAATTAGAATTTTGGTATATTTGGCTGTTATTGCAGTGGTGGCAATGCTTTGTTTTTATCCTTTGCCGTACTACATTACAAAGCCTGGAATGGCAGAAGAACTTGCGCCTATTATTAAAGTAGAAGATGGATACCATGAAAAAGGGACGTTTATGCTGACAACTGTAAGAATGGGCAGAGCAACTCCTCTTTCATATGGTCTTGCGAAAATACAGGACTTTCATGAAATTTTCCCTACAAAGCAAATTTTGCAGCAAGGTGAAAGCGATGAAGATTACTCGACAAGGCAATTACATATGATGGATACGTCAAAAAATGCCGCTATTTCAGTCGCATACGAAAAAGCTGGAAAGAGCGTTTCTTATCTCAATAAAGGCGTATATGTTACATATGTCGTAGAAAATATGCCTGCACATGGAAAACTCCATGTTGGAGATGTAGTGACGAAAGTAGACGAGAAAAAAATTCAAACTGCTGAGGACTTAATCAACTACGTATCGACTAAAAAAGCAGGAGATTCAGTATCAATCTATGTAAAAAGAGATGGCAAAGAAAGCAAACATACTCTAAAAGTTAAAGCATTCCCTGACGAGCCGAAACGAGTAGGCTTAGGAATTGCCTTAGAAACGAACCAAGAACTAAAAGTTAAGCCCGATATACATATTGATACTGAAAAAATAGGAGGGCCTTCAGCTGGACTGATGTTCTCGCTTGAAATTTATAATCAGCTTGTTAAAGAGGACATGACAAAAGGCCATCGCGTTGCAGGTACAGGGACTATCAATGATAAAGGAGAGGTAGGACCAATCGGAGGTATTTCGCAAAAAATTGTAGCCGCAGATAAAGAAGGAGCAGAAATTTTCTTTGCACCAAATGAAAAAGGGGCTGCGGGCTCTAACTACCGAGAAGCAGTGAAGACAGCTAAAAAAATAGACAGTGATATGAAAATTGTACCCGTAGATTCATTTTCGGATGCCGTCACGTATTTAGAAAAGCTGAAACCATAAAAAAATCGTCTCTTGCAGACGATTTTTTTATGGCCAAATGATAGGAGGCTGCGTGTATTCTTGTTTCATAAATTGAGAGCGCAGAGGCTCTTGAAACGGCATACTATAAACATGTGTTGCTTTAATATCGATATCAATTTCTTTTAGTTTACATTGCGAGACAGTGGATACAATAGGAAGGGACAGCTTTTTCTTAATTGTTTTTAAATAGTCTTGTCCGGTCTTTGACATTCCCAATAAGCGAATGTAAGGATCAGCTTGTTGCATCTCACTTTTTGTTGTATTGGTTAAAAGGTGAAGGCACATGCGCTGTAACCGGGTTCTCGTATATCGCTTCGTTTTAACCTTTGTTAAAAAATCTTCAAATGAAGTAGCTGAAGAAATATAAGATAGCAGCCGATGTTCAATACCTTCTTCTATTTCATAAATACGCTGTAAGTCATAAAGCGGAGTAGTTAATAATTTGTATTTCAAAAATGGGAAATAATGCTCCCAATGATGAAACTGTCCGTGTGCTTGCTTGTAAGCTGCTAATTCATTTGCTGTACTAACTGGCATGTGCTTGCTCAGATCCTCATGGCTGCTGCTGTCAAAAATAGCTTTACGTATGCTTGTAGCGCTTGAAATAAAAGAAGAAGATAGGGAATCATCGTGATAATGTGATTGAATTCGAGTGATTGTATATGGTTTAATAGATGCATGCTGTTTTTTAATGGCAGCTACATAGCTCATTCCAAGCACATTATTTGGCTGAGATAAATCAATAGGAGCCTCCGTGAAAAGCTGTAAGAAAGCGTTGGAAGCTGCTTTTGGATAACTGTTCCCTTTTTTCATCTCTTGTTGAATTAAAGCGGATAGTTCTGATTCATGAGCTTCGAGCAAATCAGCGGTGCGGGTAAATGAGTCAATATTGCCATTTTCGCTGCCAAAGCATACAAAGTCAGCGCGAAGGGATTCTAAAATAGAAATAGCGCCGCTTGCGAATGTTTCAGCTTTTTGAGTAGAAAAAGCATAGGGTAATTCAACGACTAAGTCTGCACCAGCGGCTAAAGCCATTCTTGTGCGGGACCATTTTGATACAAGAGCAGGCTCTCCGCGCTGCAAAAAGTGCCCGCTCATCACAGCAATCACACAATCTGCTCTGGTTTGTTGTTTGGCTTGCTGCAAATGATAAGCGTGTCCATTATGAAAAGGATTATATTCGACAATTATTCCAACTGCTTGCATAATGTCTCCTTTTAATTTATTATTTTTAGTCTAGCTCTTTGTTTTAAAAACATTTTTTTATGAGAGTAAGAAATATTTACAAAAAAGCATATTTAAGTACATTATAGTGTAAAGAAAAAATATTGACAAATAATCTTGTGAAAGCTATAATAACCTTTGTTGCCTTGAGGTGATTAACAATGAAATGGACAATACATCAATTGTATCAGTTGCAAAATAAAGGTCTAACATTTGACGAAGTGATTGACGGCAAAGAGTTTATGAATGCTGATCCTCAAATTCGTAGAATGTCAGATGTAAATGTGAAAGGAAGAGCCGACATTAGCTCTTCGAAAGTAACATTTCACCTTAAAATCTCAGGAGAAATGACGTTGCCTTGTGCTCGTACATTAGTTGACGTTCCGTATCCGTTTGAAATTAACGCAACTGAAACGTTTTTATTGAATGTGAATGCTGATTATGAAGAAGATGCTGAAGTACGCATTGTAGAGGGAGAAACGGTTGATTTACAACCTTTGATTCAAGAGTTAATTATTGTTGAAATTCCTCTGCAGGTATTTAGTGAAAATCAGCAAGCGGCAGGAGCAGCTCCACAGTCAGGAAAAGACTGGGAAGTTGTTACCGAAGAAGAACAGCAGGAAAAAGTAGATCCCCGCTTAGCCGTACTCGAAAATTTCTTTAAAGACAAAAAGAAATAAAAATGCGAAGATCCGGCTTTCGGGCCTTCATATGATTTTAAAATTCTTTTAAGGAGGTGGGAATAATGGCTGTACCTTTTAGAAGAACATCTAAAATGAAGAAAAGAACGCGTCGTACGCACTTTAAATTACAAGTTCCTGGTATGGTAGAGTGCCCAAATTGTGGTGAAATGAAACTATCACACCGCGTATGTAAAGCTTGTGGTACTTACAAAGGAAATGACGTAGTAAGCAAATAATTGCTTATTTAAATAAAAGACCCTCTTAAAGGGTCTTTTATTTTTTTTGCCTTTTTTCCTTCTCTGCCCTTTGGAAGAGAAGGATTTTTCTTATAGAACAAGAACTCTTTTTAAATAAACAATTACTGTTGTAAAAGGATTCATACCTTGTCTATAAGGAGGAAAAAGCATGAAAAAAAGCGAGTTGTTTACTACAAGCCAAGGCATTGCTACGTTTGTGATTAATCGTCCTGAAAAGCGTAATGCTATTGATTATGATGTTATGAATGAACTGCAGCAAGCTGTAGATTATGTGAAACATGATCAGTTAGTAAAAGCTTTCGTAATTACAGGTGCTGGTTCAGATGCATTTTGCAGTGGAGGAGATTTAAGCGTATTTCATGAGCTAAAGACTTCGAAAGAGGCATCTCAAATGTTAACGAAAATGGGGAAAATTCTTTATGAGATTTTAACACTCCCAAAACCCACAGTTGCCCTTTTGAATGGAACATCGGTTGGAGGAGGATGTGAGCTTGCGATTGCATGTGACTTCCGTATAAGTGCAACACATAGCGAAATGGGATTTATTCAAGGGAATTTAGGAATTACAACAGGCTGGGGAGGAGGAACCATTCTTCTTGAAAAGCTGCGTTATCAAGAAGCGATGGAAATGATCTACAGTGCTCAGCTGTATGGAGTAGAACGAGCAAAGCAAATTGGATTTCTTTCCTATGTCACGTCGTTTAAAGAGCTAACTATGAGGTGTGAGGAGTGGTTAGCGCCTATCACTCATAAACCGACCCATGTATTGCAAGCTTACAAAGAAATCGCTATTGAGAAATGGGAGCAAAGCCGGGTTTGGAATCGGATGGAACAAGAAATTCATCGCTGCTCGATATTGTGGGAGTCGCCTGAGCATGAAGAAGCGGTTCAAAAGGTCATCGTTAAAAAAGCATAGTTATGAACTGCATTTCCATAGCAATATAGTGAATAAGCGAAAGATGAAAGAATCACAGGTTTCCCATTTTGCTTCAAAGTATATGAAAGATTTTCTTGATTGAGAAGAGGAACAATAGTCTATCTTATCTAGTAGGTGCATATTCATTTAATAAGTACGGATAAGGAGGGATAGAAAAATGACTTCTTCTCGTCAAGATGCATGGACTCATGATGAAGATTTATTACTCGCAGAAATTGTACTGCGTCATATACGTGAAGGTGGCACTCAGCTAGCTGCATTTGAAGAAGTGGGGAAGAAACTTACACGAACATCAGCAGCTTGTGGCTTCCGCTGGAATTCTTTTGTGCGCAAACAATACAAGACTGGTATTGATCTTGCGAAAAAACAGAGAAAAGAATTAAAAGCAAGAACTGTTTCAAAAGATGACGAGCAGCCTGCACGCTTATCATATATGGAAGCAGAGAAACATATTTCGCTTAATGAGGTAATTAAATATTTAGAAAATGTAGATCAAGGGCAAAGGCACTCGTCAGAGCTTCTCGAAGCTAATGAAGAACTGCAGCAAAAGATTGAACGTTTACAAGAGAAAGTAACGATTTTGGAAAAAGAAAAAAAAGCTTTGCAAAACAACTTGTTAATTGTGGAAGATGACTATAAAGCTCTTATTGAAATTATGGAGAGGGCTCGTAAAATGGTTGTATTAAAAGAGGATGAAAAAAGTAGAAAAGTGAAATTTCAAGTGGATAAAAATTTAAATTTAGAAAAGGTTCAAAAGTAAAGGGACAGTTTGAAGGCTCCCTACTTCATGTTGATCACATATACCACATAGATATAAAATAAACAGCTGGAAATCAGCTGTTTATTTTTGTTCGCTTACACCGTTTGGTAGCCAAATAAGAGGGTTTTCTCCCAAATCACGATCGATATCATATGTTACAGGTACAAACCCCATTTTTGACCAAAAATCACTCGATTTTACTCGTGGGCTTGTTTTGATAGGTAATTGAAAGGATTTGGCGTATTCAACGAGGGTTTGACCCAATCCTTTGCGCTGAAAATCGCTGAGCACTTCGAGTTTCCACACTTCAATATACGTTTGGGGCGGCTCGAAATATTGATCGTACTGTTTGTTTCGCTTATAGAGACTCATCCGAGCCACTAAGCTATTTCCGAAATAAATACCGTAAAACGGAGAATTTATTTCATTATCGGAAATTTTGGCATGTAATTCTTCTAGCATTGAAAGTTCTTGAATGCCATATTCTTTGAATTTCTTGAACTCTTCTAGTGTTTTAAAATTAATTTTTAAATGCTTCACTTCGTAATTCATCCCATATCCCCCTTGTTATGTCTCCTTGCTAGACAAACGAACTGGCTTGGTTCGTTCATCTAATATTATATAACAAAAATACAAAATATTCTGTTTTCATGATTGGTGAACGAATATTCAATGCGCATAAGGAAAAATGAATTCTTTCAGTTACATACGAAGAATACATTACTATAAGCATCACTTTTTAGAAAGGAAGCAAAAGGAAAGTGAGATTCAAATAGAAAGCGTTTTCAAAAATTGTAGAGGAGTTTTAAAATTATTGTAGAATTATATGGGGGAAAGTAGAAATTTGAGGAAAGGGGAGAGAAAGGTGAAAAAAATACTGATTGCAAATCGAGGAGAAATTGCTCTTCGTATTATTCATACATGCAAACAAATGGGCATTGAAACGGTGGCTGTCTATTCCGATGCAGATGCAGAGCTTCCTTATGTTCAAGCAGCTACAAAAGCACGTCGAATTGGAGAGCCTCCTGTGCAAAAGTCATATTTGAATGTAGAAGAATTGCTGCGAATTAGTCATGAAGAAAAAGTAGATGCCATTCATCCTGGGTATGGATTTTTATCGGAAAATAGTGCATTTGCTAAAAGAGCGATTGATGAAGGTTTTTGTTTTATCGGCCCTTCTCCCGAAATCATTTCGATGATGGGCGACAAAATTGCTGCTCGTGCCGCGATGAAAGAAGCGGGTGTACCTGTTGTCCCCGGCAGCGAAGGCGATGTGACGTCAGTTGAAGAGGCTTGTAAAGTAGCGAGTCTAATTGGATATCCCGTTATGTTAAAAGCAAGCGGAGGTGGCGGCGGAATTGGGATGGTGCGCTGCGATAACGAAGAAGCAGTAAAACAAGTGTATGCCTCCACAAAAGCAAGAGCCAAAGCATATTTTGGTCAAGAAGGAATGTTTATTGAAAAACTTATCACAAACGCAAAACATATCGAAGTACAGGTGTTTGGAGATCAGCATGGTAATGTCGTTCATCTTTTTGAACGCGATTGTTCCGTACAAAGAAGAAATCAAAAAGTGATTGAAGAAGCCCCTGCGCTTTCTTTAAAAGAAAGTACGCGACAAGCCATGCAAAACCAAGCCGTTCAAGCGGCTAAAGCAATCGGATATTATAATGCAGGTACGGTGGAGTTTATTGTGGATGAAGACGAAAATTTTTATTTTCTTGAAATGAACACGCGGCTGCAAGTTGAGCATCCGATCACCGAGCAAATTGCAGGGGTCGATTTAGTTAAGTGGCAGATCTTAGCTGCGCGCGGAGAAAAGCTTCCACGTGTGCAAGAGGAAATAGCAGCAAATAACTATGCCATTGAATTTCGAATTTATGCAGAAGATCCGTTTACTTTTTTACCGGCTCCGGGAAAAATTACGGGTTATCACTTGCCGGAGCGAACCTATGCGCGCGTAGACAGCGGCTACAGTGATATGAATGCGGTTACACCTTTTTATGATCCAATGATTGCAAAAGTTATTATTACTGGTCGTACGCGTTCAAATGCAATTGAACTAGCTAAATCATATTTTACAGAAGCTGTTGTAGAGGGAATCAAAACGAATATTCCTCTATTTAAGCAGCTGTTAAATGAAGAGTTATATGAAAAAGGCACCTATAACACATCGTTGTTATCAACCGTATTAAATAAAGGAGGAGCACCACAATGAGTGAAATCAAAGCGACAATGGCAGGCATGGTATTTAATGTGTTTGTTCAGCAAGGTGCAAGTGTAGCCAAAGGAGAAGTTGTTGTTGTATTAGAATCTATGAAAATGGAAATTCCTATTGAAAGCGATCAAGCTGGTATTGCAGAGACTGTCCATATAGCCGTGGGGGATTTTGTGAACGAAGGCGACGTTTTGGTGACTATTTCATAACTCATAAAGGAGAGATATCATGATACATACAGGTGAATCTCAGAAAAAATATGATGAAAATCGTCAAAAAGTAGAGCGTGGCAACGCGGAGAAGTACAAAGAGAAACTTGCAAAACAACAGAAGCTTTTTGTAAGAGATCGTTTAGCCCTTTTATTTGATGACGGGAAATATGAAGAAGACGGCATGTTTGCAAATAATAAAGCCGAAGGGTTGCCGGCAGACGGTGTTGTAACTGCAATTGGGAAAGTAAACGGTGAAACGGTTTGTGTAATGGCTAATGACTCTACTGTAAAAGCAGGGTCTTGGGGGGCCAGAACAGTAGAGAAAATTATTCGGATTCAGGAAGTAGCAGAAAAACTGCATGTGCCTTTGCTGTACCTAGTGGATTCTGCAGGAGCGCGTATTACGGATCAATTAGATATGTTTCCAAACCGCCGAGGCGCTGGACGGATCTTTCACAATCAAGTAAAACTTTCCGGCGTCATTCCTCAAATTTGTTTGCTCTTCGGTCCGTCAGCAGCTGGAGGGGCATATATCCCTGCATTTTGTGATATTGTTGTGATGGTAGATGGAAACGCTTCTATGTACTTAGGTTCGCCGCGTATGGCCGAAGCTGTTATTGGAGAAAAGGTTACGCTAGAAGAAATGGGAGGAGCACATATGCACTGCAGCGTTAGCGGATGTGGAGATGTGTTAGCTTATTCTGAAGAAGAAGCTATTTCGTATGCCAAATCTTATTTAACCTACTTTCCACAAAACTATCAAGAGAAGCCTAAAGTACAAAAAGCTAAAGAGCCTAAGCAGACAAAGGATTTAGTAGAATTAATTCCAGAGAATCAAAATGTTCCATTTGATATCTATGAAGCAATTGATACCCTTATTGACGAAGGGAGCTTCTTTGAAGTGAAAAAACTGTTTGCCGCCGAATTGGTAACAGGGCTTGCACGAATAGATGGAAAAGTAGTAGGGATTATTGCCAATCAGCCGAAGGTCAAAGGAGGAGTGCTGTTTGTAGATTCAGCAGATAAAGGCGCAAAATTTATTCAACTGTGCGATGCATTCCATATTCCTTTGCTATTTTTAGCGGATGTACCTGGATTTATGATTGGAACCAAAGTAGAAAGAGCAGGCATCATTAGACATGGAGCAAAATTGATTGCAGCGATGAGTTCAGCTACAGTTCCTAAAATTTCCGTAGTTATGCGCAAAGCTTATGGCGCAGGGCTTTACGCTATGGCTGGTCCAGCTTTTGAACCGGATTGCTGCCTTGCATTACCTACTGCTCAAATTGCCGTAATGGGTCCTGAAGCGGCAGTAAATGCCGTCTATTCTAATAAAATTAATGAAATTGAAGATCCGAAAGAGCGGTTTATGTTTGTTAAACAGAAACAGCAGGAGTATAAAGAACACATCGATATCTATACGCTGGCTTCTGAACTTATTATTGACGACATCGTTCCTGCTAATGAACTGCGTCGAACTTTAATTGACCGCTTTCGATTATATGAAACAAAGAATGTGACCTTTAGCCGTCGTAAACATCCGGTGTATCCCGTATAATAGAAAAAAACGGGATCACTCTAAATAATTTACAATAAGCCCGGTGATTTTTAATCACACGGGCTATATGAATAGGTAAAATTTTAAGAATGCATTTAATTCAAAGCATTTTTTTGCTAAAATGAAACTCAATAATGGAAAGAGGAACAAAAAATACGATGAAAACTATAGGTATTATTGGAGGCGGATCATTAGGTCTGTTGTTTAGCGCGTATTTATCAGATTGTTATGATGTAACCTTGTATACGAAAACAAAAACTCAAGCAAAGTGCATTAACGATAATGGAATTACCTTACATAGACAAGGGGAACATCACACTAAAAAAGTCAGTGCTATCCCTCTGGAAAAAAACATAAAAGAAGCAGATTTAATCATTATTACTGTAAAACAGTATCATTTAAAAGAGATTATTCCTTTTATCAAAACCCTTACTATACATACTCCCCTTTTGTTTATCCAAAACGGTATGAGCCATATTGAAATTCTTAAAAATCTCCCGCAGCGCACTCTCTATTTGGGTACAGTTGAACACGGGGCAATGCGTACAAATATGGATAGCGTCCATCATACAGGAATAGGAACAACCCGTATTGCTTCGTACAGAGGAGAAATGGAGTCTATCTTGCCAATTGTGAATTTTCCTTGGGTGATTGAAACAGATTGGTATGCGATGCTGGTGAAGAAATTAGTTGTAAATGCGCTCATCAATCCTCTTACGGCGCTGTATCGGGTAAAAAATGGGCAGCTGATTCATAACGGCTACTTTTATAAAACGATGCGTCTATTGTTTGAAGAGATTGCCGCTGTGTTAAAACTGGATTCAGCTTTTAATTATTGGGAAAATGCACTGGGGGTTTGTTCGCGCACGAGTACAAATCAATCTTCTATGCTAAAAGATATACAGGAGGGGCGGCAAACAGAAATTGATGCTATTTTAGGCTATATTCAAACACAAGCTGCTGAAAAAAGAACGTCGACGCCTATTGTTGACTTTTTATATGGGTCAATAAAAGGAATCGAAGAAGAAAAGGGTGATTAACATGGGAAGTTTTATTGCTGGAGTTTTTGCGACGTTTGTCACTCTGCCGCTCGTTGGTTTTTTTATTCTATACATGCTTTTACGCAAACTGACGAAAAATAAAAGGAAATCTGTCCACATAGCAACGTACATTACTACGGTTTTTCTTATTTTGTCCGTGCATTATGCAGCTGTAGAAATTTTCGGGCACTCTTTTTTGTGGTTGATTGTGCTAGTCCTTTTAGTTGTAGCAATGATTATGATGTTTGTACATTGGAAAGTCAAACATGACTTAGAAATGAAGCTTATTGCGAAAGGGTTCTTTCGGATGAATTTCGTTTTGTTTCTTATTGCACATATTGTATTAAATATAGGTGGGATCGCTTTTCGCATTTCCTCTCTGTAAAGCATGTTACTAGACGTGAGCAGTTACATTATGGATAATGAAGCTATATGTAGAGAATATAAGTATTAGGAAAAGAAAGGAAGTTCTTTCATGGAGATTACAGACGTCTCTTTAAAGGCGGGAAACAAACTAACGAACGATTACATAAAAGGTGAAAAGCAAGCACTTTCCTTTTTTCATTATAATATACACGAAAAAGACGTATATGAAAAACGTTTAGCGGATGTTCAAAAGCAGTCTTATCCAAGAGAACAGCTTGCTGAGTATCTGCTTAATTTTAATAAGCGCTACGGAGCATCTTCTAAGACGATTGAAAATATTGAAAAGCTAAAAGATCCTAACAGCGTAGTAGTCGTTGGCGGTCAGCAAGCGGGGCTGCTTACAGGTCCTTTGTACACCATTCATAAAGTGATTTCAATTGTGCTGCTAGCTAAACAACAAGAGGAAGCTTTAAACGTGCCCGTGCTTCCGGTATTTTGGATTGCTGGAGAAGATCATGATTTTGCTGAGATCAACCATGTATACACAGAGCATAAAAACCAGCTTTTAAAGAAAACGTTAAAGCATTCTTTAAAGAAAAAGCAAATGGTTTCTCAAATCGAGCTAGACCATGAAGCCTGTAGAAGCTGGGTTCGTGATGTTTTTCAAACGTTTAACGAAACGGCGCATACAAACCAGGTATTACACTTTGTTTTAGAGGCGTTAGATAAATCACGTACCTATGTCGATTTCTTTGCTCATTTGGTTACCACAATGTTCGCAGAGTCAGGTCTTATTTTAATGGATGCAGCTTCTAAAGAAGTGCGCAGCATTGAATCTTCTTTCTTTGTGACGTTAATTGAACAAAATGACAAATTATCGTCAGCCGTTATGGAACAGCAAACAGAGCTTCAAAAACAGTACAAACGAATGATTGAAGTGGGAGAAGAAACGGCCCATCTCTTTTATTCACACAACGAAAACAGAGTACTTTTAGAAAGAGATGCAGAGCAAGAGCAGTTTGTTGGAAAGCAAAATGAACTCGCGCTGTCTAAAGAAGAGCTGGTTCAAATTGCTAAACAAACGCCAGAGCTTCTTAGTAACAACGTTGTGACTAGACCTCTTATGCAGGAGTACTTACTTCCTACCCTTGCGTTTATTGCAGGTCCCGGGGAAGTAGCGTATTGGGCAGAGCTTGAAAAAGCATTTTCTTTATTTAGCTTTAAAATGCCTCCCGTGGTTCCGAGGTTATCCTATGCAATCGTAGAAAGACATATCGAAAAGTATATGGATGAACTTCAGTTAGACCTTTCGAACGTAATAAACGAAGGCGTAGATTCAGAGAGGGAGCACTGGCTTAAGACAGAAGTTCACAACCCATACGAAATGTATTTTGAAAAAGCGAAAGAAGATTTTGAAAAAATTCATAAAACTCTTCGTGAAAATATTCAAAAAGAAGACAAAACATTTGATGAAGTCATGCTTAAAAATCGAGGGATTATTCAAAAGCAGTTTGAAACCATTCAAAAGATTGTCGAATCCAAACAGCTAATTAAGCACGATGTGAAGCATTCAAAATATGCTCAAGTTGAACTTGCTCTTCGTCCCTACAACGCTCCACAAGAACGCATGTGGAATATTATGTATTATTTAAATGGCTATGGCATGCAATTTGTGTCAGATTTACTAAGTGCTGAAGTCGAATTAAATCACCAGTTAAAAGTCTGTTATGTCTAATAAAATCCTGCTGAAAAGCAGGATTTTTATTTTGGAAAAGAGAAAAAGTCTACAAGGTGAATGTCAACCAATTGAATCCTTATAAGGTATTTATTTCTAATTGTGCAAAAAAACCTTATATTCCTTACATTTTATTCTACGAATATGTCCTACTTTTAACAAAATGACACTATTTGTGACAAAAAGACAAAATTCTACTTAATTCTTATATAAATAGCTGAAATAATGTTGAACTTTGATATATAATATAAACGTGTATATATATCAAAGAAAAACACCGTTTTTTGCTTTTTGTATACATAACTAAGTAGTTTAGAAAGAAGTAGGTGTCATAATGTTTAATCACACAACTGTTTTGCTTAAAGAAGCAGCGGAAGGCTTAAATATTAAGCCGGATGGAGTATATGTTGACTGCACGCTTGGCGGAGCAGGTCATAGTGAATATATCGTAAAACAGCTATCAGAAAAAGGGAAATTAATTGCGTTTGATCAAGACGATGTTGCTCTTGAAAATGCAAAAGAAAAATTAGCCCCGTATCTAGACAGAGTTATTCTAATCAAAAGTAATTTTCGCTATTTAAAAGAGCAGCTAATGAAACATGGAATTGAAGAAGTAGATGGAGTATTGTTTGACCTAGGCGTCTCGTCTCCTCAGTTGGATACACCAGAGCGAGGGTTCAGCTTTCATCATGAGGCCCCGCTCGATATGCGCATGGATCAAAACTCAAAGTTTTCTGCGTACAACGTAGTAAATGAATGGCCTTATGAAAAACTTGTGAAAATCTTTTTCCAATACGGAGAAGAAAAGTTTTCCAAACAAATTGCCCGCAAAATTGAGGCATATCGAGAGTCTAAACCAATTGAAACAACGCTAGAGCTGGTTGATCTTATTAAAGATGGTATTCCAGCGCCAGCTAGACGAACGGGTGGACATCCGGCAAAACGGATTTTCCAGGCTATTCGAATTGCTGTAAATGATGAGCTTCAAGTATTTGAAGATGCAATTGAACAGGCTATGGATGTGATCAAAAAAGGTGGACGTGTAAGTGTTATTACCTTCCATTCACTTGAAGACCGAATTTGTAAAGTAGCGTTTAAAAATGCAAGTACGGTTCCGCAGCTTCCTCATGGACTGCCGGTTATTCCAGAAGAATTTAAGCCTAAAATGAAAGTCATTACAAGAAAACCTATTTTACCTTCAGAAGAAGAGGTAGAAGAAAATAAGCGAGCGCGTTCGGCAAAGCTTCGAATTGTTGAGAAATTAGTCTAATAAAAGGGTTTAAACAAAGAGGAGGGGACGAGAATGAACAATGCAGCATACAAAGTAAGAGAGCAAGATCAGCAGCAGAAGCAGCAAAAGACGGTACGTCAAGTTGTTCGAAAGACAAAAAGAAAAATCACGGTTGGTGAAAAAATTGTGTATTCTGGGTTTGTCGCACTCATGCTGTTTGGGTCTGTGCAAATCATTTCAAATCAATCTTCGCTTTATAGCATCAGTGAAGAGGTGCAATCACTCGATGGAAAGATTGACAAGCAAGAAGCAAAAAACAATGAGTTAAAATTACAGGTAACAGAGTTAAGTGCATACGATCGTATTTGGACAAAAGCAAAAGAACTTGGACTAAAATTGAATGAAAATAACGTAAAAGTCGTTAACGATTAATTGCGATGACTACGTCGAGAAAAAATAGCAATATTAGTACAGGAGCAGCAATATTAATTTTAATATTTGCATTGCTCTTTTTTGTATTAGCCATCAGGTTCTTTTACATCCAAGCGACGGGTAAAGCAAATGGAGAAGTTTTAGCCGAAATTGCACAAAAACAGCACACGCGAACGTCTAAAATTGAAGGACAGCGCGGTACGATTTACGATCGAAACGGAGAAGCGATCGCCCAAGACACGGGTGCTTATACGGTTGTGGCGATTTTGAAGGAGTCGCAGTCAGAAGATAAAAAACACCCACAGCACGTGGTAGACCCTGAAAAGACAGCTGAAAAGCTAGCGCCGCTATTGAATATGGACGAATCAAAAATTGAAAGCATGTTAACGAGAGGAATTAAAAGAGAGGCATTCCAAGTCGAACTTGGCCCCGGAGGCCGTGACATTGATAACGTGCTGAAGCAAAAAATTGAAAAACTAAATCTTCCGGGCATCACGTTTTTACGCGATTCGAAGCGTTTCTATCCAAACGGTGTATTCGCTTCAAGTATTTTAGGATACGCACAAAAAGATGATAAGGGTAAAATCGTAGGGAAAATGGGGATTGAAAAAGTATTTGATAAGCAGCTTTCTGAAGAAGATGGATATGTGAAATACGAAGCTGCTAAAAACGGAATTAAGCTTCCGGATCCAAAAGAGTCAATTGTAGCTCCTAAAAACGGAGACAGCGTCACGCTTACGATTGATGAAAAAATTCAGACGTTCTTAGAGGATGCGATGACAACAGCAGCTAAAGAATATAAACCAGAAGAGCTAATGGCAACGGTAGTGAATCCAAAAACCGGTGAAATTTTGGCGATGTCAAACCGTCCTTCATTTGACCCGAATATTCGTGATATCACTTCTTATCGTAATCCGTTTGTTGAAAACAGCTATGAACTTGGTTCAACGATGAAAATTTTTACGCTAGCAGCCGCAATTGATGCAGGCGTTTATAACGGCGAAGATCGCTATCAGTCGGGATCTTATAAAGTAACGAAAAACAGCGTTCCCATTAACGATCACAACGCCGGGGTCGGCTGGGGGGCTATTACATTTAATGAAGGAATTCAAAGGTCTTCAAACGTAGCGGTGGCTATTTTAGCCAATGAAAAACTGGGCACCGATCGTTTGTATAAATACTTGGACAAGTTTGGCTTTATGGATAAGACGGGAATTGACTTGCCAAACGAAGCTTCTAGCAAGTTAGTGACGAAGTACCCGAGAGACCGCGTAACCACTGCGTTTGGGCAGGCGTCTGCTTTTACGCCTATTCAAGAAATTCAAGCGGCTACTGCGATTGCAAATGACGGCAAGATGATGAAGCCTTACGTAATTAAACAAGTAGTCGATGAAACAAATAAAAAGACGATTAAAAAATCGAAACCTACCGTGGTGGGGCAGCCAATTTCTAAAAAAGCAGCGAACGAGACGTTAAATATTTTAGAAACCGTTGTTTCTTCAGAAAATGGAACAGGGAAACCATACGCGATTGAGGGGTATGATGTTGCTGGAAAAACTGGTACAGCTCAAATTCCCGCTCCAAATGGAGGTTACCTGCATGGGCACGGAAAAAACCTTATTTCCTTTATGGGCTTTGCGCCTGCAAACGATCCAAAGCTGCTTGTCTATGTAGCCGTTAAAAACCCGACTCTCAAGCCTCAAGAGGGAGGAAGTGAACCCCTTGTTGCCGTATTTAATCCAGTTATGAAGAATAGTTTACAGTACTTGGGTGTAGAGCCTACTAAGAAGGATAAAGACGGGAAAGAAACGAAAGAAAAGAAAGTGGATTCAGAAATTAAGCTTAAATCTTACGTTAATGAATCAGTTGACAGTACCGTGAAAGACTTAAAACATAAGGGGCTTATTCCTGTTGTAATAGGTAAAGGAGATACGGTAGAAAGCCAATTACCGACTGCTGATACAATTATTACTGGACAGCGCGTGTTCATTAAGACAACTGGACAAGCGACAATGCCTGATTTAACAGGTTTTTCACATCGCGACGTGATTCGCTTTAGCGAATTTGTCAACGTTCGACCTAGCGCACTTGAAAATGGTTATGTTGTAAGTCAAAGTATTAAAGCAGGCGATCCGTTAAAAGCAGGAACGTATCTGAAAGTGGAACTTGAAACGCCTAAAGAATTTTCAAGCACGTTAAATAAGTTAAAAGAAACGGAAAAAAGTGAGTCTGATAGTAAAAAAGACGATAAGCAACTTGACTAGAAATTAAGTTCTAGTGAATCCTGTACAAGCATATATTGGAACGAGCCGATTCAGAGGAGGTTCTAATATATGCGGGTATCAGGAGTCACAGTTCGTAAAAGGCTAGCCATTGTTTTGTTTGTCGGTTTTATTGTGTTTTTGATTATTGATACAAGGCTTGGATATGTACAGTTGCTGACTGGGGATACGCTAACTGAAAAAGCCAAAGACTTATGGAGTCGGAATATTCCTTTTGAACCTGAAAGAGGAAAGATACTAGATCGCAATGATGTGGCACTTGCTACAAATAAAAGCGCACCGACCGTTTTAGTTATGCCAAGACAAGTTGAAAATCCAGCTGTTACGGCTGAAAAGTTAGCAAAAGTGCTGGGAGCATCAAAAGAAAAAGTATATGAACAAATAACAAAAGCTTCTTCTAGCGTATATTTGCGTCCTGAAGGAAGAAAAATTTCACATGCGAAAGCAAATGAAGTGCGAAATTTAAATTTAAAAGGCGTATATATAGCTGAGGATTCGAAGCGGTACTATCCGTTTGGAAGTTATTTGTCGCATGTATTAGGCTTTGCGGGAGTAGATAATCAAGGGTTAACGGGCCTTGAATTATATTATGATAAAGAGCTAAAAGGACAAAAAGGTTCAGTTAAATTGTATTCTGATGCTAAAGGTAAAAAGATGCCCAATATAGCCGATGACTACACAGCACCTGTGGACGGGCTGGATTTGAGATTGACCATTGATTCACGTGTGCAAACGATCATGGAGCGTGAGTTGGATAATGCTCAGACAGCTTATAATCCAGATGGTATGATTGCCATTGCCATGAATCCTAAAAACGGTGAAATTTTAGGTATGTCAAGTCGTCCGGGCTTTGATCCGACGGATTTTAAAAATGTGAAGCCTGAGGTGTATAATCGCAATCTTCCAATCTGGAGCGTATATGAGCCCGGATCAACGTTTAAGATTATTACACTGGCAGCTGCTCTTGAAGAAAAGAAAGTGGATTTACTAAAAGATCAATTTTACGATGATGGAGCCGCGGAAGTTGGCGGAGCGAGACTTCGCTGCTGGAAAAAAGGCGGACATGGACAGCAGTCTTTTTTAGAAGTTGTACAGAACTCATGTAACCCTGGTTTTGTGGAGCTTGGGGAACGTTTAGGAAAAGAGAAATTGTTCAAATACATTAAAGAATTTGGCTTTGGTCAAAAAACAGGTATTGATTTACAAGGGGAAGCAAAAGGGATATTGTTCCCGCTTGAGCGCGTAGGTCCGGTTGAACAAGCTACAACAGCTTTTGGGCAAGGGGTTGCTGTTACGCCTATTCAACAAGTAGCTGCTGTTTCAGCAGCCGTAAACGGTGGAACGCTTTATGAACCTTATATTGCCAAAGAGTGGGTAGATCCAACTACCGGAAAAGTTGTAAGCAGTCATAAGCCGGTTGCTAAGCGAAAAGTTATTTCCGAGGAAACGTCTAAGCAAGTGCGTTTTGCTCTTGAAAGTGTAGTAGCACAAGGAAGCGGAAAAGGAGCTTTTGTGGAAGGGTACCGCGTTGGAGGAAAGACGGGTACTGCGCAGAAAGCTCAAAATGGAAAGTATTTGAAAAATAATCACATCGTTTCTTTTATCGGTGTTGCACCAGCAGATAACCCTGAAATTGTCGTGTATGTTGCGGTTGATAACCCAAAAGGCACTATTCAGTTTGGTGGAGTTGTAGCAGCTCCGATTGTAGGTAAAATGATTGAAGACAGTTTGCGTGTGATGGACGTTAAACCGCGTAAAGGACAAATTGAAAAAGAGTTAACGTGGCTGGACACACCAATGATAAAAGTACCAAATGTCGTAGGAATGTCAAAAAAAGAGTTACAAGAACAGCTACTTAATTTAAAATTAGATGTGAGTGGCGAAGGAGATAAAGTGGTCAAGCAGTCTCCTGCAGCCGGAACGAAAGTTAAAGAAGGCGAAACGGTTAGAATTTATATGGGAAAATAAAAATCTCTATAAATCACTATTCTTCCTTGCATGATAATCAGCAGGTTACTCTGCGTGTGAACATGAAATCAACAAATAAGCCTTGGGGGTGTTCCCTCCGGGCTTCTTTTTCTGTAAAATGTAATAGGTTAGGTGCTAGAAAAAGAAGAATAGTTGCCATAGCGTCTTATAACAAACGTTTCACTTTACAAATAGAGAGGACATGGTAGGAATGGATTTACGAGAACTACTAACACATTTACATGATTTTGTTCAGCTTCCTGAACAGAATATTGATATTACGTCAATTGAAATGGATTCAAGAGAAGTTAAGCCCGGAGCACTGTTCATTTGTATAGACGGCTATACGGTTGATGGTCATAACTTTGCACAGATGGCTGTGGAAAAAGGAGCAGTAGCAATCTTAGCAGAAAAGCCTGTGGATGTAGAAGTGCCCGTTGTACGCGTGAAGAGTACAAAGCGAGCAATGGCAGTGCTAGCGGATGCTTTCTACAATCAGCCCACACAAAAAATGCATTTAATTGGTGTAACGGGCACAAACGGAAAAACAACGATTACACATTTAATTGAGCATATCTTTAAATCACAACGTAAAAAGACGGGTCTGATTGGAACGATTGAAATTCGTATTGGTGATACGTCTTATGATGTGAAAAACACAACGCCTGAATCGCTGACGCTTCAAAAAACATTTAATCAAATGGTGGAGGAGAATGTAGAAGTAGCGATGATGGAAGTGTCATCTCATGCGCTTGACTTAGGACGCGTACACGGGTGCGACTTTGACGTGGCGGTATTTAGTAACTTAACGCAAGATCATCTGGATTATCATCATACAATGGAAGATTATCGTCGTGCGAAAGGGTTGCTATTTGCACAGTTAGGAAACGCTTATAACCATAATCGTCCTAAGTTTGCTGTTCTTAATGCTGATGATGCGGCAACTGAGGAATATATTAAAAACACGGCTGCTACAGTGATTACCTATGGCATTGACCGTGACAGTGATATTCGTGCAACCAATATTCAAATTACAAACAGCGGCACAACGTTCGACTTGACAACACCGACAGAAACGGTTCGTGTAGAAATGAAGCTTATTGGAAAATTCAGCGTCTACAACGTATTAGCGGCTACGGCTTCATGTTTAGTGTCAGGTATTCCTCTGTCAGTTATTGTCGAGGAAATAAAAGTGTTAGAAGGCGTGTCTGGGCGTTTTGAAGTGGTTGATGCGGAGCAAGATTTTACGGTTATCGTTGATTATGCTCACACGCCGGACAGCTTAGAGAACGTGTTAAAAACTGTAAAAGAATTCGCAAAACGCAATATATATGTTATTGTTGGTTGTGGCGGAGATCGAGATCGTACAAAACGACCAATCATGGCTCGGATTGCAGCTGAATACAGTACACAAGCTATTTTGACATCTGATAATCCACGAAGTGAAGATCCATTGGCTATTTTAAAAGATATGGAAGAAGGTTTGGATACAGATAACTATGTGACGATTGCTGATCGTGCAGAAGCGATTCGCTATGCAGTGGAAGCAGCGCATGCAGATGATGTTATTGTCATTGCTGGAAAAGGGCACGAGACCTATCAAATTATTGGTAAAAAAGTATTTGATTTTGACGATCGAGAAGTAGCACGCAAAATGATTGAGGAGCGAAAGTAGTAATGAAATGGGTAGAGAACAAAATGAGTCGGAATGAGTTGGAAGTTAAGGAGGGAACATCGTGCTAGAACAATCAATTTTATTGACAATCGGCATAGCCTTTTTGATTACAGTTGTATTGTCGCCGATTTTTATTCCCTTCTTAAGAAGATTAAAGTTTGGTCAAAGTATTCGTGATGAAGGCCCGAAATCTCACCAGAAAAAATCAGGTACACCTACAATGGGCGGTATCATGATTTTATTATCTATTATTGTGGCAACTCTTATTATGGTCAATCAGTATGCAGAACTTACATATAAGACGTTTCTATTATTATTTGTCACAATCGGATTTGGTTTATTAGGATTTTTAGATGATTTTATAAAAGTAGTGTTAAAGCGTAACCTTGGATTAACATCTAAACAAAAGTTTTTAGGTCAGGTTGTCATTTCAATTATTTTTTACTTTATTGCAAGACAGTTTGAGTTCTCAACTGAAGTGACGATTCCAGGAATTAAAGACCCAATCGATTTAGGTTGGTTTTATGTTGTTTTCCTTATCATCTGGCTTGTTGGTTTTTCAAATGCGGTTAACTTAACGGATGGATTAGACGGACTTGTATCTGGTACAAGTGCGATTGCTTTTGGTGCATTTGCAGTTCTTGCCTGGAATGCAGAGCAGTTTGAACTATCTATTTTCTCAGTTGCTGTAGTAGGAGCTGTGTTAGGATTTTTAGTGTTTAATGCCCATCCTGCAAAAGTATTTATGGGAGATACGGGTTCTTTAGCGCTAGGAGGAGCTATCGCTACGGTGGCTGTCTTAATGAAAATGGAATTCTTGCTTGTTATTATCGGTGGTGTGTTTGTTATTGAAACACTATCTGTTATTATTCAAGTCGCATCTTTCAAAACAACAGGAAAACGTGTGTTTAAAATGAGCCCGCTTCATCACCATTACGAGCTAAGCGGCTGGTCGGAATGGCGCGTAGTTATGACTTTTTGGGCTGTAGGACTATTATTTGCAATGCTTGGAATTTATATCGAGGTGTGGATTTAAATGAAATCAGTCAATACGTATCAAGGTAAACAAGTACTTATTTTAGGATTAGCCAAGAGCGGTTTAGCAGCCGCTCAGCTAGTTAAACAGCTTGGTGCTAAAGTAGTCGTTAATGATCAAAAACCGTACGAAGAGAACGTAGCAGCACAGGAATTAGAAAAAACGGGCATTGAAGTTGTCTGTGGACATCATCCGCTTGAGCTTTTAGACAAAGCGGATGTTATTGTAAAAAACCCTGGGATTCCGTATTCAAATGTTCTATTGCAAGAAGCATTAAAGCGAAATATTCCGATTTTAACAGAGGTAGAATTGGCTTATGAAATTAGCGAAGCGCCTTTTATCGGAATTACCGGAAGCAATGGAAAGACAACAACAACAACGCTAATTTATAAAATGTTAGAAGAAGATCAAAAGCAGCCGTTGATTGCTGGAAATATTGGAACAGTAGCTTGTGAAGTGGCACAAAAAGCAACAAAGGACAATGTAATTGTAACGGAGCTTTCTTCTTTTCAGCTGATGGGAATTGAAAAATTCCGTCCGAAAATCTCTTTATTATTGAATTTGTTTGATGCTCACTTAGACTATCATGGCACAAAAGAGGAATATATCAAAGCGAAAGCAAATCTCTTTAACAATCAAACAAGTGAAGACTTTGCCGTTATTAATGCGGATGATGAGCTAGTGATGAAAGCTAGTGCAGACGTTAAAGCGACAAAAGTACCTTTTTCTGTTACAGCTCAAACGACAGAAGGAGCGTATATTAAAAACGAAACGATTTTCTTTAAAGATGAAGAAGTGATGTCCTTAAAAGATGTGGTGCTGCCAGGCAAACATAATCAAGAAAACATTTTAGCAGCTGTATCCGTTGTGAAGCTGTACGGCTGTTCAAATGAAGCTATCTACCGCGTGCTCACAACGTTTGCTGGTGTTAAACACCGCGTTCAATATGTCACGACAATCAACAAACGTAAGTTTTATAATGACTCTAAAGCTACGAATATGCTTGCTACAAAAGTAGCTCTTTCCGCTTTTTCGCAGCCGACGATTCTACTTGCAGGTGGACTCGATCGCGGCAATGAGTTTGATGATTTAAAAGAAGAGTTTAAAAATGTGAAAGCTGTGATTACATTTGGTGAAACGGCTCCTAAAATTGAACGCGTAGCAAAAGAAGCGGGAATACAAATTGTAAAACGTGTCGATAATGTTAAACAAGCAGTTTCAGAAGCATATGCTTGTTCAGATGAAGAAGATGTTATTTTATTATCTCCTGCTTGTGCAAGCTGGGATCAATTTAAAACTTTTGAAGAACGTGGTGACATCTTTATTGAATCTGTGCATAAACTGAAATAAGGGCTTGTCTAAACACCTAGAAAATACACTAGCCCTAATCTATTTTTAGAGGTGTGTGACAGTGTCGACAAAAAGGTCTACCCCAGATTTTTTTCTCATAATCGTTACGCTTTCCTTGCTAACCATCGGCCTTATCATGGTATACAGCGCAAGTGCGGTATGGGCTACATACAAGTTTAATGATTCTTTTTTCTTTGCTAAACGCCAGCTCTTATTTGCAGGGCTTGGAGTATGCGCGATGTTTGTCATCATGAATATTGATTATTGGATGTGGCGTACGTGGGCAAAGCCAATTGTAATCATTTGCTTTGTTATGCTGGTACTTGTATTAATTCCGGGAGTAGGGCTAGTACGGAATGGGTCGCAAAGTTGGATAGGAGTTGGAGCGTTTTCGATTCAGCCTTCAGAATTTATGAAGTTTGCTATGATTATATTTTTAGCGAAATATTTATCAGAAAACCAGAAGAAAATTACATCCTTTAGAAAAGGAATGTTACCGGCGTTATTACTGGTTTTCTTACCGTTTGGCATTATTATGATGCAGCCGGATTTAGGAACGGGAACGGTGCTTGTTGGAACTTGTTTAGTCATGATTTTTGTTTCAGGAGCAAAAGTAAGTCACTTTGCAGGTCTTGGTTTGCTTGGCGTTGCCGGTTTTGTAGGGCTTGTTTTATCGGCTCCTTATCGGATTAAACGCATCACCTCATTTTTAAATCCTTGGGAAGATCCGCTTGGAAGCGGGTTTCAAATCATTCAATCTCTTTATGCAATTGGGCCGGGGGGATTGCTTGGATTAGGGTTAGGGCAAAGTAGACAAAAGTTCTTTTATCTGCCGGAGCCTCAAACTGATTTTATTTTTGCTATTCTGGCAGAAGAGCTCGGTTTCATCGGCGGAACACTTGTTCTTCTTTTGTTTAGCTTATTGCTTTGGAGAGGAATTAAAGTAGCGCTCGGAGCACCTGATCTTTACGGAACGTTTTTAGCCTTAGGAATTATTTCAATGGTGGCGATTCAAGTCATGATTAATATAGGCGTGGTAACAGGTCTTATGCCTGTTACGGGAATTACGCTTCCATTTTTAAGTTACGGCGGATCATCGCTGACGCTCATGCTGGCAGCAGTTGGAGTTTTGTTAAATGTTAGTAGATATTCTCGCTATTAATTCAAAAAAATTGTATAATGTCAAGTAGGCAATGGTCTACTGAAGTAAACCGTCATCTTAAATCCAAGTGCACGCCGGATTTTGTTGGCGGTTTATTTTCGATTTTTTACAGGTAGATGATATTTTTGTATGAAATGTTTTTAAAATGTAATGTTGTGATAACCAATTTTGAGTCCAACTATGGTATGATGTGTAAGGTTAAATGTTTTATCTTAGTGAGTAGGTGAACGTATGTGCACTTATGAGCGTAGCGTTTTTTTATGACTGTCAGCATGTGTTTAACTTCTAAATGAAAAACGATAAAAAAACAATTAAAATTACTTTATATAGCAGATGAACGTACATTCTATGGGTGAATGTCATACGATAAATAAAAATGATGAAATTGACAACAGAATAGAGTGCCTTCGTAGAAAAAACGTATCTTACAAGGTGCTGCTGCTTAGTTATGAATCTGTTCTTATTATTCTTATGCATTAGAAGTAAGGGCGCATTGACATGAAAGTTTTATAACAGCAAAGAGGGTTTTAGGAGGTTCTTATGGAAGCGTTAGTAAAAGAGTTAGTCGAAGCGAATATTGGAAAGGTTCGTGAAAATGAACCGCTAGCAAAACATACAACAATGAAAATTGGTGGTCCAGCAGATGTGCTTGTAGAACCTGATTCTGTTGATCACTTAAAAGTTACAATGGATATTATTAAAAAACACGGCGTGAAATGGAGAGCGATTGGTCGAGGATCTAATCTTCTTGTTTCTGATAAGGGAATTGAAGGTGTGGTCATTAAGCTCGGAGCCGGATTAGATGATTTAACAGTAGATGGAGAGACGGTTACTGTAGGTGGGGGATACCCTAGCATCAAGCTTGCAACGGTTATTACAAAACAAGGCCTGTCTGGGCTGGAGTTTTCAAGTGGAATTCCTGGATCTGTGGGAGGAGCTGTTTATATGAATGCAGGTGCCCATGGTTCTGATATGTCTCATGTAGTCGAAAAAGCGCTGATTTTATTTGAAGATGGCACTCTTGAGTGGCTGACAAATGAAGAACTTCAATTTTCGTATCGTCATTCAATTCTACAAAAAGACCGTCCCGGAGTATGTGTAGAAGCCGTGCTGCGTTTGAAAAAGGGAACGAAAGATGATATTGTGGCGGTCATGCAGAAAAATAAAGACTATCGCCGCGAAACACAGCCTTGGAATTTCCCTTGTGCAGGCAGTATTTTTAGAAATCCGCTTCCAAATTATGCAGGAGACTTAATTGAAAAGTCCAACTTAAAAGGTTTTTCAGTAGGCGGGGCGCAAATTAGTGAACAGCATGCGAACTTCATTGTCAACACAGGAGATGCAACGGCTTCAGACGTGCTGAATTTAATTGCTCATGTTAAGAAAACAATTAAAGAGAAATTCGATATTGATATTCATACAGAAGTTGAGATTATCGGCCGCTAATTACTCAGCCTGTCGCTGTATGGTTATGCGTGAAAAGGTAGCTTTTATGTGTTTATTCTATGCTATAATGGGGATATTCTCATGAAGCAAAGATTGGAAATAAATAGATGGTAATTCCTCGTTTATTTTCTCAAATGGATAAGGGTGAAAAAAATGGAAAAAGGTAAGTTAATTGTTTTAGAAGATCGGGTACCGAAGCTGCAAGAACAGCGAAAGCAAAAAGCAAATAGACGGCTGATTTTGTATTTATCACTCTTTTTCATCCTTATTTTATTTATTGTATATTCTCAATCTTCTCTGAGTAATGTTTCTAACATTGAAGTACAAGGGAATAAACATGTAAGTGATAAGGATATTGTCAAAGCGAGTGGTCTGTCCAAAAAAACCAGCTACTGGAAAGCTGATGCTGATCAAATTCAAGAAAAAGTCGAAAAAAACCCTGAGGTAAAGGAAGCTGTCATTCACAAAACATTTCCTAATAAGGTCGTAATCGACGTAAAAGAGTACGCAAGAATTGCATATGTAACCTCGGGGAATAAATATTTCCCTGTGAATGAAAATGGAAAAGTTCTAAAAGAAGTAAGTGCTAAGAAAGTGTCATCCGACGCTCCGCTGCTAATTGACTGGAAAGACGGAGACGCTATACAAAGCATGGTTCAAGAATTAGCTAAAACGCCTAAGAGCATAAAAGGGGCTATTTCTGAGATTTACTACGCGCCTACAAAATCAGAACCTCTTCACATCGAGGTGTTTATGAATGATACGCGTGAAGTAAGCGGGAAAATTAGCAACTTCTCTGATAAAATTGTTCATTACCCAGCTATTGCAAGTAAATTGAGTGATGATCAAAAAGGTATTATTGATTTAGAAGAAGGATATGCATTTAAACCTTATAAAAAGAGCAAGCAGTAATTATTTTTTATAAGTGTTAATTAAAGGAAATAGATGAGTTGAGACTGGCAAACTAGCCCTCGTACATTGTATAATCACATGCAAGTATTCTGCATACATATGATTTTCTTCTCCGTTGCTGTGAAATGGAAATGTAATATTTGTTCTAGGTAAGTTTCGCTTTTCTCAGTGTACATCTTAGTGTAGACTTGTAGTTAAATAGCTTTTTTCAGTGGATTTTAGGCTTAAATCTAAAAAAAAGTCAAAACCAGAACGTTTTGTTCTTTGAAAGAGATAAAGTCTGTGAAAAACTTGAAAAAAATTGATTTTACAAAAGGGAAACAGATGTATTTGTTGAATATTTTCATATAATAAAAAATTAATATTGTTGTTCTTCTTAATTTATTAAGATGACATGTGCAGAAAGAAAAAGGAGGTGCCAAAGAATGAACAGCAATGAAATATACGTTAGTTTAGACATCGGTACATCCAGTGTGAAAGTAATCATCGGAGAGATGAGTAACGATTCATTGAATATCATTGGTGTAGGGAATGTTAAATCACACGGACTAAAAAAAGGTTCTATCGTTGATATAGATGCAACAGTTCAATCTATTAGAAAAGCAGTAGAACAAGCTGAACGAATGGTAGGCATTACAATTAAAAAGGTTGTAGTGGGCATAAGCGGAAATCATGTATTTTTACAGGATTGTCACGGAGTAGTAGCCGTGTCAAGCGAGAATCGTGAAATTACAAACGAAGATATTCATCGAGTAATTGATGCTGCTCAAGTCATGTCTATCCCGCCAGATCGTGAAATCATTGATGTTATTCCAAAGCAATTTATTGTAGATGGCTTAGAAGGTATTAATGATCCTAGAGGTATGATTGGGGTACGTTTAGAAATGGAAGGCACAATCATAACGGGATCTAGAACGGTTTTACATAACTTATTACGCTGTGTAGAAAGAGCTGGTTTAGAAATCAGTGATATTTGTTTACAGCCTCTAGCCGCTGGTTCAATTGCATTATCTCGTGATGAAAAAAACTTAGGTGTCGCACTGGTAGATATCGGTGGAGGTTCAACAACGGTTGCGATCTTTGACCAAGGACATTTGAAAGTAACAAATGTACTAGCTGTTGGCGGAGAGCACATTACCAAGGATTTATCGATTGGCCTTCGCACATCGACTGAAGATGCGGAAAATATTAAGATAAAGCATGGACATGCTTTCTACGATCATGCTTCTGAAGAAGAAGTATTTAGTGTACCGATCATTGGAAGCGATCAGCATCAGCAGTTTAATCAGCTCGAAATCTCTGATATTATTGAAGCTAGACTAGAAGAGATTTTAGATATGATTACGCAGGAGGTAAATCGCCTAGGATACAAAGATATTCCAGGAGGATTTGTTTTAACAGGCGGAGTAGTAGCGATGCCTGGTATCCTTGAGCTAGCTCAAGTGATTTTAAAGAATAACGTGCGCATAGCAGTGCCTGATTATATTGGAGTACGTGAGCCGCATTATACAACAGGCGTAGGATTAATAAAATTTGCATACAAAAATGCTAAAATACAAGGCCGGGAAATTGGAGCGCCAGTTGTGGAAGAAGAGCCGATTGAGCAAGAAATGATCAAACCTAGCCCGAAACCACAGCAGCCGCAACAATCAGCTGAGCAGCCGAAAAAGAAAAATGACCAAAATTTAATGAAGAAGTTTTTTGGATACTTCTTTGATTAACGTTACGGATTGGTAATTTCGAAGAATTAGGAGGAACTATCATGTTGGAGTTTGATACAAGTGTAGACCAATTAGCGACGATTAAAGTAATCGGTGTCGGAGGCGGCGGTAACAACGCGGTTAACCGAATGATTGAACATGGCGTCCAAGGTGTAGAATTTATTGCAGTTAATACAGATGCACAAGCATTAAATTTATCAAAAGCTGAAACAAAAATGCAAATCGGCGCTAAATTAACAAGAGGATTAGGTGCAGGTGCTAATCCAGAAGTTGGTAAAAAAGCAGCTGAAGAAAGTAAGGAACAAATCCAAGAAGCCCTAAAAGGTGCAGACATGGTTTTCGTAACGGCTGGTATGGGTGGAGGAACTGGAACTGGTGCAGCTCCAGTCATTGCCCAAATTGCTCGTGAGCTAGGAGCACTAACGGTAGGTGTTGTTACTCGTCCGTTTACGTTTGAAGGTCGTAAGCGTTCTACTCAAGCAGCAGGCGGCATTGCGTCAATGAAAGAAGCAGTGGATACGCTGATTGTTATCCCAAATGATCGCTTATTGGAAATCGTTGACAAAAACACGCCAATGCTAGAAGCGTTCCGTGAAGCGGATAACGTATTGCGACAGGGTGTGCAAGGTATTTCAGATTTAATCGCAGTTCCTGGATTAATTAACTTAGACTTCGCTGACGTGAAAACAATTATGTCTAACAAAGGATCTGCGCTTATGGGTATCGGTATTGCAACTGGTGAAAACCGCGCTGCTGAAGCGGCTAAAAAAGCTATTTCAAGTCCACTTCTTGAAACATCTATCGATGGAGCTCAAGGTGTATTAATGAACATCACAGGCGGTACAAACCTAAGTCTTTACGAAGTACAAGAAGCTGCAGATATCGTTGCTTCGGCTTCTGACCAAGAAGTGAACATGATCTTTGGATCTGTTATTAACGAAAACCTAAAAGACGAGATTGTTGTTACAGTTATTGCAACTGGCTTTAGTGACCAAGATTTATCACAGCCAAAACCAGGTCGTCCTTCGTTATCGGCGAATCGCATGCAGCAATCGACACAGCAGCCGGCTCCACAGCCGAAGCGTGAAGTAAAGCGTGAAGAACCTGTACAGCAAGAATATACGCGTCCATCTCAGCCACAGTCTGAAGATGCGCTAGATATTCCAACATTCTTACGAAACCGTAATCGTAGACGCTAAGAAAATAAAAAACCAAGACCTCTGTTTTATACAGAGGTCTTTTTTTATGCAATGAATCTAGAAAACTCAAAAAGAATATAAAAAACATTCGACATGGTCAATATGATGCCTTTAAAGGGTTTATGTTTTCTTTCTAAAAGTGGTGTGACAAATATCGAATGATTTCCTCAAAAATACTGCTTGTTTCTCGGCATGAACTGACAGACTTTCTAATAGGATGTACTATATACTAATTTTTAACAGAAAAATTCAGAAAGAATGGAGAGGTTATAAACATTGCCAATCTATTTAGATTTAATATGGATGCTGAATTTTGGGTTAGATACGATTTTACTAATGTTATGTGCAGTTGTACTTAAACGGAATTACAAGTGGTGGCGGCTTTTGCTTGGCGGCTTTATCGGTTCATTAATTGTCCTTCTTATGTTTACGCCTTTTTCTCATCTTATGGTTCACCCTGCCATTAAAATTTTATTCTCTTTTTTTATGGTATTGATGACGTTTGGTTATAAACGACTGCGCTTTTTCTTTGAGAATTTATTAACGTTTTATTTTGCAACCTTTGTTGTTGGTGGAGGATTAATGGGCGTTCACTTTTTATTTCAAGATCAGTTTCTTGTTCTTAATCAAATGGTTGATACAAAATCTCCACAGTTTGGTGATCCTATTAGCTGGATATTTGTTCTTATCGGTTTTCCGCTATTATCTTATTTTTCAAAAGCACGAGTTGATGATTTGCGAATGAAAAACATTACATTTGATCAGCTGGTAGATGTAGAAGTTATTTTAAACGAACAGACGCTGTCGATGAAAGGACTTATTGATAGTGGAAACCAGCTTGTAGATCCGCTGACGAAAACCCCGGTTATGATTGTTACAGCAGATTCTTTAAAAGAAATATTGCCTGAAGGCTTAATGGAATTAAGCAAAAATGTCCAATCCTTTTCACACAGCGAAGATATTGATCAAGAGTGGTATTCAAAAGTCCGCTTTGTCCCTTATCGAAGCGTGGGCCAAGCCAATCAGCTGCTTCTTGCTCTAAAGCCAGATATGGTAAGGCTGGTGCATCAGTCCAATACGATTGAAGTCACTAAAGTATTAGTAGGTATTAGTCATACAACGCTTTCAGTGGAGAAGCAATATGAATGTATTGTTCATCCGAAGCTCATTGTTATTGGAGAAGTAAGTTCCGCATCGTAAAAGGTGTGAACAAATAAAGGAGGATACAGAATGGCTACATATCGAATTCGATTTCAATTATGGTGGTACAAATTATTAATTAAACTTAAGCTGAAAACAGATGAAGTGTATTATATAGGAGGAAGTGAAGCTCTTCCACCGCCTTTAACAAAAGATGAAGAAGAAGTACTCCTGAAAAAACTCCCATCAGGAGATGAAGCAGCACGTTCACTGTTGATTGAGCGTAATTTGCGACTAGTTGTTTATATTGCCCGCAAGTTTGAAAATACGGGAATCAATATTGAGGATTTAATTAGCATCGGCACCATCGGTTTAATTAAAGCAGTAAACACATTTAATCCTGAAAAGAAAATTAAGCTAGCGACGTACGCCTCCCGCTGTATTGAAAATGAAATTTTAATGTATTTGCGCCGCAACAATAAAATTCGATCTGAAGTTTCATTTGATGAGCCGTTAAATATTGATTGGGATGGAAACGAACTGCTATTATCTGACGTGATGGGAACCGAAGAAGATATCATCACAAAAGACCTGGAAGCCAATGTAGATCGAAAACTTTTGTTGAAAGCACTGCACCAATTAAATGATCGTGAAAAGCAAATTATGGAGCTGCGCTTTGGGCTAGCCGGCGGAGAAGAAAAAACGCAAAAAGATGTAGCTGATATGCTAGGCATTTCTCAGTCTTATATTTCAAGGCTTGAAAAACGAATTATTAAACGGCTGCGAAAAGAATTTAATAAAATGGTTTAAGTAAAAAAGCTGATTGTATAAGGGCTGAGAAGCATCTTATACAATCAGCTTTTTTAGCGTGGAATTGTCAGAATTGTAAAAGTGCATATTTTTTCCTTCGGAGGAGATACTGAATTCAGAACATCATCTCCTGTTAGGAGGGAAAGAGTTGACAAGAAATAAAGTAGAAATTTGTGGAGTAGATACTTCGAAACTTCCCGTATTAAAAAATGAAGAAATGCGAAAGTTGTTTAAACAAATGCAGGCTGGAGATGGAACAGCAAGAGAAAAGCTAGTAAGCGGAAATTTACGTCTCGTACTCAGCGTGATTCAACGTTTTAACAATCGTGGAGAATTTGTTGATGACTTATTTCAGGTTGGGTGTATTGGATTAATGAAATCCATTGACAATTTTGATTTAAGTCAAAACGTGAAGTTTTCTACATATGCTGTCCCAATGATTATAGGGGAAATTCGCCGCTATTTACGTGACAATAATCCAATCCGTGTTTCTCGTTCCCTTCGTGATATTGCTTATAAAGCTCTTCAAGTTCGTGAAAGGCTTATGAGTGAAACATCCAAGGAACCTACAGCTGAGGAAATTTCAAAAGTCCTAGAAGTGCCGCATGAAGAAATTGTGTTTGCTTTAGATGCTATCCAAGATCCGGTTTCTCTATTTGAACCTATTTACAATGATGGTGGAGACCCAATCTATGTCATGGATCAGCTAAGCGATGAACGCAACCGTGATTCAACTTGGATTGAAGAAATTGCTTTGCAAGAAGGTATGAGAAGATTGAACGAGCGAGAAAAACTAATTTTACGAAAGCGCTTCTTTCAAGGTAAAACACAGATGGAAGTGGCTGAAGAAATTGGTATTTCTCAAGCGCAGGTTTCTCGTTTAGAAAAAGCTGCTATTAAACAGATGAATAAAAATATTCAAAGTTAACAAAAGCTATCTAAACTGGCAGCTGCTCGTGTTCATATAATTAATACCATTCACTTTATTTGATGTTCAACTTAATAAGCATCGTGTCTATAAAAACAGACGCGGTGCTTATTTTGTATGTATCAATGAATACATGACCAAAAGATATTCATATCCTGTTTCCTATTGCTGTGAGGACTTCTAGCTACTTGTTGAGAATGTCTCTTGATGAAAAGCTGTGTAATTAGTAAACAAAATCCCTATAGAAAGAGAATGACAGAGAAAAAATAAGCTTTTCCTTCATGAAATGAAAATTTGAAAATA
Source organism: Priestia sp. P1_B12_1 (assembly GCF_056406695.1). Classification (NCBI taxonomy): domain Bacteria; kingdom Bacillati; phylum Bacillota; class Bacilli; order Caryophanales; family Bacillaceae; genus Priestia; species Priestia sp. P1_B12_1. The sequence goes on along the minus strand of NZ_JBFTZR010000001.1, from coordinate 483,146 downwards.
TATATAGGCTAAGGAATAAAGTTGGCTATAGGAGGAGAGAGAGCATGTTAAAGATTTCAGAATTTCAGCTGAAAGATGTAGTGAATGTAGCTGATGGCAAAAAACTTGGAAATGTAGGGGATATTGATATTGACTTAACAACGGGAAAAATACAGGCCGTCATTATCGGAGGCTCTCGTGTATTAGGCTTCTTTGGAAAAGATGATGAAATTGTGATTCCGTGGAAAAATATTGTGAAAATTGGTTCTGATGTCATTTTAGTACGTTATAAAGACGCATTTCAGCCTGAAGAGAATTAGTTTTTTGTCAACAGCACCTAGCAATCTGTGGTACAATATGTGAGAACAAATGAAACAAGGGATGTGTCACATACATGAATCCTGAGCCATTAAAAAAAAGTCATCACGACTCGTTTATGTGGCTGAGCCCTTGGGTAGAAAAGAATGATATGCTTGTTGCTGGTTTCACCACAAAAAATGGTGGTGTGAGTAAACCTCCATTTGCTTCTTTTAACCTAGGGCTTCACGTAAACGATAACGTAGAAGATGTTATTACAAATAGAAAAATTTTAGCAGCCGAACTAGACATGTCTTTTGAAAGCTTTGTATGTGCTGAACAAGTACATGAAGCAACTGTTCAAAAAGTAACAAAAGCCGACTGTACAAAAGGAATCTACAAGTACGAAGAGGGCATAAAAGCAGCGGATGGCATTTATACAAATGAATCTGATATTTTGTTAGCTTTATGTTATGCAGATTGTGTTCCCCTGTACTTCTATGCGCCTGATCACCATTTAGTTGGTCTAGCTCATGCCGGTTGGAAGGGAACAGTGAAAGATATTGCAGGAAATATGATTCGACGTTGGGTAGAGCAAGAAAATGTCCCGATTGAAGATATTTACGTGGCGATTGGCCCTTCGATTGAAGATTGCTGTTATGTTGTCGATAACCGCGTCATTACACAAGTAAACGAAGCAGTTGGCCAAAATGGATATCAAGAAGTAAGCCCTGGACAATACGCGCTTAATTTAAAAAAAGTCAATAAGCTGCTGATTCAAAACGCAGGCGTATTGCCGGAACGAATTTTAACATCGTCGTATTGTACAAGCTGTGAAGATGACCTGTTCTTTTCACATCGCCGCGATCAAGGGAAAACAGGACGCATGTTTAACTTCATAGGCTTTAAGGAGGAGTAATTACATAGTGACAGCTAGCGTAAGTGAAAATCTAGAAGCAGTTCAACAAACAATTGCTGAAGCGTGTAAAAAAGTTAATCGAAATCAAAAAGATGTAGAGCTGATTGCTGTAACAAAATACGTTTCCACAAAACGAGCAGCAGAAGCAGTGGATGCAGGCATTTTACATCTCGGAGAAAACAGGGATGAAGGTCTTCTAGAAAAGTATGAATCAATCGGTGAGAAAGCGACCTGGCATTTTATCGGAAGCTTACAAACAAGAAAAGTAAAAAATGTGATTGATAAAGTTGACTATATTCATTCACTAGACCGATTATCTTTAGCAAAAGAAATTGATAAACGCGCAGGACATCGTATAAAATGTTTTGTACAAGTTAATATTGCCGAAGAACAATCCAAGCATGGCCTTGCTGTAGAAGACGTAATTCCATTTATTCAATCTCTTGAAGAATTTGCAAATATCCAAGTGGTCGGATTGATGACAATGGCTCCTCAAACAGATGACGAGTCTACGCTTCGCAGCTGTTTTCAAGGTCTAAAAAAATTGCAGAGTCGTATACAAGAACTAAACTTACCATATGCACCGTGTACAGAGCTATCAATGGGAATGTCAAACGATTATGCAATTGCAATTGAAGAAGGAGCAACATTCATTCGACTAGGAACCACGTTAGTTGGGAATGAACGTTAAGGAGGTGTAATTCAAGATGAGTATGAAAAATCGCTTTAGAAGTTTTTTTGCTCTTGATGACGATACTGAATATGTAGAAGAACATTACGAACAAGAAGAGTCGGTAGAAGAGCCTGTACAGCAGTCGAGACCAGCAGCGAAAGCTAGTCAGCAGCCGAATCAGCAGCAAAATGTGATTAGCTTGCAAAGCGTTCAAAAATCATCAAAAATGATGCTTTGCGAACCTCGCGTCTATGCCGAAGCACAAGAAATTACGGATCATTTAAAAAATCGTAAAGTCGTAGTTGTTAATTTACAGCGCATTCAACGAGATCAAGCAGTGAGAATTGTCGACTTTTTAAGTGGTACAGTTTATGCTTTAGGCGGGGACATTCAAAAAATTGGAACCGACATCTTTTTATGTACACCTGATAATGTAGACGTAAGCGGAAGCATTTCAGATATGATGGGAGAACACGATACAACAAACGTAAAGAGGTGGTAGTTTTTGGACATCGTTTTTGGGATTCTTGGAAAATTAATTGGGCTTTACTCATGGGCACTGATTATTTACATTTTGATGTCTTGGGTACCCGATGTAAGGGCGTCTAAGTTTGGTCAGCTGCTTGGCAGTATTTGTGAGCCTTACTTAGAGCCTTTTCGTAAAATCATTCCACCTATTGGCATGATTGATATTTCACCTCTTGTCGCAATCTTTTTATTGCGATTTGCTGAAAGAGGCGTGTATTCACTTAATAATGTGGTGGGTTTTATTTAAAAAAGGAATCGCTGGATTCCTTTTTTACATACCAATAGTAGGAGTAATAATATGTCTATTTATGAACATTTTAGGCAAGAAGAACATGGATTTATTGACCAGGTTCTTCAGTGGAAAGAAGATGTCCTACATCAATACAGCCCAAAATTAACGGACTTTTTAGATCCAAGAGAGCAGCAGATTGTGACGGCTATTGTCGGAACTGAAGGAGAGGTTCAAGTTTCATTTGATGGTGGACAACCGTTTGCTGAACGCAAGCGTGCGCTGCTATATCCGGATTACTATGTACCTCAAAGCGAAGATTTTCAGTTGCATATGTATGAGCTCAATTATCCTAAAAAGTTTGTGACGATTGAACATCCTCAAGTTCTTGGTTCGGCGATGTCCTTAGGACTGCGCCGTTCAAAATTTGGCGATATTTTGGTCGCGGGAGACGATATTCAGCTTGTAGCTGCAGAGGAAATTTCTTCTTATATTGAGATGAATTTAACATCAATTGGAAAAGCCAAAGTTTCACTTTCTTCTATTCAAAGAGAGCAGCTGCATGTCGTAAAAGAAGAGCTGATTGAACACGTTTATACAGTTTCTTCAATGAGGCTTGATGTTTTGCTGTCGACCATTCACAATTTATCAAGACAAAAAGTCCAGCCGTTTATTGCAAATGGAGCGGTAAAAGTAAATTTTAAAGTCATTGAACACCCTTCTTTTGAATGTCATGAAGGTGATGTTTTGTCGCTTCGTGGTCACGGCAGAAGTCGTATCGTTTCACTTGAAGGCAAAACTAAAAAAGAAAAATGGCGGATTGTTGTAGGAAAGCAGAAATAAAGAAATCTACTAGCAGGAAATTTTAAAAATATGTCGAATAAACCATTACTAATGACGTAATGAGACAACACGGAGGTGGCCTAGATGCCTTTAACCCCTTTGGATATTCATAACAAAGAGTTTAATCGCGGGTTTCGCGGATATGATGAAGATGAAGTAAATGAGTTTCTTGACCAAGTAATTAAAGACTATGAGCTGGTCATGCGTGATAAAAAGGAGTTAGAAGGAAGAGTATCTGAATTAACAGATCGTCTTGGACATTTTACTAACATTGAAGAAACGTTAAATAAATCAATTTTAATTGCTCAAGAAGCAGCGGAAGATGTGAAGCGAAACGCTGAAAAAGAAGCGAAGCTCATTATAAAAGAAGCAGAAAAAAATGCGGACCGTATTATTAACGAAGCACTGTCTAAGTCTCGTAAAATTGCGATGGACATTGAGGAGACGAAAAAGCAGTCTAAAGTATTTAGAACTCGTTTCAAAATGTTAATCGAAGCACAGCTTGAAATGTTAAACAGCGACGACTGGGATCAGCTGATGGATTATGAGATGCCAGCGCTAGAAGAAAAAATTGACTAGTCAAGACATCATCTTGACTTCTCACGTTTTGTTGTCATATAATTTGGTAACAGATGAAATTTCATATCAAACAGTACGGAGACAGGGACAGTAGCTTTTTTAGTTTGTCAAAGCGAATCGAGGATGGTGCGAGCTCGATAACAAGCAAAAAAGTGAAAATCACCCTAGAGTACCATTGCTGAACCGATGATAGTAAGCAGTGGCGGTTTATTCACGTTACGAATGCAAAGAGGATTTGCGTGCAGCAAATCTACTAGGGTGGTACCGCGGGAGGCCTTCTCGTCCCTTTTTGGGATGAGGAGGTCTTTTTGTTATGGTACAAAAAGATATGAAATTTACGTTTTTTTTTGGAGGGTAAAACATGGAATATAAAGATACATTATTGATGCCAAAAACTGAATTTCCGATGCGTGGAAATTTACCGAACCGCGAGCCTAAAATGCAAGAACAGTGGGCTGAAATGAATATTTATGAAAAAGTACAAAAACGTACGGAAGGCCGTCCGCTATTTGTCCTGCATGACGGACCTCCATATGCGAATGGCGATATTCACATGGGACATGCACTAAATAAAATTTTAAAAGATTTTATCGTTCGCTATAAGTCGATGTCAGGCTTCTGCGCACCTTATGTACCAGGCTGGGATACACACGGTTTGCCAATTGAAACAGCTTTAACAAAAAATAAAAAAGTAAACCGCAAAGAAATGACGGTAGCTGAGTTCCGTAAGCTTTGCGAACAGTATGCTTGGGAACAAGTAAACGGCCAGCGTGAGCAGTTCAAGCGTTTAGGCGTACGCGGAGATTGGGATAATCCATATGTAACGCTTCAGCCGCAGTACGAAGCGCAGCAAATCAAAGTGTTTGGTGACATGGCGAAAAAAGGCTACATCTACAAAGGGTTAAAACCTGTGTACTGGTCCCCTTCAAGTGAATCTGCTTTAGCAGAAGCGGAGATTGAGTACTATGACAAACGTTCAGCTTCTATTTACGTAGCGTTTAACGTAAAAGATGGTAAAGGTGTGCTTGAACAAGATGAAAAATTCATCATTTGGACGACAACACCATGGACAATGCCAGCTAACCAAGGGATTGCTGTCAATCCTGAGCTTCAGTACAGCGTAGTTGAAGCAGATGGAGCAAAATATGTAGTGGCAACTGAACTGATTGAAACAGTTGCTAAAGAAATTGAATGGGCTGACTATAAGACGGTTCGTACGGTAAAAGGTTCAGAACTTGAGCGTGTAGTAGCTGAGCATCCAATCTACAAGCGTGATTCATTAGTTGTTCTTGGCGATCATGTAACAACGGATGCTGGTACTGGGTGTGTTCATACAGCACCGGGACACGGGGAAGACGACTTTATCGTTGGTCAAAAATACGGTTTGGAAGTTCTTTGTCCAGTCGACAGTAAGGGTCATATGACGAATGAAGCACCAGGATTTGAAGGATTATTCTATGATAAAGCGAATAAGCCAATTACAGACAAACTAGAAGAAGAAGGCGCGCTGTTAAAATTAAGTTTCATTACCCACTCATACCCACATGACTGGCGTACAAAGAAACCAACAATTTTCCGTGCAACGGCACAGTGGTTTGCGTCTATTAAAGATTTCCGTGAAGATTTATTAAAAGCAGTAGAAAAAACAAAATGGGTGCCTACTTGGGGTGAAACGCGACTTTATAACATGGTGCGTGACCGCGGCGACTGGTGTATTTCTCGCCAACGTGCATGGGGCGTTCCGATTCCGGTATTTTATGCTGAAAATGATGAGCCAATCATTACGGACGAAACAATCGAACACGTATCAAATCTATTTAGAGAACATGGATCAAACGTATGGTTTGAGCGTGAAGCAAAAGACTTGCTTCCGGAAGGCTTTACTCATGAAGGAAGCCCAAATGGCCGCTTCACAAAAGAAACAGACATCATGGACGTATGGTTTGACTCTGGTTCTTCACATCAAGCTGTTCTGGAAGAACGTGAAGACTTACAGCGTCCGGCTGATTTGTATTTAGAAGGTTCTGACCAATACCGCGGCTGGTTTAATTCAAGTCTTTCTACAAGCGTAGCTGTAACGGGTGAAGCACCTTATAAAGGGGTACTTAGCCACGGATTTGCTTTAGACGGTGAAGGTCGCAAAATGAGTAAGTCATTAGGAAACGTTGTAATACCAGAAAAAGTAATGAAACAACTAGGTGCAGATATTTTACGTTTATGGGTAGCTTCTGTAGATTACCAAGCTGATGTTCGTGTATCTGATAACATTTTAAAACAAGTAGCAGAAGTATATCGTAAAATCCGCAACACGTTCCGTTTCTTACTAGGAAACTTAGCGGACTTTAATCCAACAACTGATGCTGTAGCTGTTGAAGACCTTCGTGAAGTAGACCGCTACATGCTTGTGAAGCTGAACAAATTAATTGATAAAGTGAAAAAATCTTATGATTCATATGAATTCTCAAGCATTTATCACGCAGTGCATAATTTCTGTACAATTGATATGAGTTCATTCTACTTAGACTTTGCAAAAGATGTATTGTACATCGAAGCAGAAAATAATGTAGAGCGTCGCAGCATTCAAACGGTCCTTTATGAAACGTTATTATCGTTAACGAAATTAGTGTCGCCAATTCTTTCTCATACAGCAGACGAAGTATGGGTTCACATTCCAAATGTAACGGAAGAAAGCGTGCAGCTAGTTGATATGCCAGAGGTTCAAGAAATCGAGGGAGCAGATCAATTAGTAGAGAAATGGGATGCATTTATGGAGCTTCGTGATGAAGTATTAAAAGCGCTAGAACAGGCTCGTAATGAAAAAGTAATCGGTAAGTCTTTAGAAGCAAAATTAACGCTGTATCCAACAGCAGATACGAAAGAACTGTTAGCATCTATTTCTGAAAATGTAGGTCAACTCTTCATCGTTTCAGATCTTGAGGTAGCAGAAGGTGAAGCACCTGCTGAAGCACAAAAATTCAGCTATGCTTCAATTGTTGTAAGTAAAGCAGAAGGTGAGAAGTGTGAGCGCTGCTGGGTTGTATCACCAACAGTTGGCGAAGATCAAGATCACCCGACTTTATGTACACGCTGTGCGGATGTTGTAAAAAATCACTACGTTCAGCAGTAATTAACAAAAACACGTCCTTTTTGGGCGTGTTTTTTGCTGTACGAAATTCCCAAATACAATGGTATAAAGCATTTAAAGCCTTAGGAAAAACTTGTGTTGTAGATTCGATGGAAAACTCGGTAAACCTAACATCATTAATACTTCATCTTATCAGCACAGGAGGCGTTTGCATGTATGAAAATTATCTTTCCATTGGACAGGAATTAGCTCTTATTAAAGAAGAATTACAAGATCGCCTATTGAGATATGCTACAGAACAATCTGGTTATATAGATGAAAAGGAACGTTACGTAATAGAAATGATTAAAGCCGATTTAAAAGATGTAGAACATGCGTTAGCAAAGCTTGACGTTGGTGCGTTTGGAATTGATGAACTAACTGGCGAAGTGATGTCTATTCATAAATTAAAAGTAATGCCGACGGCCCGCACAAATGAAGATTTATTTGTTTTATGGTGAGAAGCGAGAAAAAAAATGAATTATGTGCTAAAATGCTTTAGTATGGATTCGTTTGATTTTATTGCGGGAGGAAAACGTTTGTGTTTTATTATCTTATCGCTTTAGCTGTTATACTTATTGATCAGGTAACAAAATGGATGATTGTAAAAGAAATGTATTATGGACAAAGCATCACCGTAATTGAAAACTTTCTTTACATTACCTCTCATCGTAACAGAGGAGCCGCGTGGGGGATTTTACAAGGACAGATGTGGTTCTTTTATCTCATTACGGTGGTTGTGGTAGTCGGTTTAATAATTTATATTCAAAAGCTCAAAAAACAAGATAAATGGTTCGGTATTGCGCTAGCATTAATGTTAGGCGGCGCCATTGGAAACTTTATTGATCGAGTGGTCCGTAAAGAAGTAGTTGATTTCGTAAATACATACATCTTTACGTATGATTTTCCGATTTTTAACGTAGCTGATTCGGCACTTGTCGTCGGAGTAATCATCATGTTTATTATGACGCTGTTTGAAGGGAAAATGAAGAAGGAGCACAAAGAATGAATGTAATTGAAACAGTTATAAATGAAGAACAAGCGGGAGAACGTATTGATAAAGTACTTTCGACTGTAAATGCAGAATGGTCACGTTCACAAGTGCAGCAATGGATTAAAGAAGGTCACGCAAAAGTGAACGATAAAACCGTTAAAGGAAACTATAAATGTAAAACAGGAGACGCTATTATTATCGAAGTGCCGGAACTAGAAGAGCTTGATGTGGTAGCGGAAGAAATGAATTTAGATATTTATTATGAAGATCAAGATGTACTTGTTGTAAATAAACCTCGCGGTATGGTTGTACATCCAGCTCCTGGTCATCATAGCGGTACGCTTGTAAATGGCCTAATGGCTCACTGTAAAGATTTATCCGGTATTAACGGCGTTATGCGCCCTGGTATCGTTCATCGAATTGATAAAGATACATCTGGTTTACTTATGATCGCAAAAAATGATTTAGCTCATGAATCACTAGTTAGTCAGCTTGTAGCTAAAACAGTGACGCGTCGTTATAAAGCTATCGTTCACGGAGTAATTGCGCACGATCACGGTACAATTGATGCGCCAATCGGCCGAGATAAGCAAGATCGTCAAAGCATGACGGTGACTGATGAAAACAGTCGTGATGCAGTGACGCACTTTACTGTATTGCAGCGTTTTAAAGATTTTTCACTAGTCGAATGTAAGCTAGAAACAGGGCGAACACACCAAATTCGCGTTCATATGAAGTATATTGGCTTTCCGCTTGCCGGGGATCCGAAGTACGGACCGAAAAAAACGCTTCCGATTGACGGACAAGCGCTTCATGCAGGTGTATTAGGCTTTATTCACCCTCGTACAAATGAATATATGGAATTTGAAGCACCGGCTCCAAAAGAGTTTAATGAGATGCTAGAGCTTATTGAAAAAAGAAGTTGACAACTGCCATAAGTGATGGCATACTTGTATTAACTTAATAAGAACCTTTAAGAACAGTCCAGAGAGGCTGAGAAGGAAACGGTGCAGAAAAGGCATACTTATAGCCTTTTTGAAGAAATATGTCTAAAACCAAATCCTCTTGCCTCAAGGCAAGAGGATTTTTTTATGTCAACAACTTGAGGTGAAAAACAGTGAACGTAAAAGCTACCGTACTTGACGAACAGGCTATTCGCCGCGCTTTAACTCGAATTGCACATGAGATTATTGAAAAGAATAAAGGAATCGAAAATTGTGTGCTAGTGGGGATTAAAACGCGAGGTATTTATATCGCAAAACGTTTAGCAGAACGAATTGCACAAATTGAAGGAAATACATTGCCAGTCGGAGAACTAGACATCACGCTTTACCGAGATGATTTATCGAAAGTAACAAGCAATGATGAGCCTCTCGTAAAAGGATCAGATATTCCGACAGATATTGCAAATAAGAACGTCATCTTAGTAGACGATGTGTTATATACGGGCCGTACGGTTCGAGCAGCACTTGATGCACTGATTGATATCGGCCGACCTGAACTCATTCAGCTGGCTGTTTTAGTGGATAGAGGGCACCGCGAGCTGCCGATTCGAGCAGACTATGTTGGCAAAAATGTACCGACAGCTAAAAGTGAAAAAATTGCGGTGCATTTAATGGAAGTAGACGAAAAAGACCACGTGTCTATTTACGAAAAATAAATTATATACCCTTTTAAATGGTAGTCCCGTGAGGCTGCAAAAGGGGGGTCACTATACAAGGAAAACTATACTGGGGTATAGCGTCTTCCTTGTATGCTGAAAACCTCTTTGCCTCTGCGTAAAGAGGTTTTTTAATAGTGATAGGAGGAAAAACATATGAGTCAACAACGAGATTTTGTACTTGATATACATGATAAACCAAAAGCAGTAAATTGGTTAACATTGAGTCTACAGCATTTGTTTGCAATGTTTGGGTCGACGGTGTTAGTGCCGTTCCTAGTCGGGTTCAGCCCGGCAATTGCTTTGATTTCAAGCGGGGTAGGAACGCTTGCTTTCCTGCTCATTACAAGAGGTCAAATTCCTTCTTATCTTGGTTCATCGTTCGCGTTCATCACGCCAATCATTTTCGCAAAAGCTTCGTTTGGACCTGAAGAAACGATGGTTGGCTGTTTCTTAGCTGGACTTGTTTATGGAATCGTTGCTTTGATTATAAAAGGAACAGGAATCAATTGGATTATGAAGCTGCTTCCTCCGGTTGTAGTAGGGCCAGTTATTATGGTTATAGGCTTGGGACTAGCTAATACAGCAGTAGGCATGGCTATGAACGATGCAAAAGGAAATTACAGCTTAACTTACCTGATGGTTGCGCTTGTGACACTAGCGATAACAGTTGCTTGCTCAATCTTCTTTAAAAACATTATCAGCCTGATTCCGGTACTGATGGGAATTATCGGCGGATACATCTTTGCTTATACACAAGGATTGGTAGACTTTTCAAAGGTAGTGAAAGCAGAGTGGATTGAAGTACCTCACTTCTACGTGCCGTTCGTCACATACACGCCGTCCATTTCACTGGGGATTGTACTTATCATGGTACCTGTAGCAGTCGTAACACTTTCAGAACATATCGGACACATTCTCGTCTTAAATAAGATTGTGGATCGAAACTATATTGAAAAGCCAGGGCTGCACAGATCGATTTTAGGAGACGGAGTAGCAACTATGCTTGCTGCACTGATCGGCGGACCGCCAAATACAACATACGGTGAGAACATCGGAGTGTTAGCCATCACAAAGGTGCTTAGCGTATTTGTGATAGCAGGAGCAGCAGTCTTCGCGATTTTGTTCGGGTTTGTCGGAAAAATCAACGCTCTTATTTCAAGTATACCAACCCCGGTCATGGGCGGGATTTCAATTCTCTTATTCGGAATCATTGCTTCATCAGGCTTGCGCATGATGGTGGATGCAAAGGTAGACCTTGGATCAAAACGAAACTTAATGATTGCTTCGATTATCTTAGTGTTAGGAATCGGAGGAGCACACTTAGATATCTCAGAACATGTAAAGATTGATAGCATGGCACTGTCTGCCATCATGGGAGTTCTGCTGAATCTAGTTCTGCCGAAAGAGAAGATAAAAGAAGTAGAAAATGTTCAACAAACGTCAGCACGAAAAATTTCATAGAACGCCTTTTAATTGAAATCCAGAGAGGTTTCTAAGGGTGTGTGAAAAGCGCGTTATAGACGAAGCTTGTTTTCTTACACCCTTTCTAAGTTAGAAAGGGTGTTTTTTATAAAGAAATGCGAGGAAAGCAAAAATGGAGGGAATCGATATGAAACATTTAGTGACAGTCTCAACACTAGAAACAAATGAAATTCTAGAGATTTTAGACAGCGCTGAAAACTATCGAACGAATAAACAAGGATGGAAACCGGAAGAGAAAATGTTTGTTGCCAACTTATTTTTCGAAGCGAGCACGCGTACTCGATGCAGCTTTGAAATGGCAGAACAGCAGCTAGGATTAACAACAATTCCGTTTGAAGTAACAACTTCAAGCGTCCAAAAAGGAGAAACGCTTTATGACACGATTGAAACATTAGCTTCAATCGGCGTTCAGTCAGTTGTTATTCGCCACCCGCAAGATCGTTATTATGAAGCACTGCAGGAAAAAGTATCGATTCCCATCATTAATGCAGGAGACGGATGCGGTCAGCATCCAACTCAGTGTCTGCTTGATCTACTGACGATTCGCCAAGAGTTCGGCTCGTTTAAAGGATTAAAAGTCGCAATAGTCGGAGATTTGCGACATAGCCGCGTAGCGAGATCGAATGCTGAAATGCTGACAAAACTAGGGGCGACCGTATATTTTGCGGGACCTGAAGAATGGAAAGATGAAGAGAACAGACACGGTACATATCTTGATATCGATGAAGCAATCGAAACGGTCGATGTTGTGATGCTGCTGCGTATTCAATTTGAAAGGCATGAAGAGAACACTTCAGAGCTTGCACAGAACTACCACAGCCGCTTCGGATTAACCGTTGAACGAGAGCGGAAAATGAAATCACATAGCATTATCCTTCATCCAGCTCCTGTAAACAGAGGAGTCGAAATTGCAGATGAGCTCGTTGAATGTGAACGCTCAAGAATTTTTAAACAAATGCAAAATGGCGTGTACATTCGCATGGCAGTATTAGCAAGAGCGCTACAACCAATTGAAAGGGGACTTAATAATGACAACAATTATCAAAAATGCTACATGGTTAAATAAAGGGAAAATTGAAAAAGTCGAACTGAAAATTGAAAATGGTGTAATTGCTGAAATAGCTTCACACATCGACGTACAGAATGAAGAAGTCATTGATGCAGGCGGGAACTTCTTATCACCGGGTTTAATCGATGTCCACGTTCACTTGCGGGAGCCAGGGGGAGAAAAGAAAGAAACGATTGAAACGGGTACTTTAGCAGCGGCAAAGGGCGGTTTTACAGCAATTGCTGCAATGCCAAACACGCGTCCAGTTCCGGATACTGTTGAACAAATGGAGTGGGTAAACAAGCGTATTGAAGAAACAGCACATGTTCGCGTATTGCCATACGCATCGATTACCACTCGCCAATTAGGAAAAGAACTAACGGACTTTGAAGGCTTAAAAGAAGCAGGCGCATTTGCTTTTACAGATGATGGAGTAGGCGTTCAGTCAACAGGAATGATGCTGGAAGCGATGAAGAAAGCCGCTTCATTAAATAAAGCAATCGTTGCACACTGTGAAGATAATGATTTAATCAACAAAGGCTGCGTCCACGACGGAAACTTTGCAAAAGAACATGGATTAAACGGTATTCCTTCTATCTGCGAAGCCGTTCAAATTGCACGAGATGTCCTGCTTGCTGAAGCAGCAAATTGTCACTACCATGTGTGTCACGTAAGTACAAAAGAATCCATTCGCGCCATTCGGGATGCGAAAAAAGCAGGCATTCGCGTAACCGCAGAAGTAACGCCTCATCATTTACTGCTAAATGAGGAAGACATCCCTGGGCTTGATTCAAACTTTAAAATGAATCCGCCGCTTCGAGGAAAAGATGATCAACAGGCATTAATTGAAGCTTTATTAGACGGAACGCTTGATTTTATCGCCACTGATCATGCACCGCATACAGCGGACGAAAAAGCAGAAGGCATGGAGCTTGCGCCGTTTGGAATTGTAGGACTTGAAACAGCTTTCCCGCTTCTTTATACAAACTTGGTATTAAAAGAAGTAATAACGCTAGAGCAGCTAGTATCATATTTAACAAACAAGCCTGCTGACACGTTCAACCTTCCTTATGGCACCATCGAAGTAGGGAAACCAGCAGATTTAACTATCATTGATCTTGAAACAGAAAAAACAATTAATCCAGAAGAATTTGTATCAAAAGGTAAAAATACGCCGTTTGCTAACTGGGTATGCAAAGGTTGGCCGGTAATGACATTAGTAGAAGGTAAACGAGTATGGGAGGATGTTAAAGCATGCAACGTCAACTAATTTTAGAAGATGGAACAGTATTTATCGGAAAAGGATTCGGCAGCGACAGAGAAATGACAGGAGAAGTTGTTTTCAACACGGGAATGACAGGATATCAAGAAATTCTATCTGATCCATCATACTGTGCACAAATTGTGACATTAACATATCCTTTAATCGGAAACTACGGTATTAACCGCGATGACTTTGAGTCGATTGAACCAGCTGTACACGGTTTGATTGTAAAAGAAGTTTGTGATGCTCCTTCAAACTTCAGAAGCGAACTATCAGTAGATGAATTTTTAAAACAAAAAGATATTCCAGGATTAGCTGGAATCGACACGAGAAAATTAACGCGAAAAATTCGTCAGCACGGTGCGCTTCGCGGACGCGTGTGCAACATGGAAGTCAATGTAGAAGAAGTGGTAGCACAGCTTCAAAATCATGAACTTCCGACTGATTCAGTTAAAAAAGTATCAACAGTGAAGCCTTACCCAAGCCCAGGCAGAGGTAAAAAAGTGGTACTCGTTGACTTTGGAATGAAACACGGAATTTTACGCGAATTAACAGCTCGTCAATGCGACGTGATTGTGGTTCCTTATAACGTAACTGCGCAAGAAATTCTTCAATTAAATCCAGATGGTATCATGTTGAGCAACGGACCTGGAGACCCAAAAGACGTACCTGAAGCAATCGAGATGATTCAAGGGGTTTTAGGAAAGGTTCCTCTTTTCGGAATTTGTTTAGGACATCAGCTGTTTGCGCTAGCATGCGGAGCAGATACAGAAAAAATGAAATTTGGTCATCGTGGATCCAACCATCCTGTAAAGGATCTAAAAACCAATAAAGTAGCTCTTACATCTCAAAACCACGGCTATACAGTATGTGAGCCATCTCTTGTCAACACGCCATTAGAAGTGACGCACGTTGCGCTTAACGATGGAACAGTTGAAGGAGTAAAGCATAAAGAATATCCGGCATTTACGGTTCAATATCACCCTGAAGCATCACCGGGACCTGAAGATGCAAACGGATTGTTCAACGAATTTATGGATCTTATGAAAAACAATCAGAAAGTAGGTAATTGCTAATGCCAAAACGTCAAGATATTAACACAATTCTCGTAATCGGATCAGGACCAATCGTCATCGGACAGGCGGCAGAGTTTGACTATGCAGGAGCGCAAGCGTGTATTGCGCTAAAAGAAGAAGGATACAAAGTTATTCTTGTGAACTCCAATCCTGCAACAATCATGACAGACTCAGAAATGGCAGATAAAGTATATATTGAACCTCTAACGGTTGAATTTGTAAGCTCAATTATTCGTAAAGAACGCCCGGATGCACTGCTTCCAACGCTTGGCGGTCAAACGGGACTGAACTTAGCGGTAGAATTACACGAAACGGGTATTTTAGAAGAATTGAATGTAGAAATTCTCGGGACAAAATTATCGGCGATTGAACAAGCTGAAGACCGTGAGCAGTTCCGTTCACTAATGAATGAACTAAATCAGCCTGTCCCAGCAAGTGAAATCATTCATTCGCTAGACGAAGCGTATGCGTTTGTTGAACAAGTAAACTATCCCGTAATCGTGCGTCCTGCTTATACGCTTGGCGGTACGGGAGGCGGAATTTGTAACAACGAGCAAGAGTTGATTGAAATTGTAACAAGTGGATTAAAACACAGTCCTGTAACACAGTGCTTACTTGAGAAAAGCATTGCAGGCTTTAAAGAAATTGAATATGAAGTAATGCGCGATGCAAACGATAATGCGATTGTAGTATGTAATATGGAAAACTTTGATCCGGTCGGTATTCATACGGGAGATTCAATTGTTGTAGCACCAAGCCAAACGCTAAGCGACCGTGAGTATCAGCTGCTTAGAAATGCGTCACTAACAATTATCCGAGCGCTTAAAATCGAAGGCGGATGTAACGTTCAGCTAGCACTAGATCCAGAAAGCTTCCAGTATTACGTAATTGAAGTAAACCCTCGCGTAAGCCGCTCATCGGCTTTAGCATCAAAAGCAACAGGGTATCCAATTGCAAAATTAGCAGCAAAAATTGCGGTAGGCTTAACATTAGATGAAATGATGAACCCGGTAACTGGGAAGACATACGCATGTTTCGAACCGGCACTAGATTACATCGTATCTAAAATTCCACGCTGGCCGTTTGATAAATTTGAATCAGCTAATCGTAAACTAGGTACACAGATGAAAGCAACAGGTGAAGTAATGGCAATTGGCCGCACGTTCGAAGAGTCAATTTTAAAAGCCGTACGCTCACTTGAGTCAAACGTTCATCACTTAGAACTGAAAGATGCGCATGAATTTGATGATGCCATTATTGAAAAACGTATTCGCAAAGCTGGTGATGAGCGATTATTCTACATCGCAGAAGCCATTCGCCGCGGCGTAACAATTCAACAAATTCATGACTGGAGCAAAATCGATCTCTTCTTCTTAGTAAAACTTGAAAAAGTGATTGCTTTTGAAAATGTGTTAAAAGAAGAGATTCATAACGTAGAAGTTTTACAGGAAGCAAAAGAAATGGGATTTGCAGACTGCACGATTGCTAAGCTATGGAATCAAACAGAGCGTGAAGTATATGACTTCCGCAAACAAAATGGCGTGATGCCAGTGTACAAAACAGTAGATACATGTGCAGCAGAATTTGAATCTACAACACCATATTTTTACGGTACGTTTGAAGATGAAAACGAATCGATTGTTACAGATCGTAAAAGCGTTGTGGTGTTAGGGTCAGGACCAATCCGCATCGGGCAAGGAATTGAGTTTGACTATGCAACAGTTCACTCCGTGTGGGCGATTAAAGAAGCTGGATACGAGGCGATTATTGTCAATAACAATCCAGAAACAGTATCAACTGACTTCAGTATTTCAGATAAATTATACTTCGAGCCGCTGACGATTGAAGATGTGATGCATATCATCGATTTAGAAAAACCAGAAGGTGTGGTTGTACAGTTCGGTGGTCAAACAGCAATCAACTTAGCAGACGAGCTAGAAGCAAGAGGGGTCAAGATTTTAGGAACGTCGCTTGAAAGCTTAGATGCAGCGGAAGACCGTAAAAAATTCGAAGCGACGCTAGCGCGCTTAGAAGTACCTCAGCCGCTTGGAAAGACGGTTACATCCGTAGAAGAAGCAGTGGTTGTGGCAAAAGAAATTGGTTATCCGGTGCTTGTACGACCTTCATATGTACTAGGCGGACGCGCAATGGAAATTGTGTATAAAGAAGAAGAACTGCTTCACTATATGAAACACGCGGTAAAAGTACACGCAGATCACCCTGTGTTAATCGACCGCTACTTAACTGGAAAAGAAATTGAAGTCGATGCCATTTCAGACGGTGAAACAGTGGTTATTCCAGGGATTATGGAACATGTAGAGCGCGCCGGTGTACACTCAGGTGACTCCATTGCTGTATATCCACCGCAAACTCTGTCACAGGATGTAAAAGATACAATCATTGATTACACAACACGTATTGCAAAAGGCTTAAACATTATTGGACTGCTCAACATTCAGTTCGTCTTATCAAAAGGAGAAGTGTTTGTTCTTGAAGTAAATCCTCGTTCAAGCCGTACGGTGCCGTTCTTAAGTAAAATTACGCGTATTCCGATGGCGAATGTCGCAACAAAAGTTATTTTAGGAACAAGTTTGCAAGAGCTTGGCTATGAATCAGGCATGCACCCTGAAGAAGAAGGCGTCTACGTAAAAGTGCCGGTCTTCTCATTTGCAAAGCTGCGTCGCGTAGATATTACGCTTGGACCTGAAATGAAATCTACTGGAGAAGTAATGGGGCAAGATTCAACGTACGAAAAAGCATTATATAAAGGACTAATTGCGTCAGGTATGTCCATTAAGCCGTACGGTTCAGTACTTATGACAGTAGCGGATAAAGACAAAGAAGAGGCAACAGCGCTGGCGAAGCGTTTTGCTAACATCGGCTACCAGGTGATTGCAACGGAAGGAACAGCTTCAACGTTTACAAAAGAAGACATTCGCGTAAAAGTAGTAAATAAAATTCATCATGAAGATCACAATCTTTTAGATGTGATACGAAAAGGTGAAGCGCAGCTTGTCATCAACACGCTAACAAAAGGAAAACAGCCTGCGCGTGACGGATTTAAAATTCGCCGTGAAGCAGTTGAAAATGGTGTACCTTGCTTAACATCACTTGATACAGCAGAAGCGATTTTACGAGTGCTTGAAACGATCAGCTTCCATACAACACCAATGAAAAAAGTTCGTCCAACTAAAGAGGTGACAACCGTATGATCAAACATGAAATGATGCAAGTCGTCAGTCAGCGACCGTTAACACACAATGTATATGAATTAACCCTTCAAGGCGAGCTTGTTCGTTTCATGAATGAGCCGGGGCAGTTTGTGCATATCCGCGTTAACAACGACTATTTGCCTCTGCTTCGCAGACCAATCAGTATTGCAGAAATTGACCAAACGCACGAACAGTTTACGATGATTTACCGTGCAGAAGGGGCGGGAACATCGCTGCTTGCCGAAAAACAAGCCGGACAGTCGATTGACGTGTTAGGTCCGCTTGGCCACGGTTTTCCATTGGAAGCGATAGAGTCAGGTCAAACGGCTTTATTAGTAGGGGGAGGCATTGGAGTGCCTCCGCTCTATGAGCTTTCAAAAAGACTTCGTGAAAAAGGCGTGCAGGTTATTCACGTCTTAGGCTTTCAATCAAAGGCAGACGTATTTTACGAGCGAGAGTTTTTAGCTTTAGGAGAAACATATATTGCAACGGTAGACGGCTCTTACGGAACAAAAGGTTTTGTCACAACGGTGATTGACGAGCAGCAGTTTTCATATGACGTTATGTTTTCATGCGGTCCAACTCCGATGTTAAAAGCACTAGAAAATAATTATACAAACAAGCCGCTTTATATTTCTTTAGAAGAAAGAATGGGCTGTGGAATCGGCGCTTGTTTTGCATGTGTATGCAGAGAAAGTGAAGATTCTACGGCGTATAAAAAAATCTGCAGCGACGGTCCCGTCTTTCAAGCAGGGGAGGTGCTTCTATGAGTATGCTAAAAACGACATTGCCAGGATTAGATTTGAAAAATCCAATTATGCCCGCATCCGGCTGTTTTGGATTTGGGCGTGAGTATGCTCAATTTTATTCACTTGATGCACTTGGAGCCATTATGATTAAAGCGACTACTGCGGACACTCGTTTTGGCAATCCAACTCCTCGCGTAGCGGAAACATCTGCAGGAATGTTAAATGCGATTGGATTACAAAATCCTGGGTTAGAAAAAGTAATGAACGAAGAGCTCGTTTGGCTTCAGCAATATGACGTGCCGATTATCGCGAACGTAGCCGGTGCTTCAATTGAAGAATATGTGCACGTGGCAAAAGAAATTTCAACCGTATCAAATGTAAAAGCACTTGAATTGAATATTTCATGTCCTAACGTAAAAGAAGGCGGAATTGCGTTTGGCGTAGATCCTGTCATTGCTGCTCGTTTAACGAAAGCGGTAAAAGATGTTTCAAATGTTCCAGTTTATGTTAAACTATCACCAAACGTATCCAATATTGTAGACATGGCGATGGCTGTTGAAGAAGCCGGCGCGGATGGCTTAACGATGATCAATACGCTTCTCGGGATGCGTCTGGATTTGAAAACAGCTCAGCCGGTTTTAGCGAACGGCACAGGCGGACTGTCAGGCCCATCCATTAAACCTGTAGCGATTCGAATGGTATATGAAGTGAGTCAAAAAGTGAACATTCCAATTATCGGTATGGGCGGAGTGACAACTGCTGAAGATGCACTCGAGTTCCTATATGCAGGTGCAAGTGCAGTGGCGGTTGGTACAGCAAACTTTGTTGACCCGTATGTATGTCCAACCATCATTGACGAACTGCCAAGGCTATTAACATCATTAGGATACGAGCATGTTTCAGAATGTATCGGAAGGAGCTGGAAAAAGCGTGAAGCAACCGTTAATCATTGCTCTTGATTTTTCATCAATTAACGATGTACAGCAGTTTTTAATGCCTTTTCAACAAGAGTCATTGTTTGTGAAAGTAGGCATGGAACTGTTTTATAAAGAAGGGTTATCCATTATTTCTGCATTAAAAGAGCAAAACCACCAAATCTTTTTAGACTTAAAGCTTCATGATATTCCCAATACGGTAAAGCAAGGGATGAAGTCTTTAGCTTCTCTTGAAGTGGATTTGGTTAACGTTCACGCAGCGGGCGGAATGAACATGATGCAAGCAGCCGTTGAAGGACTTGACTTAGGAACCGCTGCGGGCAAAAAACGCCCGGATTGTATTGCGGTTACTCAGCTAACGAGTACATCTGATGAAATGCTAAAAGAGCAGCAGCTCATCACACATTCGATGCAAGAAGTGGTTACGCATTATGCAGCGCTTGCTAAAAAAAGTGGACTTGACGGCGTTGTATGTTCTACTCATGAGGTGCCTTCGATTCGAAACGCAGCAGGAGAGGACTTTTTGACCGTAACGCCGGGTATTCGTATGGGCACAGATTCAGTAGATGACCAAGTCCGTGTGGCAACACCTCAGCTAGCGAGAGAATATGGCTCAAGTGCCATTGTCGTTGGACGTTCTATTACTAAAGCAAAAGACCCGCTTAAAGCATATTATGAGATGTTACAGCAGTGGAAAGGGGAGCGTATTACGCGATGACAAAACTACGAAAAGAAATTGCAAAACAATTAATTGATATTGAGGCAGTAAGCCTTCAACCAAACGCGCCGTTTACGTGGGCCTCTGGAATTAAGTCACCTATTTATTGTGACAACCGTCTAACGCTTAGCTACCCGAAAGTGCGAAAAGAAATTGCAAAAGGTCTGCAGCATTTAATTAAAACGTATTTTTCCAATGCAGAAGTGATTGCTGGTACCGCTACAGCTGGTATCCCTCATGCAGCGTGGGTAAGTGAAGCGCTAGAGCTTCCAATGTGCTATGTGCGAAGCAAAGCAAAAGAACATGGCCAAGGAAATCAAATCGAAGGAAAAGTAACAAAAGGTCAAAAAGTAGTTGTGATTGAAGATTTGATTTCAACTGGCGGAAGTGTGTTTACAGCAGTGGATGCATTAAAAGCGCAGGGATGTGAAGTGCTGGGAGTTGTGTCTATCTTTACATATGAGCTGGAAAAAGCGCGTCAGCTGTTTAAAGAAAAAGAACTTCAAGTTTATTCGCTAACAGACTACTCTACGCTAGTAGAAGCGGCAAACGAAGCGGGATACATTGAAGAAGAAGCGATGGACAAGCTATTTAAATGGCGTGAAAACCCTTCAGACCCTTCATGGATGAACTAAACTCAATAAAAACCCCCTTTTCTATATAGAAAGGGGGTTTTTATTATGACTGACGCAGCTTCAGTACAAGTTCTTCGCTAGGCGTTACGTACACCGTTTGCTGGTTATCGTACGTCACAAAACCAGGCTTGGCACCGCTTGGTTTTTTTACGTGGCGAATTTTTGTATAGTCCACGGGTACCGAACTTGAATTTTTAGCTTTACTAAAGTAAGCAGCAAGGTGAGCCGCTTCTAAAATGGTTTCTTCTGAAGGCTCTTGGCTGCGGATAACAACGTGAGAACCCGGTATATCTTTTGTATGAAACCAAACGTCATCACGAGCAGCAAGGCGATTTGTTAAATACTCATTTTGCTTATTGTTTTTGCCAACTAAAATCGTCGTGCCGTCGCTTGAAACGTATTGTTCAAGTGTAGGCGTGGTGTTTTTTTGTTTTTTTGCTTGTTTTTGCTGACGGTTGCGCAAATATCCTTCTTCCACAAGCTCTTCACGAATCTCGGCAATGTCTTTGTGAGTAGCAGTATCCATTTGCTGAATAAGTGATTCAAAATACTGTACTTCTTCGTTTGCTTTTTCAATTTGTTCGATTACAATCGAAACGGAATTTTTCGCTTTTTGATACTTTGTGAAATAGCTTTGAGCATTTTGAGACGGTGATTTTTGCGGATCTAATGAAATCGTAAGTGTACCGCTATTTTCATCATAATAATTAATAACGTCCACTTTCGCATCTCCTTTTTTGACAAGGTGTAAATTTGCGGTAAGGAGTTCACCGGCTAGCTGGTAATCAGATGCTTTTTCTGCATTTTGCAGCGTTTGCTCAAGCTTTTTTATTTTTTTCTCATTTTTCTTTTTCTCGGTAGAGATAAACTGTACTAAATCATGCGCTTGCTGCTTTACACGATCTCGCTCTGCTTTCCCGTAGTAATAGCGGTCAAGAAGCTCACTGATGGTTGCATACGTTTTTTTCGTACCCTCTAAATGCGTTAATTCCAGTAAATAAAAATAGTCTTTTTGATTAACGGTTGTCAGAGTCGGTGTAAACTGACCTTCTTTGATCAGCGTCATCGTTTCGACGAATGATTTTGGAAGGGTAGAACGATTCGCTAAGCCAGAGCGAAACACCACTTCATTTGCAATTAAAGGAGAAAGCCCCGAGAAGGTTTGCACTAGCTGGGTGGCTAACTTTCCGCTATTAAAATCAATTTTTTTAACCACGGTTTCCTCATCCGCTTCAAATGGGTGAAGCTTATCTTGGCTAGGAGGCAGTACGTAAGGTGCTCCGGGCAGAAGTGTACGGTGCCTGTTCAAGGCCATTGGAACATGCTTAATGCTGTCGATAATCGTTTGTTTTTCTTTATCTACAAGCACAACATTACTATGTCTTCCCATGATTTCAATAATAAGCTGCTTGTACGTCACGTCGCCAATTTCATTTCGTCCTTTTGTTTCAATGACTAAAATGCGGTCTAATCCAAGCTGATACACTTGTTCAATAATGCTTCCTTCTAAATGTTTGCGAAGAAGCATACAAAACATAGGAGGCTCAGATGGATTTTCATAGGGCTCATTTGTAAAATGAACGCGTGAATAGTTAGGGTGAGCTGAGATTAAAAGTTTGCGGTTTTCACCTTTAGCGCGTACTTGTAAAATCAACTCGTTTGGAAACGGCTGATATATTTTTGAAATTCGTCCTGAAACCAAGGTCTCAGATAATTCTTGTAAAATGCCATATGTAAAAATACCATCAAATGACATAGTGCTCACATCCTTAAGTAATTGAAAATTGTCCTATAGAAAAGTATAGCATTTTTTAGGACGAGTCTGAATAAGCATACGATATAAGATTGTAACAATCTAATAGGTGCATTTACAAATAAAAGGGTGTGAAAAGATGCAATGAGATGGTATGAATTAGGTGAAAAAGCAATAGTAGAAGTAACAAAAACAGACAGACAGCATGGTCTTACACACAAAGAAGTAAAAGTACGTCAGCAGCAGCAAGGATTTAATGAATTGACTGAAGGAGAGAAAAAACCGGCCATTCTTGTGTTTCTAGAGCAGTTTAAAGATTTTATGGTGCTGGTTTTACTAGCTGCTACGCTTATTTCAGGTCTTTTAGGCGAATACATCGATGCGATTGCTATTATTGCCATTGTAGTAATTAATGGATTTCTAGGTTTTTTTCAAGAAAGAAAAGCAGAGAAATCTCTTCATGCATTAAAAGAGCTTTCTGCTCCTCAAGTAGCAGCTATGCGTGAAGGGAAATGGGTTAAGTTGCCATCTAAAGAGCTGGTAGTAGGAGACATTGTAAAGTTTTCGAGCGGAGACCGCATCGGGGCTGACCTTCGGATTATGGAAGCCAAAAGTCTAGAAATTGAAGAATCAGCGCTTACGGGAGAGTCTTTGCCAGTTGCCAAGCAAATAAAAGCTTTGCCCGGAGATGAAGTGCCGCTTGGAGATCAGGACAATATGGCGTTTATGGGTACGCTTGTGACGCGAGGAAGCGGAACAGGTATCGTTGTAGGGATTGGAATGAAAACAGCGATGGGACAAATTGCTGATTTGCTTCAAAATGCTGAAGCCATGATTACTCCTCTTCAACGGAAGTTAGAGCAATTAGGTAAAATTTTAATCGTTGTAGCCCTTGCACTTACTGTATTAGTTGTCGGGATTGGCGTGCTGCAAGGCCATGATTTATATAGTATGTTCTTAGCGGGAGTTTCGTTAGCTGTTGCTGCCATACCCGAAGGTCTTCCTGCCATCGTAACCGTGGCGCTATCTCTTGGTGTACAGCGCATGATTAAGCAAAGATCCATTGTTCGCAAACTTCCTGCTGTTGAGACACTAGGATGCGCATCAGTCATTTGCTCAGACAAAACAGGCACATTAACGCAAAATAAAATGACGGTTACTCACCTCTGGTCAGGAGGAATGACGTGGAGGGTATCAGGGACAGGGTATGAACCTACGGGTGTATTTTCGCGAGAGGAAAGAGAAGTTGATACACGGAATGAAAAACCGCTTCAGCAGCTTTTAGTGTTTGGTCTGCTTTGCAATCAAACGTCCATTTCGAGAAAAGATAAAGAATATGTCATCGACGGAGATCCTACTGAAGCGGCTTTGCTTGTTGCCGCAATGAAAGCGGGGCTGACAAAAGAAAACATTCAAAAGCAGTTTACGATTATTGAAGAGTTTCCATTTGATTCAACACGTAAAATGATGAGTGTAGTCATTGAAGACGCATCTAATAAGCGCTATGTTATAACAAAAGGTGCTCCGGATGTGCTGCTTGTAAACAGCAAAAATATTTTGTGGGAAAGCAGACAACAAACGCTGTCGGTAACAGTTCATAATGAAGTAAAAGGAGCGATTGATCAGTTAGCTAGCCAAGCGCTTCGAACAATTGCGATTGCTTATCGGCCGTTAGAAGACCATGAGAGCGTCCATACAGAGAACGAAGCGGAAAAAGACCTGACTTTCCTCGGGCTTCAAGGAATGATTGATCCGCCAAGACCAGAAGTCAAGCAAGCGGTCAAAGAATGCCGAGACGCAGGAATCAAAACCGTTATGATTACAGGTGATCACGTCATTACAGCACAGGCGATTGCAAAACAGCTAGGCATTCTACCGAAAAACGGTCAAGTCTTGGAAGGAACGGATTTATCCAAAATGACGCAGGAAGAGCTAGAAGAAGTAGTGGATGATGTTTACGTATATGCCAGGGTATCACCTGAGCATAAGCTTAAAATTGTTAAGGCTCTTCAAGCAAAAGATCACATTGTAGCCATGACGGGCGACGGCGTAAATGATGCACCGGCTATTAAAGCAGCAGACATAGGCATTGCAATGGGCATCACCGGGACAGACGTAGCAAAAGAAGCGTCTTCACTCGTTTTGCTTGATGATAATTTTGCTACTATTAAATCAGCAATCAAAGAAGGACGAAACATCTATGAAAATATTCGAAAGTTTATCCGTTACTTGCTTGCATCAAATGTAGGAGAAATCTTAGTTATGCTCTTTGCGATGATTTTAGCACTTCCGCTACCGCTAGTACCCATTCAAATACTATGGGTAAACTTAGTAACAGACGGTTTGCCTGCGATGGCTCTTGGCTTAGACCAGCCAGAGGATAACGTGATGAAGCGCCATCCGAGGCATCCACGCGAAGGTATCTTTGCAAGAGGATTAGGGTGGAAAGTAGTCAGCCGCGGATTTTTAATTGGAGCTGCTACACTTGCTGCGTTCATGATTGTCTACGACAATGACCCAGATCGGCTGCAGTATGCTCAGACGATTGCATTTGCCACGCTTGTCATGGCACAGCTTATTCACGTATTTGACTGCCGAAGTGAAAAATCAATTTTTGATCGGAATCCATTTCAGAATTTATATCTTGTAGGAGCTGTTATTTCATCTATTATCCTTATGCTGGTGGCTATCTACTATCCGCCCCTGCAGCCTATTTTCCATACAATGGCCATTGCACCGCGTGAATGGCTCGTTATTTTAGGACTTGCAAGCCTTCCAACTTTTTTACTTGCCGGTTCACTTTTAACAAGAAAACCTTCATAAATTGTGCTATACTTTAATACAGGCTGTCCCAAATGAGAAAACTCATGAAGGCAGCCTTTACAGGTTGAATAAAGAAGAGAGATTTCTTTTTTTTGCTAACACTTTCTTTTATGATACTTTTTATGTAAGATGTACATAGTGGATGTGATGATAATGATAAAAAGTATGACTGGTTTTGGCCGCGGAAAAGCGGAAGTGGAAAATCGATCAGTAACAGTGGAAATGAAGTCTGTTAATCATCGTTTTTGTGAAATTGTTATCCGTATGCCAAGACAATTAATTGAAATTGAAGATAAAATAAAAAAAATCGTTCAAACATACATAAAACGTGGTAGAGTAGAAGTATTTGTTACTATTTCAGGTGAAGAAATGGCAAAAAAGAAACTGCAGACGGATTGGCAGCTGCTTGATGAATACATGAATGCGTTGCAGCAAGTAAAAGAAAAGCACGGGCTATCACAATCTGTTCAAATTCAAGACATTTTACACATGCCTGAAGTGATGACAACTTATGAAGAAGAAGCTGATCAGACGAGTATTCATGGTGCAATCTTTGAAGCTGTTGAAGCTGCTGTTCATCAGTTAGTGGATATGCGGAAACGAGAGGGATCAGAGCTGTATCACGATTTAATGGGATACTTACAGGACATTCAAGACATTCGCGAAAAAATTACACAGCTTGCTCCTGAAGTTGCTGAACAATATCGCGAGCGTATTAAAAGAAAGCTGAGCGACTATTTAGAAGGTACTTTCGATGAGCAGCGAGTGCTGACTGAAGTAGCTATTTTTGCTGAAAAAGCAGATATTAGCGAAGAACTTACGCGAATTCAAAGTCATGTTTCACAATTTATTCAAGCATTAAATACACCTGATTCAGTAGGACGCAAGCTGGATTTTCTTGTTCAAGAGCTGAATCGTGAAATGAATACAATCGGTGCGAAGGCAAATAATGGTACTATTGCTCAGTATGTTATTAGTATGAAAGCACAATTAGAACGCATAAAAGAGCAGGTTCAAAATATTGAATAGCCTTCGTGTAAGATAAAGATTATATTGGTATAGCGGGAGGCTTCTTATGAGCGGTAAATTAGTGAACGTTGGATTTGGAAATTTTATTTCTTCTAATCGTATAATCTCTGTCGTTCATCCTGAATCAGCTCCAATCAAACGCATTATTCAAGATGCAAAAGATCGAGGCTCTTTAATAGATGCAACGCAAGGACGTAAAACACGATCTGTTATTGTTATGGATAGCGATCATGTTATTTTAGCTCCTGTACAGCCAGAAACTGTGTCACAGCGACTTATAAACAAAGAAGAATTATTAGAAGGGTAGGTCACTTGAACCGATGATTGAAAGAGGTTTATTAATTGTTCTTTCCGGACCATCAGGTGTTGGAAAAGGAACGGTACGAAAAGCATTGTTTGAGCAAGAAGACATTAAATTGCAGTATTCTATCTCTGCAACAACAAGAAAGCCCCGCGAAGGTGAAGTAGATGGTGTTGACTATTTCTTCAAACCACGCGAAGAGTTTGAGCGCATGATTGAAAATAAGAAATTATTAGAGTGGGCTGAATACGTAGGCAACTACTACGGCACCCCGGTTGATTATGTAGAACAAACGTTATCTGAAGGCAAAGATGTATTTCTAGAAATTGAAGTGCAAGGTGCTCTTCAAGTGAAAGAAGCGTTTCCAGAAGGTTTGTTCATCTTCTTGGCACCGCCGAGTTTGTCAGAGCTTAAAAGTCGTATCGTAAACCGCGGTACTGAAACAGAAGATTTAATCAATAACCGTATGCGCGTGGCAAAAGAAGAAATTGAACTTATGGACGCCTACGATTATGTTGTAGAAAATGACAAAGTAGAAAATGCTTGTGCTCGCATCCGTGCTATCGTAACGGCTGAACACTGCCGTCGTGATCGTATTTCTGCGCGCTATAAAAGAATGCTGGAGGTAGAATAAACATGCTTTATCCATCAATTGATTCCCTAATGGAAAAATTAGATTCTAAGTACACGCTTGTGACAGTAGCTGCAAAACGTGCACGTCAATTACAGCTTCACAATGATACGCCGATTGAAAAGCCGGTTTCTTATAAATTTGTAGGCTGTGCTTTAGAAGAAATTAATGCTGAACAATTAAGCTATAAGCAAGGTGTAGCAGAAGAAGATTCTAAACATCAGTAAGTGAAAAAATAACAACCTACTTTATAGGTTGTTATTTTTTTGATGCTTTTGTTTGTATTCAAGCAGGATAGTGAATGTCTCATTACAAAAATGGTATAATAATTAAATTGAAAAGCTTTAGATAGTTACCCGAGTAAACAAGCGGATGCTGGTTGAGCGGGATAAATAGATGGGGGCATAATGATGAAGGGAAAACGAATTTTATTATGTGTTAGCGGCGGGATCGCCGTATATAAAGCCGCAGCTTTAACAAGTAAATTAGTACAAGCGGGAGCGGAAGTTAAAGTAATGATGACTGCTTCGGCATGCGAGTTCGTAACGCCGCTTACGTTTCAAGCTCTGTCTCGAAACCCAGTTTATACAGATACGTTTGATGAAAAAGATCCATCTGTGATTGCACATATTGATTTAGCAGATTGGCCTGATTTAATTTTAGTAGCTCCTGCTACCGCTAACATGATAGGGAAAATAGCAAATGGTCTTGCAGATGATATGATTTCCACAACGCTGCTCGCTGCTACTGCACCTGTGTGGATTGCACCTGCAATGAATGTTCATATGTACGATCATCCAGCTGTTAAAAAAAATATGAGCACTCTTTCATCATTTGGTTACTCTTTTGTAGAGCCTGGAGAAGGGTATTTGGCATGCGGTTATGTAGGAAAAGGCCGTCTTGAAGAGCCAGAAACAATTGTTTCACTAATCGGATCTTATTTCTCACAAGCATCAGATGCACAAAAGATCCTTGAAGGTGTGAATGTATTGGTTACAGCAGGACCTACGGTAGAACGCATTGATCCCGTCCGATTTTTCACTAATCGTTCTACCGGGAAAATGGGCTATGCTCTTGCAGAACAAGCTGCTAAGTTAGGTGCATCGGTAACACTTGTAACGGGACCGACGAATTTAGAGTATCCAAAAGGAGTACAGGTTGTTCAAATTGAAAGTGCGCAGCAGATGCTTGAAGCTGTTATGCAGCGCTATCATGAAGCAGATGTTATTATCAAATCAGCCGCAGTGGCAGATTACCGACCAAAGCATGTGTTTGATCAAAAGATGAAAAAGCAGCCTGGTGCAGCAGTATTAGAGCTAGAGAGAACAACAGATATTTTACGCACGCTTGGAGAGCAAAAAGAACACCAGCTTTTAGTCGGCTTTGCAGCAGAAACAGAACAAGTGGATGAATATGCACAAAAGAAACTTTTATCTAAAAACTTGGATATGATTGTAGCCAATAACGTAACGACAGAGGGAGCAGGTTTTGGGACGGACACAAATATTGTAACGCTCTATAAGCGAAGCGGAGAGTCTAGGAAACTTCCCATTCTTTCAAAACACGATGTAGCTACCGAGGTGTTAAAAGAAGTGAAGGAAATGTTAGAAGGGCTGAAAAAATGAGTGTAGCTAGTGTAATTGTGGACGTGGCTGCTAAGCAAACAGATCGAGCTTTTGACTACGCTGTTCCTGACAAATGGAAAGGAATTATTGTTCCGGGTATGCGAGTTGTCGTTCCGTTTGGTCCTAGAAAAGTTCAAGGGTTTGTGGTGGCTCTTAAAGAAGAGGCCGAAGTTAAGCGTGTTAAACCAATTGCTGACCTGCTTGATTTAACGCCGGTTCTGACTCCCGAACTGTTAGAGATTGGGCACTGGCTAACCGAAAAAACGCTTTGTTTTATGATATCGGCTTTTCAAGTCATGCTGCCTGCGGCGATGAAAGCAAAATATGATAAAGAACTGTCACTCCTTTCAAAAGAGGCATACGAACAGCTTCATGAGAAAGTAAAGCCGTTTTTTCAGTCAAGATCCTCACTGAAGTGGAGTGAAGTAGAAAAGACAGCCGCTGCTCCTGCTTTTCACCGTGATATTCAAAAAGGTCTAATCGAAGTTGTCTACGTTGTGAAAAACAAAGGAAACAAAAAAACGGCAAAAGGCGTAAAACTGAATCAAAGTCTTGAAGAAATTCAGCAGTTTATGAGCGAGTTAAATAAGCAGGCAGAAAAGCAAAAACAAGTGCTGTCTTTTATGCTCGAGCGAAATGAAGAAGTAGTCATAAAAGAAATAGCGGAAGATTTGCAGATTACCTCCGCTCCTATAAAAGCGCTGATTAACAAAGGACTCTTAGCGGAAACGGAAATTGAAATATACCGTGATCCTTATCAAGATCGATATTTTACACCATCAAAGCCATTTCAATTGACGGATGAACAAGCTGAGGCAATTGCACCGATTCTGCGGGACATCGAAGAAAATCTTCACGATGTGTTTTTAATGTACGGAGTAACCGGAAGCGGAAAAACAGAAGTGTATCTCCAATCAATTGATCAAGTGCTGAAAAAAGGAAAAGAAGCGATTATGCTTGTTCCGGAGATTTCACTTACCCCTCAGATGGTCAAGCGGTTTAAAGAGCGGTTCGGCTCAAAAGTTGCTGTGCTTCATAGCGGCTTGTCTACTGGTGAGAAATACGATGAATGGCGAAAAATTCAGCGAAAAGAAGTATCCGTTGTAGTAGGGGCCCGCTCTGCTGTATTTGCTCCATTTGAAAATTTGGGCCTTCTTATTATCGATGAAGAACATGAGACGAGTTATAAACAAGAAGAAAACCCCCGTTATCATGCCAGAGATGTAGCTATTTACCGAGGGCAGCATCATCAGTGTCCTGTCATTTTAGGAAGTGCAACACCAACGCTTGAGTCCTTTGCAAGAGCGCAAAAAGGTGTGTATAAGCTGCTGACGTTAAAGCAAAGAATGAATAAGTCATCAATGCCGTCGGTGGATATCGTTGATATGAGAGAAGAGCTTCGCAGCGGCAATCGCTCTATGTTTTCAACTCTGCTGTTTGAAAAGATGAAAGACCGTTTGGAAAAAGGGGAGCAAATCGTTTTATTTTTAAATAAAAGAGGTCATTCTTCTTTTGTCATGTGCAGGGACTGCGGTTACGTTCCGACATGTGAGCACTGTGAAATTTCACTAACGTATCACCGCTATCAAAATAAATTAAAATGCCATTACTGCGGACACGAAGAACATGTGCACACTGAGTGCCCAGAATGCCACAGCGAACATATCCGCTTTTTCGGATCTGGTACACAAAAAGTGGAAGAAGAATTAACAAAAGTGCTGCCTGAGGCTAGAGTCGTTCGAATGGATGTTGATACGACAAGCAGAAAAGGCGCGCATGAAAAGCTCCTGAACAAGTTTGCAAGTGGAGAAGCGCAAATTTTACTAGGGACGCAGATGATTGCGAAAGGGCTGGACTTTCCAAACGTCACGCTTGTAGGCGTTTTAACAGCAGATACGATGCTGAATTTACCTGACTTTCGTGCATCTGAAAAAACGTTTCAGCTTTTAACGCAAGTAAGCGGAAGAGCAGGACGCCACAAACTTCCAGGAGAAGTAGTGATTCAGACGTACACGCCTGAACACTACAGTATTCAACTTGCGAGTCAGCATGATTACGATGCGTTTTATATGCAGGAGATGGAAATTCGTAAAATGCATAAATATCCGCCTTTCTTTTACTTGGCGCTTGTAACGGTATCTCATGAAAATATTGCAAAAGTGGTGTCTGTTACGGACAAAATTTCGCAGTATCTGCGTCAGAAACTTTCGCCGCAAACAACGATCTTGGGGCCAGTCGCATCTCCGATTGCTAAGATAAAAGATAGATATCGCTATCAATGCATGTTAAAATACAAGCTGGAACCAAGCCTGATTCCGCTGTTGAAATATATATTAGAACGTTATCAAGCGGAAATGCAGAAGGAGAATTTAACGATCACTATTGATTTGAATCCATACTCGATGATGTAACCAGTCGTCTTGATGGCGTTAAATAAGAAGGTTTTTGGATATAAATAGAAAGAATAAAGGAGGTGCCTATTTGGCTAAGCTTAAGCTTGTTTACCATCCTAATGAAGTACTTGAACAAGAGTGTGAAGTCGTTAAAAACTTTGATAATAAATTAGCGAAATTACTAAACGGCATGTATGATTTAATGCTTGAAGCAGACGGTGTGGGTTTAGCTGCTCCTCAAGTAGGAGTTCTGCAGCAAGTGGCAGTGGTAGACGTGGATGACCGACACGGTAAAATTGAGTTAATTAATCCGGTAATTATTGAGCAACGAGGCGAACAAATCGGTCCAGAAGGCTGCCTAAGTTTTCCGGGCCTTTTTGGTGACGTGGCTCGAGCTGATTATGTGAAAGTACGTGCGCAAAATCGTAAAGGAAAACCTTATTTTATAGAAGCAAAAGGTTTTTTAGCACGAGCAATTCAACATGAAATTGATCATTTACACGGTGTATTGTTCACGGAAAAAGTAACAAAGTATTACGAAGAGGATGAACTAGAAGGGTAGGTTTTACACGATGAAAGTCGTATTTATGGGAACGCCGGATTTTTCAGTGCCGGTTTTACAAACATTACTTAAAGATGGATATGAAGTGGTCGCAGTGGTTACACAGCCGGACCGACCAAAAGGGCGCAAGCGCGTATTAACACCTCCTCCAGTAAAAGTTGAGGCGTTAAAGCATGAAATACCCGTACTGCAGCCAGAAAAGATTCGTTTAGAAGAAGAATATCAGAAAGTATTAGCGTATGAGCCTGACCTAATTGTAACAGCGGCTTTTGGTCAAATTTTACCAACCCCTATTTTAGAAGCGCCTAAATACGGCTGTATTAACGTGCATGCTTCTCTGTTACCTGAACTGCGCGGAGGCGCGCCGATTCATTATTCAATTCTACAAGGTAAGCCGAAAACTGGTGTTACAATTATGTATATGGTAGAAAAATTAGATGCAGGTGATATCTTAACACAGGTAGAAGTTCCGATTGAAGAACGTGATCACGTTGGCACGCTTCATGATAAACTCAGCGCTGCTGGTGCAAAACTGCTTTCAGAAACCATTCCTTCTCTTGTAAAAGGTGAAATTACGCCGGTTAAACAAAACGATGACGAAGCGACATTTGCTTCTAACATTAAGCGGGAACAAGAGAAAATTGATTGGGCCCGTACAGGAGAAGAAATTTATAACCATATCCGCGGACTTCATCCTTGGCCCGTTGCTTATACAACAGCAGACGGTCAGGTCATGAAAATTTGGTGGGGAGAGAAAGTATCTGCATCAGGAAAACCGGGTACCGTTTTATCACTTGAAGAGGATGGATTTATAGTAGCAACTGGAAATGAAACAGCTATTAAAGTGACGGAACTTCAGCCGGCTGGAAAAAAACGTATGGATGCAGCGCAGTATTTACGAGGTACATCCGTTGAAGTCGGAACAGTATTAGGGGATGTCAATGAGTAAGTACAACGTTCGAGACATAGCTTTAGATATTTTACTAGCTATTGAAAAAAATCAGGCATTCAGCAATCTATTGTTAAATAACAGTATACAAAAACGCGGTATTCAAGGAAAAGATGCAGGGCTGTTAACGGAAATTGTGTATGGAACGATTCAAAGACGTGATACGTTAGATTACGGGTTAGCGCCTTTCTTGAAAAATCCAAAAAAACTGCAGCCTTGGGTGCGAGTGCTGCTTCGTTTGTCTCTTTACCAAATGGTATATTTAGACCGAGTGCCGGACCGGGCAATCCTTCATGAAGCAGTAGAAATTGCCAAAAAACGCGGCCACAAAGGAATTGCCTCAATGGTAAACGGCGTTTTACGAAATATTCAGCGCAGCGGCACGCCTTCTTTAGAAGAAATACAAAATCCTGTGGAGCGGTTGGCAATTGAAACGAGTCATCCATTGTGGCTTGTAAAACGCTGGGTGGAACAATATGGATTGGACAAAACACGCGGAATCTGTTTAGCTAATTTAATGGCCCCTAAACAAACAATCCGAGTAAACAGTGCACGCTTTACGCAAAATGAAGTAAAAGAAGCGCTTGAAAAAGAAGGTATTGTTGTAGAACCAGGCCATTTTGTAGAAGAAGCGCTAGAAGTTCAAAAAGGAAATGCAGCTCATACACAAGCATTTCGTGAAGGAATGTTTACCGTTCAAGATGAAAGCTCTATGTTAGTGGCTCATGCGCTCGGTGCGGAGGCAGAAGAGCTAATTTTAGATAGCTGTGCTGCACCGGGAGGAAAATCAACTCATATTGCAGAGCAGCTTAAAAATAGTGGTAAAGTTATTTCCTTGGACATTCATGACCATAAAGTAAAGCTGATTGCCCAGCAGGCAGAGCGTCTGCATCTTACCAATATTGAGCCGACGGTTCAAGACAGCCGCAAAGCGGGCGAACAGTTTGATAAAGAAATGTTTGACCGTATCTTAGTAGATGCTCCGTGCTCAGGTTTTGGTGTAATGAGACGTAAACCTGATTTGAAATATACAAAAACTGAGCAAGATGTAAAGCAGCTGGCGCGTATTCAACAAGATATTTTAAATGCGGTTGCGCCTTTATTAAAAAAAGGTGGGACCCTTGTATATAGTACATGTACAATTGACCGGGATGAAAATGGGGATGTTGTAGCAGCATTTTTAGCAGATCATGCTGATTTTCAAAAAGATGAAACACTCGCTGCACGCATGCCGCAAAAGCTTAAACAAAACGTAAAACATGGTGAAATTCAATTGCTGCCAGATGCACAAAGCGATGGGTTTTATATTGCATGTTTACAGAAGAAGGTGTAAAAATGGAAGAAGTAGCTAAAAGAAAAGCAAAAGCAGAAGAAAAAGCGCAAAAACCATCTATTTATTCATTAGAAATGCACGACCTAGAAAATTGGTTAGTGGAACACGGAGATAAGAAGTTCCGTGCTAAACAAATTTTTGACTGGTTATATATTAAACGCGTAACGGACTTTGACGATATGTCAAACTTATCTAAAGGATTACGTGAACAATTAAAAGACAAATTTGCATTAACGACATTAAAAACAGTTGTTCAGCAAACGTCTGGGGACGGCACGATGAAGTTTTTATTCGAACTCCATGACGGTTATACGATTGAAACGGTGCTTATGCGTCATGAATACGGAAATTCTGTCTGTGTAACAACTCAAGTTGGCTGTCGCATCGGCTGTACATTCTGTGCGTCTACTCTTGGAGGTTTAAAGCGTAACTTAGAAGCTGGAGAAATCGTAGCGCAAGTAGTAAAAGTACAAAAAGCGCTAGATGAACAAGGAGAACGCGTGAGCTCTGTCGTAATTATGGGTATTGGGGAGCCATTTGATAACTACGATGAAATGATGCGCTTCTTAAAAACAATTAACAGTGATGATGGATTAAATATTGGTGCACGTCATATCACAGTATCGACAAGTGGAATCATTCCGAAAATCTATAAGTTTGCTGATGAAAAAATGCAAATCAATTTTGCGATTTCACTTCACGCTCCAAACAATGACATCCGCTCACGCTTAATGCCGATTAACCGTGCGTACAAACTTCCTGATTTGATGGAAGCCATTAAATATTATACGGATAAAACGGGAAGACGTATTAGCTTTGAGTATGGTCTATTCGGAGGAGTAAACGATCAAGTAGAGCATGCCGAGGAATTAGCGGATTTGATTAAAGACGTTAAATGTCACGTGAACTTGATTCCCGTAAACTATGTGCCTGAGCGTGATTATGTTCGTACACCGCGTGAACAGATTTTTGCATTTGAACGTACGCTTAAAAAGCGTGGCGTTAACGTGACTATTCGACGTGAGCAAGGTCATGACATCGATGCAGCTTGTGGCCAATTACGTGCGAAGGAGCGTAAAGAAGAGACGAGGTGATTGTATGGCAACTGTCTTCATGACAGACCGAGGGAGAGTTAGACAACACAATGAAGATAACGGAGGGGTATTTTTGAACCAATACAATCAGCTGCTTGCAATTGTGGCTGATGGTATGGGAGGTCATCGAGCTGGCGACGTCGCCAGTGAGATGGCGGTTCAAAAATTGCAAATAGCGTGGGAAGAAGCGGACAAGGTAACGTCTCCTGATGAGGCAACGCAGTGGATTCGTACGCATGTTTCGCAAATTAATCAAGATATTTATCAGTATGCTCAGGAGCATGAAGAGTGTAAAGGGATGGGTACAACAGTTGTACTTGCTTTATGCGCCGATACGTTTTGTGCGATTGGTAATATAGGAGACAGCAGATGCTATATTTCAAATGAATATGGATTTCAACAAGTAACAGAAGATCATTCTCTTGTGAATGAACTCGTAAAAAATGGTCAAATCACCAAAGAAGATGCCGAGCATCATCCGCGAAAAAATATCTTATTGCGAGCACTAGGTACCGAAGAAAATGTTAGTTTAGATGTAAAAACAATTGAAGTGGAAAAAGAAGATCGATTATTATTATGTTCAGATGGACTGACAAATAAGGTAACGGAACAAAAGCTGAACGAAACGTTATCAACAAGTTCATCACTTCACGAAAAGGGTACGAGCCTGATTCAATTAGCAAATGAGCTTGGTGGAGAAGACAATATTACACTTGCAATTGTGGACTTTACATCTGAAAGTGGGTGAGAGTGTTGCTAATAGGTAGACGGCTAAACGACCGTTATAAGGTATTGCAAGTAATTGGTGGAGGCGGAATGGCAAACGTCTATTTAGGTCGCGACATGATTTTGGATCGTGATGTGGCAATTAAAGTGCTTCGTTTAGACTTTGCAAGTGACGATGCATTTATAAAGCGTTTCCATCGAGAAGCACAATCTGCTACGAGTATTGCTCATCCTAATATTGTCAGCATTTATGATGTTGGAGAAGAAGAAGATATTTACTATATCATCATGGAATATGTACCGGGTATGACATTAAAGCAATACATTCTGCAAGAATCACCACTATCTCTTGATAAAGCCATACATATTATGACGCAGATTACATCAGCTATTGCCCATGCTCATCAGTACGGAATTATTCACCGGGATATTAAGCCTCAAAATATTTTAATTGATCATGATGATACCATTAAAGTTACTGACTTCGGCATTGCCGTAGCACTAAGTTCTACAACCATTACGCATACTAATTCTGTTTTGGGCTCTGTTCATTATTTATCTCCTGAACAGGCAAGGGGAGGGCTTGCGAATAAGCGTTCTGATATTTATTCGCTTGGCATCGTCCTATTTGAATTGCTAACGGGTCGAGTCCCTTTTTCTGGGGAATCGGCTGTGTCAATTGCATTAAAACATTTACAGACAGAAACACCTTCTCCTAAAAGATGGAATCCGTCTATCCCTCAAAGCGTGGAGAATGTTGTATTAAAAGCAACAACTAAAGATCCATTTTACCGATACAGTTCCGTCGAAGAACTCGAAGCGGATTTACAGTCTGCTGTTCATCCAAATCGTTATAATGAACAAAGGTTTACGGTGCCTGATGATGAAGAAGTGACAAAAGCCATTCCAGTTATTAAGGAGGATTTTGTTGAATCCGAAGAAACGCACGTACCTGTGAGAAAACCGCCTCACTTAGAGCGCGAAGAACAAGAGGAAGAAGAGTTAAAGCCGAAGAAAAAAAAGAAGAAAAAGAAAAAAGGCAAAAGCAAGCTGATTGTAACGCTTGTTTTAATTTTTTTGCTGCTGGCAGCTGCTAGCGTAGCCGCCGTTACATTTATTCCGGCTTTATTACTGCCAAAAGACGTAAAGGTTCCTGATTTACATAATCAAGATTATGAATCAGCAGTAACCGATTTAGTTTCTTTAGGCTTTAAAGTGAAGAATCCTAAAGATATATCTGATAATGAGGTGGAAGAAGGCGACGTGGTTAAAACGATGCCAGAAGCGGGAGACGTTATCAAAGAAGGATCTAATGTCATTATTTATCGAAGTACAGGAAAGAAAAAAGAAGCATTTAACCGATACATTGGAAGAAGCTTTACGGAAGTAAAAAGTCTGTTAGAAAAGCAGAATTATAAAGATATCCAATCCATCGAAGTTGAAAGCACAGAACCAAAAGGCAATATTACAGATCAGACGCCTAAAGAAACCGAACAAGTGGTGCCGGAAGATACAACGGTTACGCTATGGGTAAGTAAGGGTCCGCCGAAGATTACATTAAAGGATTTCTCGGGCTGGACGGAAAAAAGCGTAAAAGATTATGCGTCAGATGAAGATATTGAAGTGGACGTAAAAACAGCGTATTCCGACACTGTTGAAAAAGGTCTTGTGATGTCTCAAAAGCCTGCAGCGGAGCAGAGTATCGAGCAAGGTGATAAGCTCACCATTACGGTCTCAATGGGCAAGGAGCCAAAAGCTCCTCAAACGGTGTCAGTGGATGTGACTATCCCGTATAAAGAAGAGACTGACACCGAAGCAAGCACGGAACAAGGCGACGCAACGGAAACAGGCGATGCCACCGGAACAGAAGAGGAAAAGCCAAAGCCGCAAAAAGTACAAATTTATATCGAAGATGCAGATAACGATATGTCCGTTCCTGCTAAAGAACTAACGATTACTGAAACAACAAAAGAATCGTTCGATGTTTTAGTTGATGAAAATGAAAAAGCGTCTTATAAAATTGTCCGAGACGGGGAAGTTATTGAAGAAAAAGACGTTGAATATCCAGAGTGATAGGAGTGAGGTTATGCCAGAAGGAAGAATTATTAAATCCCTTAGCGGATTTTATTATGTTCTTCATGACGGACAAGTAACGCAATGTCGAGGACGAGGTGTTTTTCGTAAAAAGAAGGTAACACCTTTAGTCGGTGACAATGTAGTATTTCAGGCGGAAAATAAGCTTGAAGGATATATACTTGAAATTAAAGAACGTAAAAATGAATTAGTTCGTCCCCCTATTTCAAATGTTGATCAGGCGCTGCTTGTTTTTTCAGCGATTGAACCTGATTTTAGCACAATGCTTCTTGACCGATTTTTAGTGTTAGTGGAGTCTAATCATATTGAACCTATTATTTGTATTTCAAAAGTAGATCTTTTATCACAGCAGCAAAAGCAAGAAATCGAGCAATATGCCGAAGAATATCGTAAAATAGGATATGAGGTCATTTTAACGTCGACAGTCACAGAAAAAGGCATGGAACAAATTCAGCCGTTATTTGAAGATCGCGTAACGGTTATTGCCGGACAGTCAGGTGTAGGTAAATCTTCACTGTTAAATACACTTAAACCAGAGCTTGAGTTAAAGACAAATGATATTTCAATGTCTCTTGGAAGAGGGAAGCATACAACACGTCATGTAGAACTGATTTCGTTTGGTGAAGGGTTAGTAGCCGATACGCCAGGCTTTAGCTCACTGGAATTTTTAACGTTAGAAGTAGAAGAGTTAGCCGATTGTTTTCCTGAAATGTCGCGTTTGAGTGAACAGTGTAAATTTCGAGGTTGTTTGCATGTGAAAGAACCAAAATGTGCGGTGAAAGAAGCATACGAACAAAAAGAAATTCCGAGTTATCGCTACGAACATTACTTGCAATTTATTGAGGAAATTAAGCAAAGAAAGCCGAGGTATTAAAAATGACAAAAATCGCACCTTCCATTTTATCTGCCAATTTTTCAAAGCTTGCTGAAGAAATTCGTGAAGTTGAAGCAGGTGGAGCAGACTACATCCATATAGACGTTATGGATGGCCATTTTGTTCCTAATATTACAATTGGGCCGCTTATCGTTGAGGCTGTACGTCCTGTCACAACACTGCCATTAGATGTGCATTTAATGATTGAAAACCCAGATCAATACGTTCCAATGTTTGCAAAGGCAGGTGCTGATATTTTAACGGTGCATGCTGAAGCGTGTACTCATTTGCACCGCACCATTCAATTAATTAAAGAGCACGGCATGAAAGCAGGCGTTGCTTTAAATCCTGCAACGCCAATTGACGTGGTGAAGCATATCTTAGAAGATATCGATCTTATTTTATTAATGACGGTGAACCCAGGCTTTGGAGGGCAAAACTTCATTCCAAATGTACTGCCGAAAATTGAGCAAATCTCTCAGCTTATTGAAATTCGTCACCTTTCTATTGAAGTAGAGGTTGATGGAGGAATTAATGAAGAAACAGCAAGAAAATGTGTGGAAGCAGGAGCAAATGTCTTAGTGGCTGGCTCAGCTATTTATAATCAAGAAGACCGAGCTGGTGCAATTAGTCAAATTCGCACAACTGTTCAAGCGTAAGTAATAAAAGCTGCTGTGTACAACGAGTAGAACTTGTACACAGCAGCTTTTTCTTTTAGGATAAAGAAAACATAGTTATTTCGTTCATTTTTTAATAGAAAAGGAGCATATACATAATGAAAATTCATATTCTAGCAGGGGGACCGGATGAACATATGCCGCCCCTGCACCAATCAAATGATGTAAAGTGGGTAGGAGTAGACCGCGGCGTATTCCTTCTTCTTCAGCAAGACATTTTGCCCGTAAAAGCATTCGGAGATTTTGATTCCATTACAAATGCGCAGCTTAAGCTAGTGAGAGAAGCATTACAAGATGTTGAACTGTATCCTGCGGAAAAAGATGCAACGGATTTGGAGCTTGCTTTTGAGTGGGCAATAGAGCAAAAACCGGACAGTATTTGTATCTTTGGAGCAACAGGTGGAAGGCTTGACCACATGTTTGGAAGCATTCAGCTCCTGTACAAAGGGTTAAAAAAGAAAGCGAATGTACAAATGATTGACAATCAAAATATCATTCAATTGTTTGAACCAGGCACTTATCATGTAGATCGGTTAAAGGAGTTTCACTATATTTCATTCGTTCCATTTTCAGGCAGTGTAAAAGAACTTACGCTAGAAGGTTTCAAATATCCGCTCAATAAGCATGAAGTAGAACTCGGCTCAACTTTATGTATTAGCAATGAACTTATTCAACAAAGAGGTACTTTTTCATTTACAAAAGGCATATTAATGATGGTAAGAAGCAATGATAAACGTTGCTTGTGATGAAGTATGGAAAATGAGAGCAGGACATAGGGCTTTCTTTAAAAGGAGATAAAGTGTGGAGACGGTTAGGAGGGACAGTATGAAATTCTATACAATCAAACTTCCAAAGTTTTTAGGTGGGATCGTAAAGGTCATGCTTAATTCGTTCAAAAAAGATTAACAACGCCAGAATAATAAAAGAAGCACCATAAAATATGGTGCTTTTTCATTATAAAGATTAAACGCGTTGAACTTTACCAGACTTAAGGGCTCTAGCTGAAACGTACACACGTTTTGGTTTACCGTTCACTAAGATACGTACTTTTTGAACGTTAGCACCCCATTTACGCTTAGTAGCGTTCATTGCGTGAGAACGTGCGTTACCTGAACGAGCTTTTCTACCAGTTACTACACATTTGCGTGCCATGATTTTCCCTCCTAACACCAAAAAAACTACTCAATTCTGTTTTGAGAAATACTATATTAATTTATCACAGCCTTACAGAGAATGCAATAGTTCTGGAGAAAAGCTTTCAAGAAATTTTCCTTGACATATAAAATGAATCTATGTTCAATAATATAGAGAG
Source organism: Priestia sp. P1_B12_1 (assembly GCF_056406695.1). Lineage (NCBI taxonomy): Bacteria > Bacillati > Bacillota > Bacilli > Caryophanales > Bacillaceae > Priestia > Priestia sp. P1_B12_1. Next base: position 442,023 of record NZ_JBFTZR010000001.1, on the reverse strand, counting down.
TAGAAATAGGTATAACTTGGGCTATTACTTATTTTAAGACAAGTTGATACCTAATACTGTCATCTTTAAAAGAGACAAGCTGGACGCCTCTTTTAAAACGAGATTGATTATAGTAGAATATTTATAACCTATGAAAGTAGAAAGGGGAACGAGTATGTCCATCGAAATGAAAACGAAGTATGGTCAAATTGATATCTCTACAGATGTAATTGCAACAATTGCTGGAGGAGCAGCTGTTGATTGTTACGGGATTGTCGGAATGGCTTCAAAAAATCAGCTTAAAGATGGTCTTACAGAAATTCTTCGCAAAGAAAACTTTACACGAGGTATTGTGGTAAGACAAGAAGAGGATGACGTACATATCGATATGTACATTATCGTAAGCTATGGAACAAAAATTTCTGAAATTGCTCATAATGTGCAAACAAAAGTAAAATACACACTGGAACAAACCGTTGGTTTAACGGTTGATTCAGTAAATATTTATGTGCAGGGTGTTCGTGTAACGAACGTTTAATTAAGGAGGAAGATTCGTGTCAATGACAACGTTGGACGGAAAGCGGTTTAGAGAAATGGTGCTTCAAGGAGCCCAGCATCTATCTAACAATGCAGATTATGTAGATGCGCTGAACGTTTTTCCCGTACCAGATGGCGATACTGGAACAAATATGAACTTATCGATTACGTCTGGTGCTAAAGAAGTAAAAAATAAACTATCTGATCACATCGGCCAAGTGAGTCAAGCTTTGTCTAAAGGCTTATTGATGGGCGCGCGCGGTAATTCAGGAGTTATTTTATCTCAATTATTCCGCGGTTTTGCGAAATCGGTTGAGCAAAAGTCAGCGATTACAACAGTAGAGTTTGCTGAAGCTCTTGAGCTTGGTGTAGAAACGGCTTATAAAGCTGTTATGAAACCAATCGAAGGAACCATTTTAACAGTAGCTAAGGATACTGCTAAAAAAGCAGCGGCTGTTGCTAAAAAGCAATCTGATATGATTCTGTTCATGGAAGAAGTACTTAAGGAAGCTAATGCTTCATTAAATCGCACGCCAGATCTTTTACCCGTGTTAAAAGAAGTAGGCGTAGTGGATAGCGGAGGTCAAGGGCTTGTTTTAATTTATGAAGGCTTTTTAGCTGAATTAAAAGGTGAAAAACTTCCCGGTGTACCCATGTCAGCTCCTTCAATGAATGAACTCGTAAATGCTGAGCATCATAAGCATGCGCAAAGCCATATGAATACAGAAGATATTGAATTTGGCTATTGTACAGAATTTATGGTAAGGCTGGAAGAGGATAAGCCTGCAGCTAAAACATTTTCTGAAGAAACGTTTCGTCAAGACTTAAGTAAATGGGGCGACTCATTGCTTGTAGTATCCGATGATGAAATCGTGAAAGTTCATATTCACGCCGAGCATCCTGGAGAAGTGTTAAACTACGGGCAGCAGTACGGAAGTTTAATTAAAATGAAGATTGAAAACATGAGAGAACAGCATAGCAGCATTGTTTCAGGTGAAGAAAAGCCTGCAGTAAAAAATGCTGAAAAACAGCCCTTTGGCATTGTTACTGTGTCAATGGGAAAAGGAATTGCTGAATTGTTCAAGAGCCTTGGGGCAACGGTTGTCATTGAAGGCGGACAAACAATGAATCCAAGTACGGAGGATATTGTCAAAGCGATTGAAGAAACAAATGCTGAACAGGTACTGATTTTACCTAATAACGGAAATATTGTGATGGCTGCTAACCAAGCGGCTGCTGTTGCCGGCAGTCACGTTTCGGTTGTCCCGTCTAAAACGGTTCCTCAAGGAATGACAGCGCTACTATCATTTAATCCTCAGCAAAGCTTAAAAGAAAACGAGGAAGTAATGACAGAAGCTCTGCAGCACGTGAAAACAGGACAAGTAACGTATGCAGTTCGCGATACAAATATTGATGGTCTTGAATTAGCTAAAGGCGATTTTATGGGTATTGCCGAAAAGAAAATCGTTGTAAAAGATTCAGAGAAATTAGAAGCAGCGAAAAAGCTGTTGACTTATATGATTGATGACGAAGCGGAAATCCTTACGATTCTTCAAGGACAGGATGTCTCGGACGATGAAGCTGAAGCGCTAACATCGTTTGTAGAAGAAACGTTTGAAGAAGTTGAGGTAGAGCTTCATAAAGGAGATCAACCTTTATATTCTTACATTTTTGCAATTGAATAACCAAAAAAGAAGCGTCCCTCCCGAGGGGCGCTTCTTTTTTTGTGTTTTTTAAGTTAAATACGAACTATTTTATTTTTAATTGTTGTAATTGTTCGGTATATTAGGTATATTAGTTGAAAAGAACACGTTTATATGGTAGTTTTGAAAACTGATTAAGTCAAATGTGAAAGAAAACAGCATGAGAGGAGAGACAACAGTGGATATTTTAAAAGGAACAGGTTTATTATTATTAGTTTTATTTTTATTTTGGTTGTTTAGCAACAAGGCACCTTATGGCATGAAAGCAATGGGGGCTCTCGCAAGCGGAGCGGTAGCTGCGTTTCTCGTAGAGGCCTTTCAGTCATATGTAGGAGGAGATTTACTAGGTATTTCATTCTTGGGTGAAGTTGGAAAGGCTGCAGGAGGAATGGGAGGAGTTGCGGCGGCAGCACTAGTTGCTTTGGCGTTAGGAGTATCTCCTGTATATGCTCTTATGATGGGAGTGGTGTGTTCAGGGCTAGGCTTGCTCCCTGGATTTTTTGCGGGATACCTCATGGCATTTGTAGTGAAATTTATTGAGAAAAAGGCACCTGCTGGTCTAGACTTATTAGGCAACATCTTAATTGCGGCACCTTTAACAAGATTAATTGGTAATGCATTCTCACCTATTGTAGATGCGACTCTTTTAAATATTGGAGGAATTATCAAAGATACAACAAGTGCTAGCCCTATTTTGATGGGAATTATTTTAGGGGGAGTTATTACAGTAGTAGCAACGGCTCCGCTTAGCTCAATGGCTTTAACGGCTATGCTAGGGTTAACGGGATTGCCTATGGCGATTGGAGCTCTTGCTGTGTTTGGTTCTTCTTTTATGAACTATGTGCTGTTTGATCGATTAAAAATTGGGGATCGTCGTACAACCATTTCAGTTGCAGTTGAACCTTTAACGCAAGCGAATATTATTTCAGCAAATCCAATTCCTATTTACATTACAAACTTTGTTGGAGGTGCAATGGCCGGTGTGGTTGTGGCTCTGTTCGGATTGGTAAATGATGCTGCAGGCACGGCAACGCCAATCGCAGGACTTGCAGTGATGTTTGGGTTTAATGACCCTATGAAGGTCACAATTTGTGCAGTGCTTTGCGCACTAGCGGGAGCATTAGCTGGATTTATAGGTTCGGTTGTTTTTAAAAACTTTAAAATTAAAACAGTAGACGATGTAGCTTCCGAGCAAGAAGCAGCTTAAGTAATTCATCTTTTCCTGCATAATATAGTAAAAAAAGCGGTGTGCTTATCTTATTTTCATAGATAAATACACTGCTTTTTTTGTGCGTGAACCCCTAATAAAAATGAGAATTTTTAAATTTTTTAAGAGCGTGAAACAAAGCTTCCAAAAAGTCAAAAGCTCAAGTAACATATAAGTAATAACAATGTCTAAATAGCAGGGGGAAAATCCTTATGAAATATAAATCTGTCTTTGATATTATTGGTCCGGTAATGATTGGACCATCTAGCTCACATACAGCTGGTGCAGCGCGTATTGGACGCGTTGCCCGAACGCTTTTTGGCAAGCAGCCCACAAAAGTTGTGGTTTCACTGTACGGTTCTTTTGCTCAAACGTATAAAGGGCACGGAACAGACGTAGCGCTGATTGGCGGTATTTTAGATTTTGATACGTTCGACCAGCGTATTCCGCAATCTTTGGACTTAGCTAAAAAGGAAGGGATGGACGTCACGTTTGTTGAGGAAGCAGCAATCACAGATCATCCGAATACTGCTCGCATTAAAATGAGCGACGGATTAAAGGAAATTGAAGTTGTTGGAATTTCAATTGGCGGAGGGAAAATTCAAATTACGGAGCTGAACGGATTTGAATTAAATTTATCAGGCATGAATCCAGCTATTCTCGTTGTGCATAATGACCGATTTGGTGCCATTGCGACCGTTACGAATATTTTGATGAAACACTCAATTAATATCGGACATATGGAAGTATCTCGCAAAGAGCGCGGAGAAGTAGCGCTCATGGCAATTGAAATGGATACCAATATTGAAGATGATGTAATTGAAGAGTTAAAAACATTGCCTCACATTATTCAAGTAACAAGAATGGTGGAGTAGGATAGAGCCAATAGGAACGGTTTGAGAGAATAACTGGAGCCGAGTGGTTATAGATGATTCTGAAGTGAAAATAAGACAGAATAATAGCGGAGGTTACTATGTTTCGAAACGTAGCAGAACTAGTAGAATTAGCAGAAAGTCAAAATGTAAAAATTGCAGAGATTATGATTCAACAGGAAATAGATATCACGGGAGTTACTCGTGAAGAAATCATGGAAAAAATGGACCGGAACTTAACGGTTATGGAAGAAGCGGTTGAACGCGGTTTAAAAGGGGTACAGTCTGTTACAGGTTTAACAGGCGGAGATGCAGTGCTGCTTCAAAACTATATTCAAAGTGGAAAATCTTTATCTGGAAATTTAATTTTAGATGCAGTCAGCAAAGCTGTAGCGACAAACGAAGTAAATGCGGCAATGGGGACAATCTGTGCAACCCCTACTGCTGGATCTGCGGGGGTAGTGCCAGGAACGCTGTTTGCAGTGCAACATAAGCTAAACCCAACTCGTAAAGAAATGATTGAATTTTTATTTACATCAGGTGCTTTTGGGTTTGTTGTAGCCAATAATGCGTCTATTTCAGGAGCAGCAGGCGGATGTCAAGCAGAAGTTGGTTCAGCTTCAGGTATGGCAGCTGCAGCGATTGTTGAAATGGCAGGAGGTACACCTAGTCAGGCAGCTGAAGCAATGGCAATTACTCTCAAAAATATGCTAGGATTAGTATGTGACCCAGTAGCGGGGCTAGTAGAAGTTCCATGTGTGAAACGAAACGCAATGGGAGCGGCGAATGCAATGATTGCAGCAGATATGGCCTTAGCAGGCATTACAAGTCGTATTCCATGTGATGAAGTCATTGATGCTATGTATAAAATTGGTCAAACAATGCCGGTTGCATTACGAGAAACTGCACAAGGAGGCTTAGCGGCAACACCAACAGGTCGCGAGCTTGAAGCGAAGATCTTTGGTATTGCATTAAATAAAAGTGAATGAACTAACAACTATTTCAATTAAAACCATTAAAGGTATTGGAGAGGAAACAGCACAAGCATTAGAGGATATGCATATTCACAGTGTGCATGACTTGTTAGAACATTTCCCATACCGCTATGAAGATTATGAGTTAAAAGATTTGGCTGAAGCAAAGCACGACGAAAAGGTCACCGTAGAAGGAAAGGTTCACAGCGTCCCCTCGCTTACGTATTACGGAAAAAAACGTTCGCGCCTGACGTTTCGGCTGCTAGTAAACCGCTATTTGATTACGGTTACTTGTTTTAATCGCCCTTACTATAAATCAAAGTTAGAAATCGATCAAACTGTTACGGTTACGGGGAAATGGGATCAGCATCGGCAAACGATTAACTTGCAGGAGCTTCAATTTTCTCCGTTTGTTAAAAATCAAACGATTGAGCCTGTTTACTCGGTTAAAGGCAGCTTAACGGTCAAAGGAATGCGGAAATTCGTCTCTCTTGCGTTGAAGAATTATGGCAGCAGCATTCAGGATATGCTCCCGGCTTCTATTCGTTCTAGATACAAACTAGTAACGCGTGAAGAAGCGGTTAGAAGTATTCACTTACCTCGTGATCATGAAGATTTAAAACAAGCAAGACGTCGATTTGTCTATGAAGAATTTCTACTTTTTCAATTAAAAATGCAGGCGCTTAGAAAGCGCGAAAGAGAAGAAACGCCTGGAATGAAGCAAGCGTTTGATTCAACTGAGCTGGTAAACTTCACGAACTTGCTGCCGTTTCCGTTAACAAACGCTCAAAAACGTGTAGTAAACGAAATTACGCACGATATGAAATCGCCTTATCGCATGAATCGCTTGCTGCAAGGTGATGTAGGGTCAGGTAAAACAGTCGTAGCAGCGGTTGCTTTATACGCCACTGTTTTAGCAGGGCATCAAGGTGCTTTAATGGTACCGACTGAAATTTTAGCTGAACAGCATGCTGAGTCATTGACTACGATGCTTGAAAAGGTAGGAATCAGCGTAGGCTTGCTAACAGGGTCTGTTAAAGGAAAAGCAAGAAGAGAGCTGCTTCAGCGAGTGAAAGACGGAGATGTTCATGTATTAGTAGGTACACATGCCTTAATTCAAGACGAAGTTATATATAATAGCTTAGGGCTCGTCATTACGGATGAACAGCACCGCTTTGGAGTTGGGCAGCGCCGGGTTTTACGTGAAAAAGGAGAGAGTCCGGATGTACTGTTTATGACGGCGACTCCTATTCCAAGAACTCTTGCTATTACGGTGTTTGGAGAAATGGATGTGTCCATTATTGATGAAATGCCAGCAGGACGTAAGGCAATTGAAACATACTGGGTAAAACATGATATGCTTGAACGTATTTTACATTTCGTTGAAAAAGAAATACATGACGGCAGACAAGCTTACGTTATTTGTCCGTTGATTGAAGAATCGGACAAGCTGGATGTTCAAAATGCAATTGATGTACATGCAACACTCACTCACTATTTTAATGGAAAAGCAAGCGTTGGTCTCATGCACGGAAGATTGTCACCTGATGAAAAAGAAGAAGTGATGAAACAGTTTAGCGTAAATGACGTGCAGATTTTAGTATCAACAACGGTTGTAGAAGTAGGAGTGAACGTTCCGAATGCAACCGTGATGGTCATTTATGATGCAGAGCGCTTTGGGTTATCTCAGCTTCATCAGCTAAGAGGACGCGTAGGACGAGGAGATGCACAGTCGTATTGTATTCTGCTGGCGGATCCGAAATCAGAAGTTGGAAAAGAACGAATGACCATTATGACGGAAACAAACGATGGATTTGTATTATCAGAAAGAGACTTAGAGCTTCGTGGACCTGGTGATTTCTTTGGCAGAAAACAAAGCGGGATGCCTGAGTTTAAAGTAGCCGATATGGTGCACGATTACCGTGCGCTTGAAGTAGCTCGAGAAGATGCTGCTAAGCTTGTAAATTCCGACAGCTTTTGGACAGAAGATCAGTTTGCACTGCTGAGAATACAACTAGAAGCAACGGGCGTATTGACTGGAGAAAAATTTGATTAGTAAAAGAGACTGAAACAAAGTAGTTTAGTTGAAGGAAAATCCGAACGATCAATCGTTCGGATTTTTTTCATTGTGGTGATGAACGTAGATTTCATGTATGTGATGGGTATGTAGGTGCTTCTAACTGTTAAGTAAAGGGCATGGCACTCCTGCGGGGAAAGCGAAGTCTTGCACGGAAATCAGCAGCGGTGTAACAAGCAATTTATACGAGCTCCTTTATCCCATTTGTTCATCTTTAGATTGAAGTGACAATCTCTTTTCGTCTATAAAGATAAAAAGCGGCTTAGAGTGAAAGAGTTAGCGGCTGGTGGCCATTACTACGACGTCAATGCACAGAATACAGCATGTGAAAAATGTTGCAATTAGAAGGCAATGATTATATACTGCTATTAGTACCTAGTATTAAAAGTTCGGATGGTGGACAATGAAGCGCAGTAAAAAAGAAAGACAGCAGCTATTAAAAACGACAATTGAAGAAAACCCATTTATTACGGATGAAGAACTAGCAGACCGTTTTTCAGTGAGCGTTCAAACAATTCGATTAGACCGCCTAGAGTTGTCGATTCCTGAACTGCGAGAACGTATTAAGCATGTAGCTTCAAAACAACTAGACGAGGAAGTGCGTTCGCTTCCGATTGAAGAAGTAATTGGAGAAGTTATCGACATTGAACTAGATCAATCAGCGATATCTATTTTTGATGTGAAAACAGAGCATGTGTTTCAGCGTAATCAAATTGCTCGTGGTCACCACCTTTTTGCGCAAGCTAATTCGTTAGCTGTCGCTGTTATTAACAATGAACTAGCGCTCACAGCAGATGCGTCGATCCGTTATCATCGCCCTGTTAAGCTTCATGAACGAGTGATAGCAAAAGCGAAAGTTCTGTCAACTAGTGAAGTGCGAACCACCGTTGAGGTAAACAGCTATGTAGGGCAAGAGCAAGTATTCTCTGGCACTTTTAAAATGTATCGTTCTACAAAGGATAAATAATAAAAAGGATGAGACGCAACATGAAACTAGCTATTGATGCAATGGGCGGAGATCATGCACCGAAAGCCATTATTGAAGGTGTAGAAAAAGCTACTGCTCAATTTAAAGAATTACATATTACGTTAATTGGAAACGAATCAGAAATAAAAAAGTATTTAACAAATTCAGATCGTATTTCAATTATTCATACAGAAGAAACCATTGATGCAACTGATGAGCCAGTGCGAGCTGTGCGCCGTAAAAAACAAGCATCTATGGTATTAATGGCAAATGAAGTGTCCGAAGGTCGTGCGGATGCCTGTATTTCAGCAGGAAACACAGGTGCGCTAATGACAGCGGGACTTTTTATTGTAGGTCGTATCAAAGGCATTGAACGTCCAGCACTTGCTCCGACGCTTCCGACACTAGATGGAAAAGGCTTTTTAATGCTAGACGTTGGTGCAAACGTTGATGCCAAGCCTGAACATTTGCTCCAGTACGCTGTGATGGGGTCTGTGTATGCCGAAAAAGTACGCGGCATTCAAGCTCCTAGAGTGGGGCTGCTGAACATTGGAACTGAGGATAAAAAAGGAAATGATTTAACAAAGCAAGCCTTTCAGCTGCTAAAAAATGCTGATCTCAATTTTGTAGGCAACGTGGAATCCCGTGATTTGCTAAACGGCGTAGCGGATGTGGTTGTAACAGATGGTTTTACAGGGAATATGACTCTTAAGAGCATTGAAGGAACGGCGCTTTCCTTGTTTTCTATGATTAAACAAGAATTAATGAGCACGTTAAAAAGCAAGTTAGCCGCAGCGGTGCTAAAGCCTCAGCTGCAGGGGTTAAAAGCGAAAATGGATTACAGTGAATATGGAGGCGCAGGGCTGTTTGGATTGCATGCGCCTGTTATCAAAGCGCACGGTTCGTCGGATGCGAATGCAGTATTTAGCGCGATTAAGCAAGCTGTGAATATGGTGGAAAACAATGTGTCTTCCACTATTCAAAAAGCAATCGAACAAACTGCTAATGAAGAAAAGGAGAGATAAGAAATGGGGAAAATTGCTTTTATCTTTCCAGGCCAAGGGTCACAAACTGTTGGTATGGGAAAAGATTTATATGATGGAACCGAGGAAGCGAAAAAGCTGATTCATACAGCTGACGAAGCTTTAGGGTTCAGTCTTTCAAACATTATTTTTGAAGGGCCTCAAGAAGAATTGACGTTAACTTATCATGCTCAACCTGCTCTTTTAACAACGAGTACAATGCTGCTTGAAGCATTTAAAACGAGCGGAATTACACCCGATTTTGTTGCGGGTCACAGTCTAGGAGAATACAGTGCGCTTGTGGCTGCTGAGGTTTTATCGTTTGAAGATGCCGTTGCTGCTGTTCACAAAAGAGGTCGCTATATGGACGAAGCTGTACCAGCAGGTCAAGGTACAATGGCAGCAGTGCTTGGCATGTCAGCAGAAGATCTAGAAGCTGTTACCGCTCAAATTACAAGCGAAGGCGACGCTGTTCAGCTTGCAAATATTAACTGTCCGGGTCAAATTGTTATTTCAGGTACGGTAAATGGCGTAGAAAAAGCTGGAGCTCTTGCCAAAGAAAAAGGCGCAAAACGCGTGATTCCTCTAGTGGTAAGCGGTCCGTTCCACTCTAGTTTAATGAAGCCAGCTGCTGAAAAACTACGTGATACGCTAGAAACAGTGGGCTTTAGCGATGCGAAAGTTCCAGTCGTAGCAAACGTAACAGCAAAGCCGGTTACTGACAGTCAAGATATTCAAAACAAGCTAGTGGAACAGCTGTATTCTCCAGTGAGATGGGAAGAAACAGTTGAGACACTTCTTGCAGAAGGTGTAGATACATTTGTTGAAATTGGACCAGGAAAAGTATTATCAGGTCTTGTGAAAAAAGTAAATCGCCGTGCGGCTGTTTATGCTGTTAATGATCTTACATCATTAAAATCAACGATTGAAGCACTAAAAGGGGGAGAATAACATGTTACAAGGGAAAGTTGCGGTTGTAACAGGCGCTTCTCGCGGAATTGGTCGTGCCGTTGCAATTGAGCTCGGAAAGCTTGGTGCTAAAGTAGTTGTAAACTATTCTGGCAGTGAAGCGAAAGCTCTTGAAGTAGTGGATGAAATTAAAGGATTAGGAACGGATGCAATTGCTGTACAAGCGAATGTGGCGGAAAGTGATTCTGTACAAGCAATGATAAAAGAAGCGATTTCTACATTTGGTTCAGTAGATATTTTAGTGAACAACGCGGGCATCACACGTGATAATCTTCTTATGCGTATGAAAGAAGACGAATGGGATGATGTTATTAATACAAACTTAAAAGGCGTATTTTTGTGTACAAAAGCGGTTACTCGTCAAATGATGAAGCAACGCGCAGGACGCATCATTAATATTTCATCAATTGTCGGCGTCAGCGGTAATGCTGGACAAGCAAATTATGTAGCAGCAAAATCAGGAGTGATTGGTTTAACAAAAACAACTGCCAAAGAATTAGCAAGCCGCAATATTACAGTGAATGCAGTTGCTCCTGGTTTCATTGCAACAGACATGACGGATAAATTGAATGAAGAAGTGCAGGCGGAAATGTTAAAGCAAATTCCTCTTGCAAGCTTCGGCCAGCCTGAGGATGTTGCGAACGCAGTTGCGTTTTTAGCATCAGATGCAAGCCGCTATATTACGGGTCAAACGATTCACGTTGACGGCGGAATGGTGATGTAAAAAAGGCACTTTACGAAAAGTGTAATTTGGTGATAAAGTACAAAGGGACGTTTACTAGGCGACCGATAAACTTTATTATTCAACCATAGTATTTTAGATGGAAATCATCTATAATGACTTGAGGGGAGGTGAAGAACAATGGCAGAGGTACTAGAACGCGTAACAACAATCATTGTTGATCGTCTTGGTGTAGACAAAAGTGAAGTGAAACTAGAATCTAGTTTCAAAGAAGACTTAGGTGCTGACTCTCTAGACGTAGTTGAATTTGTAATGGAGCTTGAAGAGGAATTCGATATCGAAATTTCTGACGAAGAAGCTGAAAAAATTTCAACTGTAGGAGATGCAGTTAATTACATACAGAGCCAAATTTAATCTGTAGTATATGTATGAAAAGCCCCGTTAAACAGCGGGGCTTTCTCTTCTTTTTAAGAATTTCAAAAAAAGACCTCTTTTTTTTGAAAAGGTAGTGTATCTTTTAGGATACCTCGTTTTATAATGAGAGATGTTAGGAAAAAACTACGAAACAATTGAAGCAGGTAAGCGGAGGTATTTTATGCCTAAACAATATTCAAATCGAGATCGAAAGATAAACGTGAAATTCAAGCAAAATTTTGCAGAGTTTCAAAAGGAAATTGGTATTCAGTTTACAAATGAAGCGCTTCTTTTTCAAGCATTTACACATTCATCCTATGTGAATGAGCATCGCAGAAGACCGTATGAAGACAACGAGCGTCTTGAGTTTTTAGGAGATGCCGTATTAGAGCTAACCGTATCGCAATTTCTATTTAAAAAATATCCAACGATGAGTGAAGGTGAGTTAACGAAGCTTCGTGCAGCAGTTGTGTGCGAACCGTCGCTTGTTACTTTTGCAAATGAAATGGATTTTGGTAAACTAGTGTTACTTGGAAAAGGTGAAGAGATGACAGGCGGCCGATCTAGACCGGCTTTACTGGCCGATGTGTTTGAAGCATTTATCGGAGCTCTTTATTTAGACCAAGGGCTTGATACGGTAGTAACGATTCTAAAAAAAGTTGTCTTTCCAAAAATTAATGAAGGTGCTTTTTCTCATGTGATGGATTTCAAAAGCCAGCTTCAAGAAGTGATTCAACGTGATGGAGTTGGACACTTAGAATACAAAGTTTTGCAAGAAAAAGGTCCAGCGCATAATCGCGAATTCTTATCTCGCGTATCGTTAAATGGTGAAGAGCTCGGCGTTGGTGTAGGGCGTTCGAAAAAAGAAGCAGAGCAAAAAGCAGCTCAAGTAGCTATTACGAAAATTAGAGCAAGTCAAACGAAATAAAATGATCCCCCTCTTAACGTATTCGTTATAAAGGGGGATTTGCTATGAAAAAATTACATGTGTGAGGGGGGATTTCTATGTTCCTCAAACGATTAGATATTGCAGGGTTCAAATCGTTTGCAGAAAAAGTATCGATAGATTTTGTGCCAGGTGTAACGGCGGTAGTAGGACCGAATGGAAGCGGAAAAAGCAACATTACGGATGCCATACGCTGGGTGCTTGGAGAACAGTCAGCCAAATCGCTTCGTGGAGGGAAAATGGAGGACATTATTTTTGCAGGAAGCGAATCGCGCCGTGCAGTAAATGTTGCTGACGTAACGCTTACGTTAGAAAATGATGACCAGTTTCTCCCGCTTGACTACCATGAAGTTAGTATTACAAGGCGCGTGTACCGCTCAGGAGACAGTGAATTTTTTATTAACAACCAGCCGTGCCGCTTGAAAGATATTGTCGATTTATTTATGGATTCAGGACTTGGAAGAGAAGCTTTTTCGATTATTAGTCAAGGAAAAGTAGAAGAAGTACTAAGCAGTAAATCTGACGAGCGCCGTAAAATTTTTGAAGAAGCAGCAGGTGTATTAAAATACAAAACGCGTAAACGAAAAGCGGAGCTTCGACTTCTCGAAACGCAAGAAAATTTAAATCGAGTGGTAGATATTCTTCATGAAATTGAAGGTCAGTTAGAGCCTTTACAGATTCAATCGTCTATTGCCAAAGATTATTTGCAGAAAAAAGAAGAATTAGAGCACATTGATGTGGCTGTTACGGTATTTGAAGTTGAAGATCTTCATCAGAAATGGGAAAAATTAAAAGCTGAAATGGCTCAGCACGAGCAGCTCGAAGAATCTCTCGCGACGAATATTCGCACGCGTGAAGGAGAAATCCAGACCCTTCGTTTGCACATTCAGCAAATAGATGAACAACTAGACTCTTTACATAAAAAACTACTATATGTAAGTGAAGAAGTAGAAAAGCTAGAAGGCAAAAAAGAAGTATTAAAAGAGCGTAAGAAAAACGCCTTTCAAAATAAAGAGCAGCTGGAACGTTTAGTAAAAGAGTATACTCATAAGCATCAAGAGCTAAGTAAAGCAAAAGACAGCGAAGGAAAAGATCTTGAGCAATCTCAAAAAGAAGTACAAGAGATACGTCTAAAGCTTACTGAGCAGGAACAGCTGTTCAGGCAGTACAGCGAGAATCTAGAAGAAAAACTTGAACAGATGAAAAGCGAGTATTTTGAATTAGCGAACGCTCAAACATCCGCTCGAAATGAAATTTCATTTTTAGAGCAGCAAAAAATGCAAACGTTTGAAAAAGAGCAGCGTTTAACAAAATCCAACGAGCAATACGTAGAACAGCGCCGTGAATTAACGCAGCGAAAAGAAGCGGCGATCAAAAGGCTTGCTCAGTTTCGTCAAGAGCTTCAGCAGGCTGTACACGTGTATAAGCAGCAAGGAGAGAAGCTTGAGTCATTAAGGCAAGCCTATCGTAAACAAGAGTCTACGCTTTATCAAGCTTATCAGTACGTGCAGCAGACAAAATCACGAAAAGAAATGCTTGAAGAGATGCAAGAAGACTATGAAGGTTATTTTCACGGTGTAAAAGAAGTGTTAAAAGCGCGTGATGAGAAGCTTGCAGGTATCAAAGGCGCCATTGCTGAGTTAATCAATGTTCCAAAAGAGTATGAAACAGCGCTTGAAATTGCGCTTGGAGGAGCAGCTCAGCATATTGTCGTTCAAGACGAACAAAGTGCACGTCAGGCAATTGGCTTTTTGAAACAAAATGGTTACGGGAGAGCTACATTTTTACCACTGACGTCTGTAAAAGACCGTTATGTTCCGGCTCAAACTATTTCTATGCTAGAGAGTCACGAAGCGTATGTAGGGATCGCTTCATCTCTTGTTAAATACGAAGCTACCTATGACCGAGTTATTAAAAATTTGCTTGGAACCGTTATTGTTGTCAATGATTTAAAAGGTGCAAATGAACTTGCCCGTCTTGTGCAGCATCGCTATCGTTTTGTGACCGTTAAAGGAGATGTCGTCAACCCCGGTGGTTCGATGACAGGGGGTTCCATGAAGCAAAAGTCCAACTCTTTACTAGGCCGTCAGCGTGAAGTGGAAGCCATTACGGCAAAAATAGAAGAGATGGAACAAAAGACGCTTGTGCTCGAGCAAGATGTAAAAGATAAAAAGTCACAGATTGAAGAGCTTCAACAGGAAATTAATAAACAGCAGGCATTTGTGGAACGCTTGAAAGACAAAGAGCAGGAATCTGATCGAGAAGTAAAGCAAATTGACATCGAAGAAAAAGCAGTGAATGACCGTTTAACCATGTACGATCATGATATTGCTAGCTTTAGACAAGATCAAACAAGCTTGTCCGCTCGAATTGATGAGCTGCATACGAGTTTGCAAGGAAATCAGCAGCAGGCAAATGTGTTAGAGAAAAACATTGAAGAGTTAGCTGCACGCAAGCATACACAGCAAACGTCTAAAGAAACGGTTCAACATGAGCTTACAGAAGTAAAAGTGCTTCTTGCGAAAAAAGAACAGTTCCTCACAAATCAGCAAGAAAAATATGAAAGAGTGTGCTTTGAGCTTGATCAAACCATTCAGCGTTTGTCTGAAGCTACAGATGATCTTTCTCTTTTAACGAGTGAAATCACGAGCAATGACTCGGGTGAACTTAAGCTTGAAGAAGCGGCGCATGAGCGAATAAAAGAAAAGACAGAAACGTTACAATTAATGGATGACTGCAGATCAGAGCGGTTGAAAGCCCAGAATAAACTTGAAGACGAAGAGAGGGTTGTAAAAGAGCTGCAGCGTCAGTACAAACAAATTACGGATGCTTTAAAAGATGAAGAAGTCAAAATCAATCGAATTGACGTAGAGCTAGACAGCCGTCTGCAGCAGCTGACAGAAGAGTACGAAATTAGCTTTGAAGCAGCAAAAGAAAAATATCCTTTAACATTAGATATTCAAGAAGCGAGGAAAAAAATCAAGCTCATTAAGCTGGCAATTGATGAATTAGGAACCGTAAACTTAGGTTCTATTGAACAATACGAACGCGTTTCAGAGCGCTATGAATTTTTAAATACGCAGCGAGCGGACCTTGACGAAGCGAAAAATACGCTGTATCAAGTGATTGAAGAAATGGACGAGGAAATGAAGAAACGTTTTTCTGATACGTTCACTCGTATCCGCAATGAATTTGGTACAGTGTTCTCTTCCCTATTCGGAGGAGGAAAGGCGGATTTGAAATTAACAGATCCGAAAGATTTATTAAATACAGGTGTAGAAATTGTTGCCCAGCCTCCTGGGAAAAAACTGCAGAATCTAGGGTTGCTGTCAGGCGGCGAGCGTTCGTTAACAGCCATTGCCCTCCTGTTTTCTATTTTGAAAGTACGTCCGGTGCCGTTTTGTGTGCTAGATGAGGTGGAAGCGGCGCTTGATGAAGCAAACGTTCATCGCTTCGCTACGTATTTACGCAAATTTAGTAATCAAACACAGTTCATTGTTATTACTCACCGAAAAGGTACAATGGAAGAAGCTGATGTACTGTACGGTGTGACAATGCAAGAATCTGGCGTATCGAAATTAGTCTCTGTTCGTTTAGAAGAATCAAAGCAATATGTTTAACTCATAGAATGAAAGGGTGGTACGAATGAGCTTTTTTAAGAAACTAAAAGAAAAAATTACAATGCAAACCGATTCTGTTACACAAAAATTTAAAGATGGACTATCAAAAACGCGCAATTCTTTTTCAGAACGCGTGAATGATCTAGTGTCTCGCTATCGTCAAGTAGACGAAGAGTTTTTTGAGGAATTAGAAGAAATTTTAATTAGTGCTGATGTCGGTGTGGCTACCGTGTTGGATTTAATTGATGACTTAAAATCGGAAGTGAAACGCCGTAATATTAAGGATCCTCAAGATGTGCAGGCTGTTATCTCTGAGAAATTAATTGACATTTATGAGTCTGGTGAAGAGCAGATTGGTGAACTGAATATGCAGCAAAATGATTTAACAGTGATCTTGTTTGTAGGGGTAAACGGCGTTGGGAAAACAACAACAATTGGGAAAATTGCGCATAAATTCAAACAAGAAGGCAAAAAAGTTGTAATGGCAGCAGGTGATACGTTCCGTGCTGGTGCGATTGAGCAGTTAGAAGTATGGGGAGAACGCGTTGGTGTTGATGTTATTAAGCAATCTGCAGGTTCTGACCCTGCCGCTGTCATGTATGACGCTGTTCAGTCAGCCAAGGCTCGAAAAGCAGATGTTTTACTATGTGATACAGCAGGCCGCCTTCAAAATAAAGTGAATTTAATGAAAGAATTAGAGAAAGTAAAGCGTGTTATTGAGCGAGAAATTCCTGGTGCTCCTCATGAAGTACTGCTTGTACTTGATGCGACGACGGGTCAAAACGCTTTAAGTCAGGCTAAAACATTCTCAGAAGCAACGAACGTGACGGGAATTGTGTTGACAAAACTAGATGGTACGGCTAAAGGTGGAATTGTTCTTGCCATTCGAAACGAACTGAAGCTTCCTGTTAAATTCGTTGGACTTGGAGAAAAAGTGGACGATCTTCAGCCGTTTGACACGGAGCAATATATTTATGGATTATTTGCCAATGCTGTAGAAGAAGAAACAGAAAAAGAGGCGTAATCTAAAAAGAGGCTAGGATATAAGTATCTTAGTTGAAGGAAGATCCGAACGGTTCATCGTTCGGATTTTTTATTAGTAGGATGGACGCAGGTTTCATATTTATTCGTCTTTAAATTGAAGTAATTTAGTTATGTCTCCATCTCTTTTAAGTGGGAAAATGTGAGGTGTTAAGGAAAAAACTTGACATTCAAACCTCGCCTAGTTAAACTAATAACATGTAAAGGCTTTTCACTTAACAAGGGGGCGGTCAGATGGTTGAAAAGAGCGTGCATATGCTCGAAAAAACAACAAGAATGAATTACTTATTTGACTTCTATCAGGCGCTGTTGACGCCCAAACAAAGAAGTTATATGTCACTTTATTACTTGGATGATTATTCCCTCGGTGAAATAGCGGAAGAATTTGATGTGAGTCGTCAAGCAGTTTATGATAATATAAAACGTACAGAGCAAATGCTTGAACAATATGAGGAAAAGCTATTGTTATTTCAACGGTTTCAAGAGCGTCAATCAATTGTTCAACAACTGAAAGACGAACTTGCAGCCGACTTACACAAGAATAGTAAGCTTTCTTCTCTTCTTGATTCGCTCGAGAAATTAGATTAGGGGGCGGCGTATATGGCATTTGAAGGATTAGCCGACCGTTTGCAAAGCACACTGCAAAAGTTAAAAGGAAAAGGAAAAGTTAACGAAGCTGACGTTAAAGAAATGATGCGTGAAGTTAGACTTGCCCTTTTAGAAGCCGATGTAAACTTTAAAGTAGTAAAAGACTTTGTTAAGCGCGTAAGCGAACGTGCTGTAGGTCAAGACGTTCTTAAGAGCTTAACGCCTGGACAACAAGTTATTAAGGTTGTACAAGAAGAATTAACTGCACTTATGGGCGGAGAGCAAAGCAAGATTGCAGTAGCTCCGAAAGCTCCAACTGTAATTATGATGGTTGGACTTCAAGGTGCAGGTAAAACAACAACAACCGGTAAACTTGCCAATTTATTACGTAAAAAATATAACCGTAATCCATTGCTTGTAGCAGCAGATATTTATCGTCCGGCAGCTATTAAACAGCTTGAAACACTAGGAAAACAGCTTAGCATGTCTGTTTTTTCATTAGGTGATCAAGTAAGTCCTGTGGAGATTGCGAAACAAGCTATTGCTCATGCGAAAGAAGAGCATCACGATTATGTATTAATTGATACAGCGGGACGTTTGCATGTTGATGAAAATCTAATGGAGGAGTTAGAACAGATCAAAGAGCTTTCTAACCCAGACGAAATTTTCCTTGTTGTCGATGCGATGACGGGTCAAGATGCAGTAAACGTTGCGGATAGCTTTAATAAGCAATTAGGATTAACTGGAGTTGTATTAACGAAACTAGACGGCGATACGCGCGGTGGTGCAGCGCTTTCTATTCGTGCAGTAACCGATACACCAATTAAATTTGTCGGTCTTGGAGAAAAAATGGATGCTATTGAAGCATTCCATCCAGAGCGTATGGCTTCCCGTATCTTAGGTATGGGTGATGTGCTGACGCTTATCGAAAAGGCTCAGGCCAATGTAGATGCTGAAAAAGCAAAAGAGCTTGAAGCTAAGCTGCGCACGCAGTCATTTACATTTGATGACTTTTTAGATCAACTTGCTCAGGTGCGTCAAATGGGACCGCTTGATGAGCTGATTGGTATGCTTCCGGGCGCCAATAAAGTAAAGGGGCTCAAAAACCTGCAGGTTGATGAAAAGCAAATTAATCATGTAGAAGCAATTATTCGTTCTATGACGAAAGCGGAAAAAACAAACCCTGAAATCATTAATGCAAGTCGAAGAAAGCGTATTGCAAAAGGAAGCGGACGTTCTGTACAAGAAGTTAACCGTTTGCTTAAACAATTTGAAGACATGAAAAAAATGATGAAACAAATGACAAATATGTCAAAAGGCAAGAAAAAGGGTATGAAACTTCCATTCTTTTCATGATAAAACGCTTGATTTGGACTGAAAAACCAAAGAAAATAAAATATTTTTCTAGTGTTAAGAAAAAAACCTTTACAAACATTTTACCTATTTGATATTATATTATCTTGTTGAAACATATTCGGAGGTGCTTTATAAAATGGCAGTAAAAATTCGTTTAAAACGTATGGGAGCTAAAAAATCTCCTTTCTATCGTATCGTAGCAGCAGACTCTCGTTCACCACGTGATGGACGTTACATCGAAGTAGTTGGAACTTACAATCCTGTAGTTCAACCAGCTGAAGTTAAAATCGATGAAGAGCTAGCTCTTAAATGGTTACAAAATGGTGCTAAACCATCTGATACAGTTCGTAACCTTTTCTCTAACGAAGGCATCATGGAAAAATTCCATAATGCTAAATTAGGAAAATAATTTCACTCGAGATGACATCACTAATCGAAACAATTGTAAAGCCGCTTGTTGATTACCCAGCTGATGTTAAAGTGGAGGAACAAGAAGATGAACGTCAAGTGACGTACATCCTTACTGTTCACCAAGAAGATGTCGGCAAAGTAATTGGCAAACAAGGCCGCGTTGCAAAAGCGATTCGAACTGTTGTGAATGCAGCAGCATCACAGCAAGGTAAAAAAGTGTATGTGAAAATTCAAGAGTAATCAAAAAGGGAGAGGGATAACCTCGCCCTTTTTTTATGTTATGATAAGATGAACGTTTTGATCACAGTAAGTCTTTTGCGAGCAAGAAGCAGCTATTTCAATATGCATGTAAAAAGCACAAGGTCACTATCTTGAGAGCGGAGGGAACGTTTTGAACATTATTCAAAAAGTGGTTGTGAAACAAGTGTTAACTGAAGCAAGCAAACAAGATCTTGAAAATCGTTTTATAAACCGCAAGCAGGCGCTTGAAAAAGAGATGGAACAGCTGAAATTTCAGTTAAAGCACATGGAAAAAGCCAATAAAGGTTCTTCTTTATTACATAGTCAGTTTGAAAAAGAAAAATCCGCTCGCCTTGAAAAAATTGAAGTGTTGAACTTTCAGCTGACGCAATTAGAAAAGCTTCCTTTAGGGAGCGAACTCGTTGAAACGGAACTGGATGCCTTGGTAGAGGTAAAAATCGGCGATGATTGGGAAAAGATAAAAGAAAGTAAAACAATTATTATAAAAGATAGCAAAGTTGTTGAGATTAGATAGAGGTGAAGAAGCATGGAATGGTTTAAGGTTGGAAAAATTGTGAATACCCACGGTGTAAAAGGAGAAGTTCGTATTGTATCAACTACGGATTTTGCTGATGAGCGCTATGAAAAAGGAAATAAACTTTATATCTTCAAAGAAAAGCAAAGCGAGCCGGTAGAAGTAACGGTAGCAAGCCACCGCAGGCATAAAAATTTTGATCTGCTTACATTCGAAGGCTACCACAACGTAAATGATGTTGAGCAGTATAAAAACTGTGAAGTGAAAATCCCTGAGGAGCAGCTAACGGATTTAGAAGACGGTGAATTCTATTTCCACGAAATTATTGGGTGTACAGTAAAAACAGAAGACGGGGTAGAGGTAGGAACGGTCAAAGAAATTTTAACGCCGGGAGCTAATGATGTGTGGGTTGTTAAAAAAGGCGGAAAAGAAGTTCTTATTCCTTACATCGACGACGTTGTACAATCTATTGATATAGATGAAAAAGAGATTGTTATTACGGTAATGGAAGGGTTATTGGACTAATGAAAATTGATGTACTGTCGCTATTTCCTTCTATGTTTGACGGTGTTTTTGGTGAATCAATTTTGAAAAAAGCACAGGAAAAAAATGCGGTTGAACTGAATGTAGTTAATTTCCGAGAATACTCTACGAACAAACATCAAAATGTGGACGATTATCCTTACGGCGGAGGTGCTGGAATGGTATTGACACCTCAGCCTATTTTTGACGCTGTAGAAAAGCTGACTGAAACAGCTAAGAAGCCCCGGGTAGTTTTGCTTTGTCCCCAGGGCGAACGCTATACGCAGGCAAAAGCAGAAGAGCTAGCAGCGGAAGAGCATTTAATTTTTATTTGCGGTCATTACGAAGGGTATGATGAACGGATTCGTGAGCAGCTGGTAACTGATGAAATTTCAATTGGTGACTATGTATTAACTGGAGGAGAGCTTGGTGCAATGGTTGTGATCGATAGCGTTGTTCGCCTGCTTCCTGATGTGCTTGGCAATAATCATTCAGCTGTACAAGACTCACACAGTACAGGTTTACTAGAGCACCCGCACTATACGCGTCCTGCTGATTTTAGAGGCTTAACAGTTCCTGAAGTACTTATGTCAGGAAATCATAAAAAAATTGAACAGTGGCGCCAAAAAGAGTCTTTAAAGCGCACGTTGCTTCGAAGACCGGATATGCTTGAAAAAATGGAGCTAACGGAAGAGCAAAAGAAAGTAGTAGCTCAATTAAAAGAGGAAAACAACCTTTCATAAATCCATAAAATTTATGCATAAACTCTGTTGCATACGGTATAAGAGTGTGCTAAGATAGATTTTGTGGCTTGGGCAGATGTCTGGTCACCTATAACGATGTTCCGCTGCAATGATTGAAAAGCATTGGTATGAGCGTCTGTTGGAAGGAGTTGAAACACGCGATGCAAAAATTAATCGAAGAGATTACAAAAGAACAATTAAAAACAGATCTTCCTACGTTCCGTCCTGGTGATACTGTACGTGTACACGTAAATATCGTTGAGGGTACTCGTGAACGTGTTCAGGTATTTGAAGGTGTTGTTATTAAGCGTCGTGGCGGTGGTATCAGCGAAACATTTACAGTACGTAAGATTTCTTACGGTGTAGGTGTAGAGCGTACATTCCCACTTCATACGCCAAAAATTGCAAAAATCGAAGTAATGCGCCGCGGTAAAGTACGCCGTGCGAAACTTTATTACCTACGTGAATTACGTGGTAAAGCTGCGCGTATTAAAGAAATTCGATAATAGTAAAGGGGAGCTTGTTTATACAAGCTCCTTTTTTCAAATGTTTTTTTAGAACGATTCGTTCTCTGACAGGAAAAAATAGACGTACAAGTCATCATTTTTTTATTCTATTTATTTATTAGGCGTTTCAAACATTATCGTTTAAAATAAAGGTATGACATAAGAGTTGGAGGACTGAAGATGGCTCGAAAGAAAAATGAACTGTGGGAATGGATAAAAGCAATCGCCATTGCCGTACTGTTAGCTGTTGTAATTCGCTATTTTTTGTTTGCACCGATTGTAGTAGATGGCCTTTCTATGATGCCTACGCTGCATGACCAAAATCGAATGATTGTAAATAAGTTCTCCTATAAGATTGGTGATCCTGATCGCTTTGATATTATTGTTTTTCATGCTACAGCGGAAAAAGATTACATAAAACGTATTATCGGACTGCCGGGTGATCATATTGAGTATCGAAATGATACGCTATATGTAAATGGAAAAGCTTATAAAGAGCCCTATTTAGATCAGTATAAAAAAGAAGTGATTGACGGTAATTTAACCGAAGATTTTAAACTAGAAGACGTAACGGGTAAAAAGACCGTGCCAGAAGGCTATTTGTTCGTGATGGGAGACAATCGACGCTACAGTAAAGACAGCCGTCAGATTGGCTTTGTCAGCATGGACAAGGTGCTTGGTAAAACGAGTGCCGTATACTGGCCGATTAAAGAAGCGCGTTTTGCAAAGTAAAATATAAAAGGTGAGTAAAATATGACAATTCAATGGTTTCCTGGCCACATGGCCAAGGCCAGAAGACAAGTAACTGAAAAGCTAAAATTGATTGATATTGTATACGAACTGGTTGATGCACGCATTCCGCAATCATCGCGAAATCCAATGATTGATGAGATTATTGTGAACAAGCCGAGAATCGTATTGCTGAATAAAGTGGACAAAGCTGATCCGCGCGTTACTCAGCAGTGGCTAGATTATTACAAAGCACAAGGTATTTATGCCTTAGCTATTGACGCACAAGCAGGTAAAGGAATGAAACAAATTGTTTCGTCTTCCAAAGAACTTCTTCAAGAGAAGTTTGACCGTATGCGCGCAAAAGGAGTCAAAAAACCCCGCGCTATTCGAGCGATGATTGTAGGGATTCCTAACGTTGGTAAATCAACGCTGATTAATCGCCTTGCCAGTAAAAAAATCGCCAAGACCGGAGATCGTCCAGGTGTGACGCAAGCACAGCAGTGGATTAAGGTAGGAAATGAGCTGGAGCTACTTGATACGCCAGGTATTTTGTGGCCTAAGTTTGAAGATGAAACAGTTGGATATAAGCTTGCGACAACGGGTGCTATTAAAGATACCATTTTAAATATGCAAGATGTTGCTGTTTATGCGCTGCGCTTCTTAACTAGCCATTACCCAGAACAATTAAAGCAGCGTTATGATTTAAATGAAATCCCTGAAGACATTGTAGAGCTTTTTGATGCAATTGGGTCGCGCCGCGGCTGTTTAATGGGTGGCGGCATGGTGGATTACGATAAAACGGCTGAGCTTGTTCTTCGAGAAATTCGAACGGATAAAATCGGCACCTTTACATTTGATGATCCAAGTGAAGCTGAACAGCAGCTGTAAGCAATACATTGCGAACTGAAACAAAAAACGCCTCTGCCTTTTTAGCATGAGGCGTTTTTTATGTAAAAGTGCCGCATGAAAATGTTGATATAAAGAAGGTGGAGCTAATGAAAAAGAGTATTAAGGAAATAAAAGAAGAACTAAAGCAAGTGAGAAGCCCGGAAGATGCTTTATTTAAGGCATATGCGCAAGATGAGCGTAAAGGTGTGCAGCAGATTATTATTCAAAAACAGAGGCAATTTGAAGCCGCTGAGGGCTTGAAGAAACAGTTTGATGAAATGATGGCATATGAAAACGAATTATACAATCAAGGAGCAACCTATATTGCCGGAGTAGATGAAGTAGGAAGAGGACCGTTAGCAGGACCGGTAGTAGCTGCTGCTGTTATTTTGCCGCCGGATTTTTTTCTCCCTGGTTTGACGGATTCAAAGAAGTTATCAGAAGCAAAGCGAGAAGCGTTTTATGAAGAAATTTGTAAAAGCGCTGTCGCTATCGGTATAGGTATTATAGACGCAGAGGTCATTGATTCTATTAATATTTATGAAGCAACAAAAAAGGCAATGACTGAAGCAATTGAACTTCTAGCTGTCCAGCCTGATGAACTGCTTATTGATGCGATGAAGCTGCCGGTGCCTATTTCGCAGCAGTCAATCATCAAAGGCGATGCTACAAGCATTTCCATTGCTGCAAGTTCTGTTATTGCAAAAGTGACGCGAGATCAAATGATGAAAGAACTTGGTGAACGCTATCCTGCATACGGATTCGAAAAACATATGGGATATGGAACAAAACAACATTTAGAAGCAATCGAACAATATGGAATTTTGCCAGAACACCGCCGATCTTTTGCACCAATAAAAAACCAAGTAAACTAGAACATGATACCCAAGCATATCTCTGCTTTTTAGCGCATGTTTCACATGCGGGATTTTAGGTTCAAAAAGGATATAGCTTATTTAAGTGGAGATATTGCAGAGGGTGAAGTTCGTAAATTATTTTCCTCTCAGTTCGCTTCAGTTGTGAAGGTTGATTTACATGATCAACCGTACGTTTAACGTCCGCAGAGTCTCATTGACCTCATAAGGTATGGTTAAGTACTATCTCCATAAAAATATCAATTTTCTTATTATTTCAATATTTTTCACTAGAATAGTAGACAATTAGACAATTATTTTTATACAATGAAAGCGCAGTCTATTTTGTGCAGTATAGTTTTGTGGTTGATTATGTTAGGAGGATGGGAAATGAATATCCATGAGTATCAAGGAAAAGAACTACTCAGAAAATATGGGGTTGCAGTACCAAACGGTCGAGTAGCTTTTACTGTTGAAGAAGCAGTTGAAGCAGCAAAGGAATTAGGTTCACAAGTATCAGTGGTGAAAGCACAAATCCATGCTGGTGGACGCGGTAAAGCGGGCGGTGTCAAAGTAGCAAAAAACTTAGATGAAGTTCGTACATATGCACAAGATATTTTAGGAAAGACCCTCGTAACACACCAAACAGGCCCTGAAGGAAAAGAAGTTAAGCGCTTGTTAGTTGAAGAGGGATGCGATATTAAGAAAGAATACTACATCGGTTTAGTTCTTGATCGTGCAACATCTCAAGTTGTATTGATGGGTTCTGAAGAAGGTGGAACTGAAATTGAAGAAGTGGCGGAAAAAACGCCTGAAAAAATCTTTAAAGAATATGTGGATCCTGCGATTGGTTTACAAGCATTCCAAGCTCGCAGACTTGCATTTAATATTAATATTCCAAAAGAACTAGTTGGAAAAGCAGTTAAGTTCATGACAGGTTTATATACAGTATTTGTTGAAAAAGACTGCTCAATTGCAGAGATTAATCCTCTAGTTGTAACAGGTGACGGAGACGTTATGGCATTGGATGCGAAGTTAAACTTTGATTCAAATGCGCTGTATCGTCAAAAAGATATTCTTGAATATCGTGACCTTGAAGAGGAAGATGCTAAAGAAATTGAAGCATCTAAATACGACTTAAGCTACATTTCACTAGATGGTAATATCGGTTGTATGGTAAACGGTGCAGGTTTAGCAATGGCAACGATGGATATTATTAAACATTACGGAGGCGACCCTGCTAACTTCCTGGATGTTGGGGGCGGCGCAACTGCTGAAAAAGTAACAGAAGCATTCAAAATTATTTTATCTGACCAAAATGTAAAAGGTATTTTCGTTAATATTTTCGGCGGGATTATGAAATGTGATGTTATTGCAACAGGTGTTGTTGAAGCAACGAAACAAGTTGGATTAAGCCTTCCATTAGTTGTTCGCTTAGAAGGAACAAACGTTGAACTTGGAAAAGAAATTTTACAAAAATCAGGCTTAAATATCACAGCTGCTGAATCTATGGCAGACGGCGCACAAAAAATCGTTTCACTAGTGAAATAGAAAGGCTGGGGGATAGGAATGAGCGTATTTATTAATCAAGATACAAAAGTAATTGTACAAGGAATTACAGGCGGAGTTGGCCTTTTTCATACACAGCAAATGTTAGAATATGGAACGAAAATTGTTGGTGGCGTAACACCAGGTAAAGGCGGCTTAGAAGTAGAAGGTGTTCCGGTATTTAATACGGTTGCCGAGGCAAAAGAAAAAACAGGCGCAACGGCTTCTGTTGTATATGTTCCGCCAGCATTCGCAGCTGACTCCATTATTGAAGCAGTTGACGCAGATTTAGATTTAGTTATTTGTATTACGGAAGGTATTCCAGTATTAGATATGGTAAAAGTAAAGCGTTATATGGAAGGAAAACGTACGCGCCTTGTGGGACCTAACTGCCCAGGTGTTATTACACCGGAAGAATGTAAAATTGGAATTATGCCAGGGTACATTCACAAAAAAGGTCATGTAGGTGTAGTTTCACGTTCTGGTACATTAACATATGAAGCTGTTCATCAACTTTCTGAAGCTGGCATTGGCCAATCAACAGCTGTTGGTATCGGTGGTGACCCAGTGAACGGCACGAACTTTATCGATGTATTAAAAGCGTTTAATGAAGATGAAGATACGTATGCAGTAATTATGATTGGTGAAATCGGCGGTACGGCAGAAGAAGAAGCGGCAGAATGGGTAAAAGCAAACATGACAAAACCTGTGGTTGGCTTCATTGGCGGTCAAACAGCACCTCCAGGAAAACGTATGGGCCATGCTGGTGCTATTATTTCAGGTGGTAAAGGGACAGCATCTGAAAAAATTAAAACAATGAATGAGTGCGGTATCCAAGTAGCTGAAACACCATCTGTTATGGGAGAAACACTTATTAAAGTGTTAAAAGAACAAGGCATTTACGAGCAGTGTAAGACTCATTAATAGAAGACATATAGCCTCCTTTGACTGGGGGCTATTTTGTCCATTTAAAAAGGAGATTGTAGAATGTCTGATTTACGGGAAAAATTAATTCATTTAGCACATTGTCCATCTGTTAATTGGAAACAAATTTTTACGCTACTTCAACAGAATTCTTCATTACAAAATCTCTACGAGTACTCTCCATCACAGCTTCAAAAACTATTGACTCTCTCGATTGAACGTGCTAATCAAATAAAAAAAGATTTGCAAACTATTCCAATACGAGATATTCTAGATAAATATGACGCTGAGAATATTCAATGTGTCACCATCCTAGATGATGAATATCCTGAACTTTTGCGCCATATTTATGATCCGCCTTGGGTATTATTTGCAAGAGGAAAGATTTCTCTCCTACACGCTACGGCAAGCTTAAGCGTTGTAGGAACAAGGAATCCCACTTCATATGGAACTGCAGCTCTGACTCATATTGTTAAGCCGATGCTGCATGAAGAATTTGTCGTTGTAAGTGGACTGGCCTTAGGGATTGACCAGGCTGCTCATGAACTGGCTATCGCTGAAAAAGCTAAAACGATTGCAGTTTTAGGCGGAGGGTTTTATAATATTTACCCAAGAGGAAACCAAAATTTAGCAAGAGAAATTGCGCAGCATCATTTGCTGCTTTCTGAATATGCCCCGTTTATGAAGCCGACAAAATGGTTTTTCCCTCGCAGAAACAGAATCATTAGCGGATTAACAGGAGGCACGTTGGTGGTGCAAGCAAAAGAAAGAAGTGGATCTTTTATTACCGCCGACCAGGCGCTTCAGCAAGGAAGAGAAGTATTTGCCATACCGGGTTCTATTTTTGAAGAAACATCATGTGGAACGAATAAGTTAATCCAATTAGGGGCAAAACTTGTGCAAAGCGCTGCTGATATTACAGATGAAATGATGTATATAAGATGAATGTTTCAAAGTAGTCATATTCTTGCATGGTATGAAATACTAGTGAGATACGTAGTAAAATCGTATGACTTATCTTTTGGACATTTGACAAACAAGAACCAAATATTTAATAATAATGAAGATTTTATTCTACCTCTTGAGGAGGAACAAATAGATGTCTGACTACCTAGTAATTGTAGAATCGCCTGCAAAGGCTAAAACAATTGAACGTTATTTAGGAAAGAAATATAAAGTAAAAGCATCGATGGGACATGTTCGCGATTTACCTAAAAGTCAAATGGGAATTGATATTGAACAGGATTACAATCCGAAATATATTACAATTCGCGGGAAAGGCCCGGTTTTAAAAGAACTAAAAACAGCGGCTAAAAAAGCAAAGAAGATTTACCTAGCAGCCGATCCAGACCGTGAAGGAGAAGCGATTGCATGGCACTTGGCGCACAGTTTGGATGTAGACATTGCATCGGACTGCCGCGTAGTATTTAATGAGATTACAAAAGAAGCGATTAAAGAATCTTTTAAACATCCACGAGCAATTAATATGGATTTAGTAGATGCTCAACAAGCACGCCGTATTCTTGACAGGCTGGTTGGCTACAACATCAGTCCATTGCTGTGGAAAAAAGTGAAAAAAGGATTAAGTGCCGGAAGGGTTCAATCAATTGCAGTGCGGTTAATTATTGATCGTGAAAAAGAAATTGCAAAGTTTATCCCAGAAGAATACTGGACGGTAAAAGCAACTTTTCAAAAAGGGAACGACCAATTTGAAGGCCAGTTGATCGAATATCAAGGAAAAAAAGTAGAGCTATCGAATGAAAATGATGTAACCAACATTGTTAAACAATTAGATGGAAATGAATTTTCAATTTCTAAAGTAACAAAACGTGAGCGAAAGCGTAATGCGGCTCCTTCTTTTACCACGTCTTCATTACAGCAAGAGGCAGCGCGGAAACTGAACTTCCGAGCGAAAAAAACAATGATGATTGCGCAGCAATTATATGAAGGAATTGATTTAGGAAAAGAAGGCACAGTAGGTCTTATCACGTATATGCGTACCGATTCTACTCGTATTTCAGAAACAGCTCAAACGGAAGCTAGAGATTACATTACGAACGCATACGGAAATCAGTTTGTGGCAACGGAAAAGCGTAAAGAAAAGAAAAATTCGAACGCGCAAGATGCCCACGAAGCGATTCGTCCAACTTCAGCTCTTCGTAAACCAGGAGAGGTAAAAGAGTTCTTATCGCGTGATCAGTATCGACTGTATAAGCTAGTATGGGAGCGCTTCGTTGCTAGTCAAATGGCACCTGCAATTATGGATACAATGGCTGTAGATTTGAAAAATGGAGACGTAACATTTAGAGCAAACGGCTCCAAAGTTAAATTTCCAGGCTTTATGAAAGTGTATGTTGAAGGCAATGATGATCAAGTGGAGGAAAAAGAAAATCTTCTTCCAGATTTAGAAGAAGGAGAAGTAGCTTATTCTAAAGACATCGATGAAAAGCAGCACTTCACACAGCCGCCGCCAAGATATACTGAAGCTCGTTTAGTCAAGACATTAGAAGAGCTAGGCATTGGCCGACCGTCTACATATGCTCCAACACTTGACACGATTCAAAAGCGCGGGTACGTAGCGCTCGATAACAAGCGTTTTGTTCCAACAGAACTTGGAGAAATTGTACTAGAGCTTGTATTGGAGTTTTTCCCGGAAATTTTAGATGTAGAGTTTACAGCTAAAATGGAAAACGATTTGGATGAAGTGGAAGATGGTAATGTTCAATGGGTGCGTGTTATTGACGAATTTTACAGTGATTTTGAAAAACGCTTAGAACATGCTGAAAAAGAAATGCGCGAAGTGGAGATTAAAGATGAACCTGCCGGAGAAGATTGCGGAGAATGCGGTTCACCTATGGTATACAAAATGGGACGCTACGGAAAATTTATGGCATGCTCTAATTTCCCTGACTGTCGCAACACGAAGCCAATTGTAAAAGAGATTGGCGTAAAGTGTCCGAAATGTGAAGAAGGAAATATCGTTGAGCGAAAATCGAAGAAAAAGCGTACATTTTATGGCTGTGATCGATTCCCGGGCTGTGACTTCGTATCTTGGGATAAACCGATTGCAAGAAAATGTCCGAAATGTGAAAATCTGCTTGTAGAGAAGAAACAGAAAAAAGGAACTCAAGTCGTCTGTACAAGTTGTGATTATAAAGAGGAAGCTCAGCAGTAAAAGAGAATGGGATGAATTCCCACACTTTAAATTTAAAAATAGCAGTTATATAAGATGCGGCGACATTGCTTCATGTGCTAAAATGGAAACGTTATTAGCGACATTGAGTAATGTCGCATTTTCTTTGTCCCGTCAAAAAAGGAAAAGACAAGTGAATGAATAAGCAAAATGATAGAAAAGATAGAAATGAAGTTGGAGGATTTACAATGAATGAACAAGTAATTAATGTTATTGGAGCAGGTCTTGCTGGAAGTGAAGCAGCTTGGCAAATCGCAAAGCGCGGTTTGAAAGTCCGTCTTTATGAGATGAGACCAGTAAAGCAAACACCTGCTCATCATACGGACAAATTTGCTGAATTAGTATGTAGTAATTCACTGCGTGCGAATACATTAACAAATGCAGTGGGTGTGTTAAAAGAAGAAATGCGATTATTAGACTCTGTCATTATTCGTTCAGCAGACGAGTGTGCGGTTCCAGCAGGTGGAGCACTGGCTGTTGATCGTCACGAATTTGCCTCTCGTGTGACAGAAAGCGTTAAAAACCATCCGAACGTAACGGTTGTTAATGAAGAGATTACGGAAATTCCACAGGGACCAACTGTTATTGCAACAGGTCCGCTAACGTCAAAAGATTTATCGGAACAGCTGCGCGCGTTAACAAGTGAAGATTATTTATATTTTTACGATGCGGCTGCACCTATTATTGAAAAAGACAGCATTGATATGGATAAAGTATATCTTAAATCTCGCTATGACAAAGGGGAAGCTGCCTATTTAAACTGTCCGATGACAAAAGAAGAATTCCAGCGCTTTCATGAAGCATTAATCAATGCAGAGACGGTTCCTTTAAAAGAATTTGAGAAGGAAATTTATTTTGAAGGATGTATGCCAATTGAAGTAATGGCTTCACGCGGAGAAAAAACAATGCTCTTTGGACCAATGAAACCAGTTGGGTTAGAAGATCCGAAAACAGGAAAGCGACCTTATGCAGTTGTTCAGCTTCGTCAAGATGATGCAGCAGGTACACTATATAATATTGTAGGTTTCCAAACACATTTAAAATGGGGAGCACAAAAAGAAGTATTAAGCTTAATCCCAGGTTTAGAAAATGCAGAAGTAGTACGCTACGGAGTTATGCATAGAAATACGTTTATTAATTCTCCTAAATTGTTAAAGCCTACGTATCAATATCGCGAGCGTGATGACTTATTCTTTGCTGGACAAATGACGGGAGTAGAAGGATATGTAGAATCAGCTGCGAGCGGATTAATGGCAGGAATGAACGCGGCTCGACTTGTGCTTGGTGAAGAATTGGTTGTATTGCCGCAGGAAACAGCGATTGGCAGTATGGCTCACTATATCACACATACAAACGCCAAAAACTTTCAGCCGATGAATGCCAACTTTGGCTTATTCAAAGAATTGGAAGTGCGAATCAAAAACAAACAAGAACGAAATGAAACGCTGGCTAAACGAGCATTGGAAACTATTCAGAATTTTACAACAAAATAATCAAAATTGTTTGCAAGGGCTACTTAATTGTGATAATATTTAGTAGCCCTTGTGAGGTGATAACATTGGAATTTGTTAAAGATGTATTAAATTCCTTTCTAGAATATTTACAAATTGAGAAAAATTATTCAAAATATACAGTTGACTGCTATGAAAAAGACATAGGTATCTTCATGTCTTTTATGCAGGAAGAGCAAATACAAAACCTACAAAGTGTTACATATGCTGATGCAAGGCTGTTTTTAACACGCCTATATGAAAAGCAGTATTCAAAAAGATCGATGTCACGCAAAATTTCTTGTTTGAGAACGTTTTATCGTTACTTAAATAGAGAAGAATTAGTAGAAGATAATCCATTTGCGCTCGTTACCCTTCCTAAAAAGGAAGAGAGAAATCCTCGCTTCCTGTATGAAGAGGAGATTGTGAAATTATTTCAAATGAATGACTTAACAACTCCGTTAGGGCAGCGTAATCAGTCTCTCTTAGAATTGCTGTATGCCACCGGAATACGAGTGAGTGAATGTGCATCTATTAAGCTTAGCGATATAGATTTTTCACTTCAAACTTTGCTCGTATATGGCAAAGGGAAAAAACAACGGTACGTGCCATTTGGCTGTTATGCCAAGGACGCTCTTAGAGTATATATAGATAATGGAAGAAAGCTTCTTTTAAAAAAGGCTCCTTCTGATACTCATTCGCTCTTTTTAAATTATAAGGGGACACCGTTGACAGACCGAGGCATACGCTTAGTCATTGATCAGTTAGTAAAGAAAACCGCTGAGAATATACATATTAGTCCACACGTTTTGCGGCATACTTTTGCGACTCATATGTTAAATGAAGGGGCAGATTTACGTACAGTTCAAGAAATGCTAGGTCATGAACATTTATCAACCACTCAAATATACACACATGTGACGAAGGATCGTTTAAAGGCAGTTTATATGAATCACCATCCTCGCGCATAAAAGGAGGAGTTAATTTGTCTACTTTCCATGCTACTACGATTTTTGCAGTTCAGCATAACGGTCAATGTGCCATGTCTGGGGACGGACAAGTAACGTTTGGAAATGCTGTTGTGATGAAACATACTGCTCGAAAAGTAAGACGTCTATTTCAAGGGCAAGTTCTTGCCGGCTTTGCAGGTTCAGTAGCTGATGCATTCACTCTTTTTGAATTATTTGAAACGAAGCTTGAAGAGTATAACGGAAATCTTCAGCGTGCGGCCGTGGAGCTTGCTAAACAATGGAGAAGTGACAAAGTATTGCGAAAGTTAGAAGCAATGCTTATTGTTATGAACAAAGATAACTTACTGTTAGTATCAGGAACGGGTGAAGTTATTGAACCGGACGACGGCATTTTAGCAATTGGATCAGGCGGAAATTATGCTTTATCAGCGGGACGTGCATTAAAACAACATGCAGGCGAACATTTAACAGCTAAAGAAATTGCAAAAGCAGCTTTAGATGTAGCAAGTGAGATATGTGTTTATACAAATGATCATATTATTGTAGAAGAACTGTAGGAAAGGGGATTTTTTTATGAATTCTCATTTAACACCTCGACAAATTGTAGAAAAGCTCGATCAGTATATTATTGGTCAAACGAAGGCAAAGAAAGCGGTCGCTGTTGCGCTGCGAAATCGCTATCGCCGCGGTCTGCTAGACGAATCTTTACGTGATGAAGTTGTGCCGAAAAACATTTTAATGATTGGTCCTACAGGTGTGGGTAAAACCGAGATTGCACGCCGCTTAGCTAAGCTTGTCGGTGCACCTTTTATTAAGGTTGAGGCAACAAAATTTACGGAAGTTGGATATGTAGGACGCGATGTGGAATCAATGGTTCGTGATTTAGTGGAAACGTCAGTTCGACTTGTGAAAGAAGAAAAAATGAACGGCGTGCGTGATCGTGCAGAAGAAAATGCAAACAAGCGGATAGTGGAGCTTCTTGTTCCAAGCAAAAAGAAGCAGCAATCGTTTAAAAATCCGTTTGAAATGATTTTTTCAAACGGTACACAGTCAAGCGATGCGGATCCTGATCAAGATGAGGAAACGAATATTGCAACGAAGCGCAAGCAGATTGCTCATCAGCTTGCTTTAGGAGAGCTTGAAAATCATTATGTCACAATTGAAGTAGAAGAGCAACAGCCTTCTATGTTTGATATGTTACAAGGTTCGGGTATGGAACAAATGGGCATGAACATGCAGGATGCCTTAAGCAATTTTATGCCTAAAAAACAAAAAAAGCGCAAACTTACTGTTAAAGATGCACGAAAAGTATTAACAAATGAAGAAGCGCAAAAATTGATTGATATGGATGAAGTGACGCAAGAAGCTGTGAATCGTGCAGAACAATACGGAATTATTTTCATTGACGAAATTGATAAAATTGCTCAAAAAAGTGGTAATTCATCTTCCGCTGATGTTTCACGTGAAGGCGTGCAGCGAGATATTTTACCAATTGTAGAAGGATCAACGATTGTTACCAAATATGGTGCAGTCAAAACTGATCATGTTTTATTTGTAGCAGCCGGTGCTTTCCATGTATCAAAACCGTCGGATTTAATTCCAGAATTGCAAGGTCGATTCCCAATTCGCGTTGAATTAACGAAGCTAACCGTTGAAGATTTTATAAACATTTTAGTAGAGCCAGATAATGCGTTATTAAAGCAATATGCGGCATTATTGGAAACTGAAGGTATACAAATTGAATTTTCTGACGATGCTATACGTAAGATTGCAGAAATTGCATATCAGGTAAATCAAGATACAGACAATATTGGTGCAAGAAGGCTTCATACGATTTTAGAACGTTTGCTAGAGGATTTATCGTTTGAAGCACCAGAAGTAACATTAGAGAAAATTGTGATTACTCCGCAGTATGTGGAAGAAAAATTAGAAAAAATCGCTAAAAACAAAGATTTGAGTCAATTTATTTTATAGAACTGAAATCGCAGGAGGAAGAGTACTAATGGATTTATTAGGGAAAACTAGAAAGATTAATGCAATGCTACAAAAAGCAGCTGGTAAACCAGTAAACTTTAAAGAAATGGCTGAAACACTTTGCGAAGTGATCGAATCAAACGTATTCGTAGTAAGCCGTCGCGGTAAATTATTAGGAATCGCTGTTAAGCAGCAAATTGAGAATGCGCGTATGAAAGATATGTTAGAAGCACGCCAGTTTCCAGAAGAATATACTCAAAGCCTATTTAACATTCAAGAAACATCTTCTAACTTAAACATTGAAAGTCAATATACAGCTTTTCCAGTTGAAAATAAAGACTTATTTGATGCAGGACTAACAACAATCGTTCCAATTATCGGAGGCGGAGAGCGTCTAGGTACGCTTGTACTATCTCGTTTAGACCGTCAGTTCGAAGACGATGATTTAATCCTTGCTGAATACGGTGCAACGGTAGTAGGTATGGAAATTCTTCGTGAAAAAGCAGAAGAGATTGAAGAAGAAGCGCGTAGCAAAGCTGTTGTACAAATGGCAATTAGCTCATTATCATACAGTGAGTTAGAAGCTATTGAGCATATCTTTGAAGAGTTAAATGGAAATGAAGGACTATTAGTCGCAAGTAAAATTGCTGACCGCGTTGGAATTACACGTTCAGTAATCGTAAATGCGCTACGTAAATTAGAAAGTGCTGGCGTTATCGAATCACGTTCTTTAGGAATGAAAGGAACTTACATTAAAGTTCTTAACAACAAATTCTTAGTAGAGCTTGAAAAATTAAAATCTAACTAAGTTTATGAACCAAAAAGCACACGGGCAAAGCCCGTGTGCTTTTTTTGTATGCTCATACGAAAAGATTCGCTGTGGGTTAAGACGATTCGTTCACTATTTTTATAAATCTTTAACAAACTTCATATAAAAATCTAAAAATTATATTATAGAATCTTTAAATAGTAAAAAGATACTAGTTGATTACAAATCGTTACTTTTATTACATATTGTTCAGGACTTATGGTATATATTTTGATTTTAAATTGAAAAAATAGAGCTAAAGTACAACATTGATGTTAAAATATGCTTGGAAATCGAATGAAAATTTTGGTTTATAGTCCAAAAGTTCTTAAAAAAGGATAGACATTGCATGAAGTTTTTCTTACAATAAGTTCTATGGTACTAAAGTCGAAATTTGTCTCATTTTTGAGAAAAATAGAATAGATAAGCAGGTGTAAGAATTGAGTTTGTTTTCAACTACTTTTCAAACAATTGAAAATGGAATTAGCTACGCGTCCCAAAAGCAGCAGACGATTGCACAAAATATCGCCAACGTTGATACTCCAAATTATAAATCGAAAACAGTATCGCGTACGAGTGAATTTCGAGATTTATTACATAACGAGTTAGAAGCATATCAGACTGATTCAAAACATATCCCATTTTCCGGTTCATCCCAGCGAGTGATTACCCAGCAACGAAACACTTCCTATCAAGCAAACGGAAACAATGTGGATATGGATAAAGAGATGGCGGATATGGCTGAAAATCAAATTTACTATGAGGCGCTAGTAGATCGTTTAAATGGAAAATTTAATTCTCTTCAAACAGTCATTAGAGGAGGTAAATAAGTTTGACTATTTTTCAAAATATGAATATTACATCTTCAGCTTTAACTGCTAATCGTTTAAGGATGGACGTTGTTTCATCTAACATGGCGAATGCTGAAACGACAAGAGGGACGTACGTTAATGGTGAGTGGCAGCCTTACAAAAGAAAAATGGTTGTCATGCAGTCTGATCGTTCGCCTTCTTTTTCGTCCCTCTTACACTCCGAAATCAATAAAAGTCAAAACAATGGTGTAAAAGTCACAGATATCGCAGAAGATAATACTCCTTTTAATTTAGTGTATAACCCGACGCATCCAGATGCGAATGACCAAGGGTACGTGCAGATGCCGAACGTAGATCCTTTAAAGGAAATGACAGATTTAATTAGTGCTACTCGATCTTATGAAGCAAACGTGACGGTCTTTAATACAAACAAAAGTATATTAACAAAGACGTTAGAAATTGGGAAATAAAGGAGCGATAAAATGATTAATGGTATCAGCAATCAAATAGCAATGGCAAAAACAGCAGCTTCTACTAGCACTGGACAAACAACTCAACAGTTTTCAACGTTTTTAAAAGACTCAATCAATGAGTTAAACAATGCTCAACGCGCTTCGGATATAGCGACTGAAAAGCTTGCTAAAGGAGAAAACGTCGAACTCCAAGATGTAATGATTACTGCTCAAAAAGCAAGTATTACGATGCAAACGGCTCTTGAAATACGCAATAAAGCTGTTGAAGCCTATCAGGAAATGATGAGAATGCAAATGTAATTGAGCGGTTATTAAACAAAATGAAAATAGTAATAACCGGAGGAATACCATGAATGAAAGAATAGCTCTTTATCGAGATAAGATGAAAGTCTTTTGGAATAACCGCAAAAAAGGACAGAAAATAGCCCTTATCGCTGCTCCTCTTGCGGCTATTCTAGTCATTAGTTTAGCATCTGTTTTTTTAAACAAGGATAAATTTGTCCCTCTTTATAGCAATCTATCGGCTCAGGAAACAGGACAAATCAAAGCAGAGCTTGATGCTAGAAGCGTTCCTTCAGAAATCTCTGATAACGGAACAACCATTTCGGTGCCTGAACAAAGCGTTGACTCGCTAAAAGTTGATTTAGCTGCACAAGGAATTCCTGATAGCGGAAGTATCGACTATTCATTTTTTGGGAAAAATGCGAGCTTTGGTATGACAGATAATGAATTTGATGTGTTAAAACTCGATGCGATGCAAACTGAATTGGCTAATTTAATGAAAAACATTCAAGGAGTCAACGATGCAAAAGTGATGATTACCCTTCCCAATGAAAGCGTATGGGCGAATGAAAAGCAGGGAGAAGCATCAGCATCGATTGTGCTTAATACAAAGGCTGGTTATAAATTTGATGATCAGCAAATTAAATCTCTTTATCATTTAGTATCCAAAAGTGTGCCAAACCTTCCTACAGATAATATCGTCATCATGAACCAATATTTTGAGTACTTTGATTTAAAAGGTAACGAAACGAATTCAGCTTCTAGCTCATTTGCTTCGCAGAACGAAGCGAAAAAAGAAGTTGAGAGAGATATTCAGCGTCAAGTACAGCAAATGCTAGGAAGACTGGTCGGTCAAGACAAAGTAATGGTCTCTGTTACAGCAGATCTTGATTTTACACAGGAAAATCGCGAAGAAAAGCTAGTAGAGCCTGTTGATAAAGATAATATGCAAGGAATTGCCGTTAGCGCTGAAAAAATTAATGAAACATTTTCTGGTAAAAATGCTCAAGATGGAGGCGTTGCTGGAACAGGAGAAGAAGATACAACAAATTACTCATCTAGTACAACAAGTGGAGACGGAGACTACGAAAAAAACGAAGAACGAATTAATTATGAAGTGAACCGAATTCATAAAGAAATCGTCGAAAGTCCATACAAAATTCAAGACCTTGGCATTCAAGTAATGATAGATCCGTCCAATGCAAAAGGGAAATCACAGGTTTCCGATACGCTTGAGTCAGATGTTCAAAAAATGTTAGGTACAATTGTCCGTACTTCTATTTCAAAAGATGCAAATACGAAAGCTCTCTCGGATAACGCGGTCAGCGATAAGATTACCGTTTCCGTTCAGCCGTTTAATGGACAAGAAACAGCTGACAACACAGCAAGTTCAATTCCATTGTGGATGTATATAATCGGAGGTGCACTGCTGCTTATTATTGTTGTTCTTATTGTGCTGTTGGTTAGGAAAAGACGTCAAGACTTAGATGAAGAGGAATATGATGAAGAGTATGATGAAACTTTTGAAGCATATGAAGCGGCACAAAAAGCCCCTGTTTTAAATGCTGAACAGCAAACAAAAAGCAATCTTGAAACGTTAGCGAAGCAAGACCCGGAAGAGTTTGCAAAACTGCTGCGAACATGGATTAGTGAGGATTAGGAGGAAAGCTAATGGTAAAGGCTATGCAAAAAAATGAGTTAACTGGAAAGCAAAAAGCAGCAATTTTGTTAATTTCTCTCGGTCCTGATGTATCAGCTTCTATCTATAAACATCTCAGTGAAGATGAAATTGAGCAACTAACGCTTGAAATTTCTTCAGTGAGAAAAATAGAGCCGTCTCTAAAAGAAGCTGTTCTTCATGAGTTTGAACAAATAACGCTTGCTCAAAACTACCTTGAAAAAGGAGGAGTAAGCTATGCGAAACAGGTGTTAGAAAAAGCACTTGGACCAGAGCAGGCTATGATGATTATCAATCGATTAACTTGTTCTTTGCAAGTTCGTCCGTTTGACTTTGCCAGAAAAGCTGATCCTATGCAGCTGTTAAATTTCATTCAGCATGAGCATCCTCAGACGATTGCCCTTATTTTATCTTACTTAGAGCCGCCGCAGGCAGGACAAATCTTATCATCACTGCCTCAGGAAAGGCAAGCGGATATTGCAAGACGGATTGCAACGATGGGAAGTACGTCTCCGGAAGTCATTAATGAAGTAGAGCAAATTTTAGAGAGAAAGCTTTCTGCTACTGTTACCCAAGACTATACCCAAACAGGTGGTTTAGAAGCAGTAGTTGAAGTATTAAATGGAGTAGACCGAGCAACTGAAAAAATTATTATTGATACGCTTGAAATTCAAGATCCGGCATTAGCAGAAGAAATTAAACAGCGAATGTTTGTATTTGAGGATATCGTAACGCTCGATAACCGTTCTATTCAGCGTGTGATACGAGATGTAGAAAATGATGATTTATTGTTGAGCTTAAAAGTAGCAAGTGAAGAAGTGAAATCTATTATTTTTAAAAATATGTCTAGCCGTATGGTGGAAACGTTTAAAGAAGAAATGGAATTTATGGGTCCTGTGCGTTTGAAAGATGTAGAGGAAGCTCAGTCACGTATCGTTGCTGGAATTAGACGTTTAGAAGATGCTGGTGAAATTGTACTAGCTCGAGGTGGAGGAGACGATATTATTGTCTAATATCATTAAATCAACTTATACAAATAAACTTTCAGACGAAAATGCAAAGCATATTCAAGTTATTCCATTTGGTTTTCCGATACAAGATGAGCCCACAGAAGAACATCTTCAGCAAGAAAACGCACAGCACGTTATTGAACAAGCGCACAGTGAAGCTGAAATAATAAAGGCCGAGGCAGACGCTTACCGAAAACAAGCTCAAAACGAAATTGAACGTTTGAAAAAGCAGTGGGAAGAAGAGAAGGTGCTGCTGTTTCAACAAGAACAAAAGCGAGGCTATGAAGAAGGATACGAAGAAGGGCTGCTTCAAGGAAAACAAGAGTATGAGCATGTATTAGCCATGTCGCGAAACATTGTTGACGAAACAAAGAATCAGTACTACGAATATATAAATCAATCTGAAGAAGTCATCTTTGAATTAGGTTTCACCCTAGCTGAAACGATTTTAAATGAGCAGCTTCAAAGAGATGAATCATTTTTACCACTTGTTGCAAGGTCTTTAAAAGAAGTTAGAGAACATAAAGAAATCCAGCTTTTTGTTTCCCCGAAAAAATATGCATATGTATGTGAACATAAACGAGAACTGTTCGATTTATTAAACGGAGAAACCGGGCTATTTATTTATGCGGATGAAAATCTTCAGGAAATGGATTGTGTCATCGATTCCTCTTATGGGCGTCTTGTTGCGTCTTTTGATAGCCAGTTAACGGAAATGAAGAAAAAATTAAAAGAACGTTTGTTAGAGGAGAGTAAAAATGAAAGTCGCACAACTCATTCATGAAATCCCGCGCACATCTTCTTTTAAACGGTACGGGAAAGTCAGCCGAGTAGTAGGAATGATGATTGAATCTAAAGGACCTAGAACGTCAATAGGAGATGTTTGCTTTATTCATCTTAGTGAACGAGGAGATAAAATTCGTGCAGAAGTTGTTGGTTTTAACGGCGAGCACGTCGTTTTAATGCCTTATACGTCTGTTCGATATATCGGACCTGGCTGCCTAGTGGAAACGACAGAAAAACCTCTGCAGGTAAGCGTGGGGAAAGAGTTAATAGGTCAAGTGCTTGATTCGTTAGGGAACCCTTTAGACGGGTCTGAACTTTCTCAATATTTGCCGTTTGTTTTAACCGATCAAGATCCCCCTAATCCCTTAGAGCGTCCGCCTATTGAACAGCCAATTGAAGTAGGGGTACGAACAATTGATAGTTTGCTAACAGTAGGTCAAGGGCAGCGCATAGGTATTTTTGCAGGAAGCGGTGTTGGTAAAAGTACGCTGCTCGGGATGATTGCACGCAATACAAAAGCAGATATCAATGTCATTGCCCTTGTAGGCGAGCGAGGAAGAGAAGTTAGAGAGTTTATTGAACGAGATCTTGGAGAGGAAGGGTTAAAGCGCTCCGTTGTAGTAGTTGCTACCTCGGATCAGCCTGCTCTGCTTCGAATGAAAGCAGCATATACAGCTACTTCTATTGCTGAATACTTTCGAGATGAGGGGATGAGCGTCATGATGATGATGGATTCTGTTACCCGTGTAGCAATGGCTCAAAGAGAAATTGGATTAGCCGTAGGTGAACCTCCGACTACCAAAGGTTATACACCATCTGTTTTTGCTAGCTTGCCAAGGCTGCTTGAACGTACAGGAACTAATCAGCATGGATCTATTACTGCTTTTTACACTGTATTAGTAGACGGTGATGATATGAACGAACCTATTTCGGATACGGTGCGAGGCATTATAGACGGACATATTGTACTAGACCGGGAGCTGGCCAATAAAGGTCAATATCCCGCCATCAATGTCTTAAAAAGCGTTAGTCGCGTGATGAACCATATCGTAAGTGAACGGCATAAAGAAGCAGCTGAAAAACTGCGTTCATTAATGGCTACCTATGCTAATTCTGAAGACTTAATTAACATAGGTGCCTACAAAAGAGGATCTTCTGCTTACATTGATGAGGCCATCCACTATCATCCCGTCATTGATGCATTTTTAAAGCAAAAAACGAACGAACATCCATCATTTGAAACAAGTGTAACAAAGCTCTGTGAACTGTTTGTGAAAGGTGAGTAAATATGGCATATGAATTTAGGTTATCTAAAATAATGGCAATCAAGTCAAATGAAAAGGATGAACTGCTATCTCAATATAATCAATC
Source organism: Priestia sp. P1_B12_1 (assembly GCF_056406695.1). Classification (NCBI taxonomy): domain Bacteria; kingdom Bacillati; phylum Bacillota; class Bacilli; order Caryophanales; family Bacillaceae; genus Priestia; species Priestia sp. P1_B12_1. The sequence goes on along the minus strand of NZ_JBFTZR010000001.1, from coordinate 400,318 downwards.
TCTGCAGCAGTTTGAAACAGCGGGTGAAAAGCTTTATAAAAAGCTAAAAGAAAAAGAAACGCTGATTGAACAGCATACGGGCAAAATGAAGCAAGGGCTTTCTATTTTAGAAATTACATCGTTTCAGCAGTTTTTAACAAGTGCCGAACGAGTGATTGAGAGGCTGCAACAAGAGGTCATGTTTGCAAGACAGCAAATGAACTTAAAGAAACTGAAGCTAGAAGAAAAGAACATAGAAGTAAAGAAGTATGAAAAGTTAAAAAAGAGAGACTACGATTCTTATATAACCGCGGAAAAACAGTTAGAAGCGAAGCAAATGGATGAGCTGTCGCTACAGCAGTATATGCTGCATAGGAATTAGGTGGAAAACATGGCTAATCAAAAAGAGTTAAGAGAAGAGTACGAAGAAGAAAACTATGAAGATGGGAAATCTTACAGTAAAAGCCAAGTGTTTTTATTTTTAATCTTTATTCCAGCGGTGTTCCTCATCTTGGCAGCTTATATTGTCCTGACACTTTTAGGCGTCAATGTAAATGATAAAGTTTCGGCTATTACACACGCCATTCCATTTGTATCAAGTGAACAGTCGCAAAAAAATGAAAATATTCAAGAAAGCAATGAAGAGATACAAAAGCAGGTTGAAAGCCTTCAAAAGAAGCTGAGCACAAAAGAAAAGCAAATCGCAGTTTACGAGAAAACGATCACTACAAAAGACCGTCAAATGGATGAACTAAAAATTGAAATGCGCGATATGGAAGAAAAAGCCGACGATGAAGCGAAAAAACAAAAGAACAGTCAGCTGGCAAAAAAAGATGTCATTGCTACCTATGAAAACATGTCTCCTAAAAATGCAGCGCTCATCTTTGCCGAATTAAAAGAAGACAAAGCGGTCGCGATGCTTAAGCAGTTCAAAGCGAGTACAAGAACGGCAATCTTAGAAAAAATGGATCCGAAAGTAGCTGCACGCTATACGACATTGTTAACAGATCAGATTGATGAATAAAAGCAGAGGTGAAAACAGTGGAAATTTCACTACGTCCAGCAGCTGCATCAAAGGTAAACTGCGATGAAAAAGCAGCTGCTAGTCAGACTCAGGGTTTTTTTGAAGAAATTGTTCAGCAGCTTAAGCAGCTAGATGTGCAGCCTTTAGCGCGCGGGGAGAAATCATCAGATGAACAAGCGATAGATCAAGACGTCTTCAAGGCGGTCGGGTTAATGGCGATTCAGTTAAGCGAAGCAGAAGATGAAGAAGATGAATCGTCTGTCTTGTACAAACATCTAGCCGAGATGATCGGTAGTATTCCAAGTAATCTAGATTTGGAACAGCCGCTTCTAAAGCTGCAGCACGCGTTAACAGAAATGCAGCGGGCACCTGTTTCATTTGAAACAGACAGTCAAGAACAATATTTGTCTTCTATTTCTACCTTGTTAACCATTTGTAAAAATACATCATCTGCGTTTCAAACAGAATTCGCTCAGCTGATGGAAGAACTACAAAAACCGCAGCTGCAGTCAGTGAAGCTTTCGGATTCGCAGCTTCAAGGCTTGCAGAAAGCTGCTGCTGAAAAAATAGAGAAAATTCATAAACAACCACGTGTATTAACCGATACCTTACATGAAAAGCGCTCTGCTGGTTTCTTCGCCGTTGTCCATGCGGCTCCAACAAGTTCTGTAAGAGATATGGACGCTGTTCATAAAGAGGAAAAAGTGCCACTTTTGAATCAGCTTTCTTGGAAAAAAGATGTGATTTTACGTAACGAAAGTATGAATAGGAATAGTTCAAAAAAGGATAGTGAAATTTCTTTCACTGCTAACACGGCCGGGGCGACGTTAGAAAATAATCCATCATCTTTTAAATCTAAAGAAGTATCTAAGGTCCAAGAATTTTCTATTGATCTAGGGCAAGTAAAATCTGATCATCAACAGTCTGACAATCTGTTAAATGAGCTGCAAAAAATATGGAGTAAAGCTTCGCTCAGTGCTGAAGAGGGAACATCCAAGCTTTCCATTAAATTGTTTCCAAAGCAGCTAGGGACGATTTCAATTGAAGTCCTTCAACAAGACAATGAAACAATTGCGCAGGTTGTGGTATCGTCAGCGAAAATAAAAGAGCTATTAGACACCAACCTTTTGACTTTACGGCGAGTTTTAAATTCTCAGCATGTATCCGTTGATGAAGTCGATGTGGCCGCTGTTGGAGCAGCTCCAGAAAGTTCTATAACAGATATGAACGCTTTTGGTAAAGAAGAAAAAGGGTCGCAGTTTTCTATTGATTTAAGGCAAGCAAAATCAGACTATCAGCAGTCTAGGGATTTGGTGAATAATCTGGAAAAAATATGGAGTGAAGCTTCCATCAGTATTGAAGAAGGAGCATCCAAGCTTTCCATTAAGTTGTTTCCAAAGCAGCTAGGGACGATTTCAATTGAAGTGTTTCAACAAGACAATGAAACGGTTGCACAAGTAGCTGTATCATCAGCGAAAACAAAGGAGCTGTTAAATGCCAACCTTTTTAGATTAAGACAAGCTCTCACGTCTCAGCATGTATCGGTTGAACAAGTGGGTTCGGTGGGCGTTCAAGCAGCTCCAAAAAGTTCAGTAACAGATATGACTGCTTTTGGTAAAGAAGAAAAAGAGCTGCAGTTTTCTATGGATTTAGGGAAAGCGAAATCAGATTATGAACAGTCTAGCGATCTGGTAAACGAGCTGGAAAAAATATGGAGTAAAGCTTCGATTGGTTCTAAAGAAGGAGTATCCAAGCTTTCCATTCAGCTATTTCCAAAGCAGCTAGAGAAAATATCAATTGAAGTGCTTCAACAAGACGATGAAACGATTGCGCAGATTGTAGTATCGTCAGCAAAAACAAAAGAGCTGTTAGATGCCAATCTTTTCAGATTACGGCAGGCTCTTGGGTTTCAGCATGTATCGGTTGTACAAGTGGATATGGACGCTGTTCATACAGCTTCAGAAAGTTCTGTGAAAAATATGAATGCTTTTCCTAAAGAAGAAAAAGTACCGTTTTTGAATCAGCTTTCATGGAAAAAAGATGTGGTTGTACCCAGCGGAAGTGTAGATACCAATAGCTTTTTAAAAAATAGCGAAAGTCCGGCAGGTACACACACAACCGGGGCGACAGTAGAGAATCAGCCATCATCCTTTGGAAGTGGAGAAATGCCTAAGCTTCAGCAGTTCTCTATTTATCTAGGGCAAGCAAAATCTGACTATCAGCAGTCTAGCAATTTGGTAAACGAGCTGCAAAAAATATGGAGTAAAGCTTCGTTTAGTACCGAAGAGGGAACATCTAAGCTTCTCATTAAGTTATTTCCAAAACAGCTAGGTGCGATTTCAATTGAAATGCTTCAGAAAGACAGCGAAACGGTTGCGCGAATTGTCGTATCGTCAGTAAAAACAAAAGAGTTATTGGACTCCAATCTTTCAACTTTGCGGCACGGTCTCGCGTCTCAGCATGTATCAATTGATAAAATCGATGTGCTACTGTCGGAACAAGCGGTGTCGTATAACAATGAAAATGATCAGCAAAAAGAAAGACAGGAAAAAGAAGCGTTTAAAAAAGAAGAAGAAGATCAAGATTCACAACAATTGGAAGAATCGGCTTCCTTTCTATCTTCTTTTGAATCAGCGCTCATTAACTACAACGTATAGGTGATAACAATGACAAATGAAATTACGTCTGACTTGTATTTAAGCAATAGGAACACACAAGTGAAGCAAACGGGAAACAGCTCGATTGGCAAAGATGACTTTTTGAAGCTTTTGATTGCTCAGCTTCAAAATCAAGATCCAATGAATCCAATGGAAGACAAAGACTTTATTGCTCAAATGGCTCAGTTTTCATCTCTTGAACAAATGACAAATATGAGCACATCGCTCAATACGTTTGTAACGCAGTCTCAGGCTTCTCCTATTTTAAAAGGAAGCGAATTAATTGGTAAAACGGCTGCATGGTTAGATGAAGAAGGAAATAAAAAGCAAGGAGTCATTTCAACAGCATCCGTCAAAAACAATGAGGTATCGTTTACGATCAACGATGAAAATCATACGGTACTTTCGCTAAACGATATCTTAGAAATAAGCAGTTAACCAACCAAATTTAAGGAGTGATTTTATGTTACGTTCGATGTATTCAGGAATCAGCGGCATGAAAAATTTTCAAACCAAATTAGATGTCCTAGGAAATAACATTGCCAATGTTAATACATACGGCTATAAAAAAGGACGTACAACGTTTCAAGATTTAGTAAGTCAGCAGGTAGCAGGAGCGACGGCACCGGCGGGGAACCGTGGAGGTGTTAATGCTAAACAAGTCGGGTTAGGTTCACAGATTGGCACAATTGATACAGTTCAAACGGCGGGAAGCATTCAGTCAACGGGACGTCCGCTTGATTTAGCTATTTCTGGTGACGGCTATTTTGTTGTAAATGATGGAACATCAGACTATTACACAAGAGCGGGGAACTTCTATTTAGATAAAGATGGTTATCTAGTGACAGGTGATGGACTATTTGTACAGGCCACTAATGGGAAAATTAGGATTGATCCAACTACGGCTAAAAGCTATAGCATTGGGTCAAACGGAACCGTTAATATTGTTGGGCTAAATGGAAACATGCTTCCGAATCCTCAAACTATCAAACTTGCAAAGTTTGCTAACAATGAAGGACTTCAAAAAGCAGGAGGAAATTTGTTCACTAATACTCCAAATGCAGGATTGGTTACAACTCCTGCAAACATTACTCCTGGAAACAGCGGTACAGGAACATTAATTTCAAGCGCCCTTGAAATGTCCAACGTTGATTTATCGGAAGAATTCACGGATATGATTGTTGCACAGCGCGGATTTCAAGCGAACACAAGAATTATTACAACATCCGATGAAATACTGCAAGAGCTAGTGAATCTAAAACGATAGGCGGGAGGAAGGAGTAGGTATTACTCCGGTTAATTATGATTACTTTAACAAGGCTAAACGGCAAAACATTTACGTTAAATGCGCTCTACATCGAGCAGGTTGAGGCATTTCCTGATACGACCATTACGCTAACGAATAACAAAAAGCTGGTGGTAAAGGATTCAGTTGAAGAAGTGAATGAGAAAGTGACGAGTTATTATCAGCGAATTAACGTATTAGGGCTGCAGCAAACGACGGAGGAATAAAGTGTGTTTAAAAATAAGCTAGTTAGTAAGATGATTATTATTCTGCTTTCTTTTACGTTAATAGGAAGCGTTGCTGTTATCGTGACGTTAAAGTATACAGAGCAGGCAAGTACTGAAAAAGGTCCATCTATTGACGATGTGATCAAAGCTTCTGTGGATGTAACGGATATTAAAACAAATTTAAAAAGCAATAACTACATCAGCATCTCTTTTAAAATTCAAATGGATAGTAAAAAAGCAGCGGCAGAGCTTCAAAAAAGAGATTTTCAAGTAAGGGACATTATTATCAAAAGGCTCTCAGATATGAGTGCTCAAGATTTTGAAGGAACGCAAGGACTCAGCACGTTAGAAACAGATATTGCGAAGCAAATTGATCAATTAATGGAAAACGGACATGTTGTTAAAATTTATACAACGTCTAAAGTGTTGCAGTAAAGAAAAAGGGAGGGAAGCTAGTGGCAGGGGATGTATTATCACAAAATGAAATTGACGCCCTATTATCCGCGTTATCAACCGGAGAGATGGATGCGGATGAGCTAAAAAAGGAAAATAAAAAACAGCGTATTCGTACATATGATTTTAAACGCGCCCTGCGTTTTTCAAAAGATCAGATTCGCAGTTTGACGCGAATTCATGAAAATTATGCGCGCATGTTAATCAACGTCTTTTCGGCGCAGCTTCGTAACGTTGTACAAGTGTCCGTTGTATCAGTGGATCAAATTCCGTATGAGGAGTTCATTCGCTCTGTTCCCAAAGTAACCATCTTAAACGTGATAGCCGTCCCTCCTTTAGAAGGGCATATCATTATGGAAGTCAATCCGAACATTGCCTATGCGATGCTTGATCGCTTGCTTGGGGGACAAGGCGAGAGCGGTGGGAAAATTAGTAACTTAACGGAGATTGAAACGAGCTTGGTTCGAAACTTGTTAGAGAAAACGTTAGACAGTATGAGAGAAGCTTGGAGTTCTATTGCGGAAATTGAACCTGAAACATCAGAGTTTGAAGTGAATCCTCAGTTTTTGCAGGTAATTTCACCAAATGAAATTGTCATCGTCATTTCATTAAACGTACAAATTGGAGATGAAACGGGCATGATCAATCTATGTATTCCGCACGTGACGCTTGAGCCGATTGTGTCCAAACTGTCCGTTCATTACTGGATGCAATCTTCGAAAAAAGAACCTAACGTACAAGAGGTTGAGCAGCTAAAGGAACAAATCAATGATGCGGAATTGCAGGTTGTAGCCGAGCTAGGAAAAGCGGATATTTCAATTGAAGATTTCCTAGCATTAGATGCGGGAGATGTCATTCGACTGCAAACAAGCGTTCATAATCCGTTAACTATTTACGTCGGAGAACAACCTAAATTTATTGCACAGCCTGGAAAAGTCAGTCGGAAAGTCGCTGTGCAAATTCTAGATGATGTTAAGAGGAGGAACGAAAGGAATGAACGATGACATGCTTTCGCAAGATGAAATTGATGCGTTGTTAAAAGGAACTTCTTCACTTGACGAGTTTTCAGAGCCGAATAAGTCAAGTCAAGTAGATGATTACTTTACGGAAATGGAAAAAGACGCGCTTGGCGAAATTGGAAATATTTCGTTTGGCAGTTCAGCAACAGCGCTATCGGCTTTATTGAATCAAAAAGTCGATATTACCACACCGTTTGTATCGCTCGTATATAAAGAAGAGCTGACGGATGAATTTCCAAATCCTCATGTCGCTGTGCAAGTTCAGTATACAGAAGGCTTTTCTGGTACGAATTTGTTAGTTATTAAACATGAAGATGCAGCTGTTATTTCAGATTTGATGCTTGGTGGAACGGGTGAGAATCCGACAGAAATCATGGATGAAATTAAGCTGAGTGCAGTGCAGGAAGCGATGAATCAAATGATGGGTTCTGCAGCGACGTCTATGTCTACGGTATTTCAAAAGAAAATTGATATCTCTCCGCCGAGCTTAGATATTTTAAATATTCAAAAAGGGGAAGGCACAGAGTTGATTCCCCAAGATGACGTCTTTGTAAAGGTCTCTTTTAATTTGAAGGTAGGCACATTAATCGATTCGAATATTATGCAGCTTTTATCGATATCTTTTGCCAAAAGCTTGGTGGAAGAGCTCTTAGTTCCAAGCGCAGAAGATACGGCAGCTTCTATTGAAAAAGAATCAGACCTTAACGAAAAGCAAACAGAACCGCCAGCAGCTGAATACATACAGCATGAAGAAACACAGCAGGCAGAATCTGTTCATGTACCAGTTGATATTCAGCCCGCATCGTTTTCAGAGTTCGAGCACGTGTCTTCTCCTCAAGGAGATTCACGAAATTTAGACATGCTGCTTGATATCCCGCTTCAAGTTACCGTGGAGCTTGGAAGAACTAAGCGAACGGTTCAAGAGATTTTAGCATTATCTTCTGGTGCAATCATTGAACTTGATAAACTAGCAGGCGAACCAGTAGATATCTTGATTAATAGCAAATTAATTGCAAAAGGTGAAGTGGTCGTCATTGACGAGAATTTTGGCGTTCGCGTAACCGATATTATTAGTCAAAGAGACCGTATTAACAAACTAAAGTAATGATTTTTAGGAGGAGTAGAGATGGGAAACCGAATTTTAATTGTAGATGATGCTGCATTCATGCGCATGATGATCAAAGATATTTTAACGAAAAATGGATATGAAGTAGTAGCGGAAGCGGCAGACGGCCAGCAGGCTGTGGAGTTATTTAAAGAGCATGCACCAGATCTTGTCACAATGGATATTACGATGCCTGAAATGGATGGAATTACGGCCTTAAAAGAAATTAAAAGCATAAAAAGTGATGCTAAGGTGATTATGTGTTCAGCCATGGGCCAGCAGGCAATGGTGATTGATGCGATTCAAGCAGGGGCAAAAGATTTTATCGTTAAGCCTTTTCAAGCAGATCGAGTATTAGAGGCAATTTCAAAAGCAATTGGATAAACAACAGATTGGCGGGGCTTTCCCGCTAATCTTACACTATGTTGAAGTAAGAGGTGGCAGGCATTGCTGCGAAAGTTCGTAATTGCTGCGCTGTTAATAAGCGTGTTAGCAGGATCAAATCAAATCGTCTATGCAGAAAGTGGATCTGCATCGGTAAAAGAATGTTTGGAAAAAACGGAGAAGTGTTTAGAAAGTGAGAGTGCTGATTCAAAAGAAAAAACTGCACTCCAGGTGACGCCTACGCTCTCAGCTGGAGATATTATGAAGATGATATTCGCGTTTTTACTTGTAATTGGGCTGCTTTTTGCACTCTTAAAATTTGTCAATAAAAAAGGAAGGCTGCTGCAAAAAAATAAAATAGTACAAAACTTGGGAGGGACAAATGTTGGAAGCAGCAAATCTGTACAAGTAGTCAAAGTTGGAGATCAGCTTTTAATCATTGGAGTCGGTGAAAATGTGCAGCTTCTTTCAGAAATTACAGGGCAAGAGAAACAGCAGCTGCTCACGCAGTATGAGGAACAACAGAAAAACGAGAGCGAATATAAAGTCGTACTACCGTCTTTTTTAGAAAAATTGACTTCTAAAAAAGAAGAGAAATCCAGCCATTCTTTTCAACAGCTTTTTCAGCGAGAAATGAATGAAATGAAAATAAAAAGGCAAAACGTACTAAAAGAGTTAGAAAGGAACAAAAAGAACGATGAATGAAGTGATGAACCTCTTTAACTCGAGCAGTCCTACAAATATTTCCACGTCTGTCCAGCTTTTGTTGCTGCTGACGGTGTTTTCGGTAGCTCCTGGAATTTTAATTATGATGACCTGCTTTACACGCATTGTCATTGTGCTGTCATTTGTACGTACATCGCTCGGGACACAGCAAATGCCTCCTAATCAAATATTAGTTGGTTTATCGCTGTTTTTAACGTTTTTTATTATGGCGCCAACTTTTTCTCAGGTAAATGAACAGGCGCTTCAGCCGCTTTTAAAAGAAAAAATCACGCTGAATCAAGCCTATGAAAAAGCAGCTGAACCAATGAAAGAATTTATGAGTGCTCATACAAGACAAAAAGATTTAGCTCTTTTTTTAGAATATGCGGATATAGATAAGCCATCCTCTGTTCAAGATATTCCCTTAACTGCGCTCGTTCCGGCTTATGCAATCAGTGAGCTAAAGACAGCATTTCAAATTGGATTTATGATTTTTATTCCTTTTCTCATTATCGATATGATTATAGCAAGCGTGCTGATGTCTATGGGAATGATGATGCTTCCTCCCGTTATGATTTCGCTCCCGTTTAAAATTTTACTATTTGTACTGGTTGACGGCTGGAATTTAGTTGTTAAATCATTATTAATAAGTTTTCAATAGGTGATAGACAATGAATGGAGAATTTGTCATTTCGTTAGCAGAAAAAGGCGTGTATACAATCCTAATTGTATCTGGCCCTTTATTACTGCTGGCCCTTGTAGTTGGGCTCATTATTAGTATTTTTCAAGCAACTACCCAGATTCAAGAGCAAACTCTTGCTTTTGTTCCTAAGATTGTAGCGGTCTTAGTAGGGATTGTATTTTTTGGTCCGTGGATGTTATCAAAAATGATTTCATTTACATATGAAATTTTTTCAAATCTGTATCGGTACGTAGGATAGCTATGAGTCAGTTGATCTTATCCTATCCCGCGTTTTTACTAGTGCTAGTGCGGGTAACGTCTTTTTTTATTACGGTTCCGCTATTTTCATACAAAACGATTCCCGCAGTTCATAAGGTAGGTTTGTCTGCCTCGCTATCCGTTATTATTGCGACAACAATTGATTTACCCGTCGTTTCGTTAGATGCACAGTTTGTACTTTTAGTAGTAAAAGAATGTGCTGTTGGGTTGTTTATTGGTTTGATTGCGTATGTATTTATTATGGCTATTCAAATTGCCGGAGGTCTCATCGATTTTCAAGTTGGGTTTGCGATTGCCAACGTAATAGATCCGCAGACAGGGGCCCAAAGTCCGATACTAGGTCAATATTTATATGTATTTGCTCTCCTATTTTTATTATCGACCAATGGACATCATTTATTAATAGACGGCATCTATAATAGTTATTTAATTATTCCGTTAGACAAAGTAGCTTTCCCTGTGGGAAGCCAAGCATTTGCTACACACATCATAACTGTTTTTTCATCGATGTTTTTAGTAGCTGTTCAAATGTCTTTGCCTTTGGTAGGTTCATTATTTTTAGTCGATATCGCGCTTGGAATTGTCGCGAGAACCGTTCCGCAGTTAAATATTTTCGTAGTGGGGTTTCCGGTAAAAATTATTGTTGCCTTTATTTTGCTGATTGTCGTGATGGGGAGCATGTTTTATATGATGCAAATCATATTTGAACAAATGATAGAAGCGATGCGCGCGATGATTCGCATATTAGGAGGGGTGTAGCTTTGTTTTTAGTAAAAGTTAATTTGCAATTTTTCGCGGGAGAAAAAACGGAAAAAGCTACACCTAAAAAAAAGCAAGACTCTAGAAAAAAAGGACAGGTAGCTAAAAGTCAAGACGTTACAACTGCGCTCATCCTTTTAATGGTTTTTCTTTATTTTTTGTTTGGAGCCAAACAGTTTTTACAGCAAATGATGAAGTTGTTAAGAGAAGCTTTTCAAACGTATATGCTTGAGGAAGTGACGGCAGAGCGCGTATTTGCGATGTTTAAGCACCTTCTTCCTTCAATAGCTCTTGCAGCAGGTCCTGTTATGCTCGCAGCTTTTATTGCTGCGCTCGGAGCGAATTATATGCAGGTTGGTATTCTTTTTTCCACGGAGGCTCTTCAGCCTAAGTTAGAAAAGATTAACCCTATTAGCGGAGCCAAACGGATTTTTGCCATGAGAGCGCTGGTAGAACTAATCAAGTCAACGCTGAAAATTATGTGTATCGGAGCCGTCACGTTTTTTATCTTATGGATTCACATAGAAGATGTATTAAATTTATCTCAAAAAAGTATAGGGGACTCGCTGATTGTTCTGTCTAAGCTTGTTTTTCAAATGGGACTTGCAGCCTCGCTTATGCTTTTATTTTTATCGCTGCTTGATTATTTGTACCAAAAGTTTGATTTCGAGAAAAATATTCGAATGTCAAAGCAAGATATCAAAGATGAGCATAAAAACATTGAAGGGGATCCTCTAATCAAATCAAAAATAAAGCAAAAGCAACGGGAAATGGCAATGTCTCGCATGATGCAAGAAGTTCCAAAAGCGGATGTCATCATTACAAACCCCACTCATTATGCCATTGCTTTAAAATATGATGAAGAAAAAATGGATGCTCCCTATGTTGTAGCCAGCGGCGTAGATTTTATTGCTCAAAAGATTAAAGGAATTGCCAAAAGCCATGAAATCATTATGGTAGAGAACCGTCCGCTGGCAAGAGCACTTTTTGACCAAACCAAAGTAGGAGATGCAGTACCCGAAGAGTTTTTTAAAGCGGTGGCTGAAATATTAGCTTACGTATACCGCATTCAAAATAAAATGTAACGTTACGCTATTGTAAGGAGAGAAAAATTAATGTCTGCAAGAGAACTGCCAGTTGTTATAGGTGTTGTACTCATTATCGTTATGCTTGTTATTCCGTTGCCTTCATGGTTATTAAGTATTTTAATCATGATTAACATTTCTCTTGCGCTGCTTGTACTGCTCGTTTCCATGAATATGAAAGAACCTTTAGAGCTGTCGGTATTTCCGTCTTTGCTGCTGGTTCTTACGCTGTTTCGATTAGGTTTGAATGTATCCACGACACGTTCAATCTTAGGAACAGGAGAAGCAGGCGGAGTGGTGGAAACATTTGGCCACTTCGTTATTGGAGGCAATCCTTTAGTGGGCTTTGTTGTCTTCATTATTTTAATTATCATTCAGTTTCTCGTTATTACAAAAGGAGCGGAGCGTGTTTCTGAAGTAGCCGCCCGCTTTACCTTGGATGCGATGCCGGGTAAACAAATGAGTATTGATGCAGATTTAAATGCAGGTATGATTTCAGAAAAGCAAGCAATTGACCGCCGTGAAAAAATTCAGCGCGAAGCAGATTTTTACGGAGCAATGGATGGAGCCAGTAAATTCGTCAAAGGTGACGCCATTGCAGGGATTGTCATCACCCTTATTAATATCTTATTTGGGATTATTATCGGCATGCTGCAAATGGGAATGTCCATCACGGAAGCATCCCAAACCTTTACTTTGTTAACAGTAGGCGATGGGTTAGTGAGTCAAATTCCAGCCCTTATGATTTCAACAGCGACAGGTATTATCGTCACTAGAGCTGCTTCAACAGGTAATTTGAGCGAAGATATTACACAGCAGCTGTTTGCTTTTCCAGTTATGCTTTATGTCACTGGAGGAACGATTGCGGCTCTTGGTTTAATTACGCCAATTAATGATGTTATTACAATGCCTATTGCTATTTTGTTAGGAGTGGGAGGTTATTATTTGTCTCGGGCTAAGCATCAGGCGGTTCGCGAAGAAATGGCGCCTACTGAAGAAGAGATGGAAGACAATGAAATGAAAAGTCCGGAGAGTGTTGTCAATCTATTAAGCGTTGATCCAATTGAATTTGAATTTGGGTATGCATTAATTCCGCTTGCTGATACGAATCAAGGAGGCGATCTGCTCGATCGAATTGTGATGATTAGGCGACAGCTGGCACTTGAGCTAGGATTAGTCATTCCGGTTGTTCGCATCAGAGATAACATTCAGCTTCAGCCCAACGAATACTGTCTTAAAATAAAGGGCAATGAAGTGGCAAAAGGGGAGCTGCTGCTCGATCACTATTTAGCAATCAGTCCGGGAATGGATGATGATTTGATTGAAGGAATTGATACGTTAGAGCCAGCTTTTAAGATGCCTGCAAAATGGATTAGTGAGTCGGTGAAGGAGCAGGCTGAGATGTTCGGGTATACCGTTGTTGACCCGCCCTCGGTTGTGTCTACGCACATAACAGAAGTTATAAAATCGTATGCGCATGAGCTGATTGGAAGGCAGGAGACAAAGCAACTAATCGATCACACAAAAGAAACGTATCCTATTTTAATTGAGGAAGTAACGCCTAATCCTCTTTCCGTTGGAGACATTCAAAGGGTACTGGCAAAGCTTTTAAAAGAAAGCGTCTCAATTCGAAATTTACCCATTATTTTTGAGGTGCTGGCCGACTACGGAAAAATGACGTCAGACACCGATTTGTTAACTGAATATGTCCGGCAAGGGCTCGCAAGACAAATTACCAGTCAATATACGGTCCAAGAAGGTCTGCTTCGAGTTCTTACCCTTTCAGGAAAAGTTGAAAAAACGATGGCGGAAGCTGTTCAACAAACGGAGCATGGGAATTATTTATCACTAGACCCTAACGTTTCACAAGCTATCGTAGAAAGTATAGCCAAGCAAACAGAAACACTTTCTTTTCAAGAACAGTCTCCAATTGTGTTATGTTCTCCTGCGGTGAGGATGTACGTGCGCCAAATCACTGAGCGGTATTTTCCCCATATGGCAGTTTTATCATATAACGAGCTAGAAGCAAATGTTGAAGTTCAAAGTGTTGGAGTGGTGGATATCTGATGAAAGTAAAAAAATACGTAGTAGCATCTATGCCGCAAGCTATGAAAGCCATTCGTTCAGATTTAGGTGAGGAAGCGGTTATTTTACATTCAAAACAAATTCGAACAGGAGGGTTTCTTGGCTTATTTACTAAGGCAAAAATAGAAGTATTGGCAGCTGTCGATTCCGTAGAAAAGCTGAGCGTAAAGAAGAATTCGTCGCCGCCAGAACCCAGTACGGAAGATAATCAATCTTTTATGAAGCAGCAGCTCAGTGAGTTAAATACTCTTGTTTCACAAATGAATCAAATGCCAAAGGTTTCTTCAGGTTCATATCCAAAAGCAGTGGAGGATGTGCTTGCCTATTTGCGTTTGCAAGAAATAGACGAAGCTATTTTAAAAAGCATAGAGGCTCCTATGCTAGAGTACTACTACTTACATCGCCCTAACTCAAATCAACTTATGGAGTGGACGAAGAGCTGGTTTGTCAATCAGTTTAAAGCAAGTGAATGGAGCGGTCCTTTCAAAAAATATGTAAGTGTAGTAGGACCAACAGGTGTCGGTAAAACAACAACTCTTGCTAAATTGGCCGCAAAATGTGTCCTGGAACACAATCAAAAAATAGCATTTATTACAACTGACACGTATAGAATTTCAGCGATTGAGCAGCTCAAGACGTACGCTTCGATCTTAAATGCTCCTTTAACGATTTGTTATAACGGAGCAGATTTTAAAAAAGCTTTGCTAGAAACGGAAGCATACGATGTGATTTTTATTGACACAGCAGGCCGTAACTTTTTGGAACAGCAATATGTAAATGATTTAAAGAAAATTATTACGTTTCAAGAAAATTTGCAAACGTTTCTTGTTTTAGCCCTAACGTCAAAAGTATCAGATATGAAAGCTGTATATGAACGTTTTGCTAGTTTGCCTGTTGATCACTTGATTTTTACGAAGCAAGATGAAACCATCCGCAAAGGCTCACTTTTAAATATGTTATATCATTACGGCCAGCGAGCTGCTTTTACAACAAACGGGCAGGATGTACCAGAAGATGTTTCGGCATTTAAAATAAAAGAGTTTATTGACGATGTGTTTGGAGATTGGAAAGATGAATGATCAAGCAGCAGTTTTAAGAGAAAAAGTGTTAAAGAAGCATCAAAACTCTTTAAGGAATTGTAAAACACTAGCCGTGTTAAGCGGAAAAGGGGGAGTTGGAAAGTCGAATCTATCATTAAACTTATCTCTTGCGCTAACGAAGCAAAAGCAAAGAGTTCTTCTTTTTGACATGGATATAGGGATGGGAAATATTGATATTTTGATTGGGCAAACTGCTTCATATACGATGGTCGATTTGCTAGAAAAAAAGCTTTCCATCCAGCAAATTATTAAAAAAGGTCCTCAGAATTTAGCTTATGTGGCTGGTGGAACAGGAATTTCCTCTGTATTTGAATGGTCTCCATTAGACCTTGCTCATTTAATACAAGAATTGAATTCGTTAACAAATCAATATGATTATATGATTTTTGATATGGGAGCGGGCATGTCAGAGAGTGTGCTTAAGTTTTTAAAAGCTGTAGATGAAATGATCGTGGTCACAACACCAGAACCTACATCTATAACAGATGCCTACGCTGCTATTAAGCTAGCAGCTTCCTATTCTGTATCAGCACCGGTTCGTCTTATTATTAACAAAACGCTTTCTGACAAAGAAGGAAATGAGACGTATGAACGATTTAACCGAGCTGTTCAGCAGTTTTTGAACATATCTATTTCTCTATTAGGTATTGTCCCAAACGATCAAGCTGTTCAGAAAGCGGTCAATCGCCAAATACCTTTTTTGCTTCAAAATCCAGCATCTAAAGCGAGTATATCACTAATAGAAATGGTGAATATTCTTATTCCTCAAGACAATAGGGTAACGGCTAAAAACGAGGGAATGTTTATTCGGCGCCTCAAACGATTTTTTCTTGAAAGGTAGGAAATTAGAGTGAATGAAATAAAGGTGCTTATTGTAGATGATTCTGCATTTATGCGAAAGCTAATCGGCGATTTTTTAGCATGTGACAGTCGTTTTCACGTTGTGGGTACCGCGCGTAACGGTGAAGAAGGGTTGAAAAAAGTGTTCGAGCTGTCGCCGGATATTGTGACACTGGATATTGAAATGCCCAAAATGAATGGCTTAGATATGTTAAAACAGCTCATGCATGTGAAGCCCCTTCCTGTTGTCATGTTATCGAGTACAACAATAAAAGGTGCTGAAAATACGTTGGCCGCTATGCAGTACGGCGCAGTTGATTTTGTTGCTAAACCTTCGGGAGCTATTTCGCTGGACTTACATAAAGTGAAAGATGAGCTTATCTCTAAACTTTTGCTTGCTAGCAAAGCCAACATATCTTCAAGCAGTCATCAGCACGTGCAAAACAGCAGTGTATATAACCTCCCAATGGGGACGAAAGTGAACAAAATGATTTGTATTGGTACTTCTACTGGAGGACCGCGTGCGCTGCAAGAAGTATTATCAACTGTTTCAAAAGACATAAACGCACCTATTTTTATTGTGCAGCATATGCCTCCAAATTTCACAAAATCATTAGCGGTTAGACTAAATCAGCTAGCTGATATTGAAGTGAAAGAAGCAAAAGACAATGAAATCGTTCGCTCAGGATGTGCTTATATTGCGCCTGGAGGTTTTCACATGACGGTTGTAGAGAAAAAAGGACAGCTCAGCATTTGTTTAGACACTTCTTCACCTGTAAAGGGACATCGCCCCTCAGTGGATCGTTTGTTTCAGTCGATTAGTAAAATTTCAGGTTATCAAAAACTTGCTATTGTGTTGACAGGAATGGGAGCGGATGGAACGGAAGGTGTTATTGATTTAAAGAAAAATAAAGACGCGCTTATATTAGCTGAATCTGAAGAAACAGCTGTCATTTATGGGATGCCCAAATCAGCCGTTTCTACAAAACTTGTTGATTATATTGAACCGCTGCGAAACGTTGGAAGCTTTATTTCTCGCTACGCACAGAAATAGGAGGGAAAGTTACGATGGATATGAATCAATATCTAGAAGTGTTTATTGAAGAAAGCAGGGAACATCTTCAAAACGTTAATGACCAGCTAATGCGTTTTGAAAAAAATACCGATGATCTTGGCTATGTAAATGAAATTTTTCGGTCTGCTCATACGTTAAAAGGTATGTCTGCAACAATGGGATTTGATGATTTAGCACAATTAACTCACAAAATGGAAAACGTGTTAGATGCTGTTCGAAATCACCAACTCGACGTTCATACGGAAGTTCTTGATGCTTTGTTTGAATCAGTCGATGCGCTAGAAATAATGGTTCAATCTATTTCTGAAGGCGGCGATGGTCAGCTTGATGTCAAATTGCTTGTTCAAAAGCTGCAGCGTATTGTGGCAGAGGAACCCGTAGCACATCATGCAGCTTCTTCGATAGAGTACGATGAATTAGTACAAACGCTGCTCAGCCAAACGGCAGACCAAGGATTTAACGCGTTTGAAATAACCGTACAGCTTGAACGCACCTGCTTATTAAAAGCTGCACGCGCTTATATGGTGTTTGATGTGTTAGAGCAAGCAGGAGACGTTATTAAGTCAGCGCCAACTGTTCAAGATATCGAACAAGAAAAATTCGAATCATCTTTTATCGTTATATTAGTAACAAACGAATCGCAAGAAAAGCTGCAGGCGAGCATTATGGAAGTCTCTGAAGTAGAAAGTGTGAAAATTGCGGCGGTCCCCGTAAAAAAGGAGACAGAAATGGAGGAGCTTGTCTCACCAGAAGTAGCAGCAGCCATACAGGAAGTTACTGTGTCAGCACCCTCTACATCGCCTGTTGAAGAGAAAAGACAGCCCTCAAATAACAAGACGATTCGAGTTAATATTGACCGTTTGGACAGTCTCATGAACTTGTTTGAAGAACTAGTTATTGATAGAGGCAGGTTAGAACAAATATCAAAAGAATTGAATAATAGCGAATTAGACGAAACGGTAGAGCGGATGTCTCGTATTTCTGGAGATTTGCAAACGATTATTTTAAATATGCGTATGGTGCCTGTAGAAACCGTTTTTAATCGTTTTCCCCGTATGGTGAGACAGCTTTCAAAAGATTTAGGGAAACAAATTGAACTTCAAATTGTCGGAGCTGATACAGAGCTGGACCGAACCGTCATTGATGAAATTGGAGATCCGCTTGTTCACTTATTAAGAAATGCCGTTGACCACGGAATTGAAATGCCTCAAGCACGCTTAGAGAACGGAAAGAATGAAAAGGGAACGATTCGCCTTAAAGCTTATCATAGCGGAAATCATGTCTTTATTGATTTAGAAGATGACGGGGCGGGCATCAATCGTGAAAAGGTACTGCAAAAAGCGTTAGATCGAGGAATTATTGATGGAAAAACAGCTGAAACGCTGACGGATAAACAAGTGTATGAGCTCATTTTCGCTTCGGGCTTTTCCACGGCTGAACAAATTTCAGATGTTTCCGGACGAGGAGTAGGTTTAGATGTTGTGAAAAACACGATTGAATCGCTAGGGGGTTCTGTAACGATCGATTCTAACGAAGGATACGGTTCGCGTTTTTCTATTCAACTGCCGCTCACTCTTTCTATCATTTCTGCTTTACTCGTGCAAATGAGTGAAGAGCGCTATGCCTTGCCGCTTTCTTCGATTATTGAAACAGCTATTGTTCAGCCCAAAGAGGTCATGCATGTACACGGTCAAAAGGTTATTGACTTTCGAGGAGCCATTATTCCTCTTATTGATTTAAAAGAACTATTCACTGTGCCTAACTCAGTACAAGGCGATCATTATTCAGTAGTCATCGTGAAAAAAGGAGAAAAGACAGCCGGGCTAATTGTTGATTCATTTATCGGTCAGCAGGAAATTGTTTTAAAATCTTTAGGGCATTATCTGCCGGGTGTGTTTGCTATTTCAGGAGCCACGATTTTAGGCGATGGACAAGTAGCACTTATCATTGATTGCAACGCTTTGATCAAATAACAAATGCTGTAAAAAGAAAGGGAGAAAGGCATGAAAATTATTGTGTTTCAATTGGGAGACGAGGAGTACGGAATCTCAGTAGAAGAAGTGCAGTCGATTGAAAAGATTCAGCACATAACACGCGTTCCTGGAGTGAAAGAATATGTAAAAGGTGTTATTAATCTTCGCGGTGTCATTACACCGATTATTGATTTGCGCACTCGTTTTAACTTGCAAGAACAGCTTAACCATGAGCTGACACGTATTATTATGGTTCGTCTTAATGATGTAGAAGCAGGTTTGATTGTCGATGCGGCAAATGATGTAGTGGATATTGATGAGAAAACGATTGCTTCAGTGCCTGAAACAGTTGAAGGAACAGCTGTAGAATATTTAAACGGAGTCGTTAAAGTAGATAGCCGTTTAATTGTTCTTCTAAATTTACCTAAAGTGCTCTCTTTAGAAGACCACCTCCAGTGAGCCAAACGAATAATGGATATCACGCTGAAGGTTCTAGGAGTTGAAGAATCGTGAGAAATGATAAACAAGTGATTAAGGTAGGAATTGCCGAGATGAATGTTACACATGCACCTGCAGTGCTTCGAACAGCGGGATTAGGGTCATGTGTAGGAGTTGTCGTTTATGACTCTGTTCACTCAGTAGCTGGGCTCGCTCATGTGATGCTTCCGGATTCAAGCGGGGCTAAATGTCCTTTTAATAGAGCTAAATATGCAGATACAGCCATTTTTGATTTGATAAATATGTTGATTAAACAAGGCGCACATAGAAAATTGTTAAAAGCAAAAATAGCAGGAGGCGCGCAGATGTTTCAATTTGAACCAAGAAATGATGTCATGCGAATTGGTCTTCGAAATGTTCAAGCAGTAGAGAGAGAGCTGCATAGAAACAGTGTAGACATTGCAGCAAAAGCTACAGGAGGACACAACGGACGCACAATTGAATTTGATCCTCAAACGGCTATTTTAAAGGTTCGTACGATTAACGAAGGGATAAAAACGATATAAAGCGCGCTCTGACCGTTTAATAGCGCTATAAAAAGGAGTTGAAAGACCCTTGAAAAGTATACAAGAAGTTGAAGAACATAAAATTTGGCAGGAATGGATAGAGACGAGAGACTCACATGCAGGAAACATGCTTGTTAAAAAGTACATGCCGCTCGTTAACTATCACGTTCAGCGGATTAGCGTGGGGCTGCCGAAGAATATTCATAAAGAAGAGCTTCGGAGTTTAGGGTTAATCGGCCTTTACGATGCTTTGGAAAAGTTTGATTACGGTAGAGACTTAAAGTTTGATACATATGCGTCTTTTCGAATTCGAGGGGCGATAATAGACGGGCTTCGCAAAGAAGATTGGTTATCAAGAAGCGCAAGGGAAAAGACGAAAAGGATTGAGCAAGCAACAGAAGCACTTGAACAAAGATACTTGCGCAGAGTTGCACCAAGTGAGGTTGCAAAAGAAGTAGGCATGACAGAAGCAGACGTTGTTCATACAATGAACGAAGGCTTTTTAGCCAACGTGTTATCAATGGAAGAACAGCCGAAAGAGTATGAAGATGGAGAGCAAAAATATACGATTAAAGATGAAAAAACGCTCTCTCCTGAAGAGGAGCTAATTAACGACGAACGATATCAAGAGCTTGCTGAAGTTATCGAGCAGCTAAATGAAAAAGAGCAGCTCGTGGTTTCATTATTCTATAAAGAAGAGCTGACTTTCACAGAAATCGCACAGCTGTTAGGGCTATCTACTTCACGTATTTCTCAAATTCATTCGAAAGCGCTGTTTAAAATGCGTACGAGTTTAAGCAAAATAATTTAGCAAAGAGGTAGAAGGATGGGGTTTTTACTCACAGTTAGTTTTTTAATTCATGGTCTATCACTGTTTTGCATTATTCTTTTATATATGCAAGTGACCAAAGTGAAAAGGATTGAACGCTTGCACCAGCAAAATATAAATAAAATGGAAGCTGCAATGAGTTCGTATCTTGCTGAATTTCAGGAACAAAACGAGCAGTTTTTAAGGCAGCTTCGAGAGCGTTCCACTTCGCTTTCTTCGGAAGTGGAAAAAAGTAGCGTAAAATCACCTTTGGTAGATGAAGAAGACGTGCCTGTTCAAAGGGTGGATCTAAAAAGTGAGCCTTCCCAGTCGCTGCATGAACTTCTTTCTATAGAAGAAAATCAGAAGCGTATACGCACACCTTTTGATGAATTAACTACAGACCAAATTCAAGATTTGTCAGGTGAAGAGATAAAAGAATTTTCCGTTTATTTAAAGGGAAAAGGTTTAACAATCGAAGAAATTGCAAAACATTTACACAGAGGGAAAACTGAAATTGAATTATTATTGAAATTTCATCAATAAACTTAATGAAACGCTTGCTTGTGAAAAAGGAGTGTGCTATATTTGTTTTTGGTGTTATTACACACGCTTGTTGATTCGGTTGATGGTGCTACTTTTTGTAGTTTCGGCTGAAGATGAAATGAGCGGAGGAGACTTAAAACCATTAGGAGGAAAAACACATGTCAGTAATTTCAATGAAACAATTACTAGAAGCTGGTGTACATTTCGGTCACCAAACTCGCCGTTGGAACCCAAAGATGAAGAAATACATCTTCACTGAGCGTAACGGCATCTACATTATCGATCTTCAAAAAACAGTTAAGAAAGTAGAAGAAGCGTACAAATTCGTTAAAGAATTAGCTGCAGACGGCGGTACTGTTTTATTCGTAGGTACGAAAAAACAAGCTCAAGATTCTGTTAAAGAAGAAGCAGCTCGCGCTGGTATGTACTTTGTTAACCAACGTTGGTTAGGTGGTACATTAACTAACTTCTCAACTATCCAAAAACGTATCAAACGTTTAAAAGATATCGAAAAAATGCAAGAAGACGGTACTTTCGAAGTACTACCTAAGAAAGAAGTAGTTCAACTTAAAAAAGAGTTAGAGCGTCTTGAAAAATTCTTAGGCGGCATTAAAGATATGAAACAACTTCCAGATGCATTATTCATCATTGACCCTCGTAAAGAGCGTATTGCAGTAGCGGAAGCTAAAAAATTACACATTCCAATCGTTGGTATCGTAGACACTAACTGTGATCCAGACGAAATTGATTATGTAATCCCTGCAAACGATGATGCAATTCGTGCTGTTAAACTTTTAACTTCTAAAGTTGCTGATGCTATTCTAGAAGCTAAACAAGGTGAAGAAACAGCAGTTGAAACTGAAACAACTACTGCTTAATTCCGTGAAAGGTGATAAGAGGGAATAGCCTTTTATCACCTTTTTTTGAAAAGATTTAACCCATTTATATACATTAATTACATACCCAAACAAGGAGGCTACACATTATGGCAATTACTGCTCAAATGGTAAAAGAACTACGTGAAAAAACTGGCGCTGGTATGATGGATTGTAAAAAAGCGTTAACTGAAACTAACGGTGATATGGAGCAAGCAATCGATTTCTTACGTGAAAAAGGTATTGCAAAAGCTGCTAAAAAATCAGACCGTATTGCTGCTGAAGGTCTAACTTACATCGAAACTCAAGGTAACGAAGCTGTTATCTTAGAAGTTAACTCTGAAACTGATTTCGTTGCGAAAAACGAAGGTTTCCAAAAATTAACAAAAGAATTAGCTGCTCACATCTTAGCTAACAAACCAGCTGACGCTGCTGAAGCTGCTACTCAAAAAATGGAAAACGGTGCAACTGTTGAAGAACACATCAACTCTGCAATCGCTACAATCGGAGAAAAATTATCTCTACGTCGTTTCGCTGTAGCAACAAAAACTGATGCTGATGCATTCGGTGCTTACCTACATGCTGGCGGACGTATCGGTGTGTTAACAGTATTATCTGGTACAACTGAAGAAGCTGTTGCAAAAGACGTTGCTATGCACATCGCTGCAATCAACCCTAAATACATCTCTCGTGACCAAGTTTCTGCTGAAGAAACTGAGCGTGAGCGCGAAGTATTAACTCAACAAGCATTAAACGAAGGCAAACCAGAAAAAATCGTTGCAAAAATGGTTGAAGGTCGCCTTGGCAAATTCTTTGAAGATATTTGCTTACTAGATCAAACATTTGTTAAAAATCCTGATCAAAAAGTACGTCAGTTCGTTGAGAGCAAAGGCGCTACTGTTGAAAGCTTCGTTCGTTTTGAAGTAGGAGAAGGTATTGAGAAACGTCAAGACAACTTCGCTGAAGAAGTAATGAACCAAGTTAAAAAGTAAGGGTTTGACCGTATAGGGAACACTGTGTGTTCCCTTTTTTACAAAAGAGATCTCACCGTTAACGATGGAGGTAAGCATGAGTCAAGCAAAATATAATCGTATCGTATTAAAGTTAAGTGGAGAAGCATTAGCTGGTGAAGAGGGTTTTGGTATTAACCCATCCATCATCAAATCTGTTGCTGAACAAGTAAAAGCCGTTTATGAATTAGGTGTGGAAATTGCTGTAGTCGTTGGTGGTGGAAACATTTGGCGTGGTAAAATTGGCAGTGAAATGGGTATGGATCGTGCCGCTGCTGATTATATGGGAATGCTAGCAACAGTAATGAACTCTTTGGCCCTTCAAGATAGCTTAGAGAACATCGGTGTGCAAACACGAGTTCAGACTTCTATCGAGATGAGACAAGTAGCAGAGCCTTATATTAGAAGAAAAGCTGTTCGTCATCTTGAGAAAAAACGCGTTGTTATTTTCGCCGCGGGTACAGGAAACCCTTATTTCTCTACAGATACAACAGCAGCTTTGCGTGCAGCTGAAATCGAAGCTGACGTGATCTTAATGGCTAAAAACAACGTAGATGGCGTTTATAATGCAG
The DNA here is from genome assembly GCF_056406695.1 of Priestia sp. P1_B12_1. NCBI lineage: Bacteria > Bacillati > Bacillota > Bacilli > Caryophanales > Bacillaceae > Priestia > Priestia sp. P1_B12_1. The sequence continues at coordinate 376,787 of NZ_JBFTZR010000001.1, read as the reverse complement.
ATCCTAAGCTTGTACCTGATGCTGTAAAATACGAAACATTAACGTATATTGATGTTTTAAAAGATGGACTAGCTGTTATGGATTCTACAGCTTCTTCATTATGTATGGACAATGATATTCCGCTAATTGTTTTTTCAATTACGGAAGAAGGCAATATTAAACGTGCCGTTACAGGCGAAAACATTGGAACAATTGTAAAGGGGAAATAAACATGCCAAAACAAGTGTTGCAAAACGCAAAAGAAAGAATGGAAAAAGCAATTCAATCATTTAGCCGCGAACTAGCATCAATTCGTGCTGGACGTGCAAGCGCGTCACTTCTTGACCGCGTAACGGTAGAATACTACGGTGCACCAACACCAATTAACCAATTGGCGCAAGTAAGCGTGCCTGAAGCTCGTATGCTTGTTATTCAGCCTTATGACAAATCACAAATTGGTGAAGTTGAAAAAGCTATTTTAAAATCTGACTTAGGGTTAACACCTACAAGCGATGGAACTATTATCCGTTTATCGATTCCTGCTTTAACGGAAGAGCGTCGTCGTGAGTTAGTGAAAATGGTGAAAAAATATGCTGAAGAAGCAAAAGTTGCGGTTCGTAACGTACGCCGTGATGCAAACGATGATTTCAAAAAGTTAGAGAAAAAAGGTGAAATTACTGAAGACGATTTACGCGGCTACAGTGATGACATTCAAAAACTAACAGATGATCATATCGTAAAAGTGGATAAAGTGGCGAAAGATAAAGAAGAAGAAATTATGGCAGTTTAAGTCATTTCAAGGTAAAATATATTGTAAAAGACCCTCTATTGTTTACAGGGGGTTTTTTTGTTAATAATGTGTAGTAAGAAAAAACTCACATAAGCCACACGTTTATGTGAGAGCGTACAACGGGGGACCTTTGCATGTTAAGAAAATTTCAAGCATGGAAGAAAAGTCAAGATTTAAATACACTGTCTTTGTCAGAACGAAAAGATCAAGTGAAACAGCACCCTGTTCCTGAACATATTGCAATTATTATGGATGGGAACGGTCGTTGGGCGCAAAAACGAGCTCTTCCTCGCATGATGGGCCATCATGAAGGAATGAAGGTAGTGCGTCATGTGACCAGATTGGCCAATGAATTAGGTGTTAAAGTATTAACTTTATATGCATTTTCCACTGAAAATTGGAAGCGCCCCAAAACTGAAGTCGAGTTTTTAATGAAACTGCCAGAGGAATTTTTAACAACCTTTCTGCCTGAGCTAATTGAAAAAAATGTGCAAGTTCGTATTATGGGGGATAAAAGTGAGCTCCCTGCCCATACGATTCGAGCCGTGGATAACGCAATTGAAAAAACAAAGCATAACACAGGGCTGATTTTAAACTTCGCGCTCAATTACGGTAGCCGTCACGAAATCATGGGCGCTATTCAGTCATTGGTAGAAGATGTAGAACAGGGAAAAGTAGCTTCCTCTTCTATTTCAGAAAATTTATTTTCTTCCTATTTAATGAGCAAAAGCCTTCCAGATCCGGATTTGCTTATTCGTACAAGCGGTGAGCTTCGCTTAAGTAATTTTATGCTTTGGCAGCTAGCTTACACAGAGTTTTGGTTTACAGAAGTATTATGGCCAGATTTTAAAGAAAATCATTTAATCGAAGCAGTCGAGGCGTTTCAAAAGCGCGGTCGCCGCTTTGGTGGTGTATAAGAAGGTGTGGAAAACAAGATGAAACAGCGCATTATCACCGCGATTGTAGCACTTGCGGTATTTGTGCCGATTGTTTTAATTGGAGGGTTACCTTTTACCCTTATTATGTATGTAATCGGAACAGTTGGTGTAATTGAGCTTTTAAAAATGAAACATTTGAAAGCAATGTCTTTTCCAAGTATCATTAGTTTATTGCTAACCTGGGTGTTTTTACTACCAAATGGAAGAGATGTTGCATTTCAATTCTTAAGTGAACATAAGATAGAAGTAGCGCTTGCTGCTGTCCTTCTTTTATTAATGTACACGGTTGTAGTTAAAAATAAATTTACCTTCGATGACGTTGGGTTTATTTTATTAACGACAGTATATGTTGGCTTTGGCTTTCATTATTTTATCGAGGTTCGTCAAGAGTTCGGGTTAGCTTATTTGTTCTTTGCTTTTCTTATTATTTGGGCGACGGATTCCGGAGCTTATTTTATTGGACGAGCAATGGGGAAACGAAAGCTATGGCCGGAAATCAGTCCCAATAAAACCATTGAAGGTTTTGTTGGTGGCGTCGTATGCGCTATTGTAGTAGCCATTGTATTTAAGCTGTTAGCAAATATTGATCAAACTATGATTGAACTACTCGTAATTGGTATTATCGTATCGTTATTTGGACAGATGGGTGATCTTGTACAATCAGCGTTCAAACGTCACTATGGCGTAAAAGATTCAGGAAAGATTTTACCGGGTCATGGTGGGATTTTAGACCGTTTTGACAGTTTGATGTTCATCATGCCAATTTTAGCTTTTTTATTATCTTTATAAAAAAGATGTCTTTGTTTTAATAGGAGTGAATATACTTGAAGAAAATTTCCTTGTTAGGAGCTACAGGTTCAATCGGTACTCAAACCGTGGATATTGTTCGAGCGCATCCGGAGCATTTTGAGCTCTCAGCAATCTCTGTAGGTCGAAATATTAATGAAGCAAGAAAGATTATTCAGCAGTGTAAGCCAGCCCTGGTTTCTGTGATGAAGCAAGAAGATTGTCTGTCACTGCAAGCAGAATTCCCTTCTATTCGATTTGTTTATGGAGAAGAAGGGCTTGTGGAAGTGGCAACTCATCCATCCACAGAAGTTTTAGTAAATGCGGTTCTTGGAAGTGTAGGGTTGACTCCTACGCTAGAAGCAATCAAAATGAGAAAAACGATTGCTATTGCAAATAAGGAGACACTTGTTACCGCTGGTCACCTTGTCATGGAAGCAGCCAAGGAATATGGCGCTGATATTTTACCGGTAGACAGTGAGCACTCAGCTATTTTTCAAAGTTTGCAAGGGCAAGATCAAAAAGCAATAGACCGTTTAATTTTAACGGCTTCTGGAGGGAGCTTTCGAGATAAAACGAGAGCAGAACTACAGGGAGTAACGGTTGAAGATGCGTTAAATCATCCAAACTGGTCGATGGGAGCTAAAATTACAATTGATTCGGCAACGATGATGAATAAGGGACTAGAAGTGATTGAAGCACATTGGCTTTTTGATCTTCCCTATGAGAAAATTGATGTATTGTTACATAAAGAAAGCATCATTCATTCTATGGTAGAGTATTCTGATACAAGCGTTATTGCTCAGCTTGGAACGCCTGATATGCGCGTGCCAATTCAATACGCGTTAACGTATCCAAAACGCATGTCTTTACCTAACACCAAGCGTTTAAGTTTGGCGGATATTGGTCAGCTTCACTTTGCTAAAATGGATGAAGAGCGTTTTCGCTGTTTAGCTTTTGCATTTGAGGCGGGCAAAGCGGGTGGAACACTTCCGACTGTTTTAAATGCAGCTAATGAAGAAGCTGTTCAAGCCTTTTTAGATGGTCACATTACATTTTTACAAATTGAAGATGTGATTGAAAAAGCAATGAATGAACATACTGTAATACAGAAACCTTGTTTATCTACTATTAAAGAAGTAGATTTAGAAGCAAGAGAGTTTGTTAGATCCGCCATCTCTCGATAATGTGCGTGCGAGAGAAGCCACTCACTTATTTCTGGTGGGTGGAGGTTTGACTCTATTACATGAAGGGGGTAATACCCATTGAACACAGTCATTGCGTTTGTCGTCATTTTTGGAGCTCTTGTATTCTTTCATGAGCTTGGTCATTTAGTTTTTGCAAAGCGTGCAGGCATCTTATGCCGTGAGTTTGCCATTGGGTTTGGTCCCAAAATCTTTTCATTTAAACGAGATGAAACAGTTTATACCATTCGTTTGCTGCCTCTAGGTGGATTTGTTCGAATGGCTGGAGAAGACCCAGAAATGATCGAAGTTAAGCCTGGTCAAATGGTGGGCCTCATGTTTGATAAGGAAGACAAAGTAAATAAAGTCATTATTAACAACAAGGAACAGCATCCAAATGCAAAAGTTATTGAGGTAGAGCAAGCAGACTTAGAGCATAATCTATTTATTTCAGGTTATGAAGAAGGTGAAGATGAACGTCTGCAAAAATTTGAGGTAGCAGAAGAATCTTACTTCGTTATGGACGGAGAAGAAATTCAAATTGCACCTTACAGCCGTCAGTTTGCTTCCAAAACTCTTGGTCAGCGTGCGCTAGCCATTTTCGCTGGTCCGCTAATGAACTTTATATTAGCCTTTGTTATTTTTATCGTTCTTGGGATTTCTCAAGGATATGTTGTTGACAAACCTGTGATGGGCAAATTAACATCAGATGGAGTAGCCGTTGATGCGGGACTTAAACAAGGAGATAAAGTTCAAGCAATTGATGGACAAAGTGTTTCAACGTGGGATGATGTCGTAAAAGTAATTCAAAAACATCCTGAACAGCAAATTACATTCACGGTTCAGCGCGGCAGCAAAACGCTAGATATTCCGATTACACCTGAAAGTCGCAAAGTTGGGGAACAGACAATTGGACTAATTGGCGTATATGCACCGGTTGAAAAGTCATTCATTGGTTCGATCACGCACGGAGCTACTGAAACATATACGTGGATGAAAGAAATCTTAACGGGTCTAGGGAAGCTTGTGACAGGACAATTCAAACTGGATATGCTTTCTGGTCCTGTAGGTATTTACGCAGCAACCGATCAAGTAGCACAGTCAGGCATTTATTATCTAATGAAATGGGCAGCCGTTTTAAGTATTAACTTAGGGATTGTCAATTTGCTTCCACTTCCTGCTTTAGATGGAGGACGACTATTGTTCTTCGCTGTAGAAGGAATTCGCGGTAAGCCAATTGATCGTCAAAAAGAAGGCATTGTTCATTTTATCGGTTTTGCTTTATTAATGCTGCTGATGCTCGTTGTAACGTGGAACGATATTCAAAAGTTCTTTTTATAAGACATACGCTCAGCGAGGGATATTCCCTCGCTGATTATATGAAAATTGCGGCATGGTCCGCCTTAAAAAATAAGATAGAGAAGTAAGCAAAGAGGTGCGAGGTTATGAGACAAAGTTCTACATTGATTCCTACATTAAGAGAAGTGCCAGCTGATGCGGATATAAAAAGCCATCAGCTTCTATTGCGCGCAGGTTACATGCGCCAAAATGCAAGCGGTGTGTACAGCTTTTTACCGCTTGGTAAGCGCGTATTGCAAAAAGTTGAACAAATTGTTCGTGAAGAGATGGACCGTGCAGGTTCTGTCGAATTATTAATGCCTGCTTTACAACAAGCTGAATTGTGGCAAGAGTCTGGCCGCTGGTATTCATACGGACCTGAGTTAATGCGTATGAAAGATCGTCACGGCCGTGAATTTGCTTTGGGAGCAACACACGAAGAAGTTATCACAAGCTTGCTTCGTGACGAAGTGAAGTCATACAAACGTTTACCGCTAAATTTATATCAAATTCAAACGAAGTTCCGCGATGAAAAACGTCCACGCTTTGGCTTATTACGCGGTCGTGAATTTATTATGAAAGATGCATATTCGTTCCATGCTTCTCAAGAAAGTTTAGATGAAGTATATGACAAAATGTTTGCTGCCTACAGCCGCATCTTTGAGCGCTGCGGATTAAATTTCCGTGCGGTTATCGCTGATTCAGGTGCAATGGGTGGAAAAGATACGCATGAATTTATGGTTCTTTCTGAAATCGGGGAAGATACAATTGCTTATTCAGATACATCTTCTTATGCAGCAAATGTTGAAATGGCACCGGTTGTAAATACCTATGAAAAATCAACTGAAGCTGAAAAAGAATTAACAAAGGTAGAAACACCAAATCAGCATAGCATTGAAGACGTAGCTGCTTTCTTAAATGTTGAAGCGACTTCTTGTATCAAGTCACTTTTATTTAAAGTAGATGATCGTTTTGTGCTTGTACTTGTTCGCGGGGACCACGAAGTAAACGATATTAAAGTGAAAAATTATTTTGAAGCTTCCGTTGTTGAACTGGCAACTCCAGAAGAAACAAAAGAAGTATTAAAATGCGCAGTTGGTTCAGTAGGACCGATTGGAGTAAGTGATTCAGTAGAAGTGGTAGCTGACCATGCTGTAAAAGCAATTGCTAACGGTGTATGCGGAGCAAATGAAGAAGGTTATCACTACACAAATGTGAATGAACGTAACTTTAATGCAACTTACGAAGATTTCCGATTCATCCAAGAAGGGGATCAGTCACCGGATGGACAAGGCGTTATCAAGTTCGCTAAAGGTATTGAAGTGGGCCACGTCTTTAAGCTAGGAACTCGTTACAGTGAAGCGATGGGAGCAACGTATCTAGATGAGAACGGACGCAGCCAGCCAATGATTATGGGCTGCTATGGTATCGGTGTTTCTCGTACAGTAGCTGCGATTGCAGAACAATTTAATGATGAAAACGGTCTTCTATGGCCAGAAGCTGTTACGCCTTATCAAGTGCACGTTATTCCAGTTAACGTGAAAAATGATGAACAGCGTGAACTAGGTGAGAAATTATATAATGAGTTATTAGATAATCGCTTTGAAGTGCTGTTAGATGACCGCCAAGAGCGTGCAGGAGTAAAATTTGCAGATTCAGATCTAATTGGTCTTCCTGTTCGAGTAACAGTTGGTAAACGTGCATCTGAAGGAATTGTAGAAGTAAAAGTACGCAAAACTGGGGAGTCATTAGAAGTGTCAGTTGACAATCTTGTTTCAACAGTGAAAGAACTGCTAGCGAAGTAATGAAGCAGCGGGGATTTGTATCCCTGCTGTTTTTATGTTTATAAACAGAACATATGACAGAATAGAAGTCATTTATGTTAAAATAGATTGCACTCATTTATAAAAGGAGGCAGAAAACTTGGAAGCACAAACGCTAGGAAAAAAAGAGCGTTTTAAGTTGCTGCTGCAGCAGTTAGAGCTGACGAGTGATCAAATTGTTCCTTACTTTGAAAACGCAGCGATTGAAAAGCTCGTCATTCAGAAAGAACAAAAAAAATGGCATTTCCATTTTTCTTTAGAAGGGTTATTACCTTTTGAGATTTATGAGTTATTCCATGCTCGCATGTCTTCAGCTTTTTCTCATATTGCGAGTGTTTCTTTTTCTATTCAAACCGTTAATAAACAATGTACGGAAGAGCATGTACAGTCATATTGGAAGCATTGTATTGGAGAAATGCAGGGCATATCTCCGCTTTTACAGTCGCTTTTACAAGATCAAATGCCGAGGTTGAACGGCGCCAAATTGATTGTGAACGCACGACATGATGCAGAAGGAACGGCTTTACGTAAAAAGTATAGTCAGTTAATTGCTGATCAGTATGCGTCCTATGGGTTTCCGAACCTTCAGCTAATGACGGAAGTTGTACATTCAGAAGAAGCATTTCAGCAGTTTGTAGAGCAACGAAAACAAGAAGATACAGAAAAAGTATTACAAGCCATCACAGAAATGCAAAATAAAGAAAATGAAAAAAGTGATGGACCAGACCTACCAAAAGGTCCGCTTACAATTGGATATACGATTAAAGACGAGACGGTTCGCCTGGATTCCATTGTGGATGAAGAAAAGCGAATTGCCGTTGAAGGCTACGTATTTGATGCAGAAACGAGAGAATTACGAAGCGGACGTACGCTTCTTATTTTTAAAGTGACAGATTATACAAACTCTATTATGGTTAAAATGTTTTCGCGTGATAAAGAAGATATTCCTTTACTTCAAGCGATTAAAAAAGGAATGTGGGTAAAGGTTCGGGGAAGTGTACAAAACGATACATTTGTTCGTGATCTAGTTATGATTGGAAATGATGTTAACGAGATTACCGGTCCTGCTAGACAGGATACAGCGCCTGAAGATGAAAAGCGTGTGGAACTTCACTTGCATACGCCAATGAGTCAAATGGATGCCGTTTCATCTGTTGGAGCTTTAGTCGGACAAGCCAAAAAATGGGGACATCCGGCTGTAGCGATAACTGATCACGCGGTTGCACAGTCGTTTCCTGAAGCGTATGGAGCTGGGAAAAAGAACGGCATTAAAATACTGTACGGAGTGGAAGTCAATTTAGTAGACGACGGCGTGCCGATTGCCTATAATCCACAGCATGTGGATTTGACAGAAGCAACTTACGTCGTATTTGACGTCGAAACAACCGGTTTGTCAGCCGTATACGATACCATTATTGAACTTGCTGCCGTGAAGATGAAAGAAGGCGAAATCATCGATCGATTTGAACGGTTTGCAAATCCTCATCATCCTCTGTCTGCAACAACAATTGAGCTGACGGGTATTACAGATGATATGGTCCAAAATGCGCCTGAAATCGCAGAAGTACTTCGGGATTTTCACGAGTGGATGGGAGACAGTATTTTAGTCGCTCATAATGCAAGCTTTGATATGGGATTTTTAAATATGGGACTGCAAAAAATCGGATTAGAAAAAGCAGCTAACGGCGTTATTGATACGCTTGAACTCGGAAGATTTTTGTATCCGCATATGAAAAACCATCGTTTAAATACTCTTGCTAAAAAGTTTGATATTGAACTTGTGCAGCATCACCGCGCGATTTACGATGCGGAAACAACCGGCTATTTGTTAAATAAAATGCTGAAAGATGCATTTGAACGCGAAATTACGATGCACGATCGCTTAAATGATTATATGGGAGAAGGGAATGCATATCAGCGGGCCCGTCCTTATCATGCGACGCTTTTAGCACAAAACGACGTAGGTTTAAAAAATCTATTTAAACTCGTTTCTATTTCTCATTTAAATTACTTTTATCGAGTTCCGCGAATTCCGAGATCTCAGCTCGACAAATATCGAGAAGGTATCTTGATTGGAACCGCATGTGACCGAGGCGAAGTATTCGAAGGCATGATGCAAAAAGGAATTGATGAAGTAGAAGGAGCAGCTGAATTTTATGATTACATCGAAGTGCAGCCCCCTGACAACTACAAGCACTTAATTGAACTGGATTTAGTGCGGGATGAGAAAGCCTTAAAAGATATTATCAGCAATATTGTGAAGCTCGGTGAAAAGATTGGAAAGCCGGTTGTAGCAACAGGAAATGTGCACTATCTCAATCCGGAAGACAAAATTTACCGAAAAATTTTAATTGGTTCACAAGGCGGGGCTAACCCGTTAAACCGTCATCAGCTGCCGGATGTTCATTTTAGATCAACGGATGAGATGCTGAATTGTTTTTCATTTTTAGACGGGGACAAAGCGAAAGAAATTGTTGTTCATAATACGCAAAAAATAGCGGATATGATTGACGATATTAAACCAATTAAAGATGATTTATATACGCCGAAAATTGAAGGTGCAGACGAAGAAATGCGTGAAATGAGCTATGCGATGGCACGCAGCATCTACGGTGAAGAGCTGCCTGAAGTAGTAGAAGCTCGCCTAGAGAAAGAGTTGAAAAGTATTATCGGGCACGGGTTTGCCGTTATTTACTTGATCTCGCATAAACTCGTTAAAAAATCCTTGAATGATGGTTACTTAGTTGGTTCACGTGGTTCCGTAGGGTCTTCATTCGTTGCGACGATGACAGAAATTACAGAAGTAAACCCACTGCCGCCGCATTATGTTTGTCCAAAATGTAAGAAATCTGAGTTTTTTAATGACGGTTCCGTTGGTTCTGGATTCGACTTGCCGGATAAAAGCTGCGACGATTGTGGCGTACCATTTATTAAAGACGGACACGATATTCCGTTTGAAACGTTCTTAGGATTCAAAGGAGATAAAGTTCCCGATATCGATTTGAACTTCTCCGGAGAGTATCAGCCGCGAGCTCATAACTATACAAAAGTACTGTTTGGACAAGATAATGTATACCGCGCGGGAACAATCGGTACAGTAGCCGAAAAAACAGCTTATGGCTATGTAAAAGGCTATGCCGGTGACCGTGATTTACATTTGCGAAACGCAGAAGTGGATCGTTTAGTAGCAGGATGTACGGGCGTAAAACGTACAACGGGTCAGCATCCAGGGGGGATTATCGTTGTACCGGACTATATGGATATTTTCGATTTTTCACCGATCCAGTTTCCAGCTGATGACCGTAATTCCGAATGGAGAACAACTCATTTTGACTTCCATTCGATTCATGATAATTTATTAAAACTTGATATACTTGGACACGATGATCCGACCGTGATTCGCATGCTTCAAGATTTAAGTGGAATTGATCCAAAAACAATTCCGACAGATGATCCTGAAGTGATGAAAATTTTTAGCGGAACGGAATCACTTGGCGTAACAGAAGAGCAAATTATGTGTAAAACAGGAACGCTTGGCATACCTGAGTTTGGAACGCGCTTTGTGCGTCAAATGTTAGAAGATACGAAGCCAACGACGTTTTCAGAGCTTGTTCAAATCTCAGGACTGTCGCACGGGACGGACGTATGGCTTGGTAATGCGCAGGAGCTAATTCGCAATGATATTTGCAACTTAAGTGAAGTAATCGGCTGTCGTGATGACATCATGGTGTATCTGATTTATCAAGGTCTTGAACCTTCACTTGCCTTTAAAATTATGGAGTCTGTACGTAAAGGGAAAGGGCTAACACCTGAATTTGAAGAGGAAATGATCAAAAATGGTGTTCCGGACTGGTATATTGATTCTTGTAAAAAGATTAAGTATATGTTCCCTAAAGCCCATGCGGCTGCTTATGTATTGATGGCCGTGCGTATTGCTTATTTCAAAGTGCACCACGCGCTTCTTTATTACGCAGCATACTTTACGGTTCGTGCAGATGACTTTGATATTGATACGATGATCAAAGGCTCAACTGCCATTCGAGCGAAGATGGAAGAAATCAATGCCAAAGGTTTAGATGCATCTCCTAAAGAGAAAAACTTATTAACGGTGCTTGAGCTTTCTTTAGAAATGTGCGAACGAGGCTATTCGTTTAAAAAAGTAGATTTATATGAATCTAGCGCAGACGAATTTTTAATTGACGGTACGTCTTTAGTTCCACCGTTTAATGCCATTCCCGGTCTTGGCACAAATGCAGCGCTGAACATTGTAAAAGCTCGTGAAACGGGAGAGTTTTTATCGAAAGAAGACTTGCAGCAGCGAGGCAAAGTATCGAAGACGATTTTAGAGTATCTAGACAACCATGGATGCCTTGAATCATTACCTGATCAGAACCAGCTTTCTCTTTTCTAACATTTGCATAAAATAAGCGGTTATGATATAGTAATTGTGGAAATGCTAAGGATACGGACGAGAAAGAGTGGGGAAACCCGCTCTTTCTTATTGATATGAACTTACTGACATAGTAAGTAGTATGGAGAACGAATCGGCTTCTAGCATGATTCGTTTTTTCTGTAGATTTTCAATCACCATGATTGATTTATTATGTGACGTTTAAAATCCTGCAACACAAATGACAACATTTCCACTCTAGTAGGTTAGACCTCTTATAGAGTGCAAAATAAAAATAGCAAATAAACCACTCTTTTTTGATATAAGAGACATAAAAAACGCGTAACCTAAACATACCATGCAATGTCTCGAAGGGAGGATTAGAATGAGTAAAAATGTAAAACAAACAGTGGAAGAAATGGTTTCCCCTATCTTAGAGGAAATGAATTTAGAGCTTGTTGAAATTGAATACGTAAAAGAAGGAAAAGATTGGTTTTTGCGTGTGTTTATCGACTCTGATACCGGCGTGGATATCGAAGACTGCGGAGCAGTAAGTGAAAAATTGAGTGAGAAAATGGATGCAGTAGATCCAATCCCTCATAACTATTTTTTAGAAGTATCATCGCCTGGTGCGGAACGCCCATTAAAAAAAGATAAAGATTTTGAACGTGCAATTGGTAAGCATGTATACATAAAAACATATGAACCAATTGAAGGCGCAAAAGAATTTGAAGGCGAATTACAATCATTTGACGGAGAAACTGTCACATTATCTATTCGTATCAAAACACGCACAAAAACGGTGGTTTTACCATATGACAAAGTCGCTTTTGCTCGATTAGCGATTGTATTTTAATGTGTAGGGGCCAATATTAAAGGGGGATTATCCAACGATGAGCAGTGAGTTATTTGATGCCTTAGTCATTCTTGAAAAAGAGAAAGGCATTAGCAAAGATATAATTATTGAAGCAATTGAAGCAGCGCTAATTTCTGCTTACAAACGCAACTTTAACCAAGCGCAAAACGTACGCGTTGATTTAAATTTAGAAAGAGGTTCAATGCGCGTGTTTGCTCGCAAAGATGTGGTTGATGAAGTATATGATCCACGCCTGGAAATTTCGGTTGAAGAAGCACAAACAATCAACCCTAACTTTCAGCTAGACGATGTGGTTGAAATCGAAGTAACGCCAAAAGACTTTGGACGCATCGCGGCTCAAACGGCAAAACAAGTTGTTACACAGCGTGTTCGTGAGGCGGAACGAGGCGTTATCTATTCAGAGTTCAGCGATCGGGAAGAAGATATTATGACAGGTATTGTTCAGCGTCAAGATTCTCGCTTCATCTATGTGAGCCTTGGCAAAATTGAAGCATTGCTTCCTCAAAGCGAGCAAATGCCAAATGAGCAGTATAAACCTCATGATCGTATTAAAGTGTATATTACGAAAGTAGAAAAAACAACAAAAGGCCCACAAATCTATGTTTCACGTACGCACCCAGGTCTTTTAAAACGTCTTTTCGAAAAAGAAGTACCGGAAATCTATGACGGTACAGTTGAATTAAAATCAGTAGCTCGCGAAGCTGGAGACCGTTCAAAAATCTCTGTTCATTCTGAGTATGCTGAAGTAGATCCGGTCGGTTCTTGCGTTGGGCAAAAAGGTCAGCGCGTACAGGCTGTTGTAAATGAACTAAAAGGTGAAAAAATTGACATCGTTCGCTGGTCAAATGATCCAGTTGAATTTGTTGCCAATGCTTTAAGTCCATCTAAGGTAGTAGATGTGATTGTAGATGAAAATGAAAAAGCAACAACTGTTATCGTTCCTGACTATCAGCTGTCACTTGCAATTGGTAAACGTGGACAAAATGCACGTCTAGCTGCTAAGCTGACAGGCTGGAAAATTGATATTAAAAGTCAATCAGAAGCTGAACAAGAAGGTATGGTTGTAAAAAACAGCGATGATATGCTAGTAAGTCAACATGCATTTGATTCAGATGAAGATATGGAATAAGAGGTGAGCCAAGGTGAACAATCGTAAAAAAGTCCCGATGCGAAAATGTGTGGCCACTGGAGAAATGAAGCCTAAAAAAGAGCTAGTACGCGTTGTACGCTCAAAAGAAGGCGACGTTTCAGTTGATGTAACGGGTAAAAAGTCCGGGCGCGGAGCTTATGTAAGCAAGGATAAAGAAGCAATTTTATTGGCAAAAAAGAAAAATGTGCTTTCGACACATTTAGGCGCGTCAATAGATGAAGCGGTTTATGAAGAGTTGCTAGCGCTTGTAGAAAAGGAGAAACAGTCACGCTAATGAATGAACAATGGATCTCCTTTTTAGGGCTTGCAAACCGTGCACGCAAATTGATTTCTGGAGAAGAACTTGTGGTTAGAGAAGTTCGGAAACAAAAAGCAAAGTTAGTACTTTTAGCAAGCGATGCGTCTGAAAACACAAAGAAAAAAGTAACGGATAAATGTTCTTACTATAACGTTTCGGTTAAAATCGTTCCCGATCGCTATACGCTAGGTCAAGCGATTGGTAAAGATGCTCGAGTCGTGGTAGCCGTTATGGACGAGGGGTTTGCTAAAAAGCTAGCAACGATGCTCGGTTAATTTTATGGGGGTGAAAGTATTGAATAAAAATACAAAATCAACAGCTAACAAAGGAAACAATAAAGGTAACAAAAAGCCACAGGCACAAAAGTCACAGGCACCAAAAGGTAGACCAGCTCCAGCAGCTGCAAAAGAGTTACCGGAAAAAGTAACGTTTGTCGGAAGCTTAACGGTTTCTGAGTTAGCAAAAGAGTTAGGCAAAGAGCCTTCTGAAATTATTAAAAAATTATTTATGCTTGGTGTAATGGCAACAATTAACCAAGAGTTAGATAAAGATTCTATCGAACTAATTGCCGGAGAATACGGTGTAGAAGTTGAAGAAGAAGTAGTGGTAGATGACAATGCTTTTGAATCATTAGAAATCATTGATGACGAAAAAGACCTTCAAGTGCGTCCTCCAGTTGTTACAATCATGGGTCACGTTGACCACGGTAAAACGACGCTTCTTGACTCTATCCGTAACACAAAAGTAACGGCTGCAGAAGCAGGCGGTATCACGCAGCACATCGGTGCTTATCAAGTTGTGGTTGACGAAAAGAAAATTACATTCCTTGATACACCAGGGCATGCTGCATTTACAACGATGCGTGCTCGCGGTGCGCAAGTAACGGATATTACAATTCTTGTTGTGGCAGCAGACGATGGTGTAATGCCTCAAACAATTGAAGCGATTAACCATGCAAAAGCGGCAGAAGTGCCAATTATTGTTGCGGTTAACAAAATGGATAAAGAAGCAGCAAATCCAGATCGCGTTATGCAAGAACTAATGGAGCACGGCCTTGTAGCTGAAGAGTGGGGCGGAGAAACAATCTTCTGTAAGCTTTCAGCCATTTCGGGTGAAGGGATCGATCAATTGCTTGAAATGATTTTACTTGTAAGTGAAGTAGAAGAGTTAAAAGCAAATCCTAACCGTCGTGCAGCAGGTACAGTTGTAGAAGCACAGCTAGATAAAGGCCGTGGGTCTGTAGCAACGCTTCTTGTTCAAACTGGTACACTACGCGTAGGTGATCCAATCGTAGTCGGAAATACATTTGGCCGCGTTCGCGCAATGGTAAATGATATCGGCCGCCGTGTGAAGGAAGTAGGACCATCTACTCCGGTTGAGATTACTGGCTTAAACGAAGTTCCGTTAGCTGGAGATCGTTTCTTAGTGTTTGAAGATGAGAAAACAGCTCGTCAAATCGGAGAAGCTCGTGCTCAAAAGCAGCTTGAACAACAGCGCGGTGAAAAATCTCGCGTAAGCTTAGATGATTTATTTGAAAAAATTAAACAAGGTGAAATGAAAGACTTAAACCTTATCGTAAAAGCAGACGTACAAGGTTCTGTAGAAGCATTGGCTGCTGCTCTTCAAAAGATTGATGTAGAGGGTGTAAATGTTCGTATTATCCATACGGGTGTAGGTGCGATTACAGAATCTGATATCATTCTTGCAACTGCTTCTAACGCAATCGTTATCGGCTTTAACGTGCGTCCGGATGCTGGAGCAAAACGTACAGCTGACGTAGAAAACGTAGATATTCGTCTTCACCGCATTATTTACAAAGTAATTGAAGAAATTGAATCTGCGATGAAAGGAATGCTTGATCCTGAGTTTGCTGAAAAAATCATCGGTCAAGTGGAAGTACGTCAAACATTCAAAGTATCAAAAGTTGGTACAATCGCAGGAAGTTACGTAACAGACGGTAAAATTACACGTAACAGTGGAATTCGTTTAATCCGTGACGGAATTGTTATCTTTGAAGGTGAAGTAGATGTGCTAAAACGCTTTAAAGACGATGCAAAAGAAGTCGCTCAAGGATATGAGTGTGGTATTACAATTAAAAACTTCAATGATATTAAAGAAGGAGATATTATTGAAGCGTATGTAATGGAGCAAATTGATCCTAAATGATTGGACTAGTGGAGTGTGAATGCTTAATTTACGATGCTGCTTCTCTTAAAGAAAAACGTGCCGTGCTTCAGCGCATCTTGATGCGCTTGAAGCAGCGGTTTAACGTATCAGTTTCTGAAACTGATTTTCAAGATATGTGGCAGCGAACAAAAATTAGCATTGTCGCAGTCTCATCTAGCCGTGTCACAACGGAACAAGAACTGCAAAAAGCGCTAAGCTTGATTGATTCTTTTCCAGAGATTGAACGTACCATTACAACTTTTGATTGGTTATAAAAGGGGTGACACAGATGAACATAAGAGCAACTAGAGTCGGAGAACAAATGAAAAAAGAGATGGGCGAGATTTTAAATCGTAAAATCAAGGATCCGCGCATTGGTTTTGTGACTGTAACAGATGTTCAAGTATCAGGCGATTTACAGCAAGCGAAAGTTTATATCTCTGTTTTAGGAGATGCTGAACAGCGTGAGAACACGTTAAAAGGCCTTGCGAAAGCAAAAGGATTTATCCGCTCAGAAATCGGTCAGCGCATTCGCTTACGTAAAACACCTGAAATTACGTTTGAATTTGATGAATCAATTGATTATGGTAATCGAATTGAATCATTGCTTCATGAAATTAAAAAAGAAAGCGATGACCATCAAGAGAACGAATAAGATCAGTGAATGTAGAAACAAAAAAGGGTGTCTCAAAAGTGGTTTTTGCTTCTGAGACGCCCTTTTTTAAATGAAAAGGAGATGAAGAATGAGTGGACGGTGTTTTAGTTTTACATAAACCAGCTGGCCTGACTTCGCACGACTGTGTGTTTAAAGTCCGAAAGCTGCTTCGCACTAAAAAAGTAGGGCATACAGGCACATTAGACCCAGACGTTACAGGGGTATTGCCTATTTGTATCGGTAGAGCTACCAAAATTGTAGAGTATCTAACAGGAGCTACTAAAACTTATGAGGGAGAAGTTACACTCGGATTTTCTACAACAACAGAAGATTCTTCCGGAGAGATTGTAGAAGAAAAGAAAGTAGTGGATTCTTTTTCACGTGCTCAAATCGAAGAAGTGCTGTCTTCGATGACAGGAGAACTTCAGCAAGTGCCTCCAATGTACTCCGCGGTAAAAGTCAAAGGTAAAAAGCTATATGAATATGCAAGGCAAGGAATCGAAGTAGAGCGCCCTGTTAGAACCATTCATATTTATAGCTTTGAACTGCTGGACGATCGCGCTACATTTGAGGGAGAACAAATTTCCTTCAAATTCCGCGTAACGTGCAGCAAAGGTACATATGTGCGAACGCTTGCTGTGATGATTGGAGAAGCTCTTGGCTATCCGTCTCATATGTCTTATTTGCAGCGAACGGGTTCAGGGCAGTTTTCACTAGAAGATTGTGTGACATTTGAAGATATTGAACGGGCGGTAGAAGAAGAAACGATTAATGAGAAACTGCATTCGATCGAAGAAGCTCTTAATCATTTGCCGAAACTTCAAATTAGTGATACATTAGCAGAGAAAGTGAAAAATGGCGCGGTATTGCCGTGCACAGAAGATGAAGAGTTAAAAAAGGAACCATTCTTTTTAATGATAAATTCTGCAGGCAAGTGCTTAGCAATTTATGCTCAGCACCCAACGAAAAAACATTTAATGAAGCCGGTTAAAGTGTTGGCAATCGACTAGACCGGTTAGGGAAAAGGTGAACTGTGTTTTGGAAACGATTGAAATTCGACATCCACACCACTTTCAACGAGAAGCTGTTCAACAATCAGTGTTAGCGCTTGGTTATTTTGATGGTGTGCATTTAGGGCATCAGCAAGTGATAAATTCAGCAAAACGGTTAGCCGATGAAAAAGGCATAGCTAGTGCTGTGATGACGTTTACTCCTCACCCTTCTGTGGTGCTCGGGCGCAACGTGCAGCACATTGATATGATCACACCACTTCAAGAAAAAAAGAAACTCATTGAGGAAATGGGAATTGACTTTTTATATATCGTTCATTTTGATAAACAGTTTGCAGCACTATTGCCTCAAGAGTTTGTGGATCAGTATATTATTGGCCTGAATGTGCAGCATGTGGTAGCTGGATTTGACTATACGTATGGAAAGTTAGGTAAAGGAACAATGGAAATACTACCATTTCATTCTCGATCAAAATTCACTCAAACAACAATTGATAAGTTAACAAATGGCGAAGAAAAAATTAGTTCAACGCTTATTCGCGAAAATTTAGCAAATGGAGACATGCATCGAGTAAAAGAGCTGCTTGGGCGCTATTATGAAGTGTCAGGCACAGTAACTCACGGAGAAAAGCGAGGCAGGCAAATAGGTTTTCCAACTGCTAACATCGCCTTAGACGATGAGTATTTACTTCCGCGCATCGGCGTGTATGCTGTTGAGCTTCAGCTCCACGGCAAGTGGTATGCAGGAGTATGCAACGTGGGCTATAAGCCGACTTTTCACGAAAATTTAGAAAAGCCAACAATCGAAGTGCACTTATTATCATTTGACGAACAAATCTACGATCAGCACGTAACGGTGAAATGGCACCGAATGATTCGGTCAGAAAAAAAGTTCAGCGGCATCGAAGAGCTTGTCGGTCAGATCTCAAAGGACAAGGAAGAAGCCCTTGCTTATTTTGAAGGAATTCAAAAGCATAAGAAATAAAAAAATATATATAAATAGCTGCTACGACTTGCTTTTTGCTTCAATAAGTAGTAACATAACACTTGTATGTAAAACAACCATTGCTTGGCATTACGATTCACCAACGTTTTGCTCGGTAACTGGGGTTTAATAATAAGGAGGTGAATAGGATGGCTATCACACAAGAGCGTAAAAATGAAATCATTAGTGAGTACAAAACTCATGCGAACGACACTGGTTCTCCAGAAGTTCAAATCGCTGTCCTAACAGAGCAAATTAACAATCTAAACGGTCACTTACGTACTCATAAAAAGGATCACCATTCACGTCGTGGTCTTTTAAAAATGGTAGGTCGACGTCGTAACTTACTTAACTACCTACGTAACAAAGACGTTACTCGTTATCGTGAGTTAATCAACAAACTTGGTTTACGTCGATAATAAGAAGAAAGCGGGAGCATTCCCGCTTTTTTAGTATGTACATTTAAGAAACATTAAAGATGCTACATAATGTGAAAAAAGCTATTGTTTTTGGATATTTCGTTTATAATAAAACTATCACATTTGATTACATACATATTTTATATGTAGAGAGGGGTACTCGTCGATATGGAACAAGAAAAACGAGTGTTCTCCGTAGATCTAGCTGGACGAAAGCTAGAAGTTGAAGTTGGCCAGTTGGCAAAACAAGCAAATGGCGCAGCATTAATCCGCTATGGAGACACAGTTGTATTAAGTACAGCAACGGCTTCAAAAGAGCCTAAAAATGTAGATTTCTTCCCGTTAACAGTAAACTATGAAGAGCGTTTATATGCAGTCGGTAAAATCCCAGGTGGATTCATTAAGCGTGAAGGCAGACCAAGTGAAAAAGCAATCTTGGCTAGCCGTTTAATCGACCGTCCGATTCGTCCTTTATTCGCAGATGGTTTCCGAAACGAAGTTCAAGTTGTCAGCGTTGTAATGAGCGTAGATCAAAACTGTTCTTCAGAAATCGCGGCAATGTTCGGTTCTTCATTAGCATTATCAGTATCTGATATTCCATTTGAAGGTCCTATTGCAGGCGTAATCGTAGGCCGTGTAGACAATGAATTTGTTGTAAACCCAACGGTAGATGAGCTTGAAAAAAGCGATATTCATCTGACGGTTGCTGGTACAAAAGACGCGATCAACATGGTTGAAGCAGGCGCTGATGAAGTACCGGAAGAAGTAATGCTAGAAGCAATTATGTTTGGACACGAGCAAATTAAAAAATTAATTGCGTTCCAAGAAGAAATTGTAGCAGCAGTAGGCAAAGAAAAAGTAGAAGTTGCGCTTTATACTGTGGATGCTGACCTTGAGCGTCAAGTTCGCGAAATTGCAGAAGGTGACATGAACCGTGCGGTTCAAGTTCAAGAAAAGCATGCGCGCGAAAATGCAATTAAAGAAGTGAAAAGCGCCGTAGCTGCAAAATTTGAAGAGCAAGATGTAGAAGAAGAAGTACTAAATCAAGTGAATGAAATTTTATCAAAGCTTGTTAAAAGTGAAGTGCGTCGCTTGATCACAGAAGAAAAAGTGCGTCCTGATGGCCGTAGTATTGACGAAATTCGTCCACTTTCTTCTGAAACAAACTTGCTTCCTCGTACACACGGATCTGGATTATTTACGCGTGGACAAACTCAAGCGCTTAGCATCTGTACATTAGGTGCACTGGGCGATGTGCAAATTTTAGATGGTTTAAGTGTAGAAGAATCTAAACGCTTCATGCATCACTATAACTTCCCTTCATTTAGTGTTGGTGAAACTAGACCGATGCGTGGACCGGGTCGTCGTGAAATTGGACATGGTGCGCTAGGTGAACGTGCACTTGAGCCTGTTATTCCAAATGAAAAAGATTTCCCTTATACAATTCGTCTTGTATCTGAAGTATTAGAGTCAAACGGTTCTACTTCACAAGCGAGTATTTGTGCAAGTACGCTTGCAATGATGGATGCTGGGGTTCCAATTAAAGCACCTGTAGCAGGGATTGCCATGGGTCTGATCAAATCAGGTGAACACTATTCGATTCTAACGGACATTCAAGGAATGGAAGATCACCTAGGAGATATGGACTTTAAAGTAGCAGGTACGGAAAATGGCGTAACTGCGCTTCAAATGGATATTAAAATTGACGGGTTATCTCGTGAAATTTTAGACGAAGCCCTTCAACAAGCAAAAAAAGGCCGTATGCAGATCTTAAATCATATGATGTCAACGATTGCTACGCCTCGTCAAGAGCTTTCTCAATATGCGCCTAAGATCCTTACAATGGCGATTAACCCTGATAAAATTCGTGATGTTATTGGACCAAGCGGCAAGCAAATCAATAAAATCATCGAAGAAACAGGCGTTAAAATTGATATCGAACAAGATGGTACAATCTTCATTTCTTCTATTGATCAGCCAATGAATGAAAAAGCGAAGAAAATTATTGAAGATCTTGTACGCGAAGTTGAAGTCGGCCAAATGTACTTAGGAAAAGTAAAACGAATTGAAAAATTCGGTGCATTTGTAGAAATCTTCAGCGGAAAAGATGGGCTTGTTCATATTTCAGAGCTTGCAGAAGAGCGTATTGGAAAAGTGGAAGACGTTGTAGCGATTGGTGACGAGCTTTTAGTTAAGGTTATGGAAATTGATAAACAAGGCCGCGTTAACTTATCTCGTAAAGCAATTTTAAAAGAACAAAAAGAAAAAGAAGAAAAAGCAAAAGAAACAAAATAATCTTCTTTTACTACTATATAGATATTGTGAAATCGTCCATACATGAAGAAAATCCATGTGTAGGGCGATTTTATCGTTTGTAGATGTTTGTTCTACCTTGTCCTCTTTATACATATTTTAAATGGTAAAGGGGGAAGGATAAGTGAAGAGAACCATTGTGCAATTTACAGCATTTCTATTTTTACTGGCAATTACATATAAATCTATTTATAATCCTTTTGCTGAAGCATATATAGAAGCACTTAAATCCGATGTACAACTTGTATCAGCTCAGCATGATGCGTTATATCAAAAGATTGAAGAAAAAGCAAAAGATTATGAAAAGCCGGCAGCAAATGCACGAATCGATCCCGTATGGAAACGGGTTCCTGGCTATAACGGCATAAAAGTTGATCTTGCTGCTTCTTATAAAAATATGAAACCTGCGGGTAAATTTGATGAAAAAAAACTAGTGTACAAACAGGTTAGACCAAAGGTTCACTTGAAGGATTTACCACAGGAACCTATCTACCGTGGACACGATGAAAAGCCTATGGTATCGTTTACAGTGAACGTAGCATGGGGGAACGAGTATTTGCCTAAAATGTTAGAAGTGCTAAAAAAGCACCATGCTAAAGCAACTTTCTTTTTAGAAGGAAAATGGGTTAAAAATAATCCAGATATGGCAAAAATGATTGTAGACGCAGGGCATGAAGTAGGAAACCACTCTTATTCTCATCCTGATATGGCCACTTTATCGGCTAGTCAAATCAATCAGCAGCTTAAAAAAACGAATGATATTATTACGTCTACTACGGGACAAAAAGTAAAATGGTTTGCTCCGCCGAGCGGCAGTTTTCGCCCCGAAGTAGTAACGCTTGCTTCTCAGTTAAAAATGAGTACCATCATGTGGACAGTTGATACAATCGATTGGCAAAAGCCAAGTTCAGAAGTGTTAATTAATCGAGTAATGAAAAAGATTCACCCAGGGGCTATTGTACTGATGCACCCGACTGAATCAACGGCCGAATCGCTTGACCAATTGTTAACCGATATTGAACGCAAAGGCCTGAAAGTTAGCGATGTGTCAACAATGCTAGATGAAGAACGAATGATGAAAATACCTTCTTCTACTAAGAAGTAAGTGAGATAAGCAAAAGGGAGGCACTAGCTTGATAAAACGATATACGTGCAAAAATGGTGTAAGAATTGTATTGGAAAATATCCCAACTGTTCGATCTGTGGCCATTGGGGTTTGGATCGGAACGGGTTCTCGAAGTGAACACCCTGAAATTAATGGTGTATCACATTTTCTTGAACATATGTTTTTTAAAGGAACAAAAACAAGATCTGCTCGTGAAATTGCAGAAAGCTTCGACCGCATTGGGGGACAAGTAAATGCATTCACTTCTAAAGAATACACGTGCTACTATGCAAAAGTATTAGACGAACACGCAGATCAAGCACTCGATGTGCTAGCGGATATGTTCTTTAATTCTTCATTTGATGAAGAGGAATTAGCTCGTGAAAAAAATGTTGTATATGAAGAAATTAAAATGTATGAAGATACACCTGATGATATTGTACACGATTTATTAGGCAAAGCCGTATATGGCAATCATCCATTAGGCTATCCAATTTTAGGAACGGAAGATACGTTAAAAACATTTAACGGTGATTCGCTTCGTCAGTATATGGAGCAAATGTATATTCCCGAAAACATCGTTATTTCAGTAGCTGGAAACATTGATGAAAGTTTTATTCAGCAGGTGGAAAACTATTTTGGTACATATACGTCAAGTCATTCCGCTCATCAATATGTTCAGCCAGAGTTTCATACAAATCATATTGCGCGCAAAAAGGAAACAGAACAAGCTCATCTTTGCCTTGGCTTTAAAGGTTTGCCAATCGGTGGAGAAGGTGTATATAGCTTAATTGTATTAAATAACGTGCTTGGCGGAAGTATGAGCAGTCGTTTGTTCCAAGAAGTCCGCGAACAGCGCGGCTTGGCTTATTCTGTTTTCTCTTATCATTCTTCTTATCGAGACAGCGGTCTTGTCACGATTTATGGGGGGACGGGAAGCCATCAGCTCGACGTATTATATGATACCGTTCAAGAAACGCTTTATGATCTGAAAGACAAAGGGATTACAGATAAAGAACTTTCTAACAGCAAAGAGCAGCTGAAAGGAAACTTAATGCTGAGCCTTGAAAGTACAAATAGCCGTATGAGCAGAAACGGAAAAAATGAGTTAATGCTAGGCTATCACCGTTCATTAGATGAGATTCTAGACCTTGTTAATGCCGTGACTAAAGATAGTGTAAATGGTCTTGCACGAGATATTTTCAAAGATGAATTTGCTCTTTCGCTAATAAGCCCGAGTGGAGATTTACCTAAAGGTTTTAAAGGAAAGTAAACAGTAAAAGTAAGGTTGGCTAAAATAATTGAGCCAGCCTTATTTTTTTGTCATTTTTTGTATGGTTGTTCAATAAATTAGATGAAAGGAGGGATTCTATGAGATTAAGCGAACTGAGTGGAAAAGAAATTGTAGATGTTAAGCGAGCAGAACGTTTGGGTATTTTAGGGCAAACGGATCTTGAAATTAATGAACATACGGGACAAATTAATGCGCTGATTATTCCATCTGTGAAGTGGTTTGGGTTTCGAAAGCAAGGAGATGAAGTGCGAGTGCCGTGGGGAAATATCGAAAAAATTGGTACAGATATGGTGATTGTAAATGTCCAGCAGCTAGAAGACATAAACAATGAGTCAACAAAATAAGAAACGAGATGCTTCCTGCATCTCGTTTCTTTTATTTTCAGGGATAAAGATTCACCGATTCCTGTGTGTTTACATAGTATGTTGAAGAAAAGCAATAGGCATTCTAGGGCGTATTGATAGCACTTTACATCTCGATGGTTTAAGCGAAAGATACATCTATTTAATGTTAAAGAAGGTGAAAATGAAACATGTTAACGGATTTGCACATAGCTGTAATTGGCGGTGATGCTAGGCAGCTTGAAGTCATTCGAAAATTAATTCAATTAGATGCAAAAACCTCTCTTATTGGTTTTGATCAGCTAGATCATGGTTTTACAGGTGCGACGAAATATCAGATAGAGGAGCTGGATTTTTCAGATGTTGACGCCATCATCCTTCCAGTGCCTGGAACAAATCACGAAGGGCAAGTAGATACTATTTTTTCAAATGAAAAAGTAGTGCTGACTGAAGAAATACTTAAAAAAACGCCTGAGCACTGCATTATTTATTCTGGTATTAGCAATGGGTATTTAAACGAATTAGTCAAAACGACAAACCGTAAACTCGTTCAGCTATTTGAGCGTGATGATGTAGCAATTTATAACTCTATTCCTACTGTTGAAGGTACCATCATGCTTGTTATTCAACATACGGATTTTACCATTCACGGTTCAAATATTTCTGTCCTAGGTTTAGGAAGAGTAGGAATGAGCGTGGCGAGGTCCTTTGCTGCACTCGGTGCCAATGTAAAAGTAGGAGCTAGAAAATCTGAACATTTAGCACGTATTGCTGAAATGGGTTTGCAACCTTTCTATCTTTCTGAACTCGATAAAGAAATTGCTGATAGTGATATATGTATTAACACCATTCCATACCCCATCTTAACGGCTAAGACATTATCTAATGTCCCGACCCATGCACTCATTATTGATTTAGCTTCAAAGCCTGGAGGAACCGATTTCCGCTATGCGGAAAAACGAGGAATTAAAGCTATTTTAGCACCAGGTCTTCCAGGAATTGTGGCTCCAAAAACAGCAGGTCAGATTGTCGCTAATGTATTAGTGAATTTATTAAAAGACGCTGCGGATGCGAGAGAGGAGAAAAAATAATGTCATTAAAAGGTAAAAGAATAGGATTCGGCTTGACCGGGTCTCACTGTACGTATGATGCGGTTATGCCGGAAATTGAAAAGCTTGTTAATTTGGGAGCAGAAGTGTTACCGGTCGTTTCTTACACTGTACAATCCACAAATACTCGTTTTGGAGATGGAGAAGACTGGGTGAAGAAAATTGAGGAATTAACGGGTCACGCCGTCATCAATACAATTGTAAAAGCAGAGCCTTTAGGACCAAAGATTCCGCTTGATTGTATGGTGGTTGCCCCAATCACTGGGAATACGATGAGTAAGTTTGCAAATGCAATGACTGAATCTCCGGTACTCATGGCAGCTAAAGCAACGCTTCGTAATAATAAGCCGGTGGTACTGGGAATTTCGACTAATGACGCACTAGGGCTAAATGGTGTAAACTTAATGAGGCTAATGGCGACTAAAAATATTTATTTTATTCCATTTGGTCAAGATGACCCGGTGCTTAAGCCGAATTCAATGGTAGCGCGTATGACGATGTTATCAGACACGGTGTACGCAGCGCTTGAAGATAAACAGATTCAGCCTGTTATTGTCGAAAGGTTCCGCGACGGTCAAGAGTCATAGGACATATATGCCTCTTGCTGTTGCATGAATCTATTCAATACTGCGGCTGTAAGAGAACTCTCAATCTCAAAGAAGAGAAGATTTTAAAAATCTTCTCTTCTTTGACGCAATGAAGCATAATAATATGTTAAAATAGTCAGTATATGCAGATAAATGTTGAGTAGTTGAAAATTGTTGGAGGCGGTATTAAAATGACAAGAGAATTACATGTAGCAGTAGTAGGAGCAACAGGTGCAGTAGGACAACAAATGATTAAAACCCTACAGGAGCGTAATTTTCCAGTTGGTAAATTAACGTTATTATCTTCAGCTCGTTCAGCTGGTAAAAAAGTGTTGTTTAACGGAGAAGAAGTTGTTGTGCAAGAAGCAACTCCTGATAGCTTTGAAGGCGTAGATATTGCTTTATTCAGTGCAGGCGGGAGTATTTCAAAAGCACTTGCACCAGAGGCAGTAAAACGCGGAGCAATCGTTGTAGACAACACAAGCGCTTATCGAATGGATGAAAATGTCCCGTTAGTTGTGCCGGAAGTGAATGAAGACGCATTACACGCACATAACGGAATCATTGCTAATCCAAACTGCTCCACAATTCAAATGGTTGCAGCATTACAGCCGTTGCGCGAAACATATGGCTTATCTAAAGTACTAGTATCAACGTATCAAGCCGTTTCTGGAGCAGGCGCTGCTGCAATTAATGAATTAAAAGAACAAGCTAAAGCTATTTTAGAAGAAAAAGAGTTTACACCGGAAATTTTACCGGTTGGTGGAGATAAAAAACATTATCAAATTGCTTTTAATGCCATTCCGCAAATTGATAAATTTCAAGATAACGGTTTTACATTTGAAGAAATGAAAATGATTAATGAAACGAAGAAAATTATGAGCATGCCTGAATTGCCAGTAGCTGCTACTTGTGTTCGTCTACCGGTTGTAACAGGTCATTCAGAGTCAGTGTACATTGAAATTGAAAAAGACGGTGTAACGGTAGCTGATGTGAAAAATTTATTGGCTGATGCACCTGGTATCGTATTGCAAGATGATCCAGAAAATCAAGTATATCCAATGCCAGCAGATTGTGTAGGTAAACGAGATGTGTTTGTCGGCCGTATTCGTAAAGATTTAGATCGCGATAACGGTTTCCATATGTGGATCGTTTCTGATAACTTGTTAAAAGGTGCAGCTTGGAATTCTGTACAAATTGCAGAATCACTTATTAAGCTTAGCTTAGTAAAATAAGCGCAACCAGAGTGTCTCGGAACATGATGAGGTGTAAGTATGAAAATAATCGTCCAAAAATTTGGAGGAACTTCCGTTCGTAACGAAGAAGGAAGAGCGAGAGCAATCTATCATTTAAATAATGCATTAAGTGAGGGTTACAAAGTAGTCGTTGTTGTATCGGCAATGGGACGAAAAGGTGAGCCGTATGCAACGGATACATTGCTTTCACTTGTTGATGGAAATAAAGCGTCTCTTAATAAACGTGAGCTTGATATGCTTATGGCATGCGGAGAATTAATTTCATCGGTTGTGTTTACGAATTTATTAAACGAAAATGGTATTAAAGCTACAGCGTTAAACGGTGCACAGGCCGGGTTTGTGACGAATGATGATTTTACCAATGCCAAGATACTAGAAATGAAATGCGATCGTTTGTTAAAAGAATTAGAAGAATATGATGTCGTTGTTGTAACAGGCTTTCAAGGTGCAACTACTGAAGGTGATACAACAACGCTTGGACGCGGAGGCAGCGATACATCTGCTTCAGCTTTAGGTGCAGCCCTTATGGCTGATTACATTGACATTTTCACAGATGTAGAAGGTGTGATGACAGCGGACCCGCGTATTGTAGAAGATGCAAGACCGCTATCCGTTGTCACATATAACGAAATATGCAACATGGCTTATCAAGGTGCAAAAGTAGTTCACCCACGTGCCGTAGAAATTGCCATGCAAGCAAAAGTACCGATGCGCGTCCGTTCCACGTATGCTGATTCAACAGGTACGCTCGTTACATCTCAAGGTGAAGCACAGCAGCGTGGAAGCGATGTACAAGAACGCCTTGTAACAGGCATCGCGCACGTATCCAACGTCACTCAAATTAAAGTTTTTAGTAAAGAAGGCCATTATGATACGCAAGCAGAAGTATTCAAAGCAATGGCACAAGAAAAAATCAGCGTAGATTTTATCAATATTTCACCGAAGGGTGTTGTATATACGGTAACAGATGAAGCAACTGACAAAGCGATTGATGTGCTTCATGCGCTGGGGTATGAGCCGGCTGTTATTCGCAACTGTGCCAAAGTGTCAACGGTTGGAGCAGGAATTGCAGGGGTGCCTGGTGTTACATCTAAAATTGTTACAGCCCTTTCTGGCGAAGGTATTCAGATTTTACAATCTGCTGACAGCCATACGACGATTTGGGTGCTTGTAAAAGAAGAGGATTTAAAGAAAGCCGTTAATGCTCTTCATGGTGCCTTTGAGTTGTCAAAAGCACCGCAAAAGAGATAAACTACATGTTCCGTTAGCTATAAGCTAACGGTTCATTACATGAATAGGGATAATGCAATTTCAAGGAGTGAAAACATGATTGATTTTGGGAAAGTCGCAACAGCGATGGTAACGCCTTTTGATCATAAAGGAAATATTGATTTTGAAAAAACAACGCAGCTTATTAACTATTTAATCAGCAACGGTTCGGATGCGTTGGTTATTGCAGGAACAACGGGTGAATCTCCTACGCTTTCAACAGAAGAAAAGCTGGCGCTGTTCCGCCACTCAGTAAAGGTAGTAGATGGCCGTGTACCTGTTGTGGCTGGTACAGGAAGCAACAATACGTATGCATCAATTGAATTAACAAAAAAGGCAGAAGAAATCGGCGTAGATGCGATTATGATTGTAGCACCTTATTACAACAAGCCGAATCAGGAAGGCTTATATCAGCATTTTAAAACAATTGCTGAAAGTACAGAGCTGCCTGTCATGTTATACAATATTCCAGGGCGATCTGTTATCAATATGTCTGTTGATACAATTGTACGCCTAGCTGAACTGCCAAATGTTGTAGCGTTAAAAGATGCAAGCGGAGATCTTGACGCAATGACAGCTATTATCGCACAAACAAGCGATGATTTTGCTTTATACAGCGGTGATGATGGTTTAACACTACCGGTACTAGCAGTTGGAGGAACTGGTATTATTTCTGTTGCCTCTCACGTTATTGGGAATGAAATGCAAGAGATGGTTAAGCTGTATGAGTCGGGAAATCCGAAGGAAGCAGCAAAAATTCATCAGCGTATTGTACCCATTATGAAATCTCTTTTTGCGGCTCCAAGTCCAACGCCTGTTAAAACAGCTTTACAGCTAAAAGGGTTAGACGTAGGATCGGTACGATTACCTTTAGTTCCGTTAACGGAAGAAGAACGCCAAACGTTAGTCAGCACATTAAATACGCTATAAGCTATAAGTATGTTTTTTAAACGTCTCTTCATTGACCGTATATACGAGTCGATAAAGAGACGTTTTTTTCTTATAAGATAATAGAAGAGCAGATGACGGAAATAGACGAATGAAATTTCTTGTATTCCAATTCTTACTTCAGTTATAATGTAAGCAAATGAAATTGAACGGGTGAAAGTAAGTAGGAGGAGCTTATGGTACTAGAAAAGACAGAAAATATTAAAATTTCAGCCTTGGGTGGAGTCGGAGAACTTGGAAAAAACATGTATGTGGTGGAAATCAATGAAAACATATATGTGTTAGATGCAGGATCAAAGTTTCCGGGAGGGGAAATGTTAGGAATTGATATTGTCATTCCGGACATTACATATTTAGTAGAAAATCAGCAGAACGTAAAAGGCATATTTGTTACTCATGGACACGAAGAACAAATTGGCGCTATTCCCTTTATACTTCAAAAATTGGATGTGCCTGTATATGGTACAGAATTAACGCTAGCACTTATCAAAGAAAAGTTAAAAGAATATGGAATTAAAAAATATGAAGCTTTACATCCTATCACTTCGTCAACGGTTTTATCGTTTGAAGGAGTAGATATTTCATTTTTCAGAACGCAACACAGCATCCAAGATTCAGTCGGTATTTGTTTACAAACAAATCAAGGTGCGATTGTATATACAGGTGATTTTAAATTTGATCAAAATTCAGTCAGCATTCAAAGCGCTGATATTGGAAAAATGGCTGCCATTGGAGAACAAGGCGTGCTGTGTTTGCTTTCAGACAGTACAAATGCGGATAAGCCGGGCTATACAGTTTCCGAAGCCGTCATTGGACAAAATATTACCGACGCTTTTTATAAAAGCAAAGGTCGAATCATTGTTGCTGCATACAGTTCCAATCTGCACCGTATTCAGCAAATCATTCATGCCGCATATCAGCACGGCCGCAATCTGATCGTTATGGAAAAAAATATGCTGAAAATCATTGATATTGCAGCAAAACTTGGACATTTGCAGCTGCCTGAGGATTTAATTGTTCCTGTGCAAAAGCTAAAAGATCTTTCAGAACATGAAACGGTTATTTTAACAACAGGTCATCACGGAGAGCCGATTTTAGGTCTTACTCGAATGGCTAAACAGTCCCATAAATTTATTCAAATCAAACAAGATGATACGGTCCTGCTGGCTGCTACACCTGTGGCGGGGCACGAAACGACCTTTTCAAAAACAATTGACGTCATCTTTCGTTTAGGAGCAAGCGTAGTGTTTGCTCAGAAGAAAGTGCAGGCTTCCGGACACGGCAGTCAAGAAGAATTAAAATTTATGATTAACTTAACAAAGCCGAAATATGTCATGCCTGTGAATGGAGAGTATCGAAAACAAAAAGCTTATGCAAAGCTGGCCGGTCAATTAGGAATATCAGAAGATCATATTTGTTTGCTTGAAAAAGGTGAGCGAGTTGAGTTTAAAGATGCTCGCATGTACCCTAGCGGTTCTATTCAAGCAGGAAATACGCTTATTGATGGCCTAGGCGTCGGTGATATTGGAAATATCGTTCTGAGAGACCGCAGGCTGCTGTCACAGGACGGAATCTTAACGGTAGTAGTTACGATTAATAAACGCCAAAAAACGGTAGTAGCGGGGCCAGAAATCATCTCCCGCGGATTCGTCTATGTAAGAGAATCAGAAAAGCTTTTAGAAGAAGCAACGAAGATTGTTCAGCAAATTTTAGAAAAGTGTATGGAAGACAAAGTGATCGAGTGGTCTTCATTAAAATTAAAAATGAGAGAAAGTTTAAATCAATTTCTATATGAAAAAACCCGTCGTAAACCGATGATTTTACCGATTATTATGGAAATCTAATGTGAAGCCTTCCCGCTGGGAAGGCTTTTTATTTGCAGCTGATGCGGATGTAATAACTATGAGAAGTTCATACTACTACTATCAATAAGTGAAAGGAGCTAGAATATGTTTGAAAATAACGAAAGATTACATTCTGATGAAGCGCCTCAGCAGCCTAATAAAAATGAAGAAAGCAAGGGCGGGATATTAGATAAAATTCAACAATTAGGACAGACCAACGTGGCTCAGCTTCCTCAGGATTCTAATATTCACTGTTTAACGATTGTAGGACAAATAGAAGGGCACATGCAGCTGCCTCCTCAAAACAAAACGACAAAATATGAGCATGTCATCCCGCAAATTGTGGCGATTGAACAAAATCCAAAAATTGAAGGATTGCTTATTATTTTGAATACAGTAGGTGGAGATGTAGAAGCGGGTCTTGCAATTGCTGAAATGATTGCTTCGTTATCCAAGCCTTCTGTGTCCATTGTGTTAGGAGGCGGACATTCAATCGGTGTTCCAATTGCGGTTTCAACTGATTATTCGTATATTGCCGGTACAGCGACCATGACCATTCACCCTATTCGCTTAACAGGTCTTGTTATTGGTGTACCGCAAACATTTGAATACTTAGATAAAATGCAAGAGCGCGTGATTAACTTTGTGAGAGAACACTCTCATATTTCAGAAGAAAAGTTTAAAGAACTTATGTTTTCAAAAGGGAACTTAACGCGTGATATCGGGACAAATGTAGTTGGCGGAGATGCTGTTTCATACGGGTTAATTAACGAAGTAGGCGGAGTTGCTCAAGCGATCAAAAAGTTGAATGAACTGATTGAGCAAGGACGTCAGAATGAGGAGCAGCTGCTGCAATGATTTTGTATACAATGATGCCGCAAGAACTAATCTTTCAGCAGTCTTATCAACAAGAACAATCTCAGCCAAAGCTTATTAGCCATAATGGAATCCCGGTTATTGTTGAAGAAAATGAACAAAAGCAACAGCAAATTGTGAGGATTTTAAGCACGAATCCTCAAGATTATTTGAATGAAAATTATTATCCTGGTCAAATTTTGTCGTAAGGATTTCAGTATAATTATGGTGAATATGGTATAATGAATATGACGAAGAAGGCAGCCGCTGTATTGGCTGCTTTTTTATTCAACTGATAAAAGAAACAAAATCAACATAGAGCGTTGGACGTTGATTGGAGTGGAAAAATGGCAAAGAAAAAACGAAGAGGTCAAATAAAAAAGGATGAATGGAAACGCATATTGCGCTTTGAGCTTATTGGCTTATTTTTATTAGCATTAACGTTAATTGCCATGGCAGGACTTGGTGCTGTAGGACAGGCCCTTGTACTAGTGGTCCGCTTATTTATTGGCGAATGGTATATGCTGTGTTTAATAGGAATGGCTATTCTATCTGTTTATATTATTTGGAAAAGGGAAATGCCTCCTTTAGTGACGCGGCAGCTTATCGGTACATATCTCATTATTTTATCTATTTTACTGTTTAGTCATGTTACGTTATTTGAAAATTTATCAAAAAACGGAACGTTTACAGATCCGTCTGTCATTATGAACACGTGGGATTTGTATATGCTCGAAGCAACGGGCCAATCGAATCACAGTGATTTAGGCGGAGGGATGATAGGAGCTATTATGTTTGCCATGTTCTACTATCTATTTGATAGCTTAGGAACAGAACTTATCGCTGCCTTGCTTATTGTGATTGGAGTACTGCTTATTACCGGACGTTCGCTTCACGAAACGGTATTAAAACTTTTGTCACCTCTAGTGAATTTTTTAACAACGGAGTTAAAAGAAGGCTGGCAAGATATTCAGACGTGGAAACATAAAAAGAAAAAAGCTCCCAAAACAACAAAAAAGAGACGCCAAGAAAAAGCTGTTCAAGAGCCTGAAGAAAGCATGGACATAGAAGTAGAAGCACCTTCGCCTCCAATTATTGAACACTTTGACTACGGAGAGGAAGAGTCTAGTCAACCTGCTGCTGCTCCTATAGCTCCGGTGCCGCCGGTTGTGGAATCGAAGCCTGTAGCTGCTGCACCGCAACAGCCAAGGCCGCAAAAGGAACAGGAAGAAGAAAAAGCTCCTATGATTACATTTACTGAAACGGAAAATAAAGAGTATGAGCTTCCTCCTATCAAGCTATTAACGATGCCAAAGAAAAGCAACCAGGCAAAAGAGCATAAAAACATTTATAAAAATGCCGAAAAACTTGAAAAAACGTTTCAAAGCTTCGGCGTAAAAGCAAAAGTGGCAAAAGTTCACCTTGGACCAGCTGTTACAAAATATGAAGTATATCCTGATGTAGGAGTAAAAGTAAGTAAGATTGTTAATTTAAGTGATGATCTAGCACTTGCATTAGCTGCCAAAGATATTCGGATTGAAGCTCCAATTCCCGGGAAATCAGCGGTAGGAATTGAAGTGCCGAATGAAGAAGTAGCGATGGTTTCACTTAGAGAAGTACTTGAAGCAACTGAAAATAACCGACCGGATAAAAAGCTATTAGTTGGTTTAGGAAGAGATATTTCAGGTGAAGCTGTGCTAGCAGAGCTTAATAAAATGCCTCATATGCTTGTAGCAGGGGCAACCGGAAGCGGAAAAAGTGTATGTATCAACGGTATTATTATTAGTATTTTAATGAGGACAAAGCCTCATGAAGTAAAATTAATGATGATTGACCCTAAAATGGTTGAGCTCAATATGTACAATGGTATTCCGCATTTATTGGCTCCTGTTGTAACGGATCCGAAAAAAGCTTCTCAAGCCTTAAAGAAAGTTGTAAATGAAATGGAGCGACGTTATGAGCTGTTTTCACACAGCGGAACGAGAAACATTGAAGGATATAACGATTTAGTAAAACGTATGAATGACGATGGAGACGCCGATGCAAAACAGCCGACTCTTCCTTATATTGTGGTGATTGTCGATGAGTTGGCTGACTTGATGATGGTTGCTTCATCTGATGTAGAAGATTCGATCACACGTCTTGCTCAAATGGCTCGTGCTGCCGGCATTCATTTGATTATTGCTACACAGCGACCATCAGTAGATGTTATTACGGGAGTTATTAAAGCTAACATTCCTTCCCGAATCGCTTTTAGTGTATCTTCACAAACTGACTCTCGTACGATCTTAGATATGGGAGGAGCTGAAAAGCTTCTAGGAAGAGGAGATATGCTGTTCATGCCTGTTGGAGCTTCAAAACCTGTGCGTGTGCAAGGTGCCTTTTTATCAGATGAAGAAGTAGAAGAGATTGTTGATTTTGTAATTGCACAGCAAAAAGCGCAGTATCAAGAAGAAATGATTCCAACCGATGCTCCTGAACAAGTTGATGATTTTGCAGATGAGCTATATGACGAAGCGGTACAGCTTGTAGCAGAAATGCAAACAGCTTCTGTTTCTATGCTGCAGCGACGCTTTCGAATTGGCTATAACCGGGCTGCGCGCTTAATCGATGCAATGGAAGAGCGTGGAGTGGTGGGACCTTATGAAGGAAGTAAGCCGCGTTCCGTCCTGATTTCTCAGCAGAATGAGGATGTTGGATCTTAATAATGTTACTAGAAAAGATGACTTGCATATGTGCAAGTCATCTTTTTTATGAAACGAAAGAGAGGAAGAATAGTATCATACAAAAATATGTCATGCTAAATAAATGAAATAAAAACGAATATTAAAAAATTTAATGACTAAAATGTTTGGTTTTTATCTAATATTAGAAGAAAAGCAGGTTGTTAGGTATGCTGACATTAAAAAATAACAAAAATTCATTTTTTTAAAAAAATATTAAAAATTTTAATAAAAAATTAATATAACCTATTTATTTATCTGTCGAAAAATGATATATTATTTTCGATTAAGTAGTCGAACATCAGAGGTCTGATGACTTTTTAATATGGAGGAAGAGTGATGTCTATACGTGCGGATAATCGGCACTTGTATTTACAAGTGATTGATAAAATTAAACAAAATATAGAAAAAGGAATTTTTAAAGAAAAGGAAAGACTCCCTTCAGAGTTTGATTTATCAAAGCAGCTAGGGGTTAGCCGCGCAACGCTACGTGAGGCACTTCGCATATTAGAAGAAGAGAATATTATTGTTCGCAGACACGGCGTGGGAACATTTGTCAACACGAAGCCTACTTTTTTGTCAGGGATTGAGCAACTAAATAGTATAACACATATGATTGAACAAGCCGGTATGAAGGCTGGAACAATCTTCTTATCTTCTCAAATACAAGAGTTGTCTGAAAATGATTTAACACGTTTTGCATGCGGGGAAGACGAACAGATTTTATTTGTTGAACGGGTGAGAACGGCAAACGGAGAGCCGGTTGTATATTGCATGGACAAGGTTCCTCAAAGAATATTGACTGAAAATTTTGAATATAAACAAGAGTCTTTGCTAGAAATTCTTGAAAAACAAGCAGGAAAGCACATTGCATACGCCGTGGCAAACATTGAGCCTCTAGGCTATCATGAAAAAGTTTCTCCTATTTTACAATGCGAGCCAGAAACCGCTTTGCTTGTACTGAAACAAATGCATTATGACCAGCATGATGAACCCATTTTATATTCCATCAATTATTTTAAAGCAGATCAATTTAGTTTCCAAGTACTGCGTAAACGCGTCTAGTTTTTTTTGTGGTTAAATGTCAGAAAATTTCCAACTATTTAACATTGTCCTTTTAAGGAGGTGTCAAATGTAGGTCACAAGGACGAAATAGAAAATTGGCTTTATACTTTTAAAACTATTCAGGGGGTTAAAACATGTTAAAACGTAAAACGGGACTTGCATTATCACTAGTATTAGCGGCAGGAACACTTTTAAGTGCGTGTGGCTCAGACGACGCAGGTAAGAGCGGCGGAGATAAAAAAGCGGCAGATTTTAAAGTGGGAATGGTAACAGATACGGGCGGGGTAGACGATAAATCGTTTAACCAATCTGCTTGGGAAGGTCTTACAAAGTTTGGGAAAGATAACGGACTTGATGAAGGGACTGGATATAAGTATTTGCAGTCTACAAAAGCGTCTGAATACGAGAGCAATCTTTCTAAATTTGCTGAGAGTGGCTACAACTTGACGTATGGAATTGGCTTTTTGTTAAAAGAAGATATTAAAAAAGCAGCAAAGCAGTATCCAGACGCTAACTTTGCATTAGTAGACGATACGCTAAAGTCAGAGAACTTAGATAACGTGGCAAGCATTCTATTTAAAGAAGAGCAAGGCTCTTTCTTAGTAGGTGTAGTAGCAGCTAAACAAACGAAAACGAACAAAATCGGCTTTATCGGAGGTGTTGAATCTCCATTAATCAAGAAGTTTGAAAACGGATTTAAAGCAGGTGTTAAATCTGTAAACCCAGATGCTGAAGTTATCTCTCAATACGCAGAAAGTTTTAACTCTCCAGAAAAAGGTTCAGCTATTGCTTCTACTATTTACAGCAAAGGCGCCGATATTATTTATCAAGCGGCTGGCGGTACTGGAAACGGCGTATTTACAGAAGCTAAAAACCGTTCAAAAGGCGGTAAGGATAAAAAGGTTTGGGTAATTGGAGTTGACCGCGATCAGCATGAAGAAGGTATGCCTGAAAACGTAACGTTAACGTCGATGGTTAAACGCGTTGACTTGGCTGTAGAAGATGTTGCAAAAAAAGCAATGGACGATAAATTCCCAGGTGGTAAAGAAGTTGTGTTTGGCTTAAAAGAAGACGGAGTAGGAATTGCCCCATCACAAGATAATGTAAGTAAAGATGCGTTAAAAGCAGTTGATGAGTATAAGCAAAAGATTCTAGACGGTGACATTACAGTGCCTCAAACGGATAAAGAATTTAAAGAGTTTGAAAAAACGCTAAAAAAATAAGCTGACGTCTGTTAAGCAATGATTATATGAGTATAAAAGGCTAGTGAAAACTAGCCTTTTTCATAGCCAAAAAACCGAAGACAGAATCCTGTAGCAGGCAGGAATAGGGAGTGAAAGCAGTGGAATATGTTATTGAAATGCTAGATATTCGCAAAGAGTTTCCCGGTATTGTCGCTAATGACAATATTACACTCCAAGTGAAAAAGGGAGAAATTCATGCTTTGTTAGGAGAAAATGGTGCAGGTAAGTCAACGCTGATGAACGTTTTATTTGGACTTTATCAGCCTGAAAAAGGGCAGATTCGTGTAAACGGCCAAGAAGTCAAAATCACGGACCCTAACGTAGCGAACGACTTAGGAATTGGGATGGTTCATCAGCACTTCATGCTTGTTCAAAACTTTACAGTAACAGAAAATATTATTCTTGGGAACGAACCGACGCGAACGGGGAAAATCAACATTAAAAAAGCAGCTCAAGATATTCAAGAGCTTTCAAATCAATATGGATTATCGGTAGATCCATATGCGAAGATTCAAGATATCTCAGTTGGCATGCAGCAGCGAGTGGAAATTTTAAAAACGCTTTACAGAGGAGCCGATATTCTTATTTTTGATGAACCTACTGCCGCCTTAACACCTCAAGAAATTACGGAATTAATTCAAATTATGAAAAAGTTAATTCAAGAAGGAAAGTCAATTATTTTAATTACGCATAAATTAAAAGAAATTATGTCAGTGTGCGACCGCTGTACAATTATTCGAAAAGGTGTGGGAGTTGGCACGGTAAATGTGCAAGAAACGAACCCTGATGAACTTGCCGCTTTAATGGTAGGAAGAGAAGTTCATTTTAAAACTGAAAAGAAAACAGCGACTCCAAAAGAAGCTGTGTTAACAATAAAAGAATTAGTAGTAGAAGACAGCCGAGGAGTAGAGGCTGTAAGTTCACTTAATCTAAGCGTTCGAGCAGGCGAAATTGTAGGCATCGCGGGTGTAGATGGAAATGGTCAAACAGAGCTGATTGAGGCAATTACGGGTCTGAGAAAAATAAAGTCGGGTTCGATCACATTAAAAAATCAAGAGCTGTCTACGTTATCCACTCGTAAAATTACGGAGTCAGGAGTAGGACATATTCCGCAGGATCGCCATAAGCACGGACTGGTATTAGATTATACAATTGGTGAAAATATCGGTCTTCAAACGTATTATCAAAAGCCGATGTCTAAATCAGGTATTTTGAATTATAAAGAGCTGTATAAAAAAGCAAAAGAGTTAATTGCAGAATATGATGTGCGAACGCCTAGTGAATATACGCAAGCGCGGTCGCTATCGGGCGGAAATCAGCAAAAAGCCATTATTGCCCGTGAAGTAGACCGCAGTCCGGAACTATTAATTGCAGCTCAGCCAACGAGGGGGCTTGATGTAGGAGCCATTGAATTTATTCATAAAAAGCTGATTGAAGAACGAGATAAAGGACGGGCAGTGCTGCTCGTTTCGCTAGAACTAGATGAAGTAATGAATCTAAGCGATCGCATTGCGGTTATTTATGAAGGGGAAATAGTCGACATTGTAGATCCAAAAGAAACCAATGAACAAGAGTTAGGATTATTAATGGCAGGCGGTACGCGTGAGAAAGCGGGTGGAACAGCATGAATAAACTTGTGAAAAATGAACGTGTAATGATGATTTTGATTCCTGTTGTATCGGCCATATTAGGACTCATTGCCGGAGCGGTTATTATGTTACTAGGCGGCTATGATCCGATGCTTGGCTATCAATCTCTTTTTGACGGGATGTTTGGAACGCCAAAAGCCATTGGAGAAACGATTCGTGCCATGACTCCTCTTGCTCTGGCTGGTATTGCGGTTGCGTTTGCTTATAAAACCGGTCTCTTTAACATTGGAGTAGAAGGACAGCTTTTAGTTGGCTGGTTGGCTTCAGTATGGGTTGGGTATGCGTTTGATTTACCAGCAGTCATTCATATTCCTTTAGCTGTATTAGCAGCAGCTGCAGCTGGAGCAGTTTGGGCGTTTATTCCAGGATTTTTAAAAGCAAAATTTCATGTTCATGAAGTAATTGTTTCCA
The DNA here is from genome assembly GCF_056406695.1 of Priestia sp. P1_B12_1. Classification (NCBI taxonomy): domain Bacteria; kingdom Bacillati; phylum Bacillota; class Bacilli; order Caryophanales; family Bacillaceae; genus Priestia; species Priestia sp. P1_B12_1. The sequence continues at coordinate 337,986 of NZ_JBFTZR010000001.1, read as the reverse complement.
TCATGATGAACTATATTGCCCTTTATACAACGAGCAGCTTAATCCGTACGTATTTATACGCGGGTAATGAAAAATCGTATGATATTAAAGAATCGGCATCTTTAGCATCAAGCTTTTTAGCACAGTTAACCAATAACTCTCGCCTTCATTACGGCATTCTTATTACCATCGCTGCAGCCGTCGTAATGTGGTTTATTTTGAATAAAACAGCTAAGGGCTTCGAGCTAAGAGCTGTTGGTTTTAATCAACATGCTTCACAGTATGCAGGAATGAATGTAGGCCGAAACATTGTGTTATCCATGGCGATTTCAGGCGCTTTTGCCGGGCTTGCCGGGGCAATGGAAGGGCTTGGAACATTTCAGTATATGGGTACATTCACTGCGTTTACAGGTACGGGATTTGACGGTATCGCCGTAGCCCTTTTAGGAGCTAACAGTGCAATTGGAATTTTATTAGCTTCATTCTTTTTCGGAGGATTGCAAACTGCGGCTCCTCAAATGAACTTTATGACAGGCGTACCGTCTGAATTAATTCAAATTGTCATTGCGCTTATTATCTTTTTTGTTGCATCTAGTTATTTAATTCGCTGGGTGCTTGGCCGTGCAGGCAAGGGGGGAGCAAAATGAACTTCTTAGAGGTGTTAGCCATTATTATTCCAGCGGCGCTTTATTCAGCTGCACCGCTGATCTTTACCGCGCTAGGAGGGATATTTAGTGAACGTTCCGGGGTCGTGAACATCGGATTAGAAGGGCTGATGATGTTTGGCGCGTTCACAGGTATTGTTTCAACCCTTTTACTTCAGGATTCATTAGGTGCTTGGGCTCCGTGGGTAGCGATAGTAATTGCGGCTGTTGTTTGCGCTGTGTTCTCGCTGATTCATGCTGTTGCAAGTATTACATTAAAAGCAGATCAAACTGTAAGCGGGGTAGCGCTGAATTTTCTAGCTGCGGGTCTTTCAATCTTTTTAATCAAAAAGATTTTTGGGAAAGGACAAACTGATTTTATCCAATTCCGTATCGATAAAGTAAGTATTCCAGGTCTATCAGACATTCCAGTAATCGGTAAAATTCTGTTTTCGAATGTTCCTATTACGTCTTATATTGCAATTGTGCTAGCTTTTGCTGTATGGTACATCATTTATAAAACGCCGTTTGGTCTTCGTCTTCGTTCAGTTGGTGAACACCCAATGGCAGCAGACACAATGGGGATCAAAGTTGTGAGAATGCGTTACGTTGGGGTTATGATTTCTGGCATGTTCGCTGGAATCGGCGGAGCCGTGTATGCTACGTCTATCGCTACAAACTTTGCAGCAGGAACGATTGCTGGACAAGGGTTCCTTGCTATTGCAGCTATGATTTTTGGGAAATGGCATCCTATTGGTGCTTTAGGTGCAGCCATGTTTTTCGGATTAGCACAGTCTTTGAGTATCACGGGAGCTCAGATTCCGGTTATTCAAGATATCCCATCCGTCCTTTTAACTATTGCACCGTACGTATTAACAATCTTAGCACTTACTGGTTTTGTAGGACGTGCTGAGGCTCCTAAAGCGCTAGGCGTTCCTTACGAAAAAGGCCGCCGCTAATAAATCCACTATATAAGGTCTAACAATGACTAAAGTTGGATAAATATAGAAGGTGGAGACAAAGAAATCATATTCTTTTCTCCGCCTTTTTTTCATTGAGAGAAAGAATATGAAAAGAAATGAGGAAGCGCGCGGCAAGTTACTTGAAAATGTTTCCTTGAATTCGATATAGTGGTTATAAGACTAAAATTAGCGTTAAAGATTCAAAATAGAAGTATTGTCTAGTTAATACATCAAAATTTAAAAGGAGGTTTATATATGAAATTATTGACTGAACAAAAACATGAACTAGAAGGATTGACTGTTCATACCATTCAAACAGCTAAGTACAAAACAAACACGTTCATTTTAAAACTAAATGCCCCTTTAGATAAGAAAACGGTGACAATGCGTGCCCTTTTACCTTATGTGCTTCAAAGCGCTACCGAGTCGCTGCCGTCTACGACAAAGCTTCGTACATATTTAGATGAGCTTTATGGTGCTACTTTACAAGTAGACTTAACAAAAAAAGGTGATAACCACGATATTACGATTCGCATTGATATAGCGAACGAAAAATATTTGAAAGATTCAACTCCGCTTTTGCAAAAAGCGTTAGCGCTTCTTGGCGATATTTTATTAAAGCCAGCAGTTGAAGGGGACTCTTTTTTAAAGGATATTATGACAAAAGAAAAGCGTTCGCTTCGTCAGAGAATTCAAGCCGTATTTGATGATAAAATGCGCTATGCTAATTTAAGACTAGTTGAAGAAATGTGTAAAGAAGAACCTTACTCTTTACATGTAAACGGTCAAATTGACGACGTGGAAGAAATTACAGGTGAAAGTTTGTACGCCTATTATCAGCAGGTGTTAAAAGAAGATGCCATTCACCTTTATGCTATTGGAGATTTGCAAGTCGAAGAGGTTTTACAAACAGTAAAAGAAACATTTACGTTACCAAAGCGCGAGCAAAAAGACATTGAAGATTCTATTACGTCTAAAGATATCTCAAAAGTAAATGAAGTAGTGGAAAAACAAGAAGTAAAACAAGGGAAATTAAATATTGGCTACCGCACAAATGTTGTATACGGAGATAGGCAGTATTTTGCTCTGCAAGTATTTAACGGTATATTCGGAGGTTTCTCACATTCTAAGCTATTTATCAATGTGCGTGAAAAAGCAAGCTTAGCCTATTATGCCGCTTCAAGGGTAGAAAGTCATAAGGGGTTACTGATGGTGATGTCGGGTATTGATGCTAAAAATTACGACCAAGCCGTGACCATTATTAAAGAACAAATGCAGGAGATGAAGCAAGGGTCGTTCACAGACGGCGAAATCGCTCAAACAAAAGCCGTCATTCACAATCAGCTGCTTGAAACGGTGGATACTCCACGAGGACTAGTAGAGGTTATGTATCATAATGAATTAACAGGCAAAGACATTTCAATTGACGAATACTTAAAGCATATTGATGCGGTATCTAAGCAGGAAATTATTAAAGTGGCTGAGAAAATTGAAATGGATACAATTTATTTCTTAACAGGAACGGGCGGTGAAGAAAATGGAGAAAATTGAATTTTCGCAGCTTCAGGAACAGCTGTATCATGAAAAAATGGATAACGGGCTACAGGTATATATTTTGCCAAAGCCGGAGTTTAACAAAACGTTTGCTACCTTTACAACGAACTACGGATCGATTGACAATCAATTCGTACCGCTAAATGAAAATGAAATGACAAAAGTTCCGGACGGAATCGCACACTTTTTAGAGCATAAATTATTTGAAAAAGAAGACGGGGATGTCTTTCAGCAGTTTAGTAAACAAGGCGCTTCGGCCAATGCATTTACTTCTTTTACCCGCACAGCTTACTTATTCAGCTGTACGTCAAATTTTGAAGAAAACCTTGAAACATTAGTGGACTTTGTACAAGAGCCGTACTTCTCAGAAAAAACGGTCGAAAAAGAAAAAGGCATTATCGGTCAAGAAATTACAATGTATGACGACAATCCGGACTGGCGCTTGTATTTTGGCACCATTCAAAATATGTACAAAAACCACCCTGTTAAAATTGATATTGCCGGCACGATTGAATCGATTTCACATATTAATAAAGATTTGCTGTATACATGCTATGAAACATTCTACCATCCAAGCAACATGCTGTTGTTCATTGTAGGTCCTGTTGATGCGGAAAAGGTAATGAAGCAAGTTCGAGACAATCAGCAGAAAAAAGATTATAAAGAAATCTCTGACATACAGCGTCATTTTGACGAAGAGCCTGAAACGGTGGATCAAGAAAAACAAGTACTAAAAATGCCGGTGCAGTCTTCTAAATGTATGGTGGGTCTAAAAGCGAAAAAACCGCAGCGTTCAGGTGGAGAAATGCTTAAATATGAGTTAGCAATGAATATTATTTTAGATTACGCATTTGGTAAAAGCTCTTCGTACTATGAGGAGTTATATGCAGACGGGCTCATTGATGAAACATTTGCTTATGATTATACGGAGGAAAGAGGATTTGGTTTTGCTCTTATCGGAGGAGATACGGACCAACCGGAGCAGCTGTATGATCGTGTTAAACAAATTTTACTTGAAATGAAAACAAAATCACTAACAGAAGAGGAGCTTGAGCGTATCCGTAAAAAGAAAATCGGCGGATTTTTACGTTCATTAAACTCACCTGAGTTTATCGCTAATCAGTTTACACGCTATGCATTTAATGATATGAATTTATTTAATATTGTTGAAACGCTGGAAAAACTGAAGGTGAACGAAATAAAAGATGTGCTAAACGAGATTATTGATGAAAAGAACTTTACGGTTTGTGAAGTAGTACCTAAATAAAGATGATTGTTGCCAAAAAAGCTGATGTTCATCAGCTTTTTTGCATGTAAAGGAGAGAAGGTTATGGAGAAATTTGCCCTTGTGACAGGTGCAAGCGGAGGAATTGGCACAGCGATTGCCAAGCAATTGGCTGAGGATGGATATTCGCTTATTTTGCATTACCATCAACGAAGAGACAGAATAGAGGCGCTTGCACATGAGCTTGCTGAAAAGGTAAAAACCGTGTTTACGGTACAAGCGGATTTATCATGTAAAGAGGGAGTGGAGAAGTTTTTAGAGGAAATTATTGTTCCGGTAGAAGTTATTATTCATAACAGCGGACGAAGCGTTAGCGGGTTAATGACAGATACTCCGGCAAAAGAAACTGAAGAAATGATCTATCTTCACATCACGGCTCCCTTTGTTATTACCAAAGCTTTATTACCTAAAATGATTAGTGCTAAAAGCGGGCAAATCATCATGATTTCTTCCATTTGGGGACTTACAGGAGCTTCATTTGAAGTCCTTTATTCCATGGTAAAAGGTGCACAAAATACGTTTGTAAAAGCTTTGGCAAAAGAGGTTGCACTAAGTGGGGTTCGAGTAAATGGAGTTGCCCCCGGAGCGATTGAAACGGATATGATGGCCAGCTATTCAAAAGAAGAGGTTAAAGAGCTGGCTGAAGAGATCCCTTTAGGAAGAATAGGATATCCAAAAGAAGTGGCAGATGCCGTTTCATATTTAATATCTTCACGAGCTTCCTACATAACGGGACAAATATTATCGGTTAATGGCGGTTGGTACATATAAAGTGTGCATAAAATCAAAAACACGGTACAAACTATGATATGAATAAACCTTAAGGAGGGCTACTCATGTCAGTATTAGAAAACTGGGATAGCTGGAAAGATTTTTTAGGCGACCGTTTACATCATGCGCAAAACGAAGGAATGCAAGAAGAAGTTATTCATGATCTTGCTTATCAAATTGGTGGATATTTAGCAAACCAAGTTGATGCAAAAAATGATCAAGAGCGAATTTTAGCAGACCTTTGGAGCGTTGCTTCTAAAGAAGAGCAGCATGCGATTGCGAGCAGCATGGTGAAATTAGTTCAAAATAACGGATCAGTAAAATAAGTTATCGTTTCTAAAAAGGAGCTAATTCACCGCGTGTGAAAGCTCCTTTTTTCTTAGAATTAAATAGTACAAATAAATAAGCGCTTACATACATAACAAATGTAGAACTACTTGTCTTTAGGGTTTATAATATAATGGAAATCATTTATAGTTAAACTAGGTGAAAAAAAGGGGGCACCTCTCGAAGGCCAGCCAAGAAATGGGAGGGGTTTGATGGAGAAAATTGAGTGGTATTTAGAATATCAAATACAAAAAAATCGTCCGGGTCTTTTAGGTGATATTTCATCGCTTCTTGGAATGTTGTCAATTAACATTGTCACAATTAATGGAGTGGATGATATTCGCCGTGGATTATTGCTGCGCTGTGATTCACATGAGCAAATAGACAGGCTTGAATCTATTTTGAAAACAATGGATAATATCATTGTGACAAAAATGAGACCGCCTAAATTGCGTGATAAGTTAGCAGTGCGTCACGGTCGCTATATTCAGCGGGATGCAGATGATAAAAAGACGTTCCGTTTCGTAAGAGATGAATTAGGTTTGCTCGTAGATTTTATGGCGGAACTGTTTAAACAAGACGGTCATAAGCTTATCGGCATTCGAGGTATGCCGCGAGTAGGCAAAACCGAATCCATTGTAGCAGCTAGCGTATGTGCGAACAAAAGGTGGCTTTTTGTGTCTTCTACACTCTTAAAACAAACGATTCGCAGTCAGCTTATTGCTGACGAATACAACGCTGATAATATTTTTATTATTGACGGGATTGTATCGACAAAACGAGCGAATGAAAAGCACTGGCAGCTTGTTCGAGAAGTAATGAATGTACCCGCGACAAAAATTGTGGAGCATCCGGATGTATTTGTACAAAATACCGAGTATTCGTTAGATGATTTTGCCTACATTATTGAAATAAGAAACGACCCCAATGAGAAAATTACATATGAAATAATGGAAGGTCCTCAAATGTTTCAAGACGGTGGATTATCGATGTTTGATTTTTAGCATAATTGGTAGGTGTTAGCATTGACAGAGTTAGGACAAAGGTTAAGACAAGAACGAGAAAGCAAAGGATTGTCGTTAGAGGATTTACAAAAACTAACGAAAATTCAAAAACGCTATTTACTTGGCATTGAAGAAGGCAATTATGAGGTTATGCCTGGGAAATTTTACGTACGAGCGTTTATTAAGCAATACTGCGAAGCAATTGGGTTGGACACAGATGCTATCTTTGAAGAATACAAATCAGACATTCCTTCAACTCAAACAGAAGACATGCCGCAGCAGCTTTCGCGCGTTCGCAGCCGCAAAGAAATTCCTCAGCATACAAAAGGAGTTTCAAAAGCATATGACTACCTTCCAACTGTTCTAGTGGTGGCGGGAGTTGTAGTTGTTGGGATTATTATTTGGGTAATCGCTCAAAATATCGTCTCGGATAAAAACAAGGAGCAGGCTAACCAAGAAGCTCCAAACAGTGAAGTTCAGCAGTCTAACACGCAGGAAGAAACGAATGAAACTACTGCAAAAAATGACAATAGCAAGTCAGAAGATGAACAAAGTGCTGCTGATAAGAAAGAACAAGAAAAAGAAAAAGCTGAAAAAGAAAAAGCCGCAAAAGAAAAAGCTGAGAAAGAAAAAGCGGAAAAAGAAAAGAAAGACAGCGGTAAACAAGAATACAAGGAAGTTCAAAAAACAGGCAGAAGTGCTACGTATGCTCTTTCCGGTACAGATGCATTTAATCTAGAAGTAACATCCACTCAAGCAGATACTTGGTTAGATGTGAAAAATGGAAAAGGGAATGCCTTCTTTAGCTCCATTCTAAAAAAAGGTGAAACAAAAGAATTTGATTTGACGAAAGAAACTGAAGCTCGTGTCAACATCGGTTATTCACCTGGAGTAGAGTTAAAAGTAAATGGAAAAGCGGTTGACTTGCCGTTTGATTCATCCAAGCAAGTTCGACAAGTTGTAACGATTCAATATCAGCCGGCAGAAGCACAGTAAACAGCCTGTTTTAAAAAGTGATCAGGGTGTAAATAAAGATAATATGTGAATTAATTACTCATTCACGCTATAATAAAACCAAAGCCGTGCAAACAACTTCGTTTGCACGCTTTCAGTTTGTAACAGTAATTGGAGGCAGAAGAAGTGAATTTACCAAACAAGATTACCATTTCGCGAATTTTTCTAATTCCCGTATTCCTCATTTTTATGATGGTGCCGCTACCATTCGGTACAGTGGAGGCAGCAGGAAAAGAGATCCCGATCGCTCACCTATTAGGGGCAGCATTATTTATTATTGCATCTACAACAGACTGGATAGACGGATACTATGCTCGAAAGTACGATTTAGTCACGAACTTGGGCAAATTTTTAGATCCACTAGCAGACAAGCTATTGGTTTCAGCTGCGCTTGTAGCTATTGTTGACTTAGATTTAATTGCAGGTGCAGGATGGGCTGCTATCATCATTATTAGCCGTGAATTTGCTATCACAGGTTTAAGACTTGTACTAGCAGGGGAAGGGGAAGTTGTAGCAGCAAATATGTTAGGTAAAATTAAAACATGGACTCAAATTTTAGCTATTTCAGCTATTCTGTTGTATAACTTGCCTTTTGAATGGGTTTCCATTCCATTTGCTAGCGTAATGCTTTGGATCTCAGTGATTTTTACGGTTATTTCAGGCTGGGACTACTTTGCTAAAAACAAACAGGCTTTTGTTAACTCAAAATAAGTAAGATGGAGATGATATGATGAACGCTGAAATTATTGGAGTCGGCTCTGAGCTGCTGCTTGGACAAATTGCCAATACAAACGCTCAGTATTTATCGAAAAAATTAGCCGAACTTGGAATTAATGTTTACTATCATACGGTAGTAGGAGATAATGCACAGCGCTTAAAAGAAGTGATTGCTACAGCTCAAACGCGTGCGGAGTTAATTATTTTCACAGGCGGGCTTGGTCCTACAAAAGATGATTTAACAAAAGAAACAATTGCGAGTGTGCTAGGAGTAGAGCTGACAACAAATGCAGAAGCCCTTGAAAGTATTGAAGCCTATTTCAAACAGTCAAATCGTATCATGACACCTAACAATAAAAAACAGGCAATTGTGCTAGAAGGTTCGGCAGTGCTCCCTAACGATTACGGAATGGCTCCAGGTATGGGGCTTACAGTAGAGGGAAAACACTATATGCTATTTCCAGGGCCTCCAAAAGAGCTTTATCCAATGTATGAATCGTATGGCCAAGAATTTTTAGCTCAAAAGCTTGAATTAAAAGAAAGTATTGAATCACGCGTTCTTCGCTTTTTCGGAATAGGAGAATCACAGCTTGAGACGGAAATTGAAGATTTGCTTGATGCACAAACCAACCCGACGATTGCACCGCTAGCAGGAGATGGGGAAGTGACGCTTCGCTTAACTGCTAAGCACGCTGATGCTGCTGAAGCACAGCGCATGTTAGACGAAGTGGAAAAAACCATTTCAGAGCGCGTAGGCGAGTATTTATATGGATACGAAGCAACTTCTTTACATAATGAATTGGTAAAAGAATTAACGGCACAAGGATTAACGATTGCTTCAGCCGAAAGTTTAACCGGCGGTTTATTCAGCGAACGTTTAACAACTGTTTCAGGTGCTGGAGAAGTTGTTAAAGGTAGCCTGGTCGCCTATCATTATGAAATCAAGCAAAATATTCTCGGAGTGAGCGAACACACGCTGAATCAGTACGGAGCCGTTAGCGAGCAGTGCGCGGCTGAAATGGCTCAGCGTATTCAACAGTTATACAAAACGGATATTGGCATCGGGTTTACAGGTGTAGCTGGACCCTCCAAACAAGAAGGACATCCTGTAGGAACAGTATATATAGGGGTAGCCTATAAAGATCAAGCTCCTCAAGTTTACAGCCTGCAGCTATCCGGAAGCCGCCAGGGGATTCGTTCACGAACGGTTAATTATGGCTGTCATTACGTATTAAAGATGATAAAGAAATAAAGAAAAAAGGCTGTTTGGTTTTTCCAAAACAGCCTTTTTTTTATAAAATAATAAACGAACATTTATTCGCTTTTTGCTTGTCAAACGACTCAAAAACTAGTATAGTAAGTTATAGAAAGTTGTTAATTCGACATTGCTACTACATCGTAGTAAGTTTGCAGTTTATAGATGATTTCAAAGAGATAGAGGAGGAAATTGAGTGAACGATCGTCAAGCAGCCCTTGATATGGCTTTAAAACAAATTGAAAAGCAATTTGGTAAAGGTTCAATTATGAAATTAGGTGAACAAACGGAAAAAAGAATTTCTACGATTCCAAGTGGTTCATTAGCGTTAGATATAGCTTTAGGTGTAGGTGGATATCCACGTGGACGTGTAGTTGAAGTATACGGTCCAGAAAGCTCAGGTAAAACAACAGTTGCTCTTCATGCCATTGCAGAAGTTCAACAGCAGGGCGGACAGGCTGCATTTATCGATGCGGAGCACGCGTTAGATCCTGTATATGCTCAAAAATTAGGTGTGAATATTGATGAGCTATTATTATCTCAGCCTGATACGGGAGAACAAGCTTTAGAAATCGCTGAAGCTTTAGTTCGAAGCGGTGCAGTAGATATTATTGTTGTTGACTCAGTAGCAGCATTAGTGCCAAAAGCGGAAATTGAAGGAGAAATGGGAGACTCTCACGTGGGTCTACAAGCTCGTTTAATGTCTCAAGCATTGCGTAAACTATCTGGAGCTATCAACAAGTCTAAAACAATCGCTATCTTTATTAACCAAATTCGTGAAAAAGTCGGCGTTATGTTTGGTAATCCTGAAACAACTCCTGGTGGACGTGCGCTTAAATTCTATTCTTCAGTGCGTCTAGAAGTGCGTCGTGCAGAGCAGTTAAAGCAAGGAAACGATATTGTAGGTAACAAAACAAGAATTAAAGTTGTGAAAAACAAAGTAGCTCCGCCTTTCCGTGCTGCTGAAGTAGATATTATGTACGGAGAAGGTATTTCAAAAGAGGGAGAAATCTTGGATATCGCTTCTGAACTAGATATTGTTCAAAAAAGTGGATCTTGGTATTCATATAATGACGAGCGTCTAGGTCAAGGTCGTGAAAATGCAAAACAATTCTTAAAAGAAAATACTGATATTCGTCAGGAAATTGCGGGACAAGTGCGTGAACATCATGGTTTAGATCAAGATGGAGAGCCAGCTCCTGAGGATGACGATCAAAGCGATTTAAATATTTAATTTGCTGCGAGATAAAAAAAGACTCCTCTATTTCAAAGAAGGGGTCTTTTTTTTGTAAAAATTGTTAATGCTAGAAAAGTAACATACGAAATTTCAATATATACTGTAGAGGCAGGCTTGACAATAAAAATGCACAGATTTACAATTAAGATGTATATTTTCCCTTTTTAAAACATTTTAGCGTTTAAAAGCCTTTGTGTGTATATTGAAAGGTGAATACGATGTACATGCCGACATGAAATTTAAAACTTACAAGTTTATAGCAAGGGGAGGTGAAATGATGGATACTAATACAATCATCTTCGCTTTGCTTGGCCTAATCGTCGGTGCAGTTGTTGGCTTTTTTGTTTGTAAATCGATTGCTGAAGCTAAAATTGCGGGAGCAAAGTCTAGTGCAGAACAAATTATTGATGAAGGAACCCGCGAGGCGGAAGCTTTGAAAAAAGAAGCTTTACTAGAAGCGAAGGATGAAATCCATCAGCTTCGTACAGAGGCAGAACAAGATATTCGTGATCGTCGAGCAGAACTTCAAAAACAAGAAAATCGATTAATGCAAAAAGAGGAAAATCTTGATCGTAAAGACGAATCACTTGATAAACGTGAAGCGTTACTTGAAAAGAAAGATGATTCTCTTACTGTTAAACAACAGCATATTGAAGAGATGGAAAGCAAAGTTGAAGAAGTAGTACGTGCACAGCAAACAGAGCTAGAGCGCATTTCAAGCTTAACAAGAGAAGATGCAAGAGCGATTATTTTAGATCGTGTTGAAAATGAACTTTCCCACGACATTGCAATAATGGTAAAAGAAACAGAAAACCGTGCAAAAGAAGACGCCGATAAAAAGGCGAAAGAAATTCTTTCACTTGCTATTCAGCGTTGCGCAGCAGATCATGTTGCTGAAACGACTGTCTCAGTTGTTAACTTGCCAAATGACGAAATGAAAGGCCGAATTATCGGTCGAGAAGGTCGAAACATCCGTACGCTTGAAACTTTGACAGGAATTGATCTTATTATTGATGATACGCCAGAAGCAGTTATTTTATCAGGATTTGACCCGATTCGTCGTGAGACAGCAAGAATTGCACTTGATAAACTCGTTCAAGATGGTCGTATCCATCCCGCGCGTATTGAAGAAATGGTTGAAAAATCTCGCCGTGAAGTGGACGAATATATTCGTGAAGTTGGTGAACAAACGACTTTTGAAGTCGGTGTTCACGGGTTGCACCCAGACTTGATGAAAATTCTTGGTCGCTTAAAATTCAGAACAAGCTATGGTCAAAATGTGCTGAAACATTCAATGGAAGTAGCGCATTTATCAGGACTTATGGCTGCTGAATTAGGTGAAGATGAAACGTTAGCCAAACGAGCAGGATTGTTACATGATATTGGTAAAGCGATTGATCATGAGGTAGAAGGAAGTCACGTAGAAATCGGTGTTGAATTAGCTACAAAGTATAAAGAACATCCGGTTGTTATTAACGCGATTGCTTCTCACCATGGAGATACAGAGCCAACATCAATCATTGCTGTACTAGTTGCAGCAGCGGATGCATTATCTGCTGCAAGACCAGGTGCTCGTAGTGAGACGTTAGAAAACTACATTCGTCGTCTTGAAAAGTTAGAAGAAATTTCAGAGTCTTATGAAGGCGTTGAAAAATCATTTGCGATTCAAGCAGGGCGTGAAGTTCGTATTATGGTGAAACCAGATACGATTGGTGATCTAGAAGCGCATCGACTTGCTCGAGATATCCGAAAACGAATTGAAGATGAGCTGGACTATCCTGGCCACATCAAAGTAACCGTTATTCGTGAAACAAGAGCAGTAGAGTATGCAAAATAAAAATGAAGTGGCGTTTCGCCACTTTATTTTTTTTCGTAGAGATGAAGATGCAGATTAAGAATGAAGTATAGGAGCTTTTACATGAGAATTTTATTTATTGGAGACGTAGTTGGTTCTCCAGGCCGTGAAATGGTTGAAGAATATTTACCAAGATTAAAAAGAAAATACTCTCCGGGACTTACAATTGTGAATGGAGAAAATGCAGCTTCAGGAAAAGGCATTACTGAAAAGATTTATCGTCAGTTCTTGCAAGCAGGAGCTAACATTATTACCCTTGGTAACCACGCGTGGGACAAACGTGAAATTTTTGATTTTATTGACGATGCAAAAAATCTTGTTCGTCCTGCTAATTTTCCTGAAGGTACACCGGGCAAGGGAATTACGTATTTTACGTATAATCAGCTTGAGGTAGCCGTGATTAATTTACAAGGGCGCACGTTTATGGCCCCGCTTGATTGTCCATTTCAAAAAGCAGATGAACTGATTGAAGAAGCACGTCAGCGCACTTCGCTTATTTTTATTGATTTTCATGCTGAAACAACAAGTGAAAAGCAAGCAATTAGCTGGTATGTGGACGGTCGTGTCAGCGCTGTTGTCGGCACTCATACGCACGTTCAAACAGCTGACAATCGTATATTGCCAAAAGGAACAGCTTACATCTCTGACGTAGGAATGACGGGACCATATGACGGCATTTTAGGAATGGAGCGCGAAGCTGTTATTAAGCGTTTTTTAACGTCTCTTCCTGTTCGATTTGAAGTGCCAAAAGAAGGAAGAACACAGCTTAGTGGAATCGTTATTGATATTGATCAAAAGACGGGGAAAGCAACAAAAACAGAGCGGATTTTAATTAACGAAGACCATCCGTTTTTTGAATAAAGGGAAAAAGTCAATGTGTCGAAAGACGATACGTTGGCTTTTTTATTTTGTCAAAAACGTAAAAAGAAAAAAGAAAGGTGTAGAAATATAAGTTTTTGAATATTTAGGAAAAACAAGCAGGAATACGTTTGACATATCGTGAATATAGTAACATTGAAATCAATTAAGTCATTGGTCTAATGATCTCTCATCATACATTGTAAAGAATAAGGAGGAGCTAGATATGGAAATATTAAAAGTTTCAGCAAAGTCTAATCCAAATTCAGTTGCTGGTGCCTTAGCAGGCGTACTGCGCGAACGCGGCGCAGCAGAAATTCAAGCCATTGGGGCCGGGGCGCTTAATCAAGCAGTAAAAGCTGTAGCAATCGCAAGAGGGTTCGTTGCACCAAGTGGGGTTGATTTAATCTGCATCCCAGCTTTTACAGATATTCAAATTGATGGAGAAGAGCGAACAGCCATTAAATTAATTGTAGAGCCGCGATAATTATAAAAACCACGGACCTGTAAAGCATAGAAGCCAAACAGGTCCTTTTTGTATAGAGTTAAAGGGGTGTGGGTTGTGATATTTGATGCTCATTGTGATGTATTGATGAAACTCTGGTTAAATAAACGTTTATCTTTTACATATGATTCAGCGCTGCATGTGACGTTAGAAGGAATAAAAAAAGCAAAAGGGAAAGTTCAGCTATTCGCTATTTATATTCCAGAAGCGGTTCCCGCAGCTCAGCGCTTTGATGTTGCGTTAGAAATGATCCAGCTGTTTCAGAGTCATATTTTATCGCTTCCCGGTATGAAATGGGTTCGTTCAAAGCGCGATATAGATAGTTTAAAAAAAGATGAAATAGGAGCAATGCTGACGCTTGAAGGGTGCGATGCCATTGATACAAGTTTAGTTCGCTTAAAGACGCTTTTTTCACTGGGTGTACGTTCAGTAGGTTTGACATGGAATTACAGCAATGCTGTGTGTGACGGGATTTTAGAACCTCGAGGCGCCGGATTATCTTCTTTTGGAAGAGAAGTTGTTGAATTGAATAATGAACATAAAGTGTGGACGGATGTCTCTCATTTATCGGTAAGAGGTTTTTGGGATGTGATTGAGCTAGCGCATTATGTAGTGGCTACTCATTCCAATTCACACGTATTGTGTTCTCATCCCCGGAATTTAAGAGACGATCAAATTCATGCTTTAATAAAGCGAAACGGCGTGATTGGCATTACGTTTGTCCCTGAATTTTTAACGAGTTCTGCCAAAGCGCAAATAGCGGATGTGATTCGTCATCTTGATTACATGTGTGAAAGAGGAGGCGAATACTCGGTTGGTTTTGGCTCTGACTTTGACGGCATTGACAAAACGGTTCATCGTCTCGGAAGCTATGAACAGTATACGAATTTAATCGAAGAACTTCTTAAGCATTACACTGAGGAGCAGGTAAAACGTTTTCTGTTTCAAAACTTTGCTGATCGTGTATGCAACTAATAAAAAAGAGCTTTTTCTTCTTGGAAAAGTTCTTTTTTATAGAAGTCATTTATATACTAATGCCTCATGTGAAGGAAGAAAAGATCATTAAAAAACTTCATCTTATTCATTAAATATAAATATAATTAAAACGATTGAGAATTCAATGGAAAGGGTTGCATTTTTCTGGCAATCGGAATAAAATTGAAAACGGATTATGGAGCTGTTCAAGCAGAAACGTATCCTGCACAGCGACAAGGTGCTGTGGGAGTTTTGCGGATGATTTTGGTTCGTGAAATGCAGAAGCAAATGAAATCGTTTGCTATTTTACTTTTTTCAGTTTTTATCAATAAAATAGATTTCTATATTAAGAGCAATTAAAGGAGTGGCGTTGATTTATGGTACAGCAACTTTCATGGAAAGTTGGCGGACAGCAGGGTGAGGGAATCGAAAGTACGGGAGAAATCTTTTCAACCGCTTTAAATCGATTAGGTTATTACTTATACGGCTATCGTCATTTTTCTTCTCGTATCAAAGGTGGACATACAAATAACAAGATCCGAGTGAGTACAACTCAGGTTCGATCTGTGTCAGATGATTTGGATATTTTAGTTGCGTTCGATCAGGAAACAATTGATGTAAACATCCATGAGCTGCGCGTAGGAGGCGTTGTAATTGCAGATGCGAAATTCAATCCAAGTCTGCCTGAAACATGTACAACTGCTACGCTATATGCTGTTCCGTTTACGGAAATTGCAACGGAATTAGGAACGTCGCTAATGAAGAACATGGTTGCTGTAGGCGCTTCAAGTGCTGTGCTTCATATTGACACAGAAGTATTTGAAGAAGTAGTGCTTGAAATCTTCGGTAAAAAGGGCCAAAAAGTTGTACAAAAAAACATGGAAGCTATTAAAAAAGGTGCAGATTACATTCGTGAACAGCTAGGCGAACAATTAGAAACCATGAAACTAGATCCAGCGGATGGTAAAAAACGTATGTTTATGATTGGAAACGATGCGATTGCGCTAGGCGCTTTAGCCGGTGGAGCTCGTTTTATGCCAGCATATCCAATTACCCCTGCTTCGGAAATCATGGAATACTTAATTAAAAAGCTTCCTCAATTCGGTGGAACCGTTATTCAAACAGAAGATGAAATCGCGGCATGTACGATGGCTATCGGAGCTAACTATGCAGGCGTACGTGCGCTGACAGCATCAGCTGGACCTGGCCTATCATTAATGATGGAGTCGATTGGATTAGCGGGCATCACTGAGCAGCCTGTTGTGATTATCGATACGCAGCGCGGCGGTCCAAGTACAGGGCTTCCAACTAAGCAAGAACAGTCTGATTTAATGGCCATGATTTACGGTACGCACGGTGAAATTCCGAAGATTGTCATGGCGCCAAGTACGGTTGAAGAAGCATTCTACGATACGATTGAAGCGTTTAACTTAGCAGAAGAATATCAGTGTCCAGTTATTATGCTAACGGATTTACAGCTTTCACTTGGGAAGCAATCAGTAGAACCGCTTGACTATAACCGCGTTGAAATTCGCCGCGGTAAGCTTCAGCAAGGAGAGCTAGAAGAGCTGGAAGAAAAACAGTACTACAAGCGCTACCGCGTAACAGAAGATGGCGTATCACCACGCGTCATTCCAGGAATGAAGCATGGAATTCATCACGTAACGGGAGTAGAACATGATGAGACAGGAAAGCCATCTGAATCTCCAGTAAACCGCGATGATCAAATGAATAAGCGTCTTCGTAAAACAAAAGGAATTCGTTTTAATATGCCAATTCATGTTCACTCTCATGAAAAAGAGTCTGATATTTTATTTGTTGGATTTAATTCGACGCGTGGAGTTATTGAAGAGGCAATGGAACGTTTGGAACAGGACGGTATAAAAGTAAATCACGCTCACATTCGTTTAATTCATCCTTTCCCAGCTGACGAACTGCTTCCTTACGTACAAGGAGCTAAAAAAGTAGTCGTCGTTGAAAACAATGCTACTGGACAGCTTGCTAATATTTTAAAAATGAATATCGCAAGTCATGATAAAATTCAAAGCGTATTGAAGTACGATGGAAATCCATTTCTTCCGCAAGAAGTATACGCAAAAAGTAAGGAGATGTTTGTGTTAAATGGCAACGTTTAAAGATTTTCGTAACAGTGTAAAACCTAACTGGTGTCCGGGGTGTGGAGATTTCTCCGTACAAGCAGCCATTCAACGCGCATCTGCTAACGTAGGTTTAGAACCTCATGAGCTTGCTGTTATTTCAGGTATTGGATGTTCTGGACGTATCTCTGGTTATATTAATTCATATGGTTTTCATGGTATTCACGGGCGTGCGCTTCCAATCGCTCAAGGTGTAAAAATGGCTAATCGTGACTTAACCGTTATCGCATCTGGCGGTGATGGAGATGGGTTCGCTATCGGTATGGGACACACGGTACATGCGATTCGCCGAAACATCGATGTAACGTATATCGTAATGGATAACCAAATCTATGGTTTAACAAAAGGACAAACATCTCCTCGCAGTGAAGTAGGATTCAAGACAAAAAGTACGCCTGAAGGATCAATCGAGTCGTCTTTATCTGTCATGGAGCTTGCGTTAACTTCTGGAGCAACGTTTGTGGCGCAAAGCTTTTCAACCAATTTAAAAGAGTTAACAAGCTTAATTGAACAAGGCATCCAGCATAAAGGTTTTTCTTTAATTAACGTATTTAGCCCGTGCGTAACGTATAACAAAGTGAACACGTATGATTGGTTTAAAGAAAACCTAACTAGTCTTAGCACAATTGAAGGTTATGATGCAAACAATCGTATGCAAGCTATGCAGACGTTAATGGAGCATAACGGCTTAGTAACAGGGCTTATTTATCAAAATGCGCATCAGCCGTCGTATCAGCAGCTTGTTCACGGTTATAGTGAAGAGCCGCTGTCAAAAGCAGACTTAGGTATGACTGAGGAAAAATTTGATGAGCTAGTAGCTGAATTTATGTAAAAGAGGCTGCAATAAAAGCAGTTTAGTAGAGGGAAAATCCGAACGGTGAACTGAGATTCTTGATGGAGAATCCAACTCGTTCGGATTTTTTCATAGTGATAGCGAACGTAGGTTTCATATAGGTGGTGCCTTCTGGCTGTTGAGTGGAGAGTAAGGTGAAGGCCCTTGCGGGAAAAGGGAAATAGGTGAGAACTCGCGGGAGCGGAAGCGACAAGGAAGCTCATCGGCTGCTCGCGGAAAGCGAAGTCTTGCACGGAAATCAACAGGGGTGGAATAAGCGATTTACATGAACTCTTTTATACCATTTGTTCGTCTCTAAAATAGATTAATTTAGTTATGTATCAATCTCTTTTTGTGATTTAATAAATGTTTCGAAAGTCGAATGAAATTTTAACGAAACAGGTATAGAAAATAGGTATATGATTGTGTTCGCTACTTGAAAGTTATATACTATGTTAATGTGATGAGTTTTATGCATAAGCATAAAGCTGTCACATTTTTTTGCGATTTACAGGTGCAACGTGACAATTGTCATGGCGAAAGGAGATTTTTTATGAACGAAAAACAACGTTTAGAAAGCAACCAAGTTAATCCAGCGGACAAAAAATCCGAAAAGGATTACAGCAAATATTTTCAAACAGTATACATGCCACCTTCTTTAAAAGATGCGAAAAAACGAGGAAAAGAAGAAGTTTCCTATCACAATGATTTTGCAATCGATGAACAGTTTCACGGGATGGGACAAGGACGTAAGTTTTATATCCGTACGTACGGCTGTCAAATGAATGAGCACGATACAGAAGTAATGGCTGGTATTTTTCTAGGCCTTGGCTACGAGCCAACCGACTCTGTTGAAGATGCTCATGTTATTTTATTGAATACGTGTGCGATCCGTGAAAATGCGGAAAATAAAGTGTTTGGTGAATTAGGACACTTGAAGGCCTTAAAGCGCGAGCGCCCTGAGCTATTGATCGGCGTCTGCGGATGTATGTCTCAAGAAGAGTCAGTTGTAAATAAAATTTTACAAAAACATCAGCACGTGGATATGATTTTTGGTACACACAACATTCACCGTTTGCCTCACATTTTAAACGAAGCATACTTAGCAAAAGAAATGGTGATTGAAGTATGGTCTAAAGAAGGGGACGTTATTGAAAACCTTCCAAGAGCACGTAAAGGCAGCGTCAAAGCATGGGTTAACATCATGTACGGCTGTGACAAGTTCTGTACGTACTGTATCGTTCCGTATACGCGAGGAAAAGAACGAAGCCGCCGTCCAGAAGACATTATCCAAGAAGTACGTCATTTAGCTGCTCAAGGCTACAAAGAAATTACGCTTTTAGGTCAAAATGTTAATGCATACGGAAAAGATTTTGAAGACATCACATACGGCTTAGGCGACTTAATGGACGAAATCCGTAAAATTGACGTTGCTCGTATCCGTTTTACAACAAGTCATCCTCGCGACTTTGATGACCGTTTAATTGAAGTTCTTGCTAAAGGCGGAAATCTTGTCGACCACATTCACTTGCCTGTTCAATCAGGAAGCAGCGATATCTTAAAAATTATGGCACGAAAATATTCTCGTGAACATTATTTAGAGCTTGTTCGTAAAATTAAAGAAGCCATTCCAACAGCATCATTAACAACTGATATTATTGTGGGTTTCCCAAATGAAACGGATGAGCAGTTTGAAGAAACAATGTCACTATATCGTGAGGTTGAATTCGATAGTGCTTATACATTTATCTATTCACCTCGTGAAGGTACGCCAGCTGCTAAGATGCAAGACAACGTACCAATGGAAGTGAAAAAAGAGCGCCTTCAGCGCTTAAATGCTCTTGTAAATGAAATTTCTGCAAAGAAATTGAAGGAATATGAAGGTAAAGTTGTCGAAGTATTAGTAGAAGGTGAAAGTAAAAATAATCCGGAAGTATTAGCAGGCTACACGGAAAAAAGTAAGCTTGTAAACTTCAAAGCACCTAAGTCAGTGATTGGGCAACTTGTAAAAGTAAAAGTTACAAAAGCCAAAACATGGACGCTAAACGGGGAAATGGTAGAAGAAACAGCAGAGGTGAAGTAATATGGCGCAGTATAACAAGAGTGACGTAATTAAACGTGCTCAAGAGCTGGCAAAAATGATTGCTGAAACGGAAGAAGTAGATTTCTTCAAGCGTGCCGAAGCTCAGCTTAACGAAAATCAAAAAGTGCGTGAAACCATTGCAAGCATTAAAAGTTTGCAAAAACAAGCTGTTAATTTCCAACATTATGGTAAAACAGAAGCGTTAAAACAAGTGGAGGCAAAAATCGATCGCTTACAGGAAGAGCTGGACGAACTGCCGATTATTCAGCAGTTTCAAGAGTCTCAAATAAACGTGAATGATTTGCTTCAACTTGTTGCTAACACTATTTCAAACACAGTAACGGATGAAATTATTGTGTCAACAGATGGTGATTTACTGCGCGGTGAAACAGGTTCACAGGTGCGAAACAGCCCTGGATCTAGCTGCTCATAAAGAAAAAATGCCTCAGCAATTTGCTGAGGCATTTTTTTGTGCATCTCATGGCATGAAAATTGGGCAGATTTTCTCTCTAATAATTGTCACGTTTTTCTATATCCTTGCATACAATGGAACATAGGTTTTTTATGCCTTAAACCTAGTTTCTTAAAAATAATGTGCAAACAAGTGAATGAGCCTGCATAGGATGAAATGAAGATAGTTTGAGGAGGGTATGCTCACATGTCACAACACTATAGAGA
This sequence comes from Priestia sp. P1_B12_1, assembly GCF_056406695.1. NCBI lineage: Bacteria > Bacillati > Bacillota > Bacilli > Caryophanales > Bacillaceae > Priestia > Priestia sp. P1_B12_1. The sequence continues at coordinate 317,295 of NZ_JBFTZR010000001.1, read as the reverse complement.
AATTATTACAAAAGCAGTCGTAGGTAAAGGTCGCAAGTTTACACAATCGTCTCATACGCTTGCACCGAAAAATCGACCAACAAGCATCTTAGGGTGCTGGGTGATTAACCATGAGTACAAAGCAAAGAAAAGCGGCAGCAATGTAGAAGTTGACGGCAGATATGATATTAACATCTGGTATTCGTACAATAATAATACAAAAACCGAAGTTTGGACGGAAACCGTATCATACAAAGATAATATTAAGCTGCGCTATAAAGACGAAGATTCGATTGGAGACGATTACGAAGTAATTGTTCGCGTGCTGCAGCAGCCAAATTGCCTAGAGTGCACAATTTCACCAAATGGCAATAAAACGATTGTTCAAGTAGAGAGAGAATTGTTGGCGGAAGTGATTGGCGAAACCAAGGTTTGTGTTGCAGTAAATCCGAAAGGCTGCGATGATGAAGACGAATTTGATTTAGACGTAGATGACGATGAATTTGAAGATTTGGATCCTGATTTTATATTAGGGGACGATGAGTAACTAGGAAGAAGTTCTTCCTAGTTTTTTTATTTTTACTATTTTAAGAAAATTCTTATAAAAATAAAAAAATATATTGCTTTTTGTCGAATCCGCAGTGTATAGTAAATCTAAAGAAAATAATGCATTAATTTTCAGAAAATTTAGTTATATCAGATAAGTATTTCTTGGGGGTTTACTATGAGCTTATTTCGTAAAAAATCAATTCAAACGTTAATTAGTGAAACCAACTCTAAAGGTGTTAAATTAAAAAAGGATTTAGGCGCTTTCGATTTAACAATGTTAGGAATTGGAGCTATTATCGGAACCGGAATTTTTGTATTAACGGGCGTAGCCGCCGCTGAACATGCCGGTCCAGCTTTAGTTATATCTTTCATTATGTCAGGACTTGCGTGTGTGTTTGCAGCTCTTTGTTATGCAGAGTTTGCCTCAACAGTTCCCGTTTCAGGAAGTGCATACACTTACAGTTATGCAACATTTGGTGAATTAATCGCTTGGATTTTAGGATGGGATCTTATCTTGGAATACGGTCTTGCTTCTTCTGCTGTAGCCAGCGGATGGTCCGGGTATTTCCAAGGATTATTAGCAGGGTTTGGCATACATTTTCCAAAAGCTTTAACGAGTGCATATAATCCTGCAAACGGCACGTATATTGATATTCCAGCAATTATGATCGTATTTTTAATCACATTACTTTTAACGCAAGGAGTAAAAAAATCTTCACGTTTTAATGCTATCATGGTTATTATTAAACTGGCTGTTGTACTTCTGTTTATCGGGGTAGGAGTTAGCTATGTTAAACCAGAAAACTGGACGCCGTTTATGCCGTTTGGTTTCTCGGGAGTAGCGACAGGAGCAGCAACTGTATTCTTCGCCTACATTGGGTTTGATGCTGTAGCAACAGCGGCCGAGGAAGTACGCAAGCCTCAGCGGGATATGCCAATTGGAATTATCGCATCTCTTGCGATTTGTACAGTCCTTTATATCGTCGTATCGCTTATCTTAACAGGAATCGTCCCTTATACAGAATTAAATGTTAAAAACCCTGTAGCATTTGCTTTAAGCTACATTAACCAAGACTGGGTAGCAGGATTTATTTCATTAGGCGCAATTGTTGGTATTACAACGGTATTACTCGTTATGATGTATGGACAAACTCGTTTATTTTATGCGATCAGTCGAGATGGTCTATTGCCGAAGCCTTTTTCAAAAATCAGTGAGAAAAAACAAACGCCGGTAGTAAATACGTGGATTACATGTTTACTAGTATCCATCTTCTCTGGTTTAGTACCATTAGGAAGATTAGCAGAGTTAACAAACATCGGTACTCTTTTTGCTTTCATGACCGTATCAATTGGAATTTTATATTTACGTAAATCAAAACAAACTTCAGAATCGACTGGTTTCCGTGTACCGTTCGTGCCGGTGATTCCAATTTTAGCTTTTGTGTTCTGTTTATACTTAGCACTTCAGCTTCCAAAATTAACATGGATTAGTTTCGTAATTTGGCTTGTACTAGGGCTGGTGGTTTACTTCTTATACGGACGTAAGCATAGTCATTTGAATAGCAGTAAATAATGAAAAGCTTCGGACAAGCTTCTTCCTTCGTCCGAAGCTTTTTTATGTGTTTTATGAAAAGAAATTGAAGATTGTTCTATTTGAATAAATTAAGTTTAAGAAAGACTTATGTTATAATACGTGTAGCAAAAACGCACAACTAGATGTGGTATGGAGGAATAGTATGGCAGCGTATACGCCAATGATACAGCAATATTTGAGAATTAAGGCAGAGTATCAAGATGCCTTTTTGTTTTTTAGATTAGGTGATTTTTATGAAATGTTCTTTGAAGATGCTACGACAGCTTCTCAAGAACTTGAAATAACATTAACAAGCCGAGACGGAGGAGGACAAGAGAGAATTCCGATGTGCGGGGTTCCGTATCACTCTGCTCCTACGTATATCGAGCGTTTAATTGAAAAGGGATTTAAAGTAGCTATTTGTGAGCAAGTAGAAGACCCTAAGCATGCAAAAGGTGTTGTAAAGCGAGAAGTGGTACAGGTGATTTCACCCGGAACACTGATGAACGAACGCGGACTGCATGACAAGGAAAATAACTATATTTGTTCTGTTACTGCGTTCGAGGATCAAACGTTTGGTCTTGCTCTTTCTGATTTGTCTACAGGAGAAAACAGCGTAACGCTTGTTAGTGCGTTTCACGATATAGTCTCAGAGATTTATGCAAAAGAAGCAAAAGAAGTCGTTGTAAGCTCTGAGTTTCCTGCTGACTTATTACAAACACTAAAAGAGCGCATGACGATTACCGTTTCTTATGAGAATAGTACAGAGCAAGTAGAAGGACTAGATTATTTAGTAGAGTCGCTTCAGCAGCAAAAGCTTATCACAACGTTTGCGCGTATTCTTCAGTATTTAACTCGCACGCAGAAGCGTTCGCTTGAACACTTACAGCCCGTGCAGTTTTATCAAATCAATGAATATATGAAAATTGATTTGTTCTCTAAGCGAAACTTGGAGTTAACCGAAACGATTCGTTCAAAAGGAAAGAAAGGCTCGCTTCTATGGTTATTAGACCAGACCGTTACGGCAATGGGAGGCCGTTTATTAAAAAATTGGATTGACCGTCCGCTTTTAAAACAAGCGGATATTGATAATCGTTTGAATATGGTAGATGTCTTAATGAAACAGTTTTTTGAACGAGAAGAACTGCGTGAGTTGCTAAAAGACGTATATGATTTAGAACGCTTAGCTGGTCGAGTCGCTTTTGGTAATGTAAATGCTCGTGATTTAATTCAATTAAAAAAATCATTGCAAAATGTGCCTCAAATCCAAGAGGTTGTGAATCGTTTGAATCATCCTTATGCGACAAAGCTTGTTGAAGACATTGATCCTTGTGAGCGATTAGCTAATCTTCTTGAAAGAGGATTAAAAGAGCACCCTCCTTTGTCAATTAAAGAAGGAGACATTATTAATGACGGCTATCATGAACAGCTTGATCAATACCGAGATGCAAGCCGAAACGGAAAAACGTGGATTGCGTCACTTGAACAGCAAGAGCGTGAGAAAACAGGGATTCGCTCACTGAAAATTGGTTATAATCGCGTGTTCGGCTATTATATAGAAGTAACGCGGGCAAATCTGCATCTTTTGCCTGAAGGAATGTATGAACGAAAACAGACGTTAACCAATGCAGAACGTTTTATTACTCCTGAGCTGAAAGAAAAAGAAGCGCTGATTTTAGAAGCGGAAGAGAAAATTGTAGAGCTGGAATATGAATTGTTTTTACAAATTCGTGAGGAAGTAAAAGCATATATCCCAAGGCTGCAAGAACTCGCTAAAAAAGTAAGTGAGCTTGACGTACTGCAGTGCTTTGCAAAAATCAGTGAAGAACGTCATTACACAAAGCCTATTTTTTCAAGTGAAGATATTTCGATTCAAAATGGACGCCATCCAGTAGTAGAAAAAGTAATGAATTCACAGGAATATGTGCCAAACGACTGTCAAATGACGGATGATAGTTCAATTTTACTGATTACAGGACCTAATATGTCTGGTAAAAGTACGTACATGCGTCAGGTCGCTTTAACGGCGATACTAGCTCAAATTGGCTGTTTTGTGCCAGCGGACGAAGCAGTTCTGCCGATTTTTGATCAAGTGTTTACACGTATCGGAGCAGCCGATGACTTAATTTCAGGGCAAAGTACGTTTATGGTCGAGATGCTAGAAACGAAAAATGCAGTGACAAATGCCACTCAGTCGAGTCTAATTCTGTTAGATGAAATTGGACGAGGTACGTCTACGTATGACGGAATGGCTCTTGCTCAAGCAATTATTGAATACGTTCATGAACATATTGGCTGTAAGACCCTATTTTCTACTCATTATCATGAATTAACCGTACTCGATGAGTCGCTTCCTGCGCTTAAAAATGTTCATGTAAGCGCGGTTGAAAAAAATGGAAAAGTCGTCTTTCTACACAAAATCAAAGATGGTGCCGCAGATAAAAGTTATGGTATTCACGTAGCGGAACTAGCAGAACTTCCAGATCCGCTTCTAGAGCGAGCTCGCGTCATCTTACACGACTTAGAACAATCTTCTGAGCGTGAACCTGTACGTCAGGCTCCAAAAAGAGAAGAGATGACACAGCAAGTTCCACAAGAAGGTGCTTCTTTGGTTCAAGAAGAACGTGCAGATGGTAAAAAAGCAGATGAAGCCAACCAGCTTTCATTCTTTGAAATAGAAAAGAAAAAAGAAAAGCCTGCGCTTTCGAAACGTGAAAAAGCAATTGTAGATCGTTTAAAAGAGCTGGATATTTTGGAAATGACGCCTTTAGACGCAATGAATGCGATGTATGAACTGCAAAAATTATTAAAGAAGAAATAGAGTGAGAGGAGTGAGTCTGTGGGTAAAATTGTGCAGCTTTCAGACGAACTTTCAAATAAAATTGCTGCCGGAGAGGTTGTTGAACGACCTGCTTCGGTGGTGAAAGAACTAGTCGAAAATGCTATTGATGCAAACAGTACAGTTATTGAAATTGAGCTAGAAGAAGCTGGGCTTTCAAAAATTCGTATATTGGATAATGGAGACGGCATTGCTTCTGAAGACTGCTTGACCGCTTTTAAAAGACATGCGACAAGTAAGATCAAAACAGAACAAGATTTATTTCGAATTCGAACGTTAGGATTTCGCGGTGAAGCTTTGCCAAGTATTGCTTCGGTTTCAATGCTTGAACTCAAAACGAGTACGGGAGAAGAAGCCGGCACTCATCTTAAACTTAGAGGCGGAGAAATCGTTCATCACGAATTAACGTCAAGCCGAAAAGGTACCGAACTTGTTATTGAAAACTTATTTTTCAATACACCTGCACGTTTAAAATATATGAAGACGGTAAACACGGAGCTTGGTAACGTAACGGATGTCGTCAATCGTCTTGCAATGTCTCATCCTGAAGTTTCAATTAGGCTGATGCATCAAGGAAGACAGCTTCTGTATACGAACGGAAGCGGAGATGTGCGCCAAGTGCTTGCCGCTATTTATGGAATGGCAGTAGCCAAAAAAATGATTCCGATTAACGTTCAGTCACTTGATTATGAAGTGAATGGTTACGTCGCTCTTCCTGAAATCACAAGAGCTTCTCGCAACTATATGTCCACCATTATTAACGGTCGGTTTGTTAAAAACTACGGGTTGTTAAAAGCGGTACAGCAGGGCTATCATACCCTTTTACCTATCGGTCGTTTTCCGATTGTGTTTTTAACCATTACAATGGACCCTTTATTAGTGGACGTGAATGTTCATCCAGCAAAATTAGAAGTGCGGTTGAGTAAAGAAGCGGAGCTGTTTGAGCTTATTGAACAAGGAGTGAAAGCTGCTTTTAAAAAGCAGCAGTTAATTCCAGATGCTGTAGTGCCAACTAAGTCAAAAGCAGCTGTGCAGCCAACTGAGCAGCAGACCTTTACATTTGATCATCAGTCTAAACCGTCTGGCTATCAGCCGTCTAATACGGTTCGTGAGCCTAGCTTTAAGGAGGCCCCCCCTCGTGTAGACGAGATCATGCCGCCTGTTAAAACAGAGGTCATACGTCAAGATGAAGAAATCCAACCAACGTTTCGAGAAATAGAACAATATGAAGAATCGGTGGAAGAGAACGCTCCTATTCCAGAACCAAACCATTTAGCCAAAGAGCAGCCAGAACCGCGTGTTCCTGCGATGTACCCAATTGGCCAAATGCACGGAACGTATATTTTGGCACAAAATGAAAAAGGATTATTTATTATTGATCAGCACGCGGCGCAGGAGAGAATTAAGTACGAATATTTTAAGCGAAAGCTTGGAGAAGTAGATTCAGAAGTTCAAGAACTGCTTATGCCGCTTACGCTAGAGTTCTCGGGAAATGAAGCCTTGATTTTAGAAGAGTACAAAGACATGCTTGCTGAAGTAGGAGTCTTTTTAGAACCGTTTGGACAAAACTCCTATATCGTTCGTTCGCATCCGCAGTGGTTTCCAAAAGGAGAGGAACAGGAAACCATTGAAGAAATGATTCAGCAAATCTTTACGATGAAACGAGTCAATATCGAAAAGTTACGAGAAGAAGCGGCTATTATGATGAGCTGTAAAGGATCGATTAAAGCGAATCATCATTTGCGAAACGATGAGATTTTTGCTTTACTTGAGACGTTGAGAAAAACAACAGATCCATTTACGTGTCCGCACGGACGACCAATTATTATTCATCATTCGACGTATGAAATGGAAAAAATGTTTAAGCGAGTGATGTAGGCAATGCGGCTAGCTGCAGCTAGCCGTTTTGTTGAATAAATCATGGCCATTTGGATAAAATGGAATGATGTGAATGCCTATAGATGAAAGTAGTGTTGTTATGACGGGAGAGAAACCAAAACTTATTGTCATTATTGGACCAACTGCGGTTGGTAAAACAAAATTGAGCATTGAACTTGCCAAACAGTTAGACGGAGAAATTATTTCAGGTGATTCCATGCAAATTTATAAAGGGATGGATATCGGAACAGCAAAGGTATCAGAAGAAGAGATGCAGGGTATTCCCCATTACCTGATCGATATTAAGGAGCCGGATGAATCGTTTTCTGTGGCAGAATTTCAAGAGATTGTAAGAAAACAAATCGATGATATTCACGCTAGAGGAAAAATGCCGATGATTGTTGGAGGGACGGGTCTTTATATTCAATCCGTTATTTATGATTATCAGTTCACAGAAACTCCTAGTGATGAAAAAGTTCGTGAACGAATGGAAGTATTTATTAAAGCTCATGGCATTGATCCCCTGTATGAAAAGCTAAAAGAAATTGACCCGGACAGTGCAGCTGCTATCCATAAAAACAACCATCGCCGTGTAATCAGAGCGCTTGAAGTTTATGAAGTAACCGGCAAAAAATTCAGTGACTATACAAAAGAACAGTCGCAAGAGTTATTATATGACGTAAGCATTATTGGACTTACAATGGATAGAGACGTATTATATGAGAGAATTAATCACCGAGTCGATATGATGATGCAGGCTGGACTGCTTGATGAAGTCAAATCATTGTACGAAAGTGGTCTGCATGATGTACAATCAATTCAAGCTATCGGCTATAAAGAGCTGTATGCTTATTTTGAAGGACGCTGCACGCTCGAAGAAGCCGTTGAACAGTTGAAACAAAATTCACGCAGATATGCCAAGCGTCAGTTAACGTGGTTTCGAAATAAGATGCCTGTAAAATGGATAGAGATGGAAGTTGACAAATTTCCCGAAAAGTTTGCTGAAATTTTTACATATATTGCAGGAAAGCTGAAGAAAGAAGCGAATTAAGTAAACAGATAGAGAAACGAGGAGGCCGAATAATGAAACAATCAGTTAATATTCAAGACCAATTTTTAAATCAATTACGTAAAGAAAATATCTATGTGACGGTATTTCTTTTAAATGGTTTTCAATTAAGAGGACTAATTAAAGGATTTGATAACTTTACTGTGTTAATTGAATCTGAAGGAAAACAGCAGCTGATTTATAAACATGCGATTTCGACATTTGTACCAAATAAAAATATTACAGTAGAACTTGAATAGAGATTAAAGAGAAGCATCCGCATATTCGGATGCTTTTTTTATGCAAATAAAGGCTTAAAAAAGTTTCTTAACATTGTTTTTACTCATTGAACATAAACCTTATAATAGACGATTATTTCTTCGGTAATAAGAGATCATTGTCTTCGTATCGTTCATCGCATGCAGCTATGCGATACAGAGAAGTGGGATGAAACGAGAGGTGAACATGGTGGAGCAGCCGATAACTCTTAAAAATAATGGGCAAATTAATATCATTTTAAATAATGAAACAAAAAAGGAAAAATCGTATACGACATCAATTCCGCGTCCTGCCAAAAAAGCTGTCATAAATCATGAGCCGCTTCGGGAAATTGAACGAGAAATGAGCGGACTGGTTGGAATGGAAGAATTGAAAAAAATGATAAAAGAAATATATGCGTGGTTATATATTAACAAAAAAAGAGAGGAACAGGGCTTAAAAGCGGGAAAGCAGGCGCTGCATATGATGTTTAAAGGAAATCCAGGAACAGGGAAAACGACGGTAGCCCGCCTGCTAGGTAAATTATTTTTGAATATGAACATCTTGTCTAAAGGACATTTAATTGAAGCAGAGCGGGCTGATTTAGTTGGGGAATACATTGGCCATACCGCTCAGAAAACGAGAGATCTTGTAAAAAAAGCGCTTGGAGGTATTTTATTTATTGATGAGGCTTATTCTCTTGCAAGAGGGGGAGAAAAAGATTTTGGAAAAGAAGCGATTGATACATTGGTCAAACATATGGAAGATTCAAATGATAAGTTTGTATTGATTTTAGCTGGTTATCCAAGAGAAATGGAAAATTTCTTAAGTCTTAATCCAGGGCTGCGTTCTAGGTTTCCGTTCATTTTTGATTTTCCGGATTATGATGTCAATGAACTGATGGACATTGCCGGTCACATGATGAATGACAGGCAGTACCAGTTTAGTACAGAGGCCTATAAAAAGCTAAAAGATCATTTCATGGACGTGAAGTACAATCAGACGCCTAGGGATTTTAGTAACGGTCGATACGTGCGAAACATTATCGAACGTTCCATACGTACTCAATCCATGAGGCTTTTAGAAGAAGAAAGCTTTGAGCGCAACGAGCTTCTAACTTTAACGTCAAGCGATATTCAGCTGTAGAAAAAAAGCCTTTCGTCACGAAAGGCTTTTTTCTACATATTTGGCTGTCGAATCGTTTTGATCGGCAGGCGCCATTTGTAAATATATGAACACATCCGAAGGCCTACAAGTAAGATAAATAATGTATAAAGTTCTATAGGTGTATTTGTAATATGCAGCCCTACGCTAAATCCTGCGATAATCGCCCATACCGCATAAATTTCATCTTTAAGAACAGTAGGCTTTCGGCGTGCTAATAAATCTCGGATAATCCCGCCGCCGCTTCCTGTTAAGACCGCAGCTACAATAACCGCGCTAAGCGGATGGTTCATATGAGTGGCATAAAGCGCTCCTTGAATCGCGAATGCTGCAAGGCCGATGGCATCCGAAAAGTTTCCCCATCGCTTCCAATGTTTTAATATATTGTTTGGAAATAAAAAAGTGGCAGTGATAGATAATAAAGCAATCTGAAAAAAGAGTCCTTGTTCCCAAAGGGCAGACACCGGTACACCGATAAGCAGGTTTCGAATGGCTCCTCCGCCAAAAGCCGTTACGATTCCGAGTATGTAAACGCCTAAAATATCATATTCCTCTTCCATCGCAATGAAAGCTCCGCTGATTGCAAAAGCAATCGTTCCAATAATGCTAAGTACGTCCCAAGTCATGATGCTATCCCCTTTATTCTGTTTTCACCAAGTAGCGACTATTATTTTAAAATCAGGCAGCCTGATTCAAATTTCGATAAGTAAACCAACTCAAATTGTATACAGAATTTCGTGATATTTCAATGTTTTTTTAATCATCATTTTATAGATTTTAAAAAGGGTGTTAAACTAGTAAAAGACAATGTATTCTGTCTCTTTTGCAAAGATGGAGAAATGGGCATTTTTTTGATATGATATGAATGATTTGTCAATTTAATAGTAAGGGAAGGAAAAATCTTTGACAGCAGAAATGAATACTGAACTTGAACGCGTAATTTTAGTCGGATGTCAGCTTCATGACGATGACGAACGTTTTGAATATTCAATGGATGAGCTAGCATCTTTAACTGAGACTGCAAAAGGCGAAGTGCTGGTAAGGTTAACGCAAAAGCGCGATCGCATTCATCCAGCTACTTATATTGGAAAAGGGAAAGTAGAAGAACTTGTGGCTCTTGAAGAAGAGTTAGAGCCTGATTTAATTGTATTTAATGATGAATTGTCACCGAGTCAAATCCGCAATTTGTCAGCAGGGTTATCTGCGCGTGTTATTGACCGTACGCAGCTGATTTTGGATATCTTCGCACAGCGTGCTCAAACGCGAGAAGGAAAAATGCAGGTGGAACTTGCTCAATTAAATTATCTGCTACCTAGGTTAGTAGGACAAGGTACCGCTTTGTCACGTCTTGGAGGCGGAATTGGAACAAGAGGTCCTGGTGAAACGAAACTTGAAAGTGACCGCAGACATATTCGCCGTAAAATTGATGAAATTAAGCGTCAGTTAAAGACAGTGGTAAGTCACCGCGAACGTTATCGAGAAAGACGTAAGCGTAATCATGTCTATCAAATTGCAATTGTGGGCTATACGAACGCTGGTAAATCGACGATCTTTAACCGCTTAACAGAGGCGGGTATTTTTGAAGAAAATCAGCTGTTTGCAACTCTTGATCCAACGACAAGACAGTATACGCTTCCGTCAGGACTAACGGCTCTGTTAACGGATACGGTTGGATTTATTCAAGATCTCCCAACAACGTTAGTAGCCGCGTTCCGTTCAACACTTGAAGAAGTAACCGAAGCTGACCTTGTTCTGCACGTGGTAGATTCATCTAATCCAGATTACAATAACCACGAAAAAACAGTGCATCGCTTACTAGAAGAGCTGAACGTAACGGACATTCCGATGCTGACAGTTTACAATAAAGAAGATATGCAGCATGAACTATTTGTCCCATCCGCTTCGACATCTTTATCAATGAGCGCTTTTAAAGCTGCTGATTTAGTGAAGCTTGGGGAAAGAATTCAAGAAGAAATGAAAAAAGAAATGGCATTTTTTCATGTGCTGCTGCCGGCTTATGAAGGGAAAATGCTCGCTGAACTCAAAACGGTCTCTATTCTTGAGTCGTTAAAATTCAATGAAGAAACTGAGAAGTATCAGTGCAAAGGGTATATTGCAAAAGAGCATCCCCTTTACAAAAAGCTACAAACGCTTGAAGAAAGTTGAGGAACAAAGAAATGATGTTTGATCAGTTAAAAAACGGGGCACGCATTCGGGAACTTGCTGCAAAAGTAGAAAAACAAATTAAGCCCGTACATGAGAAAATTGACGAGCGCATTGAAGCAAATCAATTTCGGGTGCTGCAAAGCTTTCAGCAAAATCGAGTGAGTGATTCACATTTTAATCCGACAACGGGGTATGGATATGACGATCTAGGCCGCGATACGTTGGAGAAAGTATACGCGGATGTTTTTGGAACAGAAGCTTGCCTGGTGCGTCCGCAAATTATTTCAGGTACTCACGCAATTGGCATTTCGCTGTTTGGTGTACTGCGTCCTGGAGATGAACTATTATATATAACTGGAAAGCCTTATGACACTCTTGAAGAAATTGTTGGTATACGAGGAAGCGGCGTAGGCTCTTTAAAAGAATATAATATTAGCTATAAATCAGTAGATTTAACAGCGCAAGGTCAAGTGGATTTTGAAGAAGTGAAAGCGTCTATTCATGAGCACACAAAGATGATAGGCATTCAGCGCTCAAAAGGTTACGGCATTCGTCCTTCTTTTACAGTCGCGCAAATAAAAGAAATGATTTCTTTTGTAAAGAGTATTAAGCCTGACGTTATAGTATTTGTCGATAACTGCTACGGTGAATTTGTAGAAACAATCGAGCCAACGCATGTAGGAGCAGATTTGATGGCAGGGTCGCTTATTAAGAACCCCGGTGGAGGTCTTGCTAAAATCGGCGGCTATATTGCAGGACGAAAAGACCTAGTCGAAGCTTGTTCATACCGAATGACAACTCCTGGAATCGGTGCAGAAGCTGGAGCGACGCTGTATAGCTTACAAGAAATGTATCAAGGGTTCTTCTTGGCGCCGCACGTAGTCGGTCAAGCATTAAAAGGAGCGGTTTTCTCATCCGCTATGTTCGAAGAGCTAGGGATGCAAAGTGAGCCGAAGTGGAACAGTGAACGAACGGATTTAATTCAATCCGTGCAGTTCGATGACCGCGATAAAATGGTTTCTTTTTGTCAGGCTATTCAATTTGCTTCGCCAATTAATTCACACGTAACGGCCTATCCTGCTTATATGCCAGGGTACGAAGATGATGTGATTATGGCAGCTGGAACGTTTATACAAGGAGCAAGCCTTGAGCTGACGGCAGATGGACCTATCAGGCCTCCTTATGTCGCTTACGTGCAGGGCGGGTTAACGTATGCTCACGTAAAAGTAGCAATATGTATGGCAGTAGATCAAATGCTGACGAAAGAACTTTTATAAAATATAAGATAGAAAGACTATTTTCTCCCTGCTAAGAAAGAAAAGATAGGCTTATAAAAATAAACGAAGCGCTATTTATTTGTATAGAAGAAATGTTCAGAAAAATTTATGTTAGAATTACTAACATTCGGTTGACAGGTGAACTAACATAGCATACAATGTAAATAGTTAATCCAAAGGAGGAACTGAAATGAGTGACAACATTCGAAGAAATACGCCACTTTTCCCAATTGGAATTGTGATGCAGTTAACTGAGTTGTCGGCTCGCCAAATTCGCTACTATGAAGAACATGAATTAGTTGCACCAGTAAGAACAGAGGGAAATCGACGATTATTCTCATTTAACGATGTTGATAAGCTGCTTGAAATCCGTGATCTTATTGAACAAGGTGTAAACTTAGCAGGTGTAAAACAGCTGTTTCATCTTCAAAAGGAGCAAAAAGGGCATAAGCAAGAAGAAAAAGTTGTGGCAGCAACAGCAAAGCCAGAATTAACGGACGATGAATTGCGAAAAATGCTTCGTGCAGAACTTATGCAAGCAGGCCGTTTTAATCGAGCAACTTTAAATCAAGGAGATATGTCCAGGTTCTTTCATTAATAAAGTTATCAATATTTATGCCGTTCGTATATGAGGGGTATAGATTATAAATATTATATAGAGATTTAGGGGAGGATCACACGATGGCAAAGTACACAAAAGAAGATATTTTCCGCAAAGTTCAAGAAGAGAATGTAAAGTATATTCGTCTTCAGTTCACTGACATTTTAGGAACAATTAAAAACGTTGAAATTCCAGTAAGTCAATTAGAAAAAGCGTTAGACAACAAAATGATGTTTGACGGTTCTTCTATTGAAGGGTTTGTACGTATTGAAGAATCAGATATGTACCTATTCCCGGACATTGATACATTTGTTATTTTCCCTTGGACATCTGAAAAAGGTAAAGTAGCACGTTTTATTTGTGACATCTACAATGCAGATAGAACTCCGTTTGATGGCGATCCACGTAATAACTTAAAACGTGTGTTAAAAGAGATGGAAGAGTTAGGATTTACTGATTTTAACCTTGGACCTGAGCCAGAGTTCTTCTTATTCAAATTAGACGAAAAAGGCGAACCTACATTAGAATTAAATGATAAAGGTGGCTACTTCGACTTAGCGCCAACTGACCTTGGTGAAAACTGCCGTCGTGACATCGTATTAGAGCTTGAAGAAATGGGCTTTGAAATTGAAGCATCTCACCATGAGGTAGCTCCTGGACAACACGAGATTGACTTCAAATATGCTGCTGCATTAAAAGCTTGTGATGATATCCAAACGTTCAAACTTGTTGTAAAAACAATTGCACGTAAACATGGCTTACATGCTACATTTATGCCAAAACCATTATTTGGTGTGAATGGTTCAGGTATGCACTGTAACGTTTCATTATTTAAAGATGGTCAAAACGCATTTTATGATGAAAACGGTAATCTAGAGCTAAGTGATACTGCTCGTCAATTTATCGCAGGTATCATCAAGCACGCACACAGCTTTACAGCAGTAACAAATCCTACTGTAAACTCTTATAAGCGTCTAGTGCCTGGATATGAGGCTCCTTGTTATGTTGCATGGTCTGCTCGTAACCGTAGCCCATTAATCCGTATCCCAGCTTCTCGCGGCGTAGGAACTCGTGTTGAGGTACGTAGCGTAGACCCAGCTGCTAATCCATATTTAGCAATGGCTGTTCTATTAAAAGCTGGTTTAGATGGAATCAAGAACAACCTTGAAGCTCCAAAACCTATCGATCGTAATATCTATGTAATGACAAAAGAAGAGCGTGTTGAAGAAGGTATCGTAGATTTACCTGCAACATTAGCTCAAGCTTTAGATAGCTTCCAATCAAACGAAGTTATGGTTTCTGCATTAGGTGAACACTTAGCAGAGCACTTCGTTGAAGCGAAAGAAATCGAATGGGATATGTTCCGTACACAAGTTCATCCTTGGGAACGTGACCAATACATGAGCCAATATTAATTCTTAAAAGTCCGAGAGATCGTTTATACGTTCTCTCGGACTTTTTTGTTTTCAAAATGAATAACATTGCGCATATTAAATATTGAACTAAACTGTTCATAAAATAAGTATAGCTGCCTGTCGTACAATTTACGGGAGGCTTTTTATTGTTTTGTTAGATACAGGAAAGAATTTAGTTATATGAATTAAAAAGGATAAGCTTTTTGTCTCATTGAATCTATATGTAAAAGTAGTGTATAACAGATAGAGAGATTGTTTATGTGTTCACTCTGCACTTCAGTATAACTTCAGAGAATTTTCAGCCAGTCGTAGTATCATTAGAAAATACTGTTGGAGAGGAATGGAATGAAAATGCAAGAAGGAAATTTTTTCAAAGGTTTAGTAATAGGCATATTAATAAGCATTCCAATTTGGATTATTCTCATTGTTATAGGCGTTCTGCTTTTTAAATAGGTCTTAACGTTATAAATAATAGACCCTCTTGATCTATACTTTAATCAACCAGAATAGAATCTGGACCAAAAATATGTTAGGGGGGAGAGAAGATCCGCACGATGAATTGTGCGGATTTTTTTATTGGTAGGGTGAACGTAGATTTCATCTATTTAGTTGCTTCTAGCAGTTGATTGGAGGGAAAGGCGAAGACTCCTGCGGGAAAAGCGGAATAGGTGAGACCCCGCAGGAGCGCACGCGACGAGGAGGCTCACCAGCCGCCCGCGGAAAGCGAAGCCTTGCACGGAAATCAACAGCGATGTAACAAGCCATCCATACTAGCGCATTTATCCCATTTGTTCGTTTTTAGGTTGAAGTGATGTCGTTATGTCTCAATCTCCTTTTTTAGTAATTTTTCACTAAGTAGGCTAGTATACGTAGCACTTTTTTCCCCCATGCATATGTTAAAAATAAGGAGGGACAAGTAATATGAAAAAAATCTATCTTGATGCAGGACATGGTGGGGCAGACGCAGGAGCGGTTGGAGCAAACGGACTGTATGAAAAAAACTTAGTTTTAAAAATCCAACAATATTTAATAAGCTATTTAAATAGCATGTACAGTGATTTTACAATTAAAACCACTCGTACCACAGATGTTTTTTTATCGTTATCTCAGCGCGCTTCTCAAGCTAATTCGTGGGGCGCAGATGCATTTATGTCTATTCACGTAAATGCCGGTGGAGGAACAGGGTACGAAGATTATGTTTATAGAAGCGCTAGCAATGCCAGTAAAACGTTTCAATCGATTGTCCACGGCCAAGTACAGCCAGCGCTGCTGTCGTATAATCATCCGAATCGCGGTCGAAAATCAGCCAATTACGCGGTGCTTCGCTTAACAAATATGCCTGCAGTACTAACTGAAATAGCTTTTATTGATAACAGTACAGATGCAGCACTTCTTCAAAATGAAGCTTTTTTAAAAAGCATGGGTGAATCGTATGCAAAAGGAATTGCCGTATATTTAAATTTACCTCGTCGTGCAGTTCCAAACCCAAATCCAACACCAACTCCGAATCCATCGCCTTCTGAACCGGGTACAAAAACGTATACGATCAAGCAAGGAGATACGCTTTACAGTATTGCACAGAAGTACAAAATAACAGTACAGGCGCTTCAAGAAGCGAATACAGGGCTTTCTGATCCGTTAACACTGCAGGTTGGAAAAACAATCGTTATTCCTTCAGGAACTTCACCAATACCATCTCCAACACCACCTTCTGAACAATATCCACTTCCTAATGGAATTTTAAAACAAGGCGATTCTGGAGAAGCAGTGAAACAGATTCAAAGAGCATTAAACGCGGTTAATTTTAAAGTAGGGTCAGTAGACGGAATATATGGAGTACAAACGAAAGATGCAGTCAGACGTTTTCAGCTTGTGTATCTTCCTTATGATGTAGATGGCATTTATGGTCCTCAAACGAAAAACAAGCTAGCAGCCGTTTTAAAAGCAAAAAGTTAAAGAAAGCAGGTCTTCTGTAAGCAGGCAGAAGGCCTTTTGTTTTCCCCTTAAAAGCGCCTTAAGTACTATTTTATCGTTTACGTAAAATAATGCTTTACAAACCATTTGTACGGGAGTATATTATCTAAGAACAAAGGATAGTTATGAAAGAAACTTGTTATCAATCATACCCTTTAACCGAAAATTATATTGACCTGTTATCGCTTAATTCGTCAGAAGTGGGGGACCCAAATTTGTGCATTGTCACTTGGGGTGAATCCTTTTTTAAAAGGTAGGGCTACTCTCATAGCCCGAATCCGACAGCTAACCCCATAAGCGTTTTGGAGAGGAGGTTTAAGCTGTGTAAAAACGCTGAGAACCCTTAGTGTTTTTTTTGTGCGCTTTTTTAACATAAAAAGGTATTTTTTAGGGATAATATCACTTATTCATGAACTTGTAACGGAGCTTAGCAACGAACAGTGAATAGTAGCTAAGCAATCATCGGAGGGAAATTACGTGAACTATTCAGTTCTCAAGAGATTATTGATTGGAAAGCCGCTCAAAACAAAAGAGTTAGGCGATCAAAAGCTTAGTAAGCTTAAAGCGCTGGCTATTTTATCATCAGATGCCTTATCTTCAGTGGCTTATGGAACAGAACAGATTTTGATTGTCCTTGCAACAGTGGGCGTGCTTGCCTATTGGTATTCGATTCCAATTGCGATTGGGGTATTGGTGCTGCTGACGGCTTTAATTCTTTCATACCGTCAAATTATTTATGCGTATCCGCAAGGCGGAGGAGCTTATATTGTTTCCAAAACCAATTTAGGAGAAAATCCTGGGCTTATCGCTGGAGGATCACTGTTGGTGGATTATATTTTAACAGTTGCTGTGAGTGTTTCAGCAGGAACCGATGCTTTAACTTCGGCTTTTCCAACGCTGCATCATTACAATGTAGTAATTGCGTGTTTGCTGGTGATTTTTATTACCGTCTTAAATTTACGCGGTGTAACAGAATCCGCTTCTGTATTAGCTTATCCGGTTTATTTATTTGTTATTGCTCTTATTTTGTTAATAGCGGTAGGCTTTTTTAAAATAGCGACAGGTCAAGTTTCACCTGAGCTTCATCCATCTCTCGGTACAGTAGTGCCAGGTATTAGTTTGTTTTTATTATTAAAAGCTTTTTCATCAGGCTGTTCGGCATTGACAGGTGTAGAAGCTATTTCAAATGCAGTGCCTAACTTTAAAGAGCCAGGTGCAAAAAATGCGGTTCATACATTAATGCTGATGGGCGGTATTTTAGCCGTTTTATTTTCTGGCATCACGTTTTTAGCTTATTGGCTTGGTATTTCTCCAAAAGCAGATGAAACGGTTGTATCACAAATTGCATCGAGTGTGTTTGGACGAAATGGATTTTATTATTTTATTCAAGGTACAACAGCTCTAATTCTAGTGCTAGCGGCGAATACGGGCTTTTCAGCGTTCCCTTTGCTGGCTGTGAACTTATCGTCTGATAAATACATGCCAAGAATGTTTCAAATTCGTGGCGATCGACTAGGCTATTCAAATGGAATTGTGACCCTTGGAATTGCTTCTATTGTCTTAATCGTAGCTTTTAAAGGAGCGACTGAACAATTAATTCCTCTTTATGCAGTCGGGGTGTTTATTCCATTTACGCTTTCTCAAACAGGAATGATTGTCAAATGGCTTAGAGAAAAGCCGGCCGGCTGGCAAGGGAAGCTAACCATTAACTTAATTGGTGCCCTCATTACTTTAACGGTGCTAATCATTTTGTTTACAACGAAGTTTTCACAAGTATGGTCCGTGCTCATTTTCTTGCCGGTTATTGTCTATATTTTCCATCGCGTTCATACGCATTATGAAGCGGTAGGAGAACAGCTTCGCATTAAGCAAGGAGAAAAGATTGGAAAGCTTGAAGGAAGTGTGGTCATTGTTCCTGTAGCAGGAATGACAAAGGTAGTAGAAAATTCATTAAATTATGCAAGAACGATTGGTGATACCGTTATTGCAGTGCATGTGGCCTTTGATCGAGAAAGCGAAAAGAGAATGGAAGAGAAGTGGGAGAAGTGGCAGCCCGATATTCGTATTGTTACGTTTCATTCTCAATACCGCAGCTTAGTGCGGCCGCTGTTTCGATTCATCGATATGGCTGAGGAAAAAGCGCGGGAAAACAATATGGCTATTACGGTCGTTATTCCGCAATTCATTACGAAAAAAAGCTGGCAAAATATCCTGCACAATCAGTCCAGCCTACTGTTAAAAGCACATTTGCTTTACCGTAAAAACGTAATCGTTACAACTGTACCGTATCGTTTTAAAAAATAATGAAACATGACTAAAAACCTCCAACTTAGATGTTGGAGGTTTTTAATTTTTAAATTCACATACACTAACCGTAATCGAATCTCATCAAAGGCGCAAACGGAGGGATTGTATGAGTGAATTAATTAAATTGTTGCGAAAAGGAAATAAATCGGCTATGATGGCCGCTATAGTGAATACCATTATTTCCATTATTAAAGGGATTGCATTCGCTTTAACAGGGAATGTAGCAATGTTTGCTGAAACGATGCACAGCTTAGGAGATGCAGCTAATCAGTTTTTTGTCTTTATAGGTTCGGCATTAAGTAAAAAAGCCCCGACCAAACGATTTCCAAATGGTTTCGGCCGATTGGTTAATCTTGTTCTATTAGGAGCAGTTCTTGTAGTAGGGATTATGGCGTTTGAAACGATTAAAGAAGGATATCACCATATTCTTCATCCAACGAAGTCTTCAGGCTTTATTTTAAATATTGCAGTACTTGGCATCTCGGTATTGCTTGAGATGTTTGTCTTATTTAAGGCAATGAAAGAAATTTTGCACGATGTCGGAATGAATACCGCAGAGGTCAATGTTTTTACGCACAGCTTTGTTCATTTAAAGAAAGCAAAGCCAGCAACCAAGCTGGTCTTTATGGAAGATCTGGTAGCTACTGGAGGAGGCGTATTGGCGTTAATAGCCGTTTTCATTTCACGGTTTACACCTTTTCACCAAGCTGAAGGAATTGCTTCTATTTTAATTGGGCTTATGATGTTTTTTGTAGTAGGACGAGTATTTTTAGATAATGCTGCTGGAGCCCTTGGTGAAGCAGATAAAGAAATGGAAATAAAAATTGGCGCGATTGTCATGCAAGATGTACAAGTGCGTGATATTCAAACGTTAATGGTGATGAAAGAAGGGGAAGAGCTTCACGTTGAATTAAAAGTAGAAATTGATCCTTCTTTAACAGTGGCAGAAGCTGATGATATTAAAGATCGTCTGGAAAATCGTATTTTACAGGAAAAAGGAGTAACGGATGTCATTATTGAATTTGATGAAGATAATGGAATTCCGGACTGGGCGCCAAGTGATTTACAGCTTCAAAAAGAATAAAAACAAGGAAGAAAACAACTGTTTTCTTCCTTGTTTTTTTAGCTATATACTTTTTCACGTACGTTTGGAGAATCTGTTGAAGCTTTCGAGAAGTTAATGGTTTCACGTACAACGTAAATAGGTCTATTTTTACTTTCATCGTAAATTCTTGCGATGTATTGTCCGACTAAACCTAAACCAAGTAGCTGAATACCGCTAAAGAAGGTGATAGCTACCATAATAGAAGTCCAGCCAGGCTGAATATTTTTACCTATCAGCCAAACAACAATCGAATAACTTAACACTAAAAGTGATACAAAAACCGATAATAAGCCAATAACCATTACTAAACGCAAAGGCTTCGTTGAAAACCCAATAATTCCATCTGAAGCAAACTTGATCATCTTTTTTAAAGGATATTTTGTTTCACCAGCAAAGCGTTCATCACGCTCATATTCTACGTATGTTTGCCTGAAGCCAATCCAAGACATCATTCCTCGTACAAACCGATTGCGTTCAGTCATTTTTTTGAATACATCCGCTACTTTTCGGTCGATAATACGAAAATCTCCCGTATCTTTAGGGATTTCGATATCGGACATATAATTTAAAAAGCGATAAAAATACTTAGCCGTGGCTAATTTAAAAAAGGTCTCTCCGCTTCGTTTCTTGCGCTTTGCATATACAATTTCATAGCCTTGCTGCCATTTAGCAATTAATTCGGGAATCATTTCCGGCGGATCTTGTAAGTCCGCATCAATAATAACGATAGCATCACCTTGAGCATAATCAATGCCTGCTGTTACGGCAGTTTGGTGCCCGAAATTACGAGCAAAATCAATAACTTTTACGTTAGAATCCATAGCCGCTACGTCTTTCAAGATTTCAATTGTTCGGTCGGTGCTGCCGTCATTGACGAAAATGAATTCATAGTTAATGTGGTTTTTATGCATGACCGAAAGCAAGCGATTGTAGCATTCATTAGCTACTTCTTCTTCAAAATACATAGGTACCACGATTGAAATTAGTTCTTTCATGCTTTACCTCCTATCGAGCGATGGTTTGTGTGCTTAAACGTCCATATTTTATTAAGGAAAAAATTGATAAACATTCCTATACAAGTAGACAACAGTTGTCCGATTATTGGATTAGCAGGTGTATAGTGTACAAGAAGGAATAAGCAGCTTGTATTAATTGCTAAAGTAATAAGGTTTACGATGAAAAATTGAGCTAGCATCCATTTATGTACAGTTGCTTGAAACACCCACGATTTGTTCCAATAGTAGCTGTTTATAACGCCAATAAAATAAGATAGTACGTTAGCCAATATATAATTCATATCAAAATGAATGAGTGCTAAGTAACTGATAATAGTGAGCAGGGTATTCATTATACCTACAAAACCGAATTTCAGGAATTTTATCACGGTTGTATAATCCCTTCCATTTAATTTATCTCTTCACATTTTGTCTTGGGCTTATTTTTAGTAAATCGTACTATTAAATAGGATAGAATCACTGAAATACCAAATCCTTCGAGCAGCATAAAGCTTGGAAAAATAAAGAATCGATAGCGAGTTTGAATTTCAATAAGCAAGTGAATAAGAACGTATCCTATGATTAGTAATAAAAACAGTGTATATGGATATTTATCCTGCTTCCTCACGAATAAACATATAAGGCCAATAATGGAAAGAATAGTAGTTGAAACGTAAATGATTCTTTCATAACTTTGAGCAGCACTAATTAATTTCTCTTTATTAAAAGGTACATCTTCTTGAGGAGTTAATGAAATGCTCCAAAATGTAGATGCATCCGTTCCTCCCCACATATTTAGGAATTTAATGTGAAAGAGATCTAAAAGCTGCTCTTTATCTGCTACCCGTTCTTTAATTACCTCTTTTTCTGCTTCAGCTCGTTTTTCTCCAATTGGCATACCCATAAAACGACTAGCATCCTCTGAAGAATAGGAACCGCTTGTTTCGTAATTAAAGCCAATGACGAATTTCCATAAAGGATCTCTGTTACTTAAAGGATATTTAGAAATGCCGCTAGCTACAAAAGAATAGTTGATCAGCGCATTTGCAATAAAAAAAGTAGCCAGTATGCCTACGAGTTTTTTTCCTATTTTCTTTCGACGAGCTTTTAACTCAGCAGCATTCTTCGTTTTAATGTAAGGTTGAAGAATTTGCAAGATGAAATAAATGAAAACAGCGACGATAATAATGGGTCCTAGAGGACGCATTAAATTTCCTAACGACAATAGAAGGCCAATATAAAGCCAGCTAAACTTGTTATGAGCAAATCTTTTTATAATAAGGTAAAAAGCTGCATAAAATAAAAAAGTAGCTAAATGCTGATTAGTTAACACTGAGCTATAGAGAATGTTCGGAATGTAGAACGCATATAGAAAAGCTGCCATTCTCCCAGCAAGTTCGTTAAATACTTTCGCGCCAATTAAATAAATAAAAATAACGGTTCCAGTGGAATAAAAAATATTTAACAATTTTAATATGAAAATATTATCTCCAAAACAGCGAATAATAACAGATTCATAGAATGAAAAGCCTAGCTGATATACCCATGTAGTAAAATAAACGCTTTGGTTAAATTCATAATTTCCTTTTGCGATATTACGCGCGGCATCTAACATGACAAGAAAGTCAGATTTTACAGGCGTTTGAACAGAAAGCATCCATGCTAGTCGAATACCTAAGGTCAAAACGATCAGTGAAATAAAAAAAACAGTTTTGTTCATGTATCTACTTGCAATAGCTATTAGAAAAATGACAAGGAAAGTGATAAAGATTCCTTCAATAATAAATGAATTACTTAAAGCCAAGCCCTTTAATTCCAATGAATTTGTCATCGCATTATAACTGCCCCATAGAGACCATGTAAGAATAATGACACATAAAAAGATCAGGCTTTTGGATAAAAATGATTTAAGCATATTACCTCCTGCAAATTATTTCAAAGATAAGGTACAAAATTCCTACCCTATGATACCATATTTTATTATTTTGTATATATTTTTCTTATAGAGTATAATGTTAGATTGTTCTGAAATTACGACAGCGGCATAACGTTTGATAAAAGGGTAAGCCGAGTAGGAAAACGATTTTGTAATAGAAAAAGCTGTTTGCATCCATACGTATGCGAACAGCTTTTATGTTTTAAACCGATCTTTTAATAAATTCCATAGGGAACTCACTCCGAGACTAATGCTGATCAGAATTCCTGACAGAGCTACTATTAAAGCGATATATTCAAAGATAGAAAACTGCTTCATGCTATCCCAATTGATGTTTCCCTTTAGTTTGCTAATAACTAAATTCATTCCGTAAATACCGGAAAGAACCGTATAAATCGTTAAAATTAATAATAAGTAATTGTGACGTTTGGCTGCGATTTTCTCTTGATTTTGGTACAAAGTACCAAGGGTTTCTTTGACTTCTTGATAAAGAGAATTGATATGAAAGATTTTTTTAAAGAGCTCAGAAAACTCTTGACCTTCTGTGCGAGAGCTAATTTCTAAAAATAAATATTTACCTGAAAACACGGTAATAGAGCGGATTAGTCGTTCAATGCCCTCTGAATTTTTATGAAACGTGAGCTGCGAATATTCATAAGATAATTTTAGCAACACGATTTTATAGAAAAAATGTAAAAATAAATTATAGTAATGCTGGCCAAATAGATGATTCATCAAAAGCTGATCCGTTTTAGAGTCTGTCGATTTAGAAATACACGAAAACACATGGTCTGTTATGACGTAATAGGTTTCAGGAGCCCACCTTTCATACACGTGTTTAGTATTATACGTTTTAATATACTCATGATTGTGTGCAGAAATAAACGCTTTCCCGTCAGGCGTATAGCTATTTAGCTGCCCAGTACGAAATAAAGTTGTGGAATTAATTTCTTGCTCTTGATTTACCGTTACATAACTTAACACAAACATCCGTTCATCGATAAAATAAGGAAGGCTCCCAACGTGCTGTTCACGCGTGGCTTCTTTCTTGATGTGTTCGTTCAAAAATGGCGCAAGCTGTGAAAAAATATAATCTTGCACTTTGCTATAGCGATGATGTTCATAGGTAATGGTGGATCCATGCTCTTCAGCAAGCTTCGGTTCTAGTACACGAAAATGATTCATGAATTCTAAAATATCATCATAGGTGTAATGATTATGGCTCATCTCAGTGCGAATGGTCATGACGCCAATTTCAAAAGGACATAAAAAAACATCCACAGACAGCACGTTGCTAGACACGGTGGTGGAGGAAGTGTGTAACGTAATAGTATGGTCTATTTTTTTGGAAAATCGAAGCAACCCTTCTTTTTCGCACGAGTCAGGGAATAGAATGCATTCAATGTAAGGAAGAAAATATTGATCCAGGCTATCATGAGATACGTAATACTGTTCTCCGTAGTATTCTTTTTCTAAATGTTTTTTTTGAATGGAAAAAAATTCGAACAAATTTTCTTTTAGTGCATGAACAAGCTGCTCTTTATTTTTTCGGTCAAAGGAAAAAGGAAAAAGAAACATGTTCATTGCTTTGGTAGGTACGATGGTTTGAAATGGTTCTGTTTTCCTTGGTGTATTGGTCATAAACTACATCCTTCTTATGGTCGGTTGTATTTCCTTGTAAGAGTCGAGGAAATGCAGATAGAAAGTAAAAGGTGAAACAAGCTTTACAAAAACCGTTCTACCTGCCTGCGGTGATTCAACGTATCATTTATAATATGCCAATTTTTTTAGAAAACAAACGTAAAAAAACCAACTAACATCATGATTAGTTGGTTTTACATACAGTGTCTGATTAGTGAATCGTGCGATATACACCAGTTACTTTTCCTAAAATCGTTACGTGGCGAAGAATAATAGGCGCCATCGTTGAATTTTCAGGCTGTAAACGAACGAAATTTTCTTCTTTAAAGAAACGTTTTACCGTTGCTTCGTTGTCCTCGGTCATAGCGACCACAATATCTCCATTATTAGCTGTTTGCTGCTGACGTACGATTACCATATCGCCATCTAGAATACCTGCTTCAATCATACTTTCTCCCATAATTTCAAGCATAAATACATGATCATCTGGAGAAACGAATTTATCTGGAAGAGGGAAATATTCTTCCACATTTTCAACGGCTGTTATAGGAAGACCCGCTGTTACTTTACCGATAACAGGAACATTAATGACATTGCTTTTAGGGATGTTTACTTCATCTAGTTGAAGAACTTCGATTGCTCTTGGTTTTGTTGGATCTCTGCGAATTAACCCTTTGCTTTCTAAACGAGCTAAATGCCCGTGTACAGTGGAGCTAGAGGCTAATCCTACCGCTTCCCCAATCTCGCGAACAGAAGGCGGATAACCTTTTAATTTTACTTCGTGCTTAATAAAATCTAGTATGTCTTGTTGACGTTTTGATAGCTTCATATTTTTCACCTCGATTTTAGCTATTCTTTAGGTGAATTATACCACGTGATGTGTCAATATACAAACATAAGTTCGAAGAATTCCATTGACAGAAACAAATGTTCTCAATAAAATAAGAACATATATTCTGATAGGGGGATCATAATATGCAACAATTCTTACATTCTATGAAACATTACGCTATTTTTTTTGCAGCAATCGCTGCACTTACATATGTATTGACGCTGGTTTTAGGAGCGGATAAAGTAGATTTAGACAAATATTCAACGGTTACTATTACAAAAGGAGATACGCTTTGGGACTTGTCCAACAAGTATCATAATCACCACCATTTGACCACCAATGAATTTGTTAAATGGGTTGAAGACGTCAATGATTTAAACTCAGACACTGCCCAGTCTTTATCTCCTGGAGATAAATTATATATTCCTGTTTTAAAACAAGAGTTACATAATCAAGTGGCAATTGAACAGTAGTGTGTAACGGCCGTTCCTGAATATTGTTAGAAGCCGAAAAGGTCGTGATAAAAGTGGACGCCATTATTTATTGCCGTGTCAGTACGGATAAAAAAACCCAAGAAACATCTTTACAGCGCCAGCAAGAAGAATTAAAAAAGCTTGCTGGTCTTCACCATCTAGACGTAAAAAAAGTCGTGATGGAAAAAGCAAGCGGATATGACGTAGACAGAGAGGGTATTTTGGATGTTCTTCATACAATGAAAGAAGAGAAGATCTCTGTGCTGCTTATTCAAGACGAAACACGATTAGGCAGAGGAAATGCCCGAATTGCGCTGCTTCATGCTTTTCATAAAGAAAATGCTACCATCTATACGATTAGTCATCAAGGTCAGCTTCAGCTTTCAGAATCTGATTCAATGGTGTTAGATATTATTAGCTTAGTGGAAGAGCATCAGCGGAAATTACATAATGCTAAAATTAGAAGAGGAATGAAAAGAGCCGTAGAAAACGGTTATCGTCCGCAGAAAAATTTAAAAAATCAAGGAGTTAACTCGGGAAGGGAAAAAAAAGAAGCGCCTATTGAAGAAATTGTCCGCCTTCGTCATAACGGCTTAACCTTTGCTGAAATTTCAGTTACGCTAAAGGGTTTTGGCTATAATATTTCAAAAGCGACGGTACATCGCCGCTATCAAGAGTACCAAGAGAGTGCTCAATCTCTTGATAAAACGAAAGAGATTTAGTAAGATGACTACATGTTGCCGAAGCGGTTCGGTAATTTTAATTATTGATTATAAGGAGATAGGTTTTATATGCTATCAAAAGATAAACTTGCTCGTATTAA
The DNA here is from genome assembly GCF_056406695.1 of Priestia sp. P1_B12_1. Lineage (NCBI taxonomy): Bacteria > Bacillati > Bacillota > Bacilli > Caryophanales > Bacillaceae > Priestia > Priestia sp. P1_B12_1. Next base: position 290,462 of record NZ_JBFTZR010000001.1, on the reverse strand, counting down.
TGCTCTTTCAAAAAAGGCAAAGGCTGAAGGTCTGACAGAATCTGAAGCGAAAGAACAGCAAGAGCTACGTCAGGAATATTTAAAAGTTTTCCGACAATCTATGACAAATCACCTTCATACGATTAAAGTTGTGGACGAAGAAGGTAAAGATGTTACGCCTAAGAAGTTAAAAGAGAGTAAAAAGAAGCGTCTTCACTAAGACGTTCTAGTAAAACTAGAGGGAGTGTTCCCTCTAGTTTTTTGTATATTTTTAATAAGGGGCACAAAAACTGTAAAAGTGGAAATTTTTTTGGTTCAAGTATTGTACAAATAAGCAAATCATTAGTATGATAACATATGTACATAGTTTTGAAAGGAATGAAGAGTATGACACAACGTATTGAAGATCTTTCGATTGCAACAATTCGTACTTTATCAATCGATGCGATTGAAAAAGCAAATTCAGGTCACCCAGGTATGCCAATGGGAGCTGCTCCAATGGCATATACATTGTGGACAAAATTCATGAACATCAATCCAAAGAATCCAAACTGGTTCAACCGTGACCGCTTTGTATTATCAGCAGGACACGGATCGGCACTATTATACAGCTTGCTTCATTTAGCTGGATATGACTTATCAATTGAAGACCTTAAAAACTTCCGTCAATGGGGAAGTAAAACACCAGGTCATCCAGAGTTCGGTCATACAGCAGGTGTTGATGCAACAACTGGTCCACTAGGACAAGGTATTGCAATGGCTGTTGGTAAAGCAATGGCAGAACGTCATTTAGCTGAAACATACAACAAAGAAGGTTTAGAAATTGTAGACCACTTTACGTATGGTATCTGTGGTGACGGAGACTTAATGGAAGGTGTATCTGCTGAAGCAGCTTCATTAGCGGCACACTTAAAATTAGGACGTTTAGTTGTTTTATACGATTCAAATGATATTTCTTTAGACGGAGATTTAGATCGCTCGTTCTCTGAGAACGTAGAAGATCGTTTCAAAGCTTACGGATGGCAAGTAATCCGCGTTGAAGACGGCAATGACTTGACAGCGATTGCAAACGCAATTGAAGAAGCAAAAGGCGATTTAACACGCCCAACGCTAATTGAAGTAAAAACAACAATCGGATTTGGTTCTCCAAACCACGCGGGTACTTCTGGCGTGCACGGTTCTCCATTAGGTTCCGATGAAACAAAATTAACAAAAGAAGCTTATGCATGGACATTTGAAGAAGATTTCTATGTGCCAGAAGAAGTGTATGCTCACTTCAAAGCTACAATTGCTGAAGATGGCCAAAAGAAAGAAAACGAATGGAACGATGTATTTGCACAGTATAAAGAAAAATATCCTGAACTAGGTCGTCAATTTGAACTAGCAGTAGAAGGAAAGTTACCGGAAGGCTGGGAAGAAACGCTTCCAGCATACGAAACGGGTTCAAGCTTAGCTAGCCGTGCTTCTTCTGGAGAAGTATTAAACGCAGTAGCACAAGCTGTACCTCAATTCTTCGGCGGTTCAGCTGACTTAGCTGGCTCAAATAAAACAATGATTAAAGGTTCAGAAGACTTCACTGCAGCTGATTACAGCGGACGTAATATCTGGTTCGGTGTACGTGAATTTGCAATGGGAGCTGCATTAAACGGTATGGCTCTACACGGCGGTGTAAAAGTATTTGGAGGAACATTCTTTGTATTCTCTGATTATCTTCGCCCAGCAATTCGCTTAGCAGCTTTAATGAAGCTTCCTGTAACATATGTATTCACACATGATAGTATCGCAGTTGGAGAAGACGGCCCAACACATGAGCCAATTGAACAATTGCCATCACTTCGTGCAATGCCAGGTCTTTCAGTGGTTCGTCCTGCAGATGCAAATGAAACAGCTGCTGCATGGCGCTTAGCATTAGAGTCAACTGACCGCCCAACGGCGCTTGTATTGACTCGTCAAAACTTGCCAACGCTTGAAGGTACAAAAGAAAATGCATACGAAGGCGTGTCTAAAGGTGCGTACGTTGTATCTAAAGCTGGTAAAGACCAAGCGGATGCATTAATACTTGCAACAGGCTCTGAAGTAAGCCTAGCAGTAGAAGCACAAAAAGCATTAGCTGCAGAAGGCATTGACGTATCTGTAGTAAGTATGCCTGCATGGGATCGTTTCGAAGAGCAATCTGCTGAGTACAAAGAAAGTGTTATCCCTAAATCAGTGAAAAAACGTTTAGGTATTGAAATGGCTTCTACACTTGGCTGGGAACGCTATGTTGGAGACGAGGGACAAGTTCTTGGTATTAATCACTTCGGTGCATCTGCTCCTGGTGAAACAATCATGAAAGAATTTGGTTTTACAGTTGAAAATGTAGTAGCAAAAGTGAAAAGCTTGCTTAATGCATAATTCTTTTTCATAAGAAAGAGCAGACTCCTGTGGTCTGCTCTTTTTTTTCGACAAAAAAACAAAGGAATTTTTTCATCGATAGACAAGCATTGCGTACACCATTCGGTATAATGGTACAAAAAAGAACGAGCCGAAAGGGAGGATGAATCGTGAGAACGTATGAAGTATATTTAATGGAGGAAGAAGTTGCATCATCCTATTTTCGAAGAGAAAAGCTCATTTATCAGCTGCTGATTGAATATAGAATGAAACGTCACTTGCAGGAAACGCACTTACAAAAACAAGTTCATTACATTACTCGCCAACTGCCCATTTCATTTATTCAACGAGAATTGCTTCAGGCGTTTTCTCATTATCCTCATTTTTTTACTCATCAAGAGACGTTTGTGCTGGAATATCCTCATAAAAAAAGTCGAGCATCTATAAAATTAACGAATCGCTGTATAACAATTGAAGGAGATGGCAATGTTGATGCTGAGACAGCTTTTTTTGAAGTATTACGCAAGCTAGATCCTTGTTTTTTAGCAGTGAATTATGGAACGGATGAATACGGCTGGCTGAGGCCTGTGAAAACAAGAAAATTTGTGTAATTATTTAAGGAAATTGGAACGGAAATATTGTATAATAGCGTATGGTCTAGTACACTGTAAGTTAGACAACACGAAGGAGGAAGTAATACCATGGGAATGTATATTCTAGTTGGTGTTCTAGCATTAATTGTTGGGATAGCGCTAGGATTTTTCATTGCTCGTAAATATATGATGAGCTATCTGAAGAAAAATCCACCAATTAATGAACAAATGTTAAAAATGATGATGATGCAAATGGGCATGAAACCATCGCAGAAAAAAATTAACCAAATGATGAAAGCAATGAACGGCCAAATTAAATAATGGTTAATTGGACAGACACTCTCTATTCAGAAGGGTGTCTTTTGTTTTAAGATAGAGATAAGAAAATGGTTGTGGGGCTAGGGGGATACGATGAAAATTTTTCGAGAGTTATGGTGGTTTTTCAAACAGGAAAAAAAGTCTTACATAACGGGGGTAGCGCTGCTCATTATTGTCGCAGCATTAGAACTTCTCCCGCCTAAAATTATTGGTTTAACGGTAGATGGCATTAAAGAAGGGACGCTGAATGGAAAGCGCTTAATGCAGATGGTTGGCATTTTGCTAGGAGCTGCTGTTGTGGCCTATTTCACAAGATACATATGGCGTATTATGATATTTGGTTCATCTGTTAAACTAGCCAAGCAGCTGAGAAATACCCTCTACACTCATTTTACCAAGATGAATCAGGCCTTTTATCAAAGGCGGCGAATTGGGGATTTGATGGCCCATGCAACAAACGATATTCAAGCTATTCAACAAACTGCAGGTTCGGGCGTTTTGACACTCGTGGATTCCATTGTCACAGGAGGGCTTGTTCTATGCACAATGGCCCTCACAATCAGCTGGAAATTAACGCTTATTTGCCTTATTCCTATGCCGCTTATGGCCGTTTTAACAAGTTACTATGGTACATTGCTTCATGCGCGGTTTCATCACGCACAAGCAGCATTTTCTACTTTAAATGATAAGGTTCAAGAAAGCATTAGCGGGATTAAAGTCATTAAGACGTTTGGGGAAGAAGCAGCTGATGTCGAAGAATTTCGCATCAAGTCTGCAGATGTTGTCCAAAAGAACATGAAAGTAGCCCGAATAGATGCATTGTTTGATCCGACCATTTCGATTATTGTAGCACTTTCTTTTTTACTTGCTCTTATTTTTGGCAGCAAGATGGTTATTAGTGAAGAGTTAACACTGGGGCAGCTTGTTACCTTTACAACTTATTTAGGCCTTCTTATTTGGCCGATGCTCGCGTTTGGCTGGCTATTTAACATTATGGAACGTGGAAGAGCATCATATGACAGGGTATTTTCTTTATTAAAAGAAGAAAATTCGATTGAAGAAGCAGCATATCCTAGTGTTGAAATGCCAACAGGAAATATTGAAGCTGTTATTCATAGGTTTTCGTATGGTAAAGAAGACGAATATACGTTAAACGAAATTTATTTTACACTTTCTCGCGGTCAAACGTTAGGTATTGTCGGAAAGACGGGTGCTGGGAAAACCACGCTTTTAAAGCTGCTGCTTCGTGAATTTGATGTAAGAGACGGAGCTGTTTTATGGGGAGGAAAAGATATTAAAGACTATGCTTTTGATTCATTGTACAAAAGCCTTGGATATGTTCCTCAAGATCACTTTTTGTTTTCAACAACAGTTGCTGATAATATCGCTTTTGGAAAAAGAGAAGCAAGCAAGCAAGAGATTGAAGAAGCGGCTAAAGTTGCCAATGTACATAGAGACATCCTTGATTTTACAGATGGCTATCAAACAATAGTAGGCGAAAAAGGCGTTTCGTTATCGGGTGGACAAAAACAGCGTATCTCGATTGCAAGAGCTCTTCTATTAGATCCTGAGCTTTTAATTTTAGACGACTCGCTATCAGCGGTAGATGGAAAAACGGAAGCGAGTATTTTACAAGCGCTGAAGCAGAAACGTCAAAATCGAACAACGATTATTACAGCGCATCGGCTGAGCTCGGTTACTCATGCAGACCTGATTCTTGTACTTGATAAAGGGAAAATTATTCAGCGAGGAACTCATGAGGAACTGCTTAGCGTGAGCGGCTGGTACCAGGATATGTACGATAGACAGCAGCTTGAGCGTGCGGTAGAAGAAGGAGAGACGAAAAATGAAAATTGAGCATTCTTCGGTACATAAACGTCTGTTTCGCTATACAATTCCGCATAAAAAATCATTTTTTTTAGCGTTCACACTATTATTAATTGCTACGGCTGCGGATTTATTAGGGCCCATTTTGATTAAAATTTTCATTGACGATTATTTAACTCCTAAGTATTTGCCTCTTCAGCCTCTTGTGTGGCTTGCAAGCAGTTATTTGCTTTTACAGCTTTTAAAAATTGTCGTTCAATACTTTCAGCTTCTGCAGTTCCAAAAAATTGCGCTTCAAATTATTCAGCAGATTCGAATTGACGTTTTTTCTCATGTTCATCGCCTGGCTCTTCGCTTTTTTGACAACACGCCAACAGGAAGCCTGGTATCTCGAATTACAAATGACACGGAAGCCATGAAAGAAATGTTTGTGGAAGTCATCGCGGTTTTTATTCAAAATGGGGTGTTTTTGGTCGGTATTTTTATAGCCATGTTTATGCTAGATGTGAAACTGGCTTTTTATTGTTTAGTTCTTCTCCCGTTCATTTGGGGACTTATGAAGCTTTATCAGCATTTCAGCGCTATTTACTACGGACAGCTTCGAGAGAAACTAAGCCAGTTAAATGCCAAGCTTCATGAGTCTTTGCAAGGCATGTCTATTATTCAGTTATTTCGTCAAGAAAAGCGGCTGCGCTCGGAGTTTGAAGAAATCAATGATGAACATTACAAAGCGGGGATGCGCAATATTAAGTTGGATGGTTTGCTGCTAAGGCCGGCAGTCGAAATTCTTTACATTTTAGCCGTTATTCTTGTGCTCAGTTATTTTGGTATTTCCGTAGCTGACAGTCCTGTTAAAATTGGTGTTCTTTACGCGTTTATCAACTATTTGGATCGTTTTTTTGAGCCTGTTAATGAAATGATGCAGCGTCTTTCTATGTATCAGCAAGCGATGGTATCAGCCTCTCGGGTATTTGACTTGATGGATGAAAAAGAAAAAAATCCAGTCATGACAGGAGAACAAAAGCAGGGGGTACAAAAAGGAACGGTAGAATTCAGAAACGTAACGTTTTCCTATGATGGTGTTCGAGATGTACTTTCTGATATATCGTTTACGGTAAATGAAGGAGAAACAGTGGCTTTAGTAGGCCATACGGGAAGCGGGAAAAGCTCCATCATTAATTTATTAATGCGTTTTTATGAGCAGCAAAAAGGAGACATTTTGATCGATAATAAACCGCTATCGTCTTTTTCAAATAAACAGCTTCGAGATAAGGTAGGGCTGGTGCTTCAAGATGCCTTTTTATTTGCAGATACCGTAAAACGAAATATTACGCTGCACGAAGACCATTTTTCTGATGAACAAGTAAAAGCAGCGGCGGAATTTGTGCAAGCTCATGCATTTATCGAAGCTCTTCCTAATAAGTATAATGAAGTGCTAGTCGAAAGAGGTTCCACTTTATCAAGCGGCCAGCGTCAGCTCTTAGCATTTGCAAGAACGGTCATCCGGAATCCTAAAATCCTTATTCTTGATGAAGCAACAGCACACATTGATACAGAAACAGAAGAAGCGATTCAAGAAGTGTTAAGAGATATGGGAAAAGGCCGTACAACAATTGCGATTGCCCATCGTTTATCCACTATTCAACACGCCGACTGTATTTTAGTACTGCATAAAGGAAAAATCGTCGAAAAAGGCACACATACTGAACTGCTAAACAAAGGCGGTTTGTACTATAATATGTATCAGCTTCAGCACAGTGAAAAAGAGGAGAATTTCAGCAAAGAAACAGGAGTAAAAGAGACTTATACAGAATTGATAGAGTGAAGGCAAAAAAAGAAACAACCTTCATGGAGAGGTTGTTTCTGTCGTTTGAGCAGGGAATTCATTGTAAACGTTTAATAAATGATCTAATTCTTGACTATGTTTAATAGCAGGTGGAGAGTTTAATCCACTTACTCGGACTATGCGGATGAGTTCTTCTCGTTTCTTTTCAATCGCTAATAGAATATCTTTTTTGGCCAATGCTATGTATCCCTTCTAACAAGTCGTTTACCTAATTATACAAGATAATGGTACTATTTGAAAGAAGTGAGATAAGACAATTTGGTTACAAAATGGTAACGAAAAAGAACAAAAAGAACAAAAAAGGGAAGTGTGAAATGTGGGAGATTTAAATTTGTTTTTGGCATTTGGCGCAGGTTTTTTATCGTTTATTTCACCTTGCTGTTTGCCTTTGTACCCAGCTTTTTTATCGTACATAACGGGAGTATCAGTTAGCGAGCTAAAGGAAGGCGCTAAGTCACATCAGCGAAAAGCTTTTATTCACACAGCTTTCTTTTTGCTTGGGTTTTCTGTCATTTTTATTATGATTGGTTTTGCGACGTCTTTTATTGGTCAGTGGTTTTTTAACTATAAGGATTTAATCCGGCAGATTGGCGCTATTCTTATTATTTTCTTTGGTCTAGTTGTACTAGGGATTTTTAAGCCTCGCATTCTTATGCAAGAACATAAGCTTAGATTCGCAAATAAGCCGGCTGGTCTCTTAGGTTCTTCTTTCATAGGCATGGCGTTTGCTGCGGGCTGGACTCCGTGCACGGGCCCTATTTTAGTATCGGTTATGGCGCTTGCAGCGACAAACCCAGGCTCTGGCCTTTTGTATATGATAGCTTATTCACTTGGATTTTCTATTCCATTTTTTATCATGACGTTTTTTATTGGGAAAATGAACTGGTTAAAAAAACATATGAATTCCATGATGAAAGTTGGCGGATACGCAATGATTGGCATGGGATTTATTTTGTATTTTGACTGGATGACAAAAATTATTATTTATACAACGAGCGTATTTGGAGGGTTTACGGGCTTTTAAAAAGGGAAAATGATACAAAAAGAATCTGAGAATTGGCAGATTCTTTTTATTTTTCAAAAGACAAAATAGTTACTTTCGCTCTTAGGAAATATACAAGAATATGGGGTGAAAAAATATATAGAAAAAATTTATTTTTACTATATCTTCTATAAATACGGAGTGATACAATGAAATCGTCATATTTTTAATTGTTAAAAAGAGGTGTATAAATTGAAAGATATTTTGTTAATCTTGCTTTTGCAACTGATCTATGTACCGATCTTGACGCTGCGCACAATTTTTTTAGTCAAAGGTATGAGTATGTATGCCTCGGTTTTTGGATTTGTTGAAGCGTTAATTTATGTATTCGGCTTATCTCTTGTATTTTCAGGAGATCAAAGCACGCTTGCTATGGTTGTATATGCAGTTGGGTTTGGAGTGGGAATTATCCTTGGAAGTTATATCGAATCTAGGCTTGCTATCGGATATACAACATTCTTAGTTAACCTTATGACCAAAAATGAAGAGTTGATTAACCGCCTTCGACAGGAAGGTTTTGGTGTTACTGTTTACCAAGGAGAAGGAAGAGACAGTGCACGCTATAGATTAGACATTTTAACAAAAAGAAGTAGAGAAGAAGAGCTATTAGCATTCATTGAAGAATATGAGCCTCGTGCTTTCATTATTTCATACGAGCCGCGTAAATTTAAAGGCGGGTTCTTACTAAAAGCAATGAAAAAGCAAAAACAAAAACAAAAAGCAAAAGCAGATATCACCTCTACTAAATAAAAACAGAAGAGATCCTCTTCTGTTTTTTTGTTGCACTTTTACTTCTGATGTTTTTTGGATTATAATATAAGTAAACACTAAACTATAGTAAAGGAAGGATTTCATTGGTTATTGCTTCAACACTTGTCGCAATTTTTATGGCTTCTTTCATATTAGTTGTTCGAATGAAAGCTGCTGATAAACCAACGAATGCAAAAAAAATTATACTTCCGCCTTTTTTTATGAGTACGGGAGCGTTAATGTTTATTTTTCCAATGTTTCGAGTAACGGGTGCAGAACTGCTTGAGGCGTTAATAGCAGGCATGATTTTCTCAATCCTGTTAATTAAAACGTCTAAATTTGAAATTCGTGACGATCATATTTACTTGAAGCGTTCAAAAGCTTTTGCATTCATTATTATTGGTTTGCTTATTATTCGAATTGCAATGAAAATATATTTAAGTTCTTCAATTGATGTTGGCCAGCTTGGCGGTATGTTCTGGATTTTAGCATTTGGTATGATTGTACCTTGGCGCATTGCGATGTACACATCGTACAAAAAGCTCGAACGAAAGCTGCATAATGATCGTCTTGCTAATACAACAATATTAAACTAAAAAAGGTGGCTACGCAGCCACCTTTTTTGATTTAAAATAAATGCTGATAGGGGACGGCATCTATTTTTTGTTTTTTTAATGTTTTTAATAAAAATTTATGATCACGTTTAGGCGTAGCTAAAATGTATCCACGTACGATTAAGTCTTCCGTTATAGAGGCTGCTTGTTCCTCAATTGCGAGTTCCCCAATTTTCCCCGCGATTTTTTGTTTGGCTACATCGCGAAACAGTTCAGGTACTGGTTCAACAAGAACGGTTAATAGCTGCTTTTGATCAGCTGACCAAAGGTGGACGGTTTTGGAAAGATAGTGATCTTGCCAATCAAGCTCAGACATGCCGTCTTCTTTTGGTAAGCGCTTTAAAAACTTCCTGAACATAAAAAATCCGCCGATAGCAAACATGCTCATTAAAAAGACTACCCAAAATAAAATAACCCATAAAAACCAGCCCTCTAGCATATTTTTCACTCCTTTATAAAGAGGTCACTCCTAATATTACTATATTTATACATTTATTATAAAAGTCTTGTTCCTTTTATGGCAATATAAAATTCCTGTACTTTGTGCGAGAGGGAAGTCGTTTTTGACTCATCGATAAGTTTATATAGACTCATTAATGAGTGAATTATCGTTAGAATTGTCTAAAAATGCTTATTTTTCAGCTTTTTAAAAGTTGGCACGTTTTTTGCATATAAACTAATTGAAGAATTATTTAATATGAGAGGAAGATAAAAAATGAGTCAAACTTTTAGCAAAGTAGCAACAAATTTACCGGGAGAAAATGCAAAGCAATTATTAGATAGAAGACACCGTGCCATTCCGAAAGGTGTAAGTTATGGCATTCCGACATTTGCTGATACGGCTGAAGGGGCGATCGTTAAAGATGTCGATGGCAATACGTTTATTGATTTCGTAGGCGCAATTGGCACAATCAATGTAGGACACAGTCATCCAAAAGTAAAAGAAGCGCTTCACAAACAAGTAGACCGCTTTATTCACACAGGATTTAACGTAATGATGTATGAGTCATACGTAGAGCTTGCAGAAAGATTAGCAGCAATTGCGCCTGGTGAATTTGACAAGAAGGTATTACTTTTAAATAGCGGAGCAGAAGCTGTAGAAAACGCAGTGAAAATTGCTCGTAAATATACAAAGCGTCAAGGAATTATTTCCTTTAACCGCGGTTTCCATGGCCGTACATTAATGACAATGACAATGACAAGTAAAGTAAAACCATATAAATATGAATTTGGACCGTTTGCTCCTGAAGTATACAAAGCTCCATATCCTTATGAGTATCGCCGTCCACAAGGATTATCAGTTGAAGCATACGAAGATTTCATGATTACAGAATTTAAAAACTTCTTAAATACAGAAGTAGCACCGGAAACGATTGCAGCTGTTGTAATGGAGCCGATTCAAGGTGAAGGTGGCTTCATCGTTCCAGGTAAACGTTTTGTGCAAGAAGTGTATCAATTATGTAAAGAACACGGAATTTTATTTGTATCAGATGAAATTCAAGCAGGATTTGCACGTACGGGCCGCTACTTCGGTATTGAACATTTTGACGTTGAGCCTGATTTAATTACGGTATCAAAATCACTAGGAGCTGGCGTACCAATCAGCGGTGTCATTGGCCGTGCTGAAATCATGGATGAATCTAATCCTGGTGAGCTTGGCGGAACGTACTGCGGAAGTCCTCTTGGATGTGAAGCAGCCTTAGCTGTACTCGATATCATTGAAGAAGAAAAGCTAAACGAACGCGGTGAGTACCTTGGAAAAGTAGTAACATCACGATTTGAAAAACTAGCAGAAAAATATGACTGTATCGGTGATATTCGCGGATTAGGTGCTATGTCTGCTATCGAGCTTGTAAAAGATCGTGAAACAAAAGAAGCGGACAAGGAGCTTACACAGCGTATCGTAAAAGAAGCAAACAAGCGTGGATTATTACTGCTTAGCGCAGGAGTATTTGGAAACGTTCTTCGTATCTTAATGCCAATTGTTATTACGGATGAGCAGCTGGAAGAAGGCTTAGCTATTTTTGAAGCAGCACTAGAAGCAAGCGTGCAGCAAACGGTTGAAGTATAAGAGAAATTGAGGCATGAGTGAAGAGAGGGCTCTTCACTCATTCTTCATGAATCACAAAGAATGGGTATGTTTGGACACTCTATTTATAGATTTTTCATTTTCTGATAAAATAAAATAATAATTATTTTTTGACGAAAAGGTGATTCAAATGACCATTCATAAAAAGCATATTCAGCAAATTAACGACGAACTTTACGATATATTTGAGTCATCATTTGATGAAATCTTTGTAACTGATGCGAATGGATATGTGTTAGTTGTAAATTCAGAGTGTGAAAAAAACTATGCTTTGAAAGTGGAAGATTTTATTGGAAAGCACGTAAAAGAACTGCAGGAAATGGGTATTTTTTATCCTTCGGCCACGTTAAAAGTGATTGAATCCAATCAAGCGATTGAATTGGTTCAAAAAACAAACTCCGGCAGGTATCTTCATGTGCGGACAAGGCCGGTATTTACAAACGACGGTCATTTAAAAAGCGTTATTAGCTATTCACGAGATCTCACAGACTTGATGGAATTAAAACGAAAAGTAGAAGAGATGGAAGAACAGCTTGAAAACTATAAAAAAGAGTTAAACGAAGCCGTCGATTTAGAAGGCATCGTGACAAAAAGCGAAGCGATGAAAAAAGTTTTTTCAACCATTCAACGAGTTGCTTCTGTAAATACAACCGTTCTTTTACTTGGAGAAACAGGAGTAGGAAAAAGCAGAGTAGCAAAACTGCTTCACCAGCTTAGTACAAGAAAACAGCAGCCGTATCATGAACTTAACTGTGCAGCGCTACCTGAACAGCTTATTGAATCAGAGCTATTTGGCTATGAAGGCGGCACGTTCACTGGAGCATTTCGAGAAGGCAAAAAAGGGATCATTGAGCTTTCCAACGAAGGCACGCTTTTTCTAGATGAGATTGGTGAACTTTCTCTTTCAGCACAAAGTAAGTTGCTCCACGTGTTGCAAGACCGTACAATTCGTCCCGTGGGCTCAACAAGAGCAGTATCAATAGACGTACGAATCATTGCTGCTACGAATCAAAATCTAGAACAAATGGTGGAAGAAGGAAAGTTTAGACGTGATTTGTACTATCGGCTGAACGTAGTGCCGATCACCATTCCTCCTTTACGAGAGCGAAAAGAAGATATTCTGCCGCTTGTCTATCAGTTTCTTCACCATTTTAATACAGTATACGAACGTAATGTACGTTTATCACCAAAGGCGTTAGATGCGTTTTTAGGACAAGAATGGAAAGGAAACGTTCGTGAAGTGGAAAATATCATTGAGCGTCTGGTTGTTACAGGGGAAGAAATGATTACGCTTAAAGATTTGCCTTTTGCAAAAGAGTTTGCTATCGATCCACCTGTCCATACGCTTCCTGAAATGATTGAACATGTGGAAAAAGAGATGGTCATAAAGGCGTTTGAACAACATAGGTCGTCTTACAAAGTAGCGGAACAGCTTGGTATTAGCCAATCACAAGCGAGTCGTAAAATTCGAAAGTACGTTTCGGACAGCACAGAACACTGAGTAGATAAATTTAAGCAGGGAGTGAAGAAATATGAAGCAAGCAAACTTATATATTAACGGAGAATTTGTTTCAGCAAATGATACATACGAAGTGGTAAATCCAGCAACAAATGAAGTAGTGGCTACTGTTGCAAAAGGTGGAGAAAAAGAAGCGAAGCTAGCAGCAGATGCTGCCTATGAAGCGTTTCAAACATGGTCTAAAAAAACAGCAGAAGAGCGCGGTAAATTATTATTTAAATGGCATCAGCTGATCGAAGAACACACCGACGAACTTGCTGAAATAATGACAGTCGAGCAAGGCAAGCCTCTTAAAGAAGCAAAAGGTGAAATTGGCTATGCCAACGGATTCGTTTCATGGTACGCAGAAGAAGGAAAACGCATTTACGGAGAAACAATCCCAGCTTCTTCTCCTAATAAACGATTATTTGCTCATAAGCAGCCTGTGGGAGTCATGGCAGCTATTACACCTTGGAACTTCCCGGCAGCTATGATTACGCGTAAAGTAGCGCCAGCTTTAGCAGCTGGATGTACAGCGGTTATTAAACCGGCAGAACAAACGCCACTAACGGCTCTTCGACTAGCAGAGCTGGCACAGGAAGCGGGTATTCCAAAAGGCGTAATTAATGTAGTTACGGGAGATGCAAAAGCGATTGGAGAAGCGTGGCTTCAAGATGGACGCGTACGTAAACTATCGTTTACGGGCTCTACAGAAGTAGGTAAACTGCTAATGCGCGGAGCAGCTGATACGGTTAAAAAAGTGTCTTTAGAATTAGGCGGACACGCTCCGTTTATCGTAACAGCAAATGCTGATTTAGATAAAGCAGTAACAAATGCAATTGCTTCTAAATTCCGTAACGCTGGTCAAACATGCGTATGTACAAACCGCATCTACGTGCACGAATCTGTTGCTAAATCGTTCGCAGAGCAGTTTGCAGCGGCTGTTAGTCAGCTGAAAGTCGGAAACGGCTTAGAAGAAGGTACGGATATCGGACCTCTAATCGATGAAAAAGCGTTAGAAAAAGTAAAGCGCCACTTAGATGATGTTGTAGCAAAAGGAGGAAACGTCTTAACTGGAGGGGCTGTACGCGAAGAAGGAAGCGGACTTTTTGTTGAACCTACGGTTGTAGATGGTGCAACGGACGATATGCTTTGTATGTACGAAGAAACATTCGGGCCAATTGCTCCAATTGCGACGTATCAAACAGAAGAAGAAGTTATTCGCCGTGCAAATAACTCGCCTTATGGATTAGCAGCTTACGTGTTTACTGAAAATATTTCAGAAGCTATTCGTATTGCTGAAGCTTTAGAATATGGTATTGTAGGACTAAATGATGGACTACCTTCTACACCACAAGCGCCGTTTGGCGGCTTTAAAGAAAGTGGACTTGGACGTGAAGGCGGACATTACGGAATTGAAGAATATTTAGAAGTAAAATATATTTCTTTAGGCTTTTAACAAAAAGTGATTTCGCTTTCCTGCGAAATCACTTTTTTTAGTAATAGTACACGTGGGGAATTTGTGCATGGATTGATTGGAAATTCATGAATAAAAAACAAAATTCTTCTAGAGTACAGCATTCAAGATCTTCGCAATCGTGAGAGTTAAAAAAATCTTCAAGTATAGTTGCCTCAACGTCTTTAAATAACCAGTGGTGTTCAACATCCTCAAAATTGCCGCGATAAACCTCACTTAACCCATAGAAGTCGAATATATCTTCCAACTGCTTCTGTTGCATAGCCATCCCTCCTCTTCCTAGTATAAGAAAAAGAAAGAGATATTAAACAAGCCGTCATACTACTTTGTTTTTTTCATAAAATCTCGTATAGTTAATAGTAATGACAAGCAAAGGAGTTTCGGTATGTTTACATATATCACGTTATTTGGTTTTCTTGGATTCGCTGTGTATTCGAGTACGTGGATTTATTCTATTGTCAAAAAAGATGGAAGAGCAAAGAAAAATGGAAAGGGTACTCTTATTAGTTTTCTTGTGATGCTTATTGGGTTAGTCGGTCTGCAGCTTACGTAATCATAGATTATTTTGACATTTTTACCACCTTCACTTATAGTTAACGTTGGGCGAACATATGTGTGATTTTGTTCACAGTGCTTGCCTTAAGTTGAAAAAGAAAGAAGGTGGCATATTTGAGATATCACACACATATTGCAACATCGATTGCTGCCGGTGCCGGCGTGGCTATAACAGGAGACGCTTCGTTTACATTTCCTTATGTTGTAGGCATCGCGATTGGAGCACTGCTTCCTGATATTGATGAACCAAATTCATATATTGGTAGAAGATCTCTTGGTCTCGCAAAAATAATTAAATCTATTTTTGGACACCGAGGTATTACGCATTCTATTCTTGCAAGCGGACTTATTTTTTATTTACATACGATGTATGACAACGACTTTACATTAGGAATAGCCTATGGATACGCTTTTCATATTCTTGGAGATTTCTTTTCTAAACGAGGGGTACCTTTTTTCTCACCTCTTAGCAAGAAGAAGTTTAAGCCTCCTTTAACATATGAAACAGGTAGCGGAGCAGAGACGCTCATCTTTTACCTGGCAGTAATAGGAAGTTTCTATATGCTTTATAAGTATCAGCTGTACACTCAGCTGTTTTAAAGGAAGAAGAGGCTGGGACAACAGTATGTTAGCTGAGGTGAATGACGAACCATTGATCAAAATATTTGATCGGTGGTTCGTTTTTTATTGGAATGGTGAACGTAGGTCTTATCTGTTTAGTTGCTTCTAGCGGTTGATTGGAGGGCAAGGCGAAGACTCCTGCGGGAAAAGCAGACTAGATGAGACCCCGCAGGAGCCTAGCGGCGAGAAGGCTGATGGCCGCCCGCTGAAAGCGAAGCCTCGTACGGGTATCAGCAGTGGTGTAAAAAGCCATTTATACTAGAGCATTTATCTAATTTGTTTTAGACTTCCACTACGTAAAGTTCAGTCGTTTTTATAGGAAGGGTAATGGTAATACTTGTGCCGTCATTTTTTTCACTGGCTACATGAAAAAAACCATTATGTTCGTTAATAATTTTGTTGCAAATTGTTAGTCCTAGGCCTATTCCTCGTTCTTTTGTTGTATAAAAAGGCTCTCCTATATGAGGGATACGCTTTGAATCAATTCCACATCCATTGTCTTTTATCACAATACACAGCGTTTCTCTCGCTGATTTTTCAATCGATACCGCCAGCTTGCCGCCGCTTTCCATCGAATCAATGGCATTTTGTATAACATGAATAAATACTTGGGTTAGCTGTGTTTTTTGTCCACTAACGAGCAGGGGATGTTCTTTTGGATAATGACGAATGATGTGGATGTTTTTGACTCCAGTAGCCGGTTCAAATTGTTTTAATACCTCATCTAACAAGTCGGTAATAACAAGGTTGTCTGTATATACGTACTCTTGTTTAGCTAAACTCATAAACTCTGAGATGATATGTTCAATTTGTGAAAGTTCATGCTGAATGAGATCTCGATAAATCATTGTTTTTTTCGGCTGCTGTGTCTCACTGAACAGTTGTATAAACCCTTTAATGGTTGTTAAAGGATTTCTAACCTCGTGTGCGATACTTGCAGCAAGGTGACCAATGACAGAAAGTTTTTCTGAATTTCGGATCTTTTTCTCTGCTTGTCTTTTTTCTGTTACGTCTCGTGAGACAAATACAAATCCTTCGATTTCTCCGGTGGATGTAATAATTGGAGCGCCTTTACATTCTAATAAAACGATGGTGCCGTTCACGTGAAACTTTCGATATTCAAATGTGGAAGCATCTTTTGTTTTGCTCATGTTAGCTAAAATAGTCGAGATTATGTGTTTATCTTCGGGATACGCATTGATAAGCACATGTTGTCCAATAAGCTCATCAGGATAAACGCCTAACGTTTTAGCGTAAGAAGGAGAAGCGTATTCATAAATGCCATCTTCAGTAATAGCACATACTAAATCATGGGTATGAGATAAAATAGCTTGATGCTTTGGTTCATTGTCATCCGTAATGATTCGATCTTTTAATGGATAAAAAAGCTGATCTTCTTGGTTCGTGAAGGTGTGCCGAACTTGAGTGCCGCACATTCTGCAAAAATTATAATCTTCCTTATAGTTACAAGAAGGACAAACGGGCATCGAATCACTCCAATCAGATCTATGCAATGAGAGAGTTCTCAAGCATATATAATCATTATTATATATTCAAATTATAGGAAAAAATATGAAAAATCAAATGTGCTATATGGAGGGGAATAGGGCTTGAAAACCCTATAAAAAGATTTCAAATACATGTTTTTAGTTGTAAATAGATGAGAAAGGGAATTTTTTACACGTTTAAAAAATTCAGCACATCAAATAAGAGGCGTGATTTACCTCTTATTTGATATGCTGATAATGCTCTAGCGCTCGCTCTCTAGCTGCTTTATGATCGACAATTGGAGTCGGGTATGTTTTATTAAGTGTAACGTTTGCTTTTTCTAATACGTCTGCTGGGGCCTCCCAAGGTTTATGAATATAAGAAGAAGGAATATCCTTAAGCTCTGGAAGCCACTTTTTAATATATTCTCCTTCTTTATCAAATTTTTCTGATTGAGTAATTGGATTAAAAATACGAAAATATGGCGCGGCGTCTGCTCCTGAGCCTGCAACCCACTGCCAGCCCATTGTGTTATTAGCTAAATCTGCGTCTACTAAGGTATCAAAAAACCAATTGGCTCCGTGTTTCCAATGAATTAAAAGGTGCTTTACTAAAAAGGAAGCAGCTACCATTCGAACTCGATTGTGCATAAACCCTGTTTCCCACAGTTCCCGCATTCCGGCATCGACAAGGGGATAGCCGGTTTTTCCATTTTTCCAAGCTTGAAGCTCTTCATTGCCCTCAGCCCACTGAAATTGCTTGAATTTTTCATTAAGCGGTTCACTTATAGTGTGCGGGAAATGATAAAGCAGCTGATAAGCAAAATCTCTCCATATAAGTTGACGAATAAACATTTCAGCTTGCTGTTCAAAAGCATCGGAACCCACTTTTTCAGCTTTAGTTCTCAAATAATGATAAAGGACTCGAGCTGAGAGCTGTCCTGTAGCAAAATAAGGAGATAGAAACGAATTTAATGCTTCAGCAGGAAAATCTCGTCCTTTTTCATAATGAAGCATCTTATTCTTTAAAAACGTTTTGAAGACATCAATAGCGCCTTTTTCCGTAGCTTCCCACGTCGACTTAATCGTTTCATCCCACGGTATGCTTGGAAGCAAATCGAGATCTGAGACTGAAAGGGATTCAACCGGTTTAGAGGAGGCCTGTATAGAAGTAACTTTTTTTACAGAAGAAGATACGGAATGTTTTTGAGAAGCTTTATAATAAGCTGTAAATACTTTATAAGGATCTCCATTTTCTTTTGTGATTTTCCAAGGTTCATGAAGGAGAAATCCCTCAAATGTGCGAATATTTATTTGTTGCTTTGAAAAAAAAGCTTGAAGCTCTTTATCTCTTTTTAGCGCATGTGGTTCATAGCGTCTATTCCAATAAATATCTTGTGCATTTGTTTCATGGAGTAATTTTTGCAACACATCTTTAGGGTTTCCTTTTTGTACAACCAGCGTTCCTTTTATTTTTTCGATTGAGGTTTTAAAGTCATTCAGCGCATGGTGAAGCCACCATTTACTTGCACTTCCCATTGAGCTTTCTTCATAGTCGTCATGGATATAAACAGGTACAACCATTCCTTCTTTAGCTGCTTGAAATAGAGCTGGGTTATCAACCAGCCGAAAATCTTTTCGAATCCATACGATAATGGTTTTATTCATCATGTGCCACCTTTCTATCTGCAATTTGCCTCGATTATAGCTTTTTTCTTATACGTTCTACAATTTTGAATGTGTAGAAGGCCTATTTTCTTATGGACGAATTTCAGATTGATGGTAAAAAGAATAACGTAAACAGAGTAAGAGAATGGGAAGGAGCCCTTAAAAATGAGAAATTCGTATGGAATGAAACAAACCGGACAACCGATATCCAATCCATATATGCAAGCAGCACCTAAACCTGCTAAAATGCCGCCTATGCCTTCTGCAAAAGAAATGCAGGCAATGCCAATGCCGGTGCAAGAAGGCGCAAATCAAATGCCAATGCACGGAGAAATGCCGCAGATGAAAGATGCAATGCCTTCGATGCATGGAGGAATGAATCAAATGCCAATGCAAGGCGGAATGCCGCCGATGGAAAAAGAAATGAATCAAATGCCAATGTACGGAGAGCTACCGCCAATGCATGAAGGAATGGGTCAAATGCCGATGCACGGAGGAATGCCGCCAATGCATGGAGGAATGGGTCAAATGCCGATGCAAGGAGGGATGCCGCCAATGCACGGAGGAATGTGCCAAATGCCGATGCACGGGGGAATGGGTCAAATGCCGATGCAAGGTGGAATGGCGCCAATGCACGGAGGAATGGGTCAAATGCCAATGCACGGAGGAATGGGTCAAATGCCGATGCACGGAGGAATGGCGCCAATGTACGGAGGAATGGGTCAAATGCCGATGCAAGGTGGAATGGCGCCAATGCACGGGGGAATGGGGCAGATGCCGATGCATGATTGCGGATGCCGCGATTTCTCAGCACCGGTTGGTCACCAGCCGCCTCATTCTTTAAATGATTGGATGTTCATGCAACAACCAAATCCACGTTCTTTTTAATAAACCCTTTACCCTAGATAAAAGGGATGTATTTTTGAATCTTTAGTATAAATATAGAATTTTATTAATTGAAACGTCATGAGAAAAAGAATAGTTCTTACTCTTTTTCCATGACATTCAATTTTTTGAAAATATTAATCACATCTTTTGGGTGTTTTCTTACATAAGAGAGTTTGGTAGAGTTTTTTAAGTATAAATACAGGGAAAAGAAGGCAAAAGCTCTATATTAAAGGGGAAAGGGTGTTTTTAGAATGATATTAGAAGTCACAGCTGCAACCTTACATGATGCTAAAGTTGCCCAGGAACATGGTGCCGATCGTATAAGCCTTGTAACTGGAATCGGTGAAGGCGGCTTAACCCCAAGCTACGGTTTGATGAAAAAAGTGAAAGAAACGATACATATTCCAATATTTGTGATGATTCGTCCACATAATCAATCTTTTCAATATGATGAAGACGATTTGCAAACAATGATTGAAGATATTCACTATGCAAGAGAAATTGGCATTGATGGAATTGAAATTGGCTGTTTAACGGAAGACAAAATTATTGATGAGCAAGCTTTAAAGCGACTGCTGGATGCGGCAGGAGAAATGAATGTAACGTTCCACTTGGCATTTGATGAAATCAGTGATCAAGAAAAGGCGCTTGAAACGCTTTTAAGCTATAAGCAAATTCAGCGTGTCATGACTTCAGGAGCGGATAAAAGTGCACTAAACGGTATTCCTCATATTAAAAAACTGTTACGAAGAATGAAAGATAAAGATATCATTTTAATCGGGACAAAAGGGCTGAAACCTGAAAATCTTCAAGCGTTCTTATCCGTTACTCCCGTGAAAGAAATTCGTATTGGTTCAGGGGTTCGAGTGAATTGTCAATATACGAAACCGCTTGACCCAAGGAGTGTAAAAGCTGCAAAAGAAACGATGAATAAGCAAAAGTAACAGAAGTGCTACAAGAAATTGTAGCACTTTTTTATTTGGAAATAGAAAGGGACTTATTACATAGTTTTCCCTAATTGGAAAACATCATAAAAACCTTTGAATCCTTGATACATAAGAGAAATGCTGTGTTTTCCCGACTTTAGAGTGAAGTAGGAATAATTTCATATTTTCAGAATAATCATTGACAGTGATAATCATTATCATTTATTGTTGTAATTGTTAATGAAAATCATTATCAATTGAAAAAACAGGAGGATATGATATGTCAACGTCAACGAAACAACTTACATCAAACGAAATGCTGCTTGCTATGCAAAATGAACGTGAATCCAATGCAAGGTCTTATCCTAGACGCCTTCCTATTGCAATTAAACAAGCAAAAGGCGCTGTGATTACGGATATGGATGGAAAAGAGTATATTGATTGTTTAGCCGGAGCCGGTACACTTGCTCTAGGTCATAACCATCCCGTAGTTCATGAAGCAATTCAAGACGTTTTAGCAAAATCTATTCCTTTACATACATTAGATTTAACAACGCCTGTGAAAGAAGCTTTTATCGATGAAGTATTCGCTAGTTTACCAGAAAACTTTGCAAATAAAGCGAAAATCCAATTTTGCGGTCCAACTGGAGGAGACGCGATTGAAGCGGCTTTGAAGCTTGTAAAAACAGCAACAGGCAACCGAACGATTTTATCTTTTCAAGGGGGATATCACGGCTCCACGCACGGCACGTTAAGCATCAGCGGTACAACGAGTCCCAAAAAACACATTCATGCGCTAGTACCCGATACACATTTTCTACCTTATCCATATGAATACCGCTGCCCATTTGGGGTAGGTGCTGAAGGTCACACGTACATTAGTACATACATTGAAAATATGCTGGATGATCCTGAAAGCGGAATTGTTACTCCGGCGGGTGTTGTAGTAGAAATTGTACAAGGAGAAGGAGGCTCTGTTCCGGCGCCGATTCCATGGTTAAAAGAGCTTCGCAGAATCACAAAAGAACGAAACATTCCACTTATTGTAGATGAAGTTCAAACTGGAATTGGACGAACAGGAAAGCTGTATGCATTTGAGCACGCTGATATTGAACCGGATGTATTAGTACTATCTAAAGCAATTGGAGGCAGCCTTCCTTTATCAGTCGTTCTGTATGATAAAAGGCTGGATCAATGGGAAGCGGGTGCACATATCGGCACCTTTAGAGGAAATCAGCTTGCGATGGCTACAGGACAAGCCACTCTGCAATTTATAAAACAAGAAAACTTACCTGCACATGCTCATGAATTAGGAGCTTATATTCAGAGTCAGCTAAAACATATTCAAAAGCAAGTACTTTCAATTGGCGATGTACGCGGAAGAGGTTTAATGCTGGGCGTTGAAATCATAGACGCAACAAAGCCGGCTAATAAAATCGGCAGTCATCCTGCAAACGGTGAGTTAGCTAAGCTGATTCAAAAAGAATGTTTCGACAGAGGCGTCATTTTAGAAGTGGGCGGAAGACATGGTGCTGTTATTCGTCTGCTTCCTCCATTAATTTTAACGAAACAACAAACCGATGAAGTGTTAACGAGATTTGAAGAAGCGATAAAAGCAGCAGAAGAGAAGTGGGTGAATAAATAAAATGGCGCCGTTTGAAAAGTGGTTTTTATCATCATCCAAAGAAAGCCTCGAGAATTATGAAGCGATGATAGGCGGAATGACAGAGATGATTAAACGTCACTACCATACACTAAAAGCCCCTTATACTCACATAGACATTCACGAACTATCGAACTTAGTCAATCGCTCGGTCTATTTTAGCGAACACGAACAGCCGCTAGAAGATCTGTTTGATGACGTACAAGCTGTAGTGATGGATCATTCGCTTCATATTTCGCATCCCGGGGCAATGGCACACTTGCATTGCCCTCCGATTATACCGGCCCTTGCTGCGGAAGTGATGATTTCTGCTTTGAATCAATCTATGGACTCGTGGGATCAAAGTCCGGCAGCTACGTATATAGAAGATCAAGTGATTGATGAATTAACACAACAAATTGGTTATCCAAGCTCTGCTTCCGGCGCTTTTACAAGCGGAGGGACTCAGTCGAATTATATGGGACTTCTGCTTGCTCGTAATGAGTATTGTCATGCTGCATTTTCAATTGATGTTAGTGAAGAAGGTTTACCGCTCCAAGCTAAAAAACTGCGGATTTTCTGCTCGGAAAAAGCCCACTTTACGGTGCAGCAATCTGCAGCTCAGCTTGGACTGGGCATGAATGCAGTGGTGAGTGTAAAGTGCAATGAAAGGCACGAGATGGATATAGAAAATTTAGAAGAAGCAATACGGGAAGTCAAAGCACAGGGAAACCTTCCTTTTGCTGTTGTAGCAACGGCAGGTACGACGGATTTTGGAAGCGTAGACCCTCTTTTTGAAATAAGTGCATTAGCTAAAAAAGAAGGGCTTTGGCTTCATGCTGACGCCGCTTATGGAGGAGCGCTGCTGTTTTCACATAAATATCGTAAACGCTTAAAAGCTCTTGAACGAGCAGATTCTATTACGATGGATTTTCATAAGTGGTTTTATCAGCCGGTAAGCTGCGGGGCATTTTTGCTGAAGAATTCAGCTATGTTCAAACACATTCAGCTTCATGCCGATTATCTAAATCCTGAAGAAGATGAGCATGTACATTTGGTAGATCGCAGTATTCAAACGACCAAACGATTTGACGCCTTGAAGCTATGGCTGACTTTCCGTGCAGTAGGTACAAATGAGTATGGGAAAATGGTTGATCATACGATTGAAACGGCTAAGCAAACAGCTGAACATTTACGAAAGCAAAGGAATATTGCGGTGTTAAATGATCCTTATCTGAACGCGGTTGTATTTCGCTATGTGCCAGATACTTTATATGGTGATTGTCAAAAACAGCAGCATTATGAAAATAAGTTGAATCAGCGTATTCAGCAGCACTTATACGAAAAAGGCACTTTTATCATGGCAAAAACCAAGCACAAAGAGCAGGCATATTTAAAGCTAACGATGTTAAATCCTATGATTACAGTTGATTCTGTTGCCACTCAGTTAGAGGAAGTCGTGGCTTTAGGAAAAGAGTTGGAGAAAAAGGAGGAACGATTACGTGAACGCTCAGTTATCGGCTAATTTTATTACGATGCAAAATATTATTAATTGCTATATTCGAGAAACAGGTAAGGGAGTATGGCAGTCCGTTTCAGAAATAAAAAGCGAGGAAACGCTCGTTCTTAGACTAGAAAAACAGCCGGTAACTCTTTACTTTCCAGTAAAGTACCGTTCAGCTACCGGACGTCACTTGTTCTTTCCGGTCTTTTATTATCGCATTCAGAAAGAGGAGCTCAAGGAGTTAGATGTCGTCACTCTTTTGGCCTTTCTTTTAAAAGAAGTAACAGATCATTTACTACAGGTAAATGAGCTAATTGTACGTGTGCTACTAAGCTATGAAAATATGAAATTGTTCATTGAAAAAAGACAGAAAGAGTTAGAAACGTGCTATAAATGGGACAAAACGTTCTTAGAATCTGAGCAGTCATTGCTTATTGGCCACCAGCTGCATCCGACACCTAAAAGCCGTCAAGGGATATTACCTGAAGAAGAAGAGGTGTTTGGGCCTGAAGTGAACGGCAAATTTCAGCTTCATTATTTTAAAGCACATAAATCGCTTGTTGCAGAGCAGTCCGCCGGGAGTCAAACCACATCACAGCTTATTAAAGAGCAGTTGAAAAAAGATAAGAGGGTTTCTGAAGAATTCATACAGTCGCATTGCCAAGCGGACGACTATTCACTTATACCTATGCATCCGCTGCAAGCTCGTTATCTTTTAGGAAAAGAAGAAGTGTGTGAATGGATTCAAAAAGGCAGGCTTGCTTATCTAGGGCCACATGGTCAGCCGTTTTATCCGACTTCGTCTGTTCGAACCGTATACAGTGAAGATGCAGATGTAATGTACAAATTTTCTATTCCGGTGAAGATTACGAATTCACTGAGAGTGAATAAACGTAAAGAATTAAGCAGAGGTGTAGAAGTGAGTCGTTTATTGCAAAAGGGATTACAGGCTGAGCTTCAAGAAAATCATCCGGCTTTTCAAGTGATTGAAGACCCTGCTTACATCACGCTTGGAACAAAGGAGCTTGGGTTTGAAGTCATGGTTCGAAGCAACCCTTTTCAAGGTGAGCATGGGAACCGTACAACGCTCTTAGCAAGTTTATGTCAAGATCACGTGTTTGGGAAAGCTTCTCAAATTGAAAATATTATTAATCATATTGTTTCAAATGAAAATAGCACGAATGAAGACATAAGCAAGCGCTGGTTTAAACGCTATTTAGATGTTTCTTTTCATCCTATGATGTGGCTTTACACTCAAAAAGGAATTGCGCTGGAAGCTCATCAGCAAAATTCCGTTATTAAACTTGATGAAAACGGATATCCATCGATGTTTTACTACCGTGACAACCAAGGCTATTACTTTATGAAATCAAAGGAACAAGAGCTTCGCAAGCTGCTTTCTTCCTTAAACGGAGAAAGCGATACGGTATGTGATGACGCTGTAGCAGAAGAAAGATTTCGTTATTACGTATTATTTAATCATATTTTAGGATTAGTTAATGCTTTTGGGGCAGCTGGCCTCGTTCAAGAGTCAGATCTGCTATTGATTCTGCGACAAGAAATCGAGATGTACACAGAAAAAGATCATACGAGGCTTGTTTCATCGATGTTAGAAGAGAAAGTGCTTCCTTGCAAAGCCAATTTCTTAACGCGCGTTCATGATATGGATGAGCTGGTAGGCTCTCTTGAAACGCAGTCTGTTTATGTAAATGTTGAAAATCCTCTGTACGAATCTGCAGGTGTACGGGTATGAAATCGGCATTACAAGCGCAGTATCCTTTTATGATTCAGCAAAAGGAGCAGAGCATCACCTTTCGCTCTGTTTCTTTTGCAAAAGATTTCGAACGGCTGTACAAGTGGATGCATGAACCGCATGTTATTCCGTATTGGAATTTAAATATTTCAAAACAGGCGTATGAGCAGCATTTAAAAACATTTCTCGCTGATTCCCATCAAAAACTGCTAATTGGAGAAATTGACGGTGTACCTATGAGCTATTGGGAATCTTATACGGTTGAAGGCGATATTATCAGTAACTATTACCCTTATGAAAAAGGAGATCAAGGGATTCATTTATTAATTGGAGAACCTGATTTTTTAGGAAAAGGCTATATTTATCCGCTCCTTCTTAGTTTACTAAAGCACAAGTTCGAGGTAGCAGATACTGCTAAAGTAATAGCGGAACCAGATATACGTAATGAAAAGATGATTGCAGTATTTAAAAAATGCGGGTTTCAATTTATGAAAGAAGTGTCGCTTCCTGATAAAACAGGCGTACTGCTGAAATGTGAAAGAAAAGTATTTGAAAGAAGGTGGAGCGAATGGAACAACGGGACATTTTAGACGTAATTGGAGTAGGAGTTGGTCCATTTAATTTAGGATTAGCAGCTTTAATTGATAAAACAGATTGTACATATAAATGTTTTGAACGAAAAAATGAGTTTAATTGGCATCCAGGAATGCTTTTAGAAGGGACAACTCTTCAAGTTCCGTTTATGGCAGACGTGGTCACGATGGTGGATCCGAAAAGTCCATACACGTTCTTAAATTATTTGCATGAGCATGAGCGCTTATATCAGTTTTATTTCTTTGAGAAGTTTCATATCCCAAGAAACGAATACAATCACTATTGCCGCTGGGTAGCAAGCCAGCTGAGCGGGCTTGAATTTAACAGCACAGTAAAAGAAGTCAAAATGTATGAAGATGCTAAACCATACTACGAAGTAATAGTTGAAAAAGAAGGAAAGCTTCATACCTATTACAGCTATCATCTTGTAACCGGAGTAGGTACACAGCCCGTAGTGCCAAGAGACTTTCAATCAGTAGCCAGCGATACGTTCTATCACTCCGCTCATTATAAAATGAATCGTGAACAAACGCTGAAGGCTAAAAGTATAACCGTAATTGGCTCGGGTCAAAGCGCAGCTGAAATTGTCTATGACTTACTTCAACAGCAGCCTGAATTTGATTACAAGCTAAATTGGTATACGCGCTCAAAAGGGTTTTATCCTATGGAGTATTCAAAGCTTGGCCTTGAACATTTTTCACCGGATTATACCCGCTATTTTTATAGATTGCCTCAAGAGAAAAAAGAGAGCGTTTTACAAAATCAAGCTCTTCTGTATAAAGGAATAAGCTTTGAAACGATCGGTGATATTTATGAGTTGATTTACGAACGAACGATTGGCGGGAAAGAAGTGCCGCTAACAATGCGCGCGCTTACGGAACTTGCAGGCGTTGAAAAGACAAACGACACACATCTTCTTACTCTTCACCAATACGAGCAGGACTCGTTTGAAAAAGAAGAAAGTGAAATTGTCATTATGGCTACTGGCTATCATGCAAAAGAGCCTGCTTTTATGGAAGGTTTAAAAGAACATTTGCTATTCGATGAAAAAGGACAGCTGAAAATTAGCGAATCCTATCAAGTTGAGATGAAGAAAAAAGGCGCTCCGCTATTTGTTCAAAACGGAGAGCTTCATACACACGGGGTTGGAGCACCAGACTTAGGTTTAGGCGCTTATCGAAATGCTGTCTTGATTAATCAAATTGCAGGTGAAAACGTGTACAAAATATATAAAAATACTGTCTTCCAAAAGTTTGGATTTTAAGAGATGATTTCTCCGCGCTTTGTTTTTATCTGTTTGTTTATGACCATGACGTCGGAAGTGTTATTATCACCATTTTATCCACAATATTTTACAAATGCTTTCCATGTAGATGGAGTTGCAATGACGTCTTTTTTTATTATTTGCTGCCGGATTGTGGTCATTGTTATGACTCCTTTATGGGGAATGCTGCTTAAGAAGTGGAAAGTAAAACATATAACCGTAGCGTCACTTCTAATGACAGCCTTAATTAAAGTCATTCTGAGCGAAGTTTCTACTTTTTATGGATTTTTAGCCGCTTCGTTAGTATTACTTGTGTTTCAAAGCAGTTTATATCTTTTGTACCCATATTTAGTAGGCGGCATGAAAAATGGAC
Organism: Priestia sp. P1_B12_1; assembly: GCF_056406695.1. Lineage (NCBI taxonomy): Bacteria > Bacillati > Bacillota > Bacilli > Caryophanales > Bacillaceae > Priestia > Priestia sp. P1_B12_1. Next base: position 262,781 of record NZ_JBFTZR010000001.1, on the reverse strand, counting down.
AGAAAAAGGCAAGTGCTGCAACAACCTATGTATTTATTGTTCATACGGCTATTATTGTCGCTAGCTTGTTTGGAAGTACAATTATTGCTTGGGAAATGCCGCTTAAAGTATATCAGTACTTTGCTTTAGCTGATATGGTACTGGCCTTATGGCTTATAACAAGAAAAGCTTCATCTTTAAAAAAAGAAAAAACACCAGCATACATTCAAAGTATAAACGAGCCTATTTTTTTCTATTTGCTGGCTATTTTCTTTTTTCACCTTGGACACAATGTCATTCGCCCTTATTTTACATTGTTTACAAGTGACACATATGGCATGAGCAGTCAAGGCAGCGCTTTGTTATATGTGATGCCGAGCATTATGGCGATCATCTTAAAGCTTACGGTACCTACAAAGCTATTTAATGGCAAAGTTATACCGCTTTTTTATGGCGTAACGGGTGCTAGTGCTTTACTGCTATGTTTGCAAGCATATGCCGATCATCTCAGCATGTTTATTATAAGTCGAATTTTATATGGAGCCGGATTTTATCTCAGCATGGTTATACTTGATATCTATTTATTTCAAAAAAGCAAAGAAGGAGCTGCTTACTATTACAGCTGGCTTATTGCTGTTCAAAATATTGCCCTGCTGATTGCACCGCTTTTAGCACTAGAAATCAGCAAAGTGAATTTGGCGCTTCCTTTGGCAGCTGGTGCCGCTGCTTTGCTAGCTGCTAGCGCTGTAATGCCGCTGCGTAATAAAACAATCCCTATTCTAAGACAAGTAAAGGAGAATGAAGGATGAAAATCAAACAAACGAATCTTTCCGTATTTAATAAGCAATCATGGGAAAAAGCAAATCGACAGCTTTTAGCTAAAATGCTGCAGGAATTTATGTATGAACATATTATCGCACCGAAGGAACTGCAAAAGCAGGGGGAGATTTCCACCTACCAGTGGGAAGACCACCGGGGTGTTACGTATACATATCAAGCGAAACAGCGATTGTTTGACAGTTTTTCCGTACTGCCAGAAAGTATTAAGCTGACATCTAAAACGTCAACCCCTACATTTTCTGAGGCCTTGCAGCTGTTAATTAGCCTATCTGAAGACAAAGGAATGTCTAGCTCAACCGCAGGCCACTTAGCAAAAGAATATTTTCATACATTAATAGCAGACGTGCATTTGCAAAAACGAAAATCAGCTGATGAATTAGCAGATATGGATTATGCAGAGCTAGAAGGTGAAATGATGGGACATCCTTGGATTACATATAACAAAGGCCGCATCGGATTTGGCTATGATGATTATCTGCGGTTTGCACCTGAGCAAAAACAAAAAATTCAGCTTTCATGGATTGCTGTAGCGAAGCAAATTGCTTCGTTTCATTCATTAGATACCCTCGGCTTTGATGATGTTATGAAGCAGGAGCTAAGCGGCGAGAAGCTAGCTGAATTCGAAAAAGAATTAACAAGCCAAGACCTTTTAGCAGCCGACTATTACTATATTCCCGTCCATGAATGGCAGTGGATGAACGTGATTGTTTCTTTATTCGCTGAATACATTGCAAATAACTTAATTGTTCCGTTAGGAGAAGGTGAAGATCAATACTTGCCTCAGCAGTCGATTCGTACATTTGTGAATACAACAAATCGAGATAAATATCATGTAAAGCTTCCCATGAGTATATTAAATACGCTTGTGTACAGAGGCCTTCCAAGTGAGCGGACGGTAATTGCTCCTCAAGTAACTAAGCACATAAAAGGCATACGAGATCGCGATGCGTTTTTAAAAGATACGTGCAAAGTAGGACTTTTAGGTGAAGTGGCTACGTTAAACGTAACTCAGCCAACGTTTGCTTCTATTAAAAACGCGCCTTATCAGTATTTAGAAATGCTGGGAGTCGTTTGGCGTGAAAGCATCTATCAAGAGTTAGAAGAAGGAGAGTATGCGATTACGCTAGCTGCGCTTTTACATGTTGACAGTAAAGGGAAAGCTTTAGTTTCGTCGTATATAGAAAAGTCGGACTTAACTCCTGCCGAGTGGATCGATGCGTTAACCAGCGCTGTGTTGCCGCCGCTTCTTCATTACTTGTATCAATACGGTACTGTATTTTCCCCGCACGGTCAAAATACGGTATTAGTTCTCAAACATAACAAGCCCGTTCGAATTATTATGAAAGATTTTGTAGATGACGTGAATATTAGCGATCAGCCGTTTGAAGAACTGCAGCAGCTATCTTTTGAATTAAAAGAAGTGCTGCGCAGCGAAGAACCGGAAGGACTGACGCAGTTTATTTTAACAGGGTTATTTGTTTGTCACTTCCGCTATTTAGCAACTATTTTAGAAGAGCATGAAGGCGTAGAAGAAGCGGACTTTTGGAAAAGTGTACGAGCAGAAATTTTACATTATCAAGCATCATTTCCACATTTAAAAAAACGATTTGAACTGTTTGATTTATTACGTCCGACCATTACGAAATTAACGTTAAATCGAAATCGAATGTTTGATTACGGATACGAAGATGACGGAGATCGTCCTCACGCAAGCGAATATGGCAAGGTACGAAATGCCTTGCATGAAGTGAGTGAAAAAGCTGTGCAATAATAAGGAAAAGCCGCTGGTATTGTGCTAGCGGCTTTTTTATGGTTAATTCAAAAGCAGGAAACGAAGGGGATGAGCTGCAGCACTTTAGGAAACACTCATTTTATGTATGTGTAGAATATAAAAGTGAGTGAATAAACGATTTGATGTAGTAGATGTTAGAACAACAAATACACAAGCCGAAGCCAACGTTTCGGCTTTCTTTTGTCAAAGCACTATTTCAATGTCGCATCGCTACAAGGATAATGGTACAATTGTCTGTATATTTAAAAAAAGAGAGGGAATTACATGAAATCGCATATTCAAAAACATTTAACTTCATATAAAGAGAAATATAAAAATCGAGGTCGGCTGCTAATTAGCTGTCCAGACAAACCGGGTATTGTAGCCGCTGTGTCTACGTTTTTACATGAGCACAGTGCAAATATTGTAGAATCAAGTCAACATTCAACGAACCACGAAGGGGGTATGTTTTTTATCCGTTTCGAATTTGAATGTGAGGATTTATTAGCTAAAGAAACAAAACTAGAAGAAAGCTTCAAAAAAATTGCCGATACGTTCTCAATGAACTGGCAGTTTACATATGCTCATAATTTGAAAAAAACAGCTATTTTTGTGTCAAAAGAGCCTCATTGTCTACTAGAGCTGCTGTGGGCATGGGAAAGCGGAGATTTGATGACAGACATCGCTGTCGTTGTGAGCAATCACGAAGATGCGCGCGAAGTGGTTGAATCATTTGGTATACCGTTTAAGCATATACCGGCGACAAAAGACATTCGCCAAGAAGCAGAAGCCAAACAGCTGCAGGTATTAAAAGATTATAATATTGACGTGATTATTTTGGCGCGTTATATGCAAATTTTAACGCCGACTTTTGTGGCTGAAAATCCGTATCGTATCATTAATATTCACCATTCATTCTTACCGGCATTCATTGGAGCACGTCCATATGAACGCGCATATCAACGAGGTGTAAAGTTAATTGGTGCTACGTCTCACTATGTAACGGACGACTTGGATGAAGGACCAATTATTGAACAAGATATTGAACGCGTGAACCACCGTGATGATGCGGATGACTTAAAGAAAAAAGGCCGCTTAATTGAACGTACGGTGCTCGCACGTGCTGTGAAATGGCATTTAGAAGACCGCATTTTAGTGCATGAAAACCGCACAATTGTATTCAATTAACAAAGACTAGGCTATTAAAAAGTAGTTTAGCCGAAGGAAGATCCGAACGATGAATCGAGATTCTTGAGAGAGAATGAAATTCGTTCGGATTTTTTTATGGTCATGGTAAACGTAGATTTAGTTGTTTACTTAGCTCGTGAACACTTATACAATAGAAAAGGACTTTTTAATAAAGGAAGTGTCGGAAGTGAAACAATATCTTGAACTTTGCGAGCATGTGTTAGCAAATGGAACAAAAAAAGAAGATCGGACAGGAACAGGTACAATTAGCACATTTGGCTATCAAATGCGTTTTAATTTACAAGAAGGTTTCCCGGTATTAACGACAAAAAAACTTCATTTGAAATCAATTATTCATGAACTGCTTTGGTTTTTACAAGGAGATACAAACGTTAAGTATTTACAAGATAACGGCGTGCGCATTTGGAATGAATGGGCGGATGAAAACGGGGAACTTGGACCTGTGTATGGTCATCAGTGGCGTTCATGGCCAACTCCGGACGGAGAAAAAATTGATCAAATTACAAATGTTATCAATCAAATTAAAAACAACCCTGATTCTCGCCGCTTAATGGTAAGCGCCTGGAATGTGTCTGATGTAGACAATATGGCTTTACCGCCGTGTCACTGCTTATTTCAGTTTTACGTAGCGGACGGCAAATTGTCTTGTCAATTGTATCAGCGCTCAGCTGATATTTTCCTAGGCGTACCGTTTAATATTGCTTCATATGCGCTGCTTACAATGATGGTGGCACAAGTGTGTGATTTAGAGCCAGGTGATTTTGTTCATACGTTTGGCGATGCGCATATTTACAGCAATCACATTGAACAAGTAAACCTGCAGTTAACGCGTGAGCCTCATGCTTTGCCAAAAATGAAAATCAATCCAGACGTAAAGTCAATTTTTGACTTTAAATTTGAAGACTTTGAGTTAGTAGATTATAATGCGCATCCTCACATCAAAGGAGCTGTGAGCGTATGATTTCCCTCATTGTCGCAATGGATCAAAACAGGCTGATCGGTAAAGAAAATGATTTGCCATGGCGTCTTCCTGAAGATTTAAAGTATTTCAAGCGCATCACAACGAGTCATACGATTGTAATGGGAAGAAAAACATTTGAATCAATTGGGCGCCCGCTTCCTAATCGCGAAAATGTGGTTCTTACGCGTCAAAAAGATTATCAACAAGAAGGAACAACCGTTATTCATTCAGTTGAGGAACTAGAAGCATTAGATGCTGAAAAAGAAGACGAGCTCTTCGTGATTGGCGGAGCTACTCTGTATGAGCAAACATTAGACGTTGCAAACCGACTTTATATTACGCATATTGAAGAATCCTTTGAAGGAGATACACATTTTCCTGCGATTGATTTGAGCGAATGGAAAGTTATTTCGAAGCAGCAAGGAATTAAAGATGAAAAAAATCCCTACACGTATTATTTTACCGTATACGAGCGAAGCTGATGGCTTTTGTTTATAAAAAACGCGAGCCTGGTACAAAAGTATGTCAGTTGAAGAAAGATCCGAACGTTGAATCGTTCGGATCTTTTCATTATGAGGGTGAAGGTAGATTTCATGTATGTAGGTGCTTTTAGCAGGTGATTGGAGGCTCACCGCCCGCCCGCGGAAAGCGAAGCCTTGCATGGAAATCAACTGCGGTGTAACAAGCGCCCCCTACTAGCTAGCACCTATATTCCATTTATTCGTCTTTAGATTGATTTCGTTATGTTTCAATCTCTTTTTATATTGATTTTAATTGCTTCATCATTTCGTGGAAAGCCGCTGGGCTCACAAACTGTTCAGAGCTCCAGTTAGCTTCAATCCATTGAATCAGCTCGCTTGGTGTGTTAAAAACTTCTCCGCTCGTATCTGCTTTGCGAAGCATGTATCTACCGTTTTCTTCATCTGCAACTATTTCGCACGGAACGGCACTTTCATGACTTTGAAGCGAAAACTCCATTTATTCCACAACCTTTCTTGATTTATACCTGTTATCGCATCAGCTGCATGTAGAAAGTATGGGCAATTTTGTAAGTCTATTTAGCGTTTGCTAAACATATGTAAAGTATGTGGACAGTAAAATAGTTGGAAAAGTTTTTTTAGTTATTATTAATGAAAAATAATGATTTTTCTAAATTTTTTGTGATATAATGTACAAATTAATAATGGTAGAAGAGGAAGGAAGTTGGTTATGAAACAACAAGTAGATAATCGAACAAAACACGTACATTTAGAGGACATCATGATTGCAAATCAATTGATTAAAGATGTTGTTGTGCATACACCACTACAGCGTAATGACGTTTTGTCTGAACGATATGAATGTAATATCTATTTAAAACGTGAGGATTTACAGGTGGTGCGCTCATTTAAAATTCGTGGTGCGTACAATCGAATCAAAAAGTTATCCCCAGAAGAATTAGAAAATGGAATTGCCTGTGCAAGTGCAGGAAACCACGCACAAGGTGTAGCATATGCGTGCCGTCATTTAAATATCGATGGTAAAATCTTTATGCCGAGCACAACGCCGCGCCAAAAAATTAATCAAGTGAAATTTTTAGGCAAAGATAACGTAAAGGTCGTACTAATCGGAGATACGTTTGATGATTCTTATGAACAAGCTATTGCGTGCAGTGAAGAGGAACATCGAACATTTATTCACCCATTTAATGATGTAGACGTTATTGCAGGACAGGGTACAGTAGCCGTTGAAATGTTCAATGACTGTGAAGATGAAATTGACTACGTATTTGCGGGTATCGGCGGGGGCGGATTAATTTCCGGTGTCGGCACATACGTAAAAAGCATCTCGCCTCAAACAGCTGTGATTGGGGTAGAACCAGCAGGCGCGCCTGGCATGCAGACATCTTTAGCAAATGGAAATGTAGTGACGCTACCGGCAATCGATCCATTTGTAGACGGAGCAGCTGTTAAAACAGTTGGAACGCTTCCGTATGACATCAGTAAAGAACTTGTGGACGATATTGTAGTTGTTCCTGAAGGCAAGGTTTGTACAACCATTTTATCTCTATACAATGAAAATGCGATTGTAGCAGAACCAGCAGGAGCTCTTTCGATTGCTGCTCTTGACTCATACCGTGAGCAAATTAAAGGGAAAACGGTTGTTTGCGTCATCAGCGGAGGAAACAATGACATTGGACGCATGCAAGAAATCAAAGAACGTTCGATGATTTATGAAGGATTACAGCATTATTTTATCGTTAATTTTCCTCAGCGCGCAGGAGCTCTTCGTGAATTTCTAGACGAAGTGCTTGGACCGACAGACGATATTTCGCGCTTTGAGTATACGAAAAAGAATAACAAAGACAGTGGACCAGCACTCGTAGGAATCGAGCTTAAGCATAAAGAAGATTATTATCCACTGATTAATCGTATGGATAAAAAAGGATTCCCTTATACAGAAATTAATAAAGAAAGCAACTTGTTTCACTTATTTATTTAAATAGAAGGTCATTTTAAAAAGGAATGCTTCATCAACTGTCGAATAAGTTGATGAAGCATTTTTATTTTAAAAATATTTGTATTTTCTTTTTATTTTATCAAGACAGAAAGTGCCTCAAGCATTATAATAAAATAAACGGGTAAAAAGAGGGTTGATCGCCTTGCTATTAAAAAGCCTTGAATTTAAACATGTCAGTGGTCAAAAAGTAAAAATTACTGAAATTCCAGTTTTAGAGGAAAATAGCACGTTTCGGTTCATGTTATCTGCAAAACTTGATTTATTTATTAGACAAATCACGAACGAATCAGTTCCGAAGCAAACCTACTCGTTTCAAGAATATTTAAAACGCGTGTTGAAATGGAAAGATTACGAACAGCTCTTTAAGTCTCATGTATTAAAACATAATGCATAAACGTAAAAGTTGACTTTTCTGAATATTTCAGCAGAGTCAACTTTTTTTTTGTTAATATAAAAGGTTGAAGATGCGTTTTATGAATTAGCAAAACTTGCATTCTATTATAACTATATTGTTGTAAGCGTTCATGTTATACTAGTCTGCAATGCATCTTATAGGGGTGAACACATGGCGAAAATTAAAGTGGTAACGGATTCAACAATTGATTTAACGTTGGAAGAAGCTGAAAAGTACGGTATTGAGATGATACCTTTATGTATTAACATTGATAATGAAACGTATTTAGATCGCGTGGAATTAACGCCGACAGATTTTATTGAAAAAATGAAAAATTCAAAAGAATTACCGAAAAGCTCTCAGCCAGCTATTGGTTCTTTTGTTGAAGTATATGAACGATTAGTTAGTGAAGGGTATGACGTCATTTCGATTCATATGACTGGGGGAATGAGCGGAACTGTTCGAGCAGCTGAAAGCGCGGCTCAAATGGTAGAAGGAAACATCACCGTTGTTGATTCTATGTACATTACAAAAGCTCTTTCGTTTCAAGTCTTTGAAGCGGTGAAAATGATTGAAGATGGGCATACAGTAGAAGAAATTGTCACGCGCTTGGAAGAGGTGCGTCAAAATACGAATCTTTTTGTCGTAGTTGATACGCTTGAAAATTTGGTTAAAGGTGGACGTATTGGACGAGGAAAAGGATTGATCGGTTCTCTTTTAAATATTAAGCCGATTGCTTCTCTAGCTGACGGAGTATATACTCCTGTTGCTAAAGTGCGCAGCCATTCTCAAGTTGTTAAGTTTTTAACAAAACAGTTCGAAGAGCATACAGAAGGAAAAAGTATTAAAGGAGTAGGGCTAGTACATGCAGATGGATTTGGACTCGCCTCTAAATTAAAAGAATCAATTGTGAAGGCAAGGGGCTATACGCAATTTTCAATTGAAGATACGACGCCTATTATCTCGACGCATACAGGTATTGGTGCAATTGGTTTTATGTATTTTGCTGAATAAAGTGGGTTGCTTTTTGCAAGTCACTTTTTTGGTTTTCTCTTTTTTGGAAAAAGGGGAAAGAGAAGTGGACGAACGTATGATATAATAGAATCAACTTTCTACCAGCGAATGCTGTGCTGGTTACTATTCTTTTGAATCCGGAGTATACCGATGAAAAAATATATTCGAAATTTGAGTGTGTTTAACAAAACGGTTTTATTTTCTACTTTAATTGTAGTTGCCCTTGGAGTCATTTCTTTAGCCATTAGCTATCAAGTTCAAAAAAAGATGGCAAAAGAGACACTAACGCAGCACGCGTTAATTATGGCTGATTTATGGAGGGAGTCTTTATCTAAACAAGACGTAATAGCAGCAGTGGATTCAAGGAACGGGACGATTCCTGAAAAAGACGAGCTAGAAAAGCAGTTTAGAAAGATTTATGAATTGCATCCGTCGTACTTGCAGGGATATATTATGACGACCGAAAAATTCAAGTCGCATGGAAATAAGATTATCGTAACAGCGAATAAGAAAATTAAGCAATCACTAGAGCCGTCCATGATTTATTATGGAGGAGAAGAATTTTACAAATCATTTAAGCAAGCAGAACAAGAAAAGAAGAATATCGTAACATCTACATACAAAGACGAATTCGGGACGTGGATAACCGTTTTATCGCCTATTACAAACAGCTCTGGAAAAGTCGTGGCTATTCTTGGTGTAGATATGGATGCAAGCGCTATCTATATCTACCAAAAACGTTTAATTGTGGCTTTGATCGTTGCGTTTACGATTTTGTTTACCTTCATTATTGTTATTCAAGACTGGGGACTAAGGCGATTAATGTCGCCCCTAGGGGAATTAATAGAAGGAATTCAAGCAGTAAGTCAAGGGAAGTTTGATGTGAAGCTGACACATGAAAATGATTCTGAGTTAGGGAATGTACACACAAGATTTAATGAAATGACCGAGCGGCTTCAGCAGCTTTTTCAACAAGTGTCAGCAACAAAAGAACAGCTGAACGTAGAAACGAATTTCAGTCATTCAAAAGATGGAATTGCTAAAGCGATTGATGAATTAGAAGTTATTATGGAAAAAACGAGGATGCAAAAGGAATTGCAGCGAGCAGAGAAAATGAATGCAATTGGTCAATTAGCTGCTTCTGTAGCGCATGAAATTCGAAATCCTATGACGGTGGTAAAAGGGTTTTTGCAGCTGTTTCAAGATAACACAAAGCTTTCAAACACTGAATTAAGTTACATTCATCTTATGATTAACGAAATGGACAGAGCGGAAGCGATTATTCATGACTATTTATCTTTAGCCAAGCCGGATGTTCATCAGCATCGTTTTATTAACTGCTTAGAGTGTGTTACAAGCTTAGTAGACTTATTATCTTCTTATGCTTTGTTAACAAACAATATACTCATAGAATTAGACGCAAAAGAAGAGATGTATGTTCGCGGCAGCCGAAACGAATTGAATCAAGTTCTGCTTAATATTATGAAAAATGGAATTGAAGCTATGAGAGCTGGAGGAACGCTTCGAGTAGGACTTTACAAGCGAGAAGGGCATGTACATATTCAAATTGAAGATACTGGTATAGGCATGACCAGTGAACAAGTGAACCGGCTGGGAACAGCGTTTTATTCTTTAAAAGAAAAAGGAACAGGGATTGGTCTAATGGTTTCTTATCAGCTGGTCGAACAAATGAATGGAAGAATTGAAGTGGAAAGCATACCAGGAAAAGGTTCAACGTTTACCTTGATTTTCCCTAGCTATGACTAAACTTTAACCGTGCAGGAGGAACATATGAAAAGCTGGTCTTATAAATTGTTTTTTTTACTGTTCATTAGTTGTATGATGTTAGCAGCCTGTGGTTCCAAAATAGAAAATCCGCTTAATTGGAAGATGGACTCTTTTTCTTACGTTAACCAAGATCAAAAGAAAGTAGGGCTAAGTCAGCTGAAAGGGAGCGTCTGGATAGCTAACTTTATCTTCACAAGCTGCGAAACCGTATGTCCCCCAATGACGGCTCATATGGCTAAATTACAAAAAATGGCCAAGGATGAAGGGCTGAATGTTCGCTTTGTTTCATTTAGCGTAGACCCTGAAGTCGATACTCCACCAAAAATGAAGGACTATGCGACTAAATTTGGCGCTGATTTTTCGAATTGGGATTTCTTAACGGGGTATAAACAAGCAGAAATTGAGAAGTTTGCGCTGGACCAATTTAAAACGATTGTGAAAAAGCCGCAAGAAAATCCGCAGGTTATTCACGGTACAGATTTTTTTCTAATTGACAAAGATGGAGTCGTTCAAAAATCTTATCAGGGAGTGACTGACCCTCCTTATGAAGATATGTTAAAAGATATCAAAACCCTTCAGTAAGAGCTATAAATCCGTCAAAACTATCCGTCAAACACAGCTATCTTTATAGTGATGTGTTAGCGGATATTTTTATGAAAGAAACATGCTTATCCTTTTTTTTACATATACTATATATAAGAAACGTAGTAAAATATCAACTTGACATAGTATGATAAGATATAAAGATATAGTTATTCAGAGCGGTAAGCAGTATTGCTTGTGACAGCGAGAATACAGCATAGTTAGTAGGTGTTATGATGAGAAAATGGAAAAGTATAGTGATAAGCAGTATAAGTGCGGTGGTGTTAGCAAGCTGTTCGACGACGACTTTTTTGCCAACGGACAATAAAGAAGAAGCCGTTCAGAAAGAAGTGGATTTAACACCTAAAAAGCATATTCCGAAAGGATTTTTTCCTGTAGATTTAGATATTGTAGCCATTGGTGACTCATTAACAGAAGGAGTAGGAGATGAGTCTAAAAAAGGCGGTTATGTACCATACTTAACTAAATACCTTTCTAAACAAAATGAAGTGCAAAATGTACGAACAGAGAATCTAGGTAAAAGAGGAAATCGGACGGATCAGCTATTAGCGAGGTTAAATCAGCCGGGAGTAGCAGCTGAAGTATCAAGAGCAGACATCGTTTTCTTGACGATTGGCGGCAATGACGTGATGAAAGTGGTAAGAGATTACTTTTACAATATCTCAATTAAGACGTTTGAATCACAGCAGTCAAAATATGAAAAACGTCTAAATGACGTGTTTTCACGTATACGTAAGCTGAACCCTAATGCTCATATTTATTTAATCGGTTTTTATAATCCATTCTTTAAATCGTTAAGTGATGTGAAAGAAATTAATGTTGTTATTAATGAATGGAATGCGGCAAGCGAGAAAATTGCTTCTCAATATGATAATGTAAGTTATGTAAAAATTGATGATATTTTTTATGATTCTGACGTAAATTTATTAGGGAAAGACGAGTTTCACCCTAATAAAAAAGGGTACAAACTAATGGCTGAACGCATTAGTAAATCAATGGAGGAAGAAGATCCTCTCGTTGGAGACCAGAAAAAGGAAACAGCAGAAGAAGTTACATCTGATGAAAAAGAGAAAAACACGAAAGAGAGTGGGAACGAGTAAGGAGATTGTTATATGAAGAAGTGGAAAACCCTATTTATCGCGTTATTAGGGATTAATGTTCTAGGGGCTATCCTTATTATTGCGTTTATTTTTCAACCGGTTGACAAGGCCAATCCAACTCCCTCTGAAAAAGTAGAAGGAGACGCAGAACTAACAATTTTGGCTAAAAAAGCCGACTTAAATGTACTGATTGATAAATATTTAAAAAAAGAATTTAAGAATCAGCCGCTTAACTACAAAATTACTCTTACTGATGTAGTAAGAGTAGACGGTACGATTCAAGTATTCGGCGATGATATTAATATTCGAATGACATTTGATCCAATCGTACAAAAAAATGGAGATATTGTGCTTGAACAGCAGTCGCTTTCTGTTGGAAAGCTGCAGCTTCCTGTCCGCACAGTTCTTCGATACGTAAATAATAACTTTGCGCTACCAGAATGGGTAACGATCGATCCAAAGAATGAATCAGTATACGTAGCGTTACAGCAGATGAAGTTAGAGAGTGATTTTGCTGTAAAAGTACAAAAGTTTGATTTAAAAAATGATGATATTCGCGTACGTTTAATTTCGCGCAGTGAATAAAAAAACCTTCCAATTTGGAAGGTTTTTTTCGTTAACGATCTTGGGAAATCAGTGCTTCTAATGCAGGACGGTTCTTAGCAAATCCGACGGCATATACCGTATATGTTCGATTCGGACGAAGGTTCAGTGCCGGGATTTCGAGTACTACATTTTTGGTTCCTGCTATGCGCACACTAAGTTGAACATGCATGGGGGACAAAGGCAAATATTTTGTGACTTCTTTAAACTGCACTCCAGAAAAAATGACGTCTCCGCCTCTAGCCGCAATATCCACAGCAGGAGCATCAGGAGAAAGATGAACAAATCGAAGCTTTGTTTCTCCACTTGGCACATCCGTATTGTCATAGATAAATAATAAATCAAGCTTGTTTAGCTCATCTACCGCCGCTACCGTGTAATTTTGGTTTCCTTCAAATGTAAATGATTCCGTTAAAACAGGTCTTCCCGTTTCTCCAGCGGGATAAATAGAAATTGTATATCTTCCAGGTTCTTGTAATTCAATATAATCTGTTTCTTGTTTATAAGTTAAATTGCGAATCACTCGTTTGTTGTTAATATAAATATCTACAGATGGAGAATCTGGAGAAGCGTGAAGTATACGAATTTGCGGCGGATTTACGCGCAGATTCGTATTTTCAGAAGAAGTTAAGATGGCCTGCTGGATATAGTACAAATGCTTTTGATAATAATGAATATGCTTAGATGGATCACTATACTTATAGTAGTTAGCTAGAAAATCGTATTTCATTGCTTTTTTAATATATTGATCAAAGGAATAATTAGCCATATGTTCAGCTCCCTTATTGTCGGAGTATAAAAACATTTCCATACGTAACCAAACATATGCTCAAACTCATAATTTATGCCGATCACTGATCACTCCCGAGACCTCCAAGAAGAAACAATGAGCCAAATGCCCTCTATGTGCATATACTGAATCAAATTATTGACTGAAGGCTTATTGTACGACCGAATTTAGTATAGGAAAAAGGAGTGAGAGCATGCGCGATTTTTATGCTCGGATGCTACGGTTAATTATGTTAAGTTTTTTACTGCTGCTACTTTTAATTCAATTTACAGAGCGCTCTACTTCATTTAATCACATTACCCCCGTGCTAAATAAAGTAACCGAGCGAATTGAGCTGATTACCTATGATCAATAAATGTATGTTTTCCGCGTTTCGATATGTACTTGTTCTTTATGCAATTTGCTTTACATTTGTATTTGTTAGTACAGTTCCAAGCCTATTTGGTTTCACCGTGACCGTTCAAGAAACGGATTATCACCACCTGCATCGCGGAGATATAGTTGTCTTTAGAGACGAATCATCTTCTTCAAAAAATGAACTTGTACTGGCCCATAATCAAGAGCTTGATGTACTGGTTACAGCTCAAAGAGATTCTTTGCCTGCTTCTTTTAAAGTGATTGGAAGCTACGCATACCATCTCCCCTATATAGGGGTCATTATTGAGTTTATGAAAAATTTTACTACGTTACTGGTGATGGGAAGTATTTTACTTTTGTTGTTTTCGTATACGCTGCAGCCTAAAAGGCGAATATGGCGTAAGAGAAAGTGAAAAATGGGCGAATGCACATACAGGACAATCAACTAACGCATATAAAGTACAGTGTACGAAATGAAAAAAACAAGAGGAGAGATTGCTATGTATAACTACGATTGTTACGACCCATGCCATCACGGAGGCTATCACCACCTGTATGATACTTGCCATTATCCAATTAGCTATCCAATTGGCGGTTATCATCATTGTGGAACGGGCCAGTCATTTGCATTAATTGTTGTGCTATTTATTTTATTAATCATCATTGGCTGTACTTGTTTTTGCTGATTAGGCCTCATTTGCTCGCATGTGCGAGCTTTTTATAACAGATGGAAAAGGACAAACTTACATATAAATTGTTTAAATAATAAAAAAATTTTGCCAAATCAACATTTACCATATTATACTATAGCTAGTAACTCAATAAGCGAAGGTGAATATATGGAAAAGGAAAAAGTATTTCAACAGCTATTTTCAATGTCATTTACACCAATGCTCGTAATGAATATGGATGGAGATATCCAAATTTTAAATGAAGCGTGCTGCCACCTTTTTAAAACGACGGAGGAACGACTTCTTTCCTGTAATGTATTTGAAGAGCCAAATCGCTTTTTTATTGAAAAGCATGAAGTGGAACCGTTAAGAAAGCAAGAGGAAGAAGTTGTTTTACTTAAGAAAAAAGTAGATCAGCAGTTTCCGATGCACATCCATATTCAGCGCACGGAAGGGGATATTCCGCTCTTAGTTGTTCAGTGGAAAGAGTTTTCCTCAAGTATTGAAAAGCAAGAGGAAGTCATTCGGAAAATGAAGCAATATAAGCAGTTTGTCCAGCAAAGCCAAGATGCATTTATTGTAACAAGAGAAGGCAGAATTCAATATTTGAATCCCGCTGGTGTTAAACTTCTTGGCGGCGAGAAAAAAGAAGAGTATATCGGGCGTCCTTGGCTTCATTTTATTCATCCCGAACATTTAGAAATCGTAAAAGAACGAATGGTTCAGCTAATGAACGGAATGTCGGTGAGGCCGCGTGTTGATGTGAAACTATTGACTAAAAAAGGAGTCGTCATTATTGAATCTTCGGCAACCAAAATTAAGTTTGAAGGACAGGATGCCATTCAGTATATTATTCGCGACGTAACGGATCGAAAAAAATATGATGAAATGGCAAGCAAATCTGAAAAGCTTACAATGGTGAGCAAGTTAGCGGCAGGAGTAGCACATGAAATTCGTAATCCAATGACGGCGATTAAAGGGTTTATTCAGCTGTTAAAAGCATCAAAACAGTATAATGAAGAATACAATGATATTATGCTTGAAGAATTGAATCGCGTCGAATCCATTATTCAAGAATTTTTAACGCTGGCCAAGCCTAAAATTGAAAATTCATACCACCCAAAAAGTCTCAATCAAATCATCCGTCACGTGACATTACTATTAGATACACACGCCAATTATAAAAACTGTCGTATTATTAATGAAATTAGTGATGAGATTACAATCTTTTGTGAAGAAAATGCGCTTAAACAAGTTTTTATTAATTTAATTCAAAATGCGCTTGAGTCAATGAGCAAAGGTACAGTTAAAGTCACCGTTGAGAAAAGAAATGAATACGGCATGGTCATTATCGAGGATGAAGGCTGTGGAATTGATGAGCAATCTTTAGCCCGGCTAGGTGAACCGTTTTATTCTACGAAACAAACAGGAACGGGGCTAGGGTTAATGATTAGCTACCGAATAATCGAACAGCATCAAGGGCATATTTCATTTGCGAGTAAAGTAGGAGTAGGAACAAAAGTAGAAATTGCTCTTCCGTATATTAAAGAACCAGTGAACATTTCATAGCGCTTGCTATTCGTTCACTGGTTTTTATTTGATTGAAATAAAAACGAATGTTTTTTTATTTTTTTATTTTAATGTTCGTGTATATTGTTGACTAAAGGGTTTGTTTTTGATATATTATCAAATGGCTAGAAAATAACCGAATGATAATAAAAAAAGAAAATTCGGTCAATAACTTTTATCTTTTACCCGAAGAAAAAAGATGATGGGAGAATGTACAATGAACTCAAATTATGATGTTATTGTGGTAGGGGCAGGACCCGCTGGGATTTTTACTTGCTATGAGTTAACGTTAAAATTACCGGAAGCAACTATTTTATTAATCGATAAAGGACACGATATCTATCGACGTAATTGTCCGATTCTTCAGAAAAAAATTGAAAAATGTCCGCCTGCGGTTGGCAAAAAAGAGTTTGCTGGCTGTTTGCCTGCTTGTTCTATCACAAATGGTTTCGGTGGAGCCGGCGCATATTCAGATGGAAAATTTAATATCACAAGTGAATTTGGAGGCTGGATGACGGATTATCTGTCTGAATCACAGGTGGTAGATTTAATTAAATACGTGGATGAAATTAATTTAAAACACGGAGCAACCGATACGATTACGGATCCGTTAACTGATAAAGTTCGTGAAATTGAAAAACGCGGATACGCAGCAGGATTAAAGCTATTGCGTGCCCAAGTGCGTCATTTAGGAACAGAGCAAAATTTAGAAATTTTAAAAAGCATTTATGAATATTTAAAAGAAAAAATTGATATGCAGTATAAAACGGAAGTAGCCGATTTAATAACAGAAAAAGAAGATGGTCAGCATATCGTGCGCGGTATTGAATTGAAAAATGGTGAAAGAATTACGGCTGATAAAGTGGTGGTTTCACCAGGTCGAGACGGCTCGAAGTGGATGAGCGACTTACTAAAAAAACGTCGTTTAAAAATGATTAACAATCAAGTGGACATCGGCGTTCGAGTAGAAACATCCAACGTTGTTATGGAAGAAATCAACAAGCACTTGTACGAAGGGAAATTCATTTACAATACGTCCGTAGGTACAAGAGTTAGAACGTTTTGCAGCAATCCTTCAGGACATGTGGTAGTAGAGAATCATTCAGGTATTATGTTAGCAAATGGACACGCATACAAAGATCCGAAGCTTGGAAGTCAAAATACGAACTTTGCGCTGCTTGTTTCTCATAAATTTTCGGATCCATTTGATCAGCCGAACGAATATGCGCACGAAGTATCAAGATTAGCTAATATGCTGTCAAACGGGGGCTTAGTTGTTCAAAAGTATGGAGATATTTTAAAGGGCCGTCGTTCAACAGCGACTCGAATTAAAGAGGGCTTTTTAGAACCAACGTTAAAAGAAGCTGTACCGGGTGACTTAGGCTTAGTGCTTCCTTACAATACGATGAAAAGCTTAATTGAAATGACAGAAGCACTGGATCATGTAACGCCTGGGTTAGCATCTGAACATACGCTGTTTTACGGTGTGGAAGCGAAATTTTACTCAGCCCGTCCGAAGTTAAATGATAAGTTTGAAACTGAAATTTCCGGTTTATACGTGGGAGGAGACGGAGCTGGTATTACGCGAGGACTCGCGCAGGCAAGTGCGTGCGGTGTGTGGGTAGCGCGTGACATTGTTGAAAAATTAAAGAATCGCAAAGCAAGTTCTGAACCTGTTACTGTATAAAAAAAGAGGCCGTCACGGCCTCTTTTTTTATATGTGTTAAATAACGAAAGCGAATAAGTAAAAAGTAAAGAACTTATACCCATACCCCTCCAACTCCGATAGTTTTATATGATAATTACTCGCTCCTTTTTTAAAAGGTATTACGGCATCCATATTTCTATCGTGAGCAGAATTAAATAGAATAAGGCGAATTGACAATGTCCATTTATTTCTATCAACAAATTCAGTGAAATTTTAGAGAATTTATATCAAGCAATACAAGGATAAAATCAACAGTTGGAAAGAGTTATTTTTTGTTGAGTAAAATATTTATGAAAGCAGTAAAGTACGCGGATATTAGAATAATTATGCAAATTTATGAATGTAATTTAATGAAAAGAAAGTTCACTTTACAAACTATTTTTTGAATTAATTTTTTATCCATTAGATTTTAAGTCTTGTTAAATAACTGTTTGTGGTTTATTGAAATATGATGTAAATATTTTGAAATATAACAATGCTCAACTTTTTATGATAAAATCCTGCATTATTTTTGAATAAAAACTTGACAGAAACATATAAAATGAATTTTAATTAAAGTAAGAATTATTATCATGCAAAAATATTAAAGAAAATTATTTGCTTAATCTCTTTTGTTTTATAAGAGAACGGGGGACCCATATTTGTGCGTAGTGTACTTGGGGTGAATCTTGAATAAATCAAGTAGGGTAACTCACGTACCCGAATCCGACAGCTAACTCCGTAAGCATTCAGTGAGGGAATAACAGGTCTATGAAACCATGATATTCTCATGGTTTTTTGTATAGATAAAAATATTCCTAAACTATTAATCTGAAAATTTTTAATATATTGTATATTTTGAGTGTTATCGCTCTCAATGCATGGTAAAATAAGTATGGTAGTTAGAATCATTCTAATATAATTTATTTGCGGGAGGTAAATCTATGAAGCTATCGACAAAGATTATTATCGCGCTGATTGCTGGTGCTGTTGTGGGAGTGTTGATCAATGCTTTTGCTCCAAGTGCTTTTGCTCCGCTGGACAAGTACTTGTTTACACCGCTTGGCCAAATTTTCTTAAGCTTAATTAAAATGCTTGTTGTACCAATTGTGTTTTTCTCTATCACGTTAGGTGTAGCAGGTTTAGGAGATCCTAAAAAACTAGGAAGAATCGGGGCTAAAACAGTTTCCTACTTCCTAGTTACAACAACCGTTGCTATTATTATTGGTTTAATTTTAGCGTATGCAATTAAACCGGGTACGTTTGGATCTTTTGATACAAAAAACGCTTCTTTTGAAGCCGAAAAAGCACCGCCGGTTGGAGAGACATTCTTAAATATGATTCCAGTCAACCCAATCCAAGCGATGGCTGAAGGGAATATGCTTCAACTTATCGTTTTCTCTATCTTTATCGGTTTTGGTATTACGATGCTTGGAAATAAAACAAAAGGGCTTTACAATTTACTTGAGCAAGGCAATGAATTGATGATGTATCTTGTAAATCTAGTGATGAAGTTTGCTCCTTACGGAACATTTGGACTTCTTGCAACCGCGGTTGGAAGTCAAGGCTGGGAGGCAATTAAAGCGATGGGGCTGTACATGATTGTAGTCGTGCTCGCACTGTTTATCCATTCGATTGTAACATATGGAGGATCAGTCGCTCTTATGGCGAGACGTAACCCTATTGAATTTTTTAAAGGTTTTGCTCCTGCGATGACAGTTGGATTCAGTACATCAAGCAGTAATGCAACGCTTCCGATTTCAATGAATGTGGCTCAAAAAAACCTTCGTGTCCCGGAGTCCATCAGCAGTTTTGTTCAGCCGTTAGGTGCTACCATTAACATGGACGGGACGGCAATTATGCAAGGTGTAGCGACTATTTTTATTGCACAAGTATACGGTGTTGACCTGTCGCTGGGTGCTCTTGTGACGGTTGTATTGACAGCGGTGCTTGCTAGTATTGGTACAGCAGGTGTGCCGGGAGTTGGTCTCATTATGCTAGCAATGGTATTGAGTTCGGTTGGCTTGCCTGTAGCAGGTATCGGATTGATTATTGGAATTGATCGCTTGCTTGACATGCTTCGTACATCTGTAAATATTACGGGAGACGCTGCGTGTGCCGTTATTGTGGCTGAGTCAGAAGCAAAGCGTATCGATAAATCTGTAACGCAATCAGCTTAATAAGCGTAAAAGCTCTAGCTATATGCTAGGGCTTTTTTTATTGGCAAGAAACTCTTCGTTTCAGCATACAGTTTAATAAGAGTGTATGTTTGAAAGGAGAGTGCGGAAATGAATAAAACTCATGTAATAAAGCCGCTGCTCGACGACGACTACCCAGTTATTTCATATGGAAAAGGAATTTATTTGTACGACCAAGATGGAAAAAGGTACATAGATGCTTCGTCGGGGGCAGTTACAGCAAGTATCGGACACGGCGTAAAAGAAATTATTGATGCGATGACCGATCAGGCACAGAAAGTTGCGTTTGTATATCGGTCGCAGTTTACAAGTGATCCAACAGAAGCCTTAGCTAAGAAACTATGTGAATTAAGCAGCAATCATTTCCAGTGGAGCTTTTTTGTTAACAGCGGGACAGAAGCGACTGAAACGGCTATGAAAACGGCAATTCAGCATTTTCAAGAGCAAGGAAAGCCAACCAAAACAAAGGTTTTGTCACGCTGGATGAGCTATCACGGTATTACAATAGGAGCTCTGTCTATGTCAGGGCACGTTGGAAGACGAAAACGCTTTTCGTCTTTGCTTGAAGATTATCCTTCGGTTTCGCCTCCTTATTGCTATCGATGTCCGTTTCATCAAACCTATCCATCCTGTAATCTTGCTTGTGCACACGAATTGGAAACAGTTATCAAACGAACCGGCCCTGAACATATTGCTGCTTTTATTACCGAGCCCATTGTAGGAGCAGCCGGAGCAGCCCTTACACCTCCTCCTGGCTATTATGAAGTGATAAGAGAAATTTGTGATAAATATGATGTGTTATGGATTGCGGATGAAGTCATGACGGGAGTTGGGCGTACAGGCGTGATGTTTGCATATGAGCACTGGGGAGTTAAACCAGACATTATGACGCTTGGAAAAGGAGTGGGAGCAGGATATACACCAATAGCCGTTACGTTAGCTAGCAGCAAAACGATTGAACCTATTATGAACGGATCCAAATTAATTATGAGCGGACATACGCTAAGCGCTAATCCGCTGTCATCCGCTGTAGGGATAGCTGTTTTAAGCTATATTGAAAAGCATGATCTTGTTCAAGAAGCAGCGCTGAAAGGAGACTATTTAGTAGGGAAATTGAAGAAACTTCAGCTTCTTTACCCTATCATTGGGGACATACGTGGTAAAGGCTTATTAGTTGGTCTTGAGCTTGTGCAAAATCCAAAAACGAAGGAGCCTTTTTCATCCTCTGAAAATATGACAACGCGCGTAATAAGTAAAGCCCAAAAAAATGGTCTTCTCCTTTATCCTTCGCAAGCAGGAACAGACGGAGTCGAAGGAGACGGTATTATTATTGCGCCACCATTTACGATTACTCATCGTCAACTTGATGAAGCGGTCGATCTGCTTTCGAAAACATTGCATGAAGTGCAAAATGAAAAACAGGGAAATGAGGTGGAATGAGTGACAAAGGTCGAAAACTCATTTCAAAAGATTACAACTGTGGAACAAGCGATTGAATACGTGGATCATGCTGCTACGCTGATGATAGGAGGGTTTGGAGGAGTAGGCAGCCCGCCTTCTCTCATTGACGGTCTTATTGAAAGCGGAAAATCAAATTTTACATTGATATGTAATGATTCAGGCTTTCCTCATATTGGTGCGGGAAAATTGGTAAGCCAAGGAAGAATTCAAAAGCTGATCGCTTCTCATATTGGATCGAACCCAGTGGCTGGAACGCTGATGACAGAAGAAAAGCTGAAAGTTGAGTTTTCTCCTCAAGGAACGCTTGCTGAACGGATTCGAGCGGGAGGAGTTGGACTCGGAGGAGTACTGATTGATGTAGGAATTGAAAATGACATTATTCAATTTGGAAAAGAAAAAGTGGAAGTAGACGGCAAGACATTTTTAGTTGAAAAACCACTCACAGCCGATGTAGCTTTTGTATATGCAAAAAAAGCAGATCCATTCGGCAACTTGCTTTATGATAAAAGCGCTCGAAACACTAATCCATTAATGGCTATGGCAGGTCGTATCACTATTGCTGAAGTGGATGAAATCGTTCCTCTTGGGGACATTGACCCAGAGAACGTGATAACGTCAGGTGTATTTGTGGATTATATTGTCCCTTCAAAAGGAGTGAATTGGAAATGGGTTTGGGAATAGATATTCGTCATCGTATTGCAAAACGTGCTGCGGCTGAAATCAAAAACGGCATGATTGTTAATTTAGGGATTGGCATTCCTTCTCTTATTCCTAATTATGTACCAAGCGCTGTTCATGTGATGTTTCATGCTGAAAACGGAATTTTAGGGTTAGGATCTTCGCCTCCTTTGGGTGAAGAAGATGAGAATGTCTGCAATGCAGCAGGCTATCCAACAACTACCGTTCACGGGGCTTCATACTGTGATAGTGCTACAGCCTTCGCGATGATTCGAAAAGGATACGTCGATATGACCATTCTTGGCGCGTTAGAAGTGAGTGAAAAAGGGGATTTAGCTAATTGGATTGTGCCAGGTAAGCGAGTTCCTGGGATGGGAGGAGCGATGGAATTAGCTCAAAAAGCGAAAAAAGTCATTGTGCTAATGAATCATACGAGCAAGACAGGAGAACCGAAGCTGGTTAAGACGTGCTCTTTACCTCTGACTGCTTCGGGCTGCGTGGGATTAGTTATTACAGATAGGGCGGTTTTTAAAGTAGAAAAAGATGCGCTTCTTCTAACAGAGTTAATGTCTCCTTATACCGTAGAGGATATTTTGAGTTCAACAGAAGCGACAGTTCGCCTGAGTGATCAATTGATTACGATACCATAAGGAGGACCCTTACATGAACATACAGCAATCTATTCATAACTGGATGACAGAGCATCGTCAAAGTGCAGTGCGTTTACTCAAGCGTTTCGTAGAAGAAGCAAGCGTACAAGGTTCTGAAAAGCATGCGCAGGCAATTGTCATTGAACGCCTTCGACAGCTGCAGTTAGATATTGATATATGGGAACCGGATGAAAAAATACTTCGCAGCCATGAAGCTTTTGCCTCCAATCGTTCTACTTTTCGAGATAGTCCAAATGTGGTAGGCGTGTTAAAAGGGAAAGGTGGAGGGAAATCCATCATTTTGAATGGGCACATTGATGTAGTACCACCCGGAGATCTTTCACAGTGGACGGAAGACCCTTATACGGCTGTTGTAAAAGATGGAAACTTATATGGACGCGGAGCAACGGATATGAAAGGAGGAAATGTGTCATTACTTTTAGCTATTCAAGCGTTGAAAGAGCTAGATATTTCACTAAAAGGAGATGTTATTTTTCAAAGCGTAGTAGAAGAGGAAAGCGGAGGTGCAGGAACACTTTCCTGTGTACTTAGAGGGTACAAAGCAGATGGTGCCATTATTCCAGAACCAACCAACATGAAGATCTTCCCTAAACAGCAAGGCTCCATGTGGTTTCGAGTCACCGTGCATGGAGTAGCAGCACATGGAGGGACTCGGTATGAAGGCGTGAGTGCGATTGAAAAAGCAGCTGTGGTGCTTAAACATATTGAGGGTCTTGAAAAAGAGAGAAACAGCCGAATTACCGATCCGCTCTATAATAAAATTCCCATTCCCGTGCCGATTAATATCGGAAATATACAAGGAGGAACGTGGCCTTCTTCAGTCGCTGATCAAGTAATATTAGAAGGCAGGATAGGAGTTGCTCCGCATGAAAAAATGAAAAATGTCAGAGCAGAAATGAAATCCTGGCTTGAACTTTTGCATCAGCGTGATGAGTGGTTTGCTGAGCACCCTGTCGACTTGGAATGGTTTGGGGCCCACTGGCTTCCCGGTGAAATTGAATTGGAGCATCCGCTTATGACCTCTCTTTCGTCCTCTTTTTATCAAGTGAAACAGAATCAGCCGATCATTGAAGCATCTCCTTGGGGAACGGACGGAGGGATACTGTCACAAGTAGGGGATATTCCAACAGTTGTTTTTGGACCGGGAGTAACAGAAGTGGCCCACTTTCCGAATGAGTATATTTGTATTCAAACGATGCTTGACGCAGCGGAAATTATTGCTCTCACTGTAGCAGACTGGTGCAGTATTGCAGACTAAGCTAAAAAGGGAGAGGATACAAACAAATGGGGAAACAAGAAAATGTTTGTCAGCCAACCTTTGCTATGACTCTTTTTTTAGATGAATATAACAAGCGTCTGAGAATAGATGATTACCGGGGAAATGTGAACGATATTTACAGCTATATATATAAAGAAATTGATAAGAAAACGTACGAAAAGTGGATTATAAAAGTACGTGCTGAACATCTGTTGGACTGGATAAGCTTGGGATTTTCTTTAGAAGCAACTGTTCCCTACTATTTTAACGGAAGCGACGCGTATCTTTTATGCTACTATACGTCTCAATCCCGCCGAGACAGCGGGAAGACGTTAAAAGAAACAGAGCTGCTTCAAGATGTGTTGAATTTGCCGACATCTGATTATTCTTCTTTATCGAATCAACTGATCATGCGCCGAGCCATTTCATCTGACGCTAAACAACTTTCTCAGCTCTACCGTCAAATCTTCACAGTGTATCCTACTCCCCTCTACGAAGAAGAGTATCTCTCTAATTTGCTTCAAGAAGATAGCTTGTTTTATATCATAGTTGACAAGAACGATATCGTTAGCGCTGCTTCTGCTGAAATTGACTATGTCTACCACAATGCTGAACTAACGGATTGTGCGACTCTCCCTGCTTATCGAAAGTATGGATTCATGAAGCATTTATTAAACGCACTAGAGGCGGAGCTAAAACAGCGGCATATTTTTTGTGCATACACAATAGCGAGAGCGCTTTCATTTGGGATGAATGCTTCTTTTCATCAGCTTGGGTATATCTATACGGGACGATTAACGAATAATTGTTACATTTATAAATCGTTAGAAGATATGAACGTGTGGGTGAAGGATCTGTCAAAAAGTAAAGGGTGAGAAATAATTAACCAATTTATGGGCTGTAACATATAACAATAGTAAATCTTCATAAAGGAGCGATTGTATGTTATATGATTTATATAAGCCGTCCCGACATTGGAAAGACATTGAGTTATGGAAAGATGTTCCTGAAGAAAAATGGAATGACTGGATTTGGCAATTAACAAACACAATTCGAACGTTAGATGATTTAAAAAAGGTCATTAACTTAACTCCTGAAGAAGAAGAAGGAGTACGCATTTCAACCAAAACCATTCCGCTCAATATTACGCCTTATTATGCATCTTTGATGAATCCAGATGATCCTCGCTGCCCCGTCCGTATGCAGTCTGTTCCGGTTGGCAAAGAACTTCATAAAACAAAATATGATCTAGAAGATCCCCTAGATGAAGACGAAGATTCTCCAGTGCCAGGGTTGACTCATCGCTATCCTGATCGCGTTTTGTTCTTAGTCACCAATCAATGTTCCATGTACTGCAGGTACTGTACTCGAAGAAGGTTTTCAGGACAAATCGGAATGGGCGTTCCAAAAAAGCAGTTAGATGCTGCGATTGCTTATATCGCCAAAACACCTGAAGTACGAGATGTACTCATTTCAGGCGGTGATGGCTTGCTGATTAATGACAACATTTTAGAATATATTTTGAAGAATTTACGAGCTATTCCCCATGTGGAAATTATTCGGATTGGCACAAGAGCACCCGTTGTGTTTCCGCAGCGAATAACAGAAAATTTATGTACCATTTTAAGGAAATATCATCCAGTATGGTTAAATACTCACTTTAATACATCCATTGAAATTACGGAAGAGACAAAAAAAGCATGTGAAATGCTTGTCGATGCAGGCGTTCCAGTTGGCAATCAAGCGGTTATTTTAGCTGGGATTAATGACAGCGTAGCTATCATGAAAAAGCTTATGCACGATTTAGTGAAAATACGCGTTCGTCCTTACTATATTTATCAATGTGATTTGTCAGAAGGAATTGGACATTTCCGCGCACCTGTTTCCAAAGGGCTTGAAATTATGGAAGGGCTGCGAGGTCATACGTCTGGCTATGCTGTTCCAACGTTTGTTATTGATGCGCCGGGAGGAGGAGGAAAGATTGCAGTTCAGCCAAACTATATTATTAGTCAAAGCGCAAGTAAAGTTGTTCTGCGAAACTTTGAAGGAGTGATTACGACGTATCCGGAGCCAGAAAGCTATGTGCCTGGGCGTGCAGATGATTATTTTCGCGCTGTTTATCCAGCATCGGATGCTAAAGATTCTTCCATCGGCATCTCGGGTCTTATGAATGATGCTCAATTCAACCTTGTACCGGAAGGGTTAGGGAGAGTAAAAAGACGTAAAACATATGAAAGTGACAGTGCTCACGAAAGTCTAAAAGATAAACGTGAAAAAAGAGATGAATTAAAAGATAAAAAGTTTAAAGCTCAATTGAAAAAAGACGTTAAAAGCGACGATGCTCCATCATCTTAAGGAGGTCCTGTAATATGACTGTTCAATGCGCATGGTGCGAAGAAGAAAAAGCGGTAGAAACCACCAATACCGCATACTGGGAATTGCCAGATGGAACGAGAAGTATTGAAATTACTCATATGCCATGTATCAGCTGTTCAGGTTGCGGGATGTCATATCAAGAAGAAGAGATCATAGAAGAAGTGGAAACACAGCTGCTTCTTGTCGATACAAAAAAACTTGATGAATCCATTCGGTATGATGAACTATTAAAAGTGCCAAGATTATTAAAGCGCAACTACTTTAAATTCTAAAAAGCCGCCCCTTATTTTGTAAGGGGCGGCTTTGCTTATTGATAAGCCTTTGTTCCAGCAGTGCGCAGGCTGTAGGCGTGTTTTAAAGCCACTGTAACAGGACGGAAAGTTGGAAGTTCGACTTCGTCTATTTTCGAAACGGGCAAGAGGCCAACAGACGTGCTCGTAATAAAAACTTCATCAGCGTCTTTTAAAAAGGAAGGAGTCATATTTTGTTCGCGGATTTGAATGGCTTGTTCCTGCGCACATTCCAGCACGTTAGCGCGCGTAATACCGGATAGAATTTTTCTTGTGGCAGGAGTCGTGAACAAGACGTTGTCTTTTATCGCAAATACATTGCTGCTCGACCCTTCGGTTATGTATCCGTCTTTTACTAAAATAGCTTCTTTACATCCTTTAGAAGCCGCAGCTTGTTTGGCCAGAAGGTTAGGAAGTAGGTTCAATGATTTGATATAGCAATTAGCCCATCGTTCGTCTTCCAAAAGAAGCGTGGAAATGCCTTTTTCATAGGCTTCTTCAGGTGTTTGGCGAGGGTGGCGTATTGTGAGTGCTAATTGTGCAGGTACATCGGGAAATAAATGATTTCGAGGAGCAATCCCGCGCGTAACTTGAATATAAATATCAGCGTCTTTTAACGTTGATTTTTCCATTGCTTGATGAATGATGTCCTTTAGCTCTTGTCTTGAAACCGGCAGCTCGATAAAGATTGCCTTTGCACTTCTTTCTAAGCGGTCTAAGTGACGTTCAATTGAAAACGGAACTCCTTTGTATACGCGAATAAATTCATAAACACCGTCTCCAAATTGGTGACCGCGTTCATCAATTGGAATAACAGCCTCATTAATATCTCTAAACTCTCCAGCATAATATGCTAATTCCATCTTGAAAAACTCCCTTCCTTTAGATATTAAAACGTTAACATAAAATTCAGCAAAATGAAATTATTTACTTGGTTTCTCCAAAGAAAATGAAAAAAGTCATACTCCTTTAGGAGTATGACTTTTATGAAAACGTACGTTTGAAAGCTAATGAAAATTTCTGAATGGCTTTTTTAGGTGTAACAAACTGAACGATGAGCTTAGTACCGGTGATGAACCAATCGACGATACGGCTGCCGAGAAGCATCGTTACTAAAATGGACAGGGCGATTAAGACGATAATTCCCCATGACGTTGGCTCCAGACTTTTTGAGAAGTCAGTTGTAAAGAACCATTTTAAAATGAAGCCGTGCAATAAATACACGTATAGGGATCGCTGTCCAATGCTTGTTAAAGCAAAACCGCGCGTTGGAATTAAAGCCATAAAGGCAAAAGATACAAGAAAAGCAATTCCATAGTGAGAAACGCGCATTAAAAATTCGGCCACATTGTCGTATGTGTTCGTTCCATACAGCATATCTGTGTAAGCCGTGTCGTCTAAGAAAGAATAGCTTCCAATTAATGTAACTAGTAATACGATGGATGCAATGATTCGATTTCGCGCTGTCAAAAGATTTGTAAAAGGCTCTTGTCGCTGTGACAAATAGTAGCCTAAAAGGAAAAACGGGAAGAAGACAAACATTCGGCTAATGCTTAGAATTTTATCAAATCCGTCAATATCAATGAAGCCCATTGCAAGTCCAAGCGAAATAGAGACAGTTAAGCTAATCCACATCGGGAATTTCGCAAAGAAAGGAAGCATTAATTTCCAAAAAATTAAGCTCAGTAGAAACCACATTGCCCATCTAGGAACCAAATATTGAAGCGTGTACGTTTCATCTGTATAAAGCACACTATAATATAGGGTATAGATAGTTTGGAAAGCTAAATAAGGAAGAGCCACCTTTGTAAATATTTTTTTGTAATAGCCTTTTTTATGAAAATTTTTTGAGAAATAACCTGCTAGTAAAATAAAGACAGGCATATGGAAAATAAAGATAAAGTGATAAATGGACAGCATTCCGCTGCTATCTGTTCGGTACGGAGAAATCATGTGTCCAAATACAACCAAAAAAATTAATACAAATTTAGCATTATCAAAGTAAGCATTTCGAGTATTCATAGTATTATTTTTCCTCAACATATGCTGATGTAAACCTCCCACCAACAAGATTTATTTAAATGGCGATTATTGTTAGAATAACCTTTCACTACGGAATTAAAACATGAATTCTTCTTTTTTGCAATTACATAAAGGCTTGAGAAACCTGTCGAATCAATGTTTTTGTTATAAAAACGATGTGTTTTTGTTACAAATGTCTTTTTGAAAAAAGAAAAATATTGATATAACAATATTTATTCGTTACGCTAATAGTGAAATTTGTTTTGCAACTGTAACATGAATTTAATATTTTTTGTCCGGTAAACCACTTATATTGCAGTGTTCGACATCTACATATCGCAGAAGAAAGTTGTAGATTTCTTGAAAAAATGATAGAAAAGATACACATACCGCTGGAGGGGGAGTCCGATGAAATCCTTTTATCACTATATAATGAAATTCCGATCAAATAAAAAACATGATCGGATGGGAGAGTTTGCGCGAAGTGCTTATGATGATCACAGCTTCCCGAAATCTTCAACAGATTATGACGAACTGAGTTCTTATTTAGAACTCAACGGACATTATTTATCAAGTATGACCGTATTTGATGAAGCATGGGAGCTTTATCAAAATAATGCGTGAGAAATAAAAAAAGCAGGCTGATGGATATCCATCAGCCTGCTTTTTTTATTTCTTTAGCTCATGCACTAAGCAGGAGGGAAAATGATAGAAGGCAATAGATAATAAAGGCTTGGTTCTAAAGATGTTATACTTCCCCTTTTTTAGTTACTGCATATAATATTGTAACTTTTCAGTAGGTGTATGTTTACTAAGGAGGTGCGACGATGGCAGGGAAGAAAAAACCTAAATACGGAATTGGTGAAACAGTCGTTGTAACAATATACGGGACCGTTGGCACTATTACCGATATAAAAGTGATGGATGGGATTTTTGTATACGAAATCAACCATAGTGAAGGCCTTTTTTTAGAAGATACAATTGAGCTTCTAGAAGAATATGAAGGTCAAATATTAGTACAGGAAAGAGTAGAGCTTGAATATAAATTTTTCTTCGGCGATATCGTCCAGGTTTTTAATTATGGAAAAGAGTTATTTAAAATCATTGGTATTCGAACAGAAATATGGCGTTATAAAGAGGATTCATGGGAAGATATTGTCTATGAATTGTCACGTGTAACAGATGGAGAATGGCTTGAGGCTAGTGAAGAAGAACTCATTCTCGTAACTCCTCATGAGGAAACAGAAAATTACGCTCAAAGTGTTGATATGTTGTATTTAGGTAAAGAAATTAAAAAGACGGAGTTGCTACCAAAGATGAAAAAACAAAACGGTTCTGAAAAAGAAGAAGTGAGGTTAACTAAAGAAAAGCATGAGATTATAAACGGTCTTTTAGATGTGTACAATGATTATAAATTTTTGTATGAGCTTTTTGAAGATGAAGAATACGCTGAAGTCATGAACTTAGTGCTGAAACATTTAAAAAAGATAGCAAAATCCGAACAAGGAAAATAGCAGGTAGATGCCTAATAAATAAAAGATAGCCGAGATAGATCATTACATCTCTCTTAGCTATCTTTTATTGTGTATACGGCGATGGTAATGAAAAAAGAATGGGTATAATTACCTTTCTATTTAAACTGCTGAAATTTTAGACATACTATTGCCGAATTGTTCATAAATGTGTATAAGGTAAAACTTCAAGCAGAAGATGGAGTGAACCTATTTTTAAGAAAAATAAGGTACGCTAATCCGTTCAAACGGGATAAGGAGTGATATTGTGAAAGAAATCGAAGTGGTCATTGATACGGAAGAAATTGCGGAGTTCTTTTACAATGAACTAGTCAAGCGAGGCTATGTTCCCGCTGAAGAAGAGCTAGGCGAATTAGCGGATATAACTTTTGATTATCTCATTGATAAATGCATTATTGATGAGCAAGATGAAGAATAAAAAGATAGATACATCTGTAACGACGGGGAAACTCGTCGTTTTGTTTATGAGACAGCGGCTATGAAAAAGGGTTAGCAGCTTTAATAGCAGATTGCACTTTTATATGATGCTGAAGAGGAATTTTTTTAACGGAAGAAGCGGGAATAGACTCAAGGAGAGAAAATATGCTTTCTTCTTCAAACCACTCATCTTTTCTTAAAAAAAGGTGTACGCGGTCTCCCCAGCTCATATTTAACGTCGGGCTATACAGCTTTTTGGAATGAGTTCGATTTTTTGTAAATATATCTGAATTATAATCGCTTCGAGACCCTGTGTGGGGGTGTTTAAGGCTAAATGTATAGATAGAATCATGCAAGTTTGAATAAAAAAGAAGAACGTATAAAGTTTTTCCCACTTCAATCCGTTTTAAGACAGACTCGAAATGATACACTTTTGTGCCACTTAAATCAATGTTATTACCTGAATAATAGGGAAAGACGATTTGAGTCATACCGAGAAAGTTTTGAGTGTGAAACTGCCAAGAGTGAAGAACATCCCGCTGAAACTCTTTTTTAAAGAGAACATTTTTTTCGATATGATACTGTTCGTTCACAATCAGAGCTATTGATAAGAGTGTTTTGTTTCTATGCTGCCAAAAGTCATTCCAAACAGTTTTCATAAAAGAAGATATGTGAAAAGCGGAGAGTAAATGAAACAGATTGCTGTTTTGTTCTTTGCTTTTTTCATAGAGTAACAGCTGAGCGTAAGCATCATGAAAAATGGCGGAATTGGAATGTTCTAAAAACAAGAAGTACGCGTGCTGTTTTTCTGGAGAAAGCAGGGATTTTATTAAGGTAGTGGAGAGATCTGTCATGTAATAGCCGCCGTTTCGTGAAACCAAGTGTGCTAAAAAAGCCCAGTGAATTTCGGGATGTTTTTGATAATAGTCTAAATAAGCTTGGGTACGTGTAACATTGTTTTGATTAGCTTTTTTTACTTTTTTTCGAATCTCTTTAATCAATTTTACGTCTTCTCCGATAAAAGACAGCGGGAGGGTAGCAGGAGGTTTGAGCTGCATCATCTGCTGCAGGCGAAGAATATCCTCCAATTTAATGAGGGGATTTGTGTTAGTAGAAGTCATGTTAAGCCTCCTTTGAAACGTTTAACTATATAAAAAAAGGGTAAGGGACTTTTTGAAACCTTTATAACATTTCGTACGTATAAAGGGTAACAAATGTTAAGAAAAGAGGTTTTCTTTATGTTCAGAAAAATTTTTGAATCATTAACTGGATCTAAACATCGACGCTACAGCAGCAGCGATCGACACTATCGACGTCCTCGTCACTACAGCAGCAGTGATCATCATTACAGACGTCCTCGTCATCATAGCAGCAGTAGCGATTATAAGCGAAGCAAATATTATGACAGCCACAGTCATTCAAAATATGGACACCACCACTATAAGCGCAAACGTAAAAGCGGAAGTTTCTTCTCAAGCTTTTTCTCAAGTTGATTTATGGTGAAAAATCGAATGTTCAAACACCTTCATCGCTGGCTAATTGACCGTCCTTTTAAAAAAGGAAAAGTCATTTGCGGGCGCTATGAAATCATAGATGTACTGGGAATGGGAAGCTATGGTATAACATATGTTACTAACGACATTGTGCAACAAAAAAAGGTAGTCGTAAAGCAGCTCCGTAAAACGAAGCAGCGCACGTCCCAGGGGCTGAAGTCTTATCATTATGAAGCAAAATTGCTGTCTCAATTAAATCACCCTCAAATTCCTTCACTGTATGAAGCTATCGAAACAGATGAAGGTTGTTTCTTAGTGATGGAGTTGATTCAAGGGAAAACGTTTGAAGATTTAATTTTTGAAGAGAAGTGCGTGTATACGGAAGAACAAGCGCTTAACATTTTACTTAATATTCTAGACGTAGTTTCTGCTATTCATGAGCAAGGAATCGTTCACCGTGATCTTCGTATTCCAAATATTATTGATGTTAACGGAACCATCTGTGTTATTGACTTTGGTCTTGCTAGATTTTTAGGGGACCATGAAGAAACAAGCACCCTTATAGAAGAACAGCAGTTGATGAGACAAACATCCGCTGCAAGCGATATCTATGCACTTGGTCATTTTCTTTTATTTTTATTATATTCTGGTTATGAGCCGACGGAAAAACAAGAAAGAAGCTGGGAACAAGAGTTACATTTGTCCGCGCCTATTAAGACAATCATTCAAAAAATGCTGAGAGCAGATGAATCGTATGAAAGCATTAAAAGTTTACAAAAAGATATTTATGACTATATAAATAGTAAGAACTCAGGGAGGGGAAAGTATGGCGCTATTTAATAAAGCGTTAGCCCGCATTGGAATTGGTGCAGCGCGAGTGGACGCTAAGCTTGTCAATGATGAATTTCGTGCTGGTGAAAAGATTGAAGGGATTGTTGAAGTGTATGGAGGCAATGTTGAGCAGAAAATTGACAGCATCTATCTGCGTCTATTCACAACTTATGTAAAAGAAAGGGACGATAAAAAATACAAGCAGGATATTGAGCTCAATACGTTTAAGATTAACGACCCGTTCACGATTCAACCATCTGAAACGAAATCTATTCCTTTTACCTTTCAGCTGCCTGATGATACGCCTGTTACATTAGGGAGAACCCGGGTTTGGGTGGCGACGAGCCTCGATATTAAAGATGCCGTTGATCCGTCAGATATTGATCATGTAAAAGTGCTTCCTAACCTTATGGTAACAAGCGCAATTGAAGCTATGGAACAGCTTGGCTTTCGCTTGCGCCAAGTTGAGTGCGAAGAAGCCCCTCGCCGGATGAGAAAAAGACTTCCTTTTGTTCAAGAATTTGAATTTGTTCCAAGCGGTGGAGTGTACGCTGGGAAAGTAGATGAAATTGAAATCATCGTGCAGCCGAGCGGCTTGCATGACTACGATTTATTTATAGAAGTAGATCGACGCGCCAGAGGGTTTGGCGGCTTTCTATCTGAAATGCTGGATGCAGATGAGTCGCTCGTTCATGTTCATGTTTCTGAAAAAGAAATTCCTCAGTTAAAAAATATATTAACCAATATTATTTCACGCTATAGCTAACGTGCATAGCTCTCCTTTATTTTTCGTATATTAAAGACAGTAAAAAGAAAGGAGAGAGGTATATGCCGCAATCAAAGCAAACGAAAAAAATAAACATAAAAGAGGAATTTTCGGCTGAATTTGTCGTTCATCAAGCTCCTAAGCCAGAAGACTATATTCAGCCAAAACGTGTGAATAAGTAAAGCATGTAGAACGCTACATGCTTTTTCTTTTAATAGGTTGGAGGAAATAAAAAATGGTAAATCGCACTACAAAATATTCTCTATTTATTGTATCGCTTTTAGCTTTCTTTTTACTCATTTTATTTACGTTTAATACACCTTGGGTGAAACAGCTTGACTTTAATGTACTTCATACCATTGAAGGATGGAGGACGGACACGTTAACACCCATCATCATATTTATAACAACCGTAGGATCTTGGTATGTCACTGCGCCAATATGGTTTGCAATTATAGTATTTCTTCTTTATAAACGAAAAGGATTGCTCGCTTTATATATCACGCTCGTTTTTTGGGGAGTTCGCGCTTTAAATTGGGGATTGAAGGAGATTTTTGCAAGACCAAGACCTGATTGGAGTCAAGTCGTTCCCGCCTCTCACTATAGTTTTCCAAGCGGACATGCCATGAACTCAATGGCGTTTTACAGCGGAGTACTTTTGTTAATATGGATGTATACAAGAAGCAGAGCCGTTAAAACGGCAGCTGCATGCGTAATGGCTATTGTTATTTTATTAATTGGATTTAGCCGTTTGTATTTAGGCGTACACTTTTTAACGGATATACTAGCAGGATATTGTTTAGGACTTGCTTGGTCCTTAGGAGTCTATCTCTTTTCTAAACGCCTATATAACCAAAAATAGGAGCAATGGTTACATTTTTTTCGTTAATATTTCATTTTGTTTAAGTAGGCCTATTGATTCATCCATTCAAAAACAACTAATGATAAAATGGGAAACAAATATTTTATGTACATGTTTAATAAGAAAAAACTAGTAATTTCGACAAAAAACGTTTTGATTCGATAAAGGATTTTCGGATTTTATCACTAATTATATAAGAATACATGACGTAAAAGAGTAAATACTTGCTTTTGGGTGGAGGGAAGAATGTTGAGTGTGTGGACCACAATAAAAAAACAATTTAATATTAGCACAGAATATGATGTAACCATTATGCAAACAGAAGAAAAAGGCGAAAAGCGCGGATATAAGCCTGTCCATCGTCTAACGATTACAGCATTCGATCATCAAGACGCAGCAACACAAGTATTTCAGATGTTTAATATTGCTGATAATTTGCCAAAAGATTGTGATGCGAGGTTTATCAGCACAGGCGATATTTTATTAATTGATGAAGGTACTCGAGGAAAGTATTACTACAAGCTATGGACAGACGGCTGGCAAAAAGTGAACCGCCTGCACGTACGTTAAACATAAGGTAAAAGCGACCTATCTGGCCGCTTTTTATTTATATGTTGACCCTTAGTAATCACGAGTATGATGGCCAGGGCCATTTTTTCGGTTTGTTGCTGAATATTCATCTCCATGGGCTTCATGTTCTGCTATAATTGCTTCTTTAGGAATATGATTATTCTTTTTAGGCGAATTAATTCGATTGCGATGCTTTTTCCCCATACATATCACCTCAGC
This sequence comes from Priestia sp. P1_B12_1, assembly GCF_056406695.1. NCBI lineage: Bacteria > Bacillati > Bacillota > Bacilli > Caryophanales > Bacillaceae > Priestia > Priestia sp. P1_B12_1. Next base: position 227,302 of record NZ_JBFTZR010000001.1, on the reverse strand, counting down.
TAACATTAGTAAATCCCTTGCGCTATTAGCGTACCCTTATATAAAAAGACATACTACGCCATTTTTTGGGCCGTATGTCTTTTTATTTTTGACGCATAATGTTAGAAGTAAATAGACAAGCAAGGGATACAATATGGTATAGTGAAAGCGTAAGATTTTTTACATATAGGAGGTACGAAATGAGCGTACATATTGGGGCAAAACAAGGTGATATTGCAGAAACGATTTTACTTCCAGGTGATCCACTTCGTGCAAAATACATTGCAGAAACGTTTTTAGAAGATGTAACTTGCTATAACGAAGTGCGCGGTATGCTTGGATTTACAGGAACATATAAAGGAAAGCGCGTTTCTGTTCAAGGAACAGGAATGGGTGTACCATCAATTGCTATTTATGTAAATGAACTAATGAATGAATATGGTGTTCAAAACCTAATTCGCGTTGGTACATGCGGAGCAATTCAAAAAGATGTAAAAGTGCGTGACGTTATTTTAGCCATGTCTTCGTCAAGTGATTCACAAATGAACCGTGTTAAATTTGGTCCTATTGACTATGCACCGACAGCTAACTTTGATTTATTAAAGCGCGCTTACGATGCAGGTGTTGAAAAAGGCCTTCAGTTAAAAGTAGGAAGTGTATTTACATCTGATCAATTTTACAATGAAGACGGCCAGCTAGAAAAATTGGCAGCTCACGGCGTATTGGCAGTTGAAATGGAAACAACGGCTTTGTATACGCTAGCCGCTAAATACGGCCGTAATGCTTTATCGGTTTTAACAGTAAGTGATCACATTTTCACTGGTGAAGAAACAACGTCAGAAGAGCGTCAAACGACGTTTAACGATATGATTGTTGTTGCGCTTGAAGCAGCAATTAATGAATGAACATAATTTCATTTCGTTTATTTGCTGAATGGCAGCGAAAAGCTGCGGCATAACAAATGAAAAGACGAGAAGCAATCAAGCTTCTCGTCTTTTTATTTGTGAAAATTAATTGTTTCCAAACGGGAAATTGTATGGTACGATTTGATACGTTAAAAACGGCTTTGATTTTCGTGAAAGTCGAAAATCGTATAAAAAATTCATAAGAGGTGATAAACCATCATGATGGCAAGTATTAAACAGCAGTGGTTTTCAAACGTTCGAGCAGATATTTTGTCTGGGATGACAGTTGCTCTTGCGCTTATTCCAGAAGCCCTTGCTTTTTCCATTATCGCCGGTGTCGATCCCATGGTTGGCCTGTATGCATCTTTTTGTATGGCAATTGTGATTGCTTTTACAGGCGGAAGACCAGCTATGATTTCAGCTGCAACAGGAGCAATGTCTTTATTGATGATTAACTTAGTCAAAGATCACGGCATTGAGTATTTATTTGCAGCTACTGTTTTAACCGGAATTATTCAAATTTTACTTGGTGTTTTGAAAGTAGGAAGGTTTTTATCATTTCTTCCTCAAACAGTTATGATTGGATTTGTAAATGCGCTAGGTATTTTAATTTTTACAGCACAGCTTCCGCATTTTCAAGGAGCAAATTGGATGATGTACGCAATGGTAGCCGGAACGCTGCTCATCGTCTATTTGTTTCCGCTCATGACCAAAGCAATACCATCTCCGCTTGTTGCCATTGTCTTGATGACGATTGTAGCGATTGTCTTTCATTTAGATTTAAAAACGGTAGGAGATATGGGGAATATTACGCGTTCGCTGCCGGTTCTTCACTTTCCAAAGGTTGATTTATCAGTGGAGACACTGCTTATCATTTTACCTTATTCGCTTCCTTTGGCGATTGTAGGCCTACTTGAATCTATGCTAACGGCAACGGTACTGGACGAAATTACAGATACGCCCTCGAATAAAAATAAGGAAGCGCGCGGTCAAGGCATCGCTAATATTGTAACAGGTTTCTTTGGAGGAATGGCTGGCTGTGCCATGATTGGACAATCTATGATTAATGTAAAATCAGGGGGACGTGGAAGGTTATCTACTTTAGTCGCCGGAGTCTTTTTATTGTTCTTAATTATGGTGCTTGGCGATGTTGTTAAACAAATTCCAATGGCTGCTCTTGTAGGCGTTATGTTTATGGTAGCCGCGGGTACATTTGATTGGCAGTCCCTTAAAGACTTAACGAAATATCCACTATCGGATGCTATTGTAATGGTTGTTACGGTGGTTATTGTATTGTTTACACATAACTTAGCATTAGGAGTAATGGTAGGTATTGTTTTAAGCACCATTGTATTTGGCTGGAAGATGGCTAAAATCAAAACAACTTCACAAACAGAAGGCAATATGAAGCAATACAGGGTTTCAGGGCAATTATTTTTTGCCACGATCAGCTTCTTCATGGATGAATTTCAGTATGAAACAGACCCGGATACCATCATTATTGATTTTAGTTCTTCTCATATATGGGATCAATCGGCCGTGATCGGCATCTCAAAAATTATCGATAAGTACGAGCGATTGAATAAAAAGGTTATTGTAAAAGGACTAAATGAAGACAGTAAAAAAATCGTAAGGCAAATTGGCATAACGTCGCTGTCGAACAAATAAAAGGTGTGCAGTAGCACACCTTTTTTACTTGTTTCGTTTTAGTAGCTGTACGAGCCAGGTGGAAAAAGAAGTTGTAGATGAAGGTACGGATGTCTGTTTTAACAAAATAGCATAGGCTTTGCGCCGATATTGGTAATCAAGCATGCATATCTACTCCTTTTAAAACAGAATTTGGAAGCGTTTTCTTTATTGTAGCATGCTTAATAGGGAGATAAAAGAAAAAAGAGAGACCATCGTCTCTCTTTAATCATTTCCAAACATATAGCGTTTGTGATGCCATGAGATTCCAAACATCAGACCCATTGCAAACATGTTCCCCATCAGTGAACTACCTCCATATGAAATAAAAGGAAGTGGAATCCCGGTAATAGGCAAGACTTGAATGGTCATACCGATATTTTGAAATACGTGGAACGTAAGCATTGAAATAACGCCTACACATAAGTAAGAATTGAATTCATTTTTTGTTTCAAGGCCTAGCTTGATCAAGTAATAAACGAGTACGAAGAAAAGACTAATAACAATGCTGGCGCCGATAAAGCCAAACTCTTCTCCAATAACCGCAAAAATAAAGTCGGTCTGTCCCTCTGGCAAATAGACAACTCCATTTCCGATTCCTTTACCGTTTACCATTCCAGATCCAATTGCATCTAACGATTTCTTTAAATGATAGCCCTCTCCCGAACTATATGACTCAGGATCAAGCCAAGAATAAATACGGCCAAATTGGTATTGCTTAACCCCTAGATACTTTTCTAATAGGCTAGGTGCATAAACAACAAGTCCCAAAATGACAGAACCAACCGCTGTAATACCTAAAAATGCAGGCGCGATGATTTTCCAGCTTACGCCTGAAACAAATACAAGTCCAACCGTGATTGCTAAGAACACAAGAGCGGTACCTAAGTCAGGCTGCTGCATGATTAATAATAAAGGTAAAGCAAGTACAGCACCCAGTTTACCAAGCAGTAAAAAGTCTTCTCTTACTGTCCGGATACGATATTTTTCATTGTGTTTAACAATGACCGTACTCAGTGTGATAATCAAAAACACTTTCATAAACTCTGATGGCTGTAACGAAAAGCCGGGAAGTGTGAACCAACTTTTTGCCCCGTTAATTTCTCTGGCAATGCTTGACGGAGCTACTAGTAAAAGAAGCAATAAAAAGTTCCCAAATCCATAAAAAACCCACGTTAGCTTTTGAAGCTGATCGGAGTCAAAACGCATGACAAACCCTATAATCACCATTCCGATTATATAAAAAACAACTTGTTGCGCTACGAAGTTCTTATCATACTGCCCAATTTTTTCAGCACTATGGATTGCCACAACGCTTACGCAAAACAATAGGAAGATTAGGAAAGCCAAGTTCCAGTCAAATCTACTAACATTTCTTTGATTTTCACCCATATTATTCACCTGTCACTATTAAATCTCATTCTTTCTTTATGATAAAAGAAAAATGCTGGTTTTTAATGCAAAGTCGATTAATGAAGAGTCGCACTAACCCCACTTTGCAGTTTTTGCTTTGAATATAGACTTGCTAAAAGTAAGAAAAGATATGTCGCAAGCTGCGTTACCATACAGCCTTTTATTATACATGAATTATTCTATAACATAAATAGGAGAAATGATAACAATTTCTTTTTTCTAAAAACTCTATTTGCAGGGATTTATTCAATTCATCTTCTTTATCTCCTTAAAGGTTAATATGAAAACATACTATAGGAATTTATCTTTTTTTGCACGTGAAAAGATAAAGAAACGTGTATATATATAACGAAAGAAAGGGCAAATAGTTTCATATGAACGACTGAAAAATTCTAAACTGCGAGGACTAAATCTAGCAAGCTATACATATGAATAATAGTAAAGATAAGAGAAAGTGTTCTACACTATCTTTTTCTACATGCAGACATTCAACTTCTTAGCACTCCCACAAGTAAACAGTTGAGACAAGAATATAATTATATTCGACTTTCTTGCTGATGAACGAACGTATGGAAGGTATATGGATAGATTACCGAATCAGAGACATAGGATATTAGGAAAATAATAGATAGAGATTAATAGAATCATAACGTAGAGAGGTGTGTTTATGATTATAGGGGCAAGTGTGACAGCATTTTTATTATTATGGTGGACAATTTTTTATAGCGGGCGCTACTATCATTATGTTTCAGAGCCTGTTGGCAAAAGAATTTCCCTTCACGTAGGAATACATGTCACCTTAGTGGTTGGAGTGAATGCATGTCTCTGGCTTGAGCAGCCGCTGCTTTTTTCTAGCATTTTAGCAGGGTGTGCAGGACTAGGAGCCGGATGGTTTGTAGGGATTCCTTTTTCGGTAAAAAGTATGTTAAGTGGAATAATGGGAGGCATAGGAACGGGTGTTAGTTTTTATATCTCTATGAGCATGTGGATGGAACAATTTAACTGGCTATCTTTTTTATTGATAGGAACGAGCGTTATTTTTAGCGGAAGTTCGTTATTTCAAGTGTTAAAATCGATTCCGTCATTTGAAAAGGTACTGGTAAAAATGTGGATTCAACATCCTTTTCTGATAGCTCCTATTTTGATTACCGTATTTTGGCTGTATAATTTTATTGAAAAATATTTTCCTCAAGCAGATCCAACACGCAAGTAGTTTCCGTGTTGGATTTATTATTTCCTCCGATAAGACTCCCCTTTAAGTTTACCAAGTTTAACATCGTTTAACTAGTCTATAGAAGGTAAAAGTAGACATTCACCTATCTTCATTATGATGCATATTGTAACGTACCAAGCATTATAAAGGGGGAGTGCGTATGTATCCATATCAATACGATCCACGTTTTCAAAATTTGTTTCCACCTGGAGGAGGCCAAGGGTTTCCATCGTTTCCACCTGGAGGAGGAGGCCAGGGGTTTCCATCGTTTCCACCTGGAGGAGGAGGTCAAGGATTTCCACCGCCGCCACCTGGAGGAGGGGGCCAAGGGTTTCCGCCACAGGGAGGGGCTCAGCCGCCTTCAAGTCCACCGCCAGCTTTTACACCTGCACCAAAGCTAGGTTCAGGAGGTCCATCACTTTATGCTGTTGACCCAGGCGCTATTTCAGGATGCTTATACCGATATACCTATATATGGCCGAGAAATGGTCGGCCTTACTGGTTTTACCCAACCTTTGTAGGCAGACGCTCAGTTGCAGGATATCGCTGGACAGGATCTTTCTGGGTGTATGCTGGGGTAGATGTAAATCAAATTCGAGAATTTCAATGTGTATAAAACTCCGCTTGCGGAGTTTTTTTTGTGCGAAAAGGTTGACGCATAAAAAATGACGTTATATAATAAATCTCGAATTAAAGATAATTTGTTTAGTAATATCTCGAATTAATAATAATATACACTTTTTAGGAGATGACATTTATGGCAAATGTATTATATGTAAAAGTAAATCCGCAGGTTGATGAAGCATCATTTTCAACTCGTTTAGCACAGGTTTTCTTAGATGAGTATAAAACAGCAAACCCTACTGATACAGTGACAACGCTTGATCTGTATAAAGAAACAGTTCCGTTCATTGATGGAGATGTTTTAGCAGCATGGGGAAAAGCTGGAGCTGGTGAAGAATTATCAGCTGTTGAATTAGAAAAAGTAACGCGTATGGGTGAATTAGTAGAGCAATTTTTACAAGCTGACAAAGTTATTTTCTCAGCTCCAATGTGGAACTTAAGCTTTCCTCCACTAATGAAAGCATATATTGATAACATTTTAATTGCAGGAAAAACGTTTAAATATACTGAAAATGGTCCAGTAGGATTAGCTTCAGATAAAAAAGTAGTGTTACTAGAAGCTCGTGGAGGGGTTTATTCAGAAGGCCCTGCAGCAGAGCTAGAATTTACTCAAAGCTATTTACGTACAGTGATGGGCTTCATTGGGGTTCAAGATTTCCAACTGGTTGTTGCAGAAGGTATGGCTTACACACCAGCAGAAGCAGACAATATTCTGGCAAAAGCATCTGAAAAAGCAAAAGAAGTTGCGTCAACGTTCTAATCTCAAAAGGCTGGGACAAAAGGATTTTAGACGAAGTGAAAAACGAACCACTGATCAAGATATTTGATTAGTGGTTCGTTTTTTTTGTTACGGTGAACGTAGGTTTCATGTTTGTAAGTCTTTCTAGCAGTTGATTGGAGGGCAAGCCGAAGACTCCTGCGGGAAAAGCGGAATAGGCGAGACCCCACAGGAGCGTATGCGACGAGGAGGCTCAGCATCCCCCCTCGGAAAGCGAAGTCTTGCACGGAAATCAACTGCGGTGTCAAAAGCGGTTCGGCCCATGTATACGAGTTGTTCGTCTTTAGATTGGATTCATTTGTTTATGTCTCAACCTCTTTTTTAGGTTTAAAATTCAATATCCACTCTTCAGAAGATGTATAAAGGGTTACATGAAGTGCGGCATAGAGAACGCACTTTTTATGAAAACGCTCATACATTTTTATTTACAAGACAAAAAAAGCATGGTTAAATAATGACCATGTTAACGTAACATCGGGATAGGGGAAGTTTTTCCGCAGAATCATTGGGGTATGCTACAAGTACAATCTAAAAAAGGGTGATTGAGATGTTTAAAAAATTATTTGGTAATAAGACAAAATCAAAAGAAACAACCGTTCTAGCTCCGCTTTCAGGTAATATCCTGCCAATCAGCGAAGTACCAGATCCAGTGTTCGCACAGAAGATGATGGGAGACGGTTTTGCAATCGAACCTTCAGAAGGACAAGTTGTTTCACCTGTTGCTGGGGAAGTTGTTCAGCTTTTCCATACAAAACACGCGGTAGGCTTAAAAACAGAAGCCGGTACGGAAGTATTAATACATATCGGCCTTGAAACAGTGGCAATGGAAGGCGAAGGATTCGAAGCTCACGTGGCACAAGGTGACAAAGTAAGCGTAGGAACACCTCTTATCACATTTGATTTAGCGCTTATTCAAGAAAAAGCGAAAAGCATTATCACACCAATCGTTATTACAAACAGTGATGCAAGTGAAAGTTTCGAAATTTTGGCTCAAGGGACAGTTCAAAAAGGCGAAACGGCTTGTGCAAAAGTAACGATGAAGTAATAAGCAAGGCCTTTTCCTTTAAGAAAGGAGAGCGCATTTGAAGATTTTAAAAGTATTAAATAACAATGCCGTTGTCTTTAAAGAAGGCGGAGTTGAAAAGATTGCGATGGGTCCCGGTATCGCTTTTCAAAAAGGCAAAAATGATCTTATTAATGCTGCGAAAGTGGAGAAAGTCTTTGTCATGAAAGAAGAACAGGAAAAGTTTCAAGAACTATTAAAAAACCTTCCTGAGGAGCATATTCAAGTGGCGGAAGAAATCATTTCGTATGCGGAGCAGCAGCTTTCTGCGACGCTAAGTCATCATGTGCATATTGCTTTGAGCGATCATTTGTCCTTTGCTGTCGAAAGGATAGCCCGCGGAATTTCCATACAAAATAAATTACTTAATGAAATTAAATCTCTCTATCAGCCTGAGTATGCAATAGGAGTATGGGCGCTTCAGCATATCAAAAAGAGACTAGATATCACGATGCCGATTGACGAAGCAGGGTATATTGCGCTTCATATTCATACGGCGAAACTGAATTCACCGGGCATGCAGCAGCTCATGATGAATACAACGATTATTAATGAAATGGTTACGATTATAAAAAAAGAGCTGAATATGGAGATTGATGAAAACAGCATGTCCTATCAGCGGCTGCTGACTCACTTGCGCTTTGCGTTAAACCGTTTAGCGCAAAATGAACCTTTTCATGAGATGGATGAAGAGATGCTTGACGTATTAAAAGTCAAATATAAAAAATCGTATCAGTGTGCTGAAACGATCAAGCAATTTGTCAAAGATGAGTACGAAATTAATTTTCCAGAAGCGGAGCTAGGATATATCACGCTTCACATTTGCCGAATAGAGCAAAGAATATAGAAAAAAACATTGACGAATATTGTTGCTTTGAGTACAATGAAAGCGTATTAATTGAATAATCGGGATTGTGACTGGTAAAGCAGGCAAGACCTAGAATGCGCATGAAGGACAAGTATGTCTTTTATAAGCGTATTTTAGGTCTTGCTTTTTTTATGACATACAACAAGGAGGAAGTAAGATGGACGTAAAAGAAATTGCTAAAAAGCTTGTTCCGCTTTTAGGAGGAAAAGAAAATATTGCTAGTGCTCAGCACTGTGCTACGCGTTTGCGCCTTGTTATTCGAGATGAAAGCAAAATCGATCAAAAAGGTTTAGATGAAATAGAAGATGTAAAAGGGGCTTTTTCAAATTCAGGACAGTTTCAAATCATTTTTGGAACCGGTCTCGTTAATAAAATTCACGCTGCTTTTATGAAAGAACTAGGCGCTGAAGAAGCTGCTGTCCCAGCGGATCATCAAGACGAAATGAAAAAGAAAATGAACCCATTTGCCCGTTTTGCTCGCATGCTTTCCAACATTTTTGTTCCGATTATTCCAGCCATTGTAGCCAGTGGTTTACTAATGGGGCTGCTCGGGATGATGAAAGCGTTCCACTGGGTCTCAGAAGATAGCGCGTTGTTTGTGTTGTTGGATATGTTCTCAGGCGCAGCATTTATCATTTTACCGATTTTAATCGGGTTTTCAGCTGCAAAAGAATTTGGTTCAAATCCTTATCTGGGAGCGGTTATCGGAGGGATCTTAACGCATCCGATGTTATTAAATCCGTGGACATTAGCAGATGCTAAGCCAGAATATATGGATTTGTTTGGTTTAAGTATTCCGCTGATTGGCTATCAAGGTACGGTCGTTCCGATTTTATTGGCTATCTACGTTATGAGCAAAATTGAAAAGGGACTCCGGAAAATTGTGCCGAATTCGGTTGATTTACTTGTTACGCCTTTTTTAACTGTTATTATCACAGGCTTTGTGTCACTTGTGTTTATTGGTCCTTTCGGTCGCTATATTGGAGATTTAATTTCAATCAGCCTTCAGTCTCTATACGATGTAGCCGGAGTGTTTGCAGGAATTTTGTTTGGTGGCTTATATTCGACCATTGTATTAACAGGCTTGCAGCATAGTTTTCATGCTATTGAAGCAGGACTGCTTGCTAATCCGAAGATCGGCGTTAACTTCTTACTTCCTATTTGGGCCTGCGCGAATGTGGCGCAAGGAGGAGCAGGGCTGGCTGTTTACTTTAAGACGAAAAATGCCAAAACGAAAAAAATTGCGATTCCAGCGGCTATTTCTTCCTTCTTAGGAATTACAGAACCAATTATTTTCGGCGTCAATTTAAGACTTCGCAAGCCATTTATTGCTGCGGCTATAGGCGGAGCAGCCGGGGGAGGCTACGTTGTACTTATGCACGTAGTAGCCAACGCATACGGCCTCACAGGCATTCCAATGATGGCCATTGCTGCACCGCTTGGTATGAGTAATTTAATTCACTATATCATTGGTATGATTATTTCTGTAGGTGTAGCATTCGGCGTTACATGGTTCATGAAGCTAAAAGAAGACTGAGAACCATCGGTAAGCATAAGAGAATAGAGAACGGTATTAGATTTGCTCATCATATTTTATGGTGAGCAAATTTTGTGTCGTAAATATGAAACTTTTTAAAAAGTAATACGTAGAACAGTCAAAGAGATAAGTTGATGTTGTGTAACAGGAACGTAAATGCTACACTACATATATTGGATTGTACTATTATAGTCAGAAAGAGAGCTGGCACATGGAATTTTATCACGATCTTTTTCTATATGCGCCGTATTTATCTGCTTTCGTTTTATACATCCTTTGTTATTATATGCTTCGTGAAGCTAGGTTTACGGCTTTTCATGCGGAACCTGTCACCGACCATGTGAATGCAGGGATTGACCCTTCAGTATTAACAATATGGAAAAGACGAAATGTATTTATACATGTGTATAGAAAAACACCAGTTAAAGAGAAGAATAATGATGAAGAAGATCCTTTCCTTCTGAAAAACACTTCATACATTTAGTCATTATTAGGAGGAAAGAATATGAAAAGAAATAAAAAATTATTATTGCTTGGTTTAATGGGAGCGCTTCTTTTAGCTCTAGCCGGCTGTAGCAGCACGAAAACACCAGTAACCGCAACAAGCGGCGGGTTCTGGGATCATTATTTTGTTTACCCTTTATCTATGGCATTAACGAAAATTGCTGAATGGGCAGGCGGAAGCTATGGTCTTTCTATTATCATTGCGACGGTTATCATTCGTTTAGTTCTATTGCCGCTTATTTTAAAGCAGCAAAAGAGCACGATGGCTATGCAAGCACTTCGTCCAGAGATGGAAAAGATTCAAAAGAAATATGCTGGTAAAAAAGATCCTGAAACACAGCAAAAGCAGCAAAAAGAAATGATGCAGCTTTACCAAACGCATAAAATTAATCCGGTTGGCGGATGTTTGCCAATCTTTATTCAAATGCCTATTATTATCGCGTTTTATAATGCCATTGCAAGAACGCATGAAATTGCGCAGCATTCATTCTTATGGGTAAGTTTAGGGAAACCCGATCCTTACTTCATTTTACCGGTAGTTGCAGCGATTACGACATTCTTACAAATTCGTGTAAGTATGACGGATGAAATTCAACCTCCAATGAAAATGATGATGAACATTATGCCAATCTTCATCTTAGTAGCAGGGATTTCACTTCCATCTGCTCTTGCATTATACTGGGTAATCGGTAACTTATTCGGAATTGGACAAGGTTACTATTTGAAAAAACGTATGAGTTTATTGAAAGAAAAAGATGCGGCTAATAATACAGCACAAGCTAAAACAAAGCCATCACCAAAATCTAAGTCAAAATCATAATATACAAAAAGCGCAGCTATTCGCTGCGCTTTTTTATTTTTTCAAAAATGTGATGAGATGAGGAGATTTGTGTAACGCTATAAAAAAAGACAGGAGTGAACATGGTGAAAAAAATAGCGTTATGTCTGCTTTTTCTTATGTTGTTCCCTATGCAAATAAATGCTGCCACTACAGTGAAGGTCAGTTTTATACGGCAAGGAAACCTATGGATATATGATAACGGTACCGAAAGGCAGTTATCCTATGCCCGTCATGCCTCTATGCCTCAATGGTCATCACATGGAGATATAGTTGCTTATTCAGAAAATGATTCTTTAATGATTGCACCGTTAAAAGGAAAACCGCTACTAGTTGAACATGATGTGACTCATTATCAATGGTCACCGGTTGCTGAGGAACTTGCGTATATTTCGAATGGAATCTTAGTATATTACAACGTTAAAACGCATGAAAAGAAGCGTGTAGCCGTAGGAGTTGATCAGTTTTCATGGTTTCCAGAAGGAGATCGATTTTTAATTACGTCAGCTGCTGCGCTGACGCCCACGGGATGGGGACCGGTAAAGCTATATACAGTGAGCAAATATGCAGGGTTAGACGTAAAAAAAGTGGAGGCTTTTACGACGCTGCCAGCAGAAAATGATTCGTTTTTTGCGTATACAACAAGCAGCTTCAAATGGTCTCCTAACGGTCAATGGATTAGTTTTATCGCTATTCCAACGGCTTCGATGTCTGCAGATGCAAATAAGCTGTGCATCATTACAAAAGAAGGAAAAGCTTTTCAAGTAGTGGGAGATATGCTTAATGTATCTAATTGGTTTAAGTGGAGTAATGAAGAGCAAGTACTGGCATTTATTAATGGGGAAGGAAGATTTGCCACTGAAAATAAAAAGTTCACTTTAAAAGAGATGCCGGTTTTTAAAGAACATGTGTTTACTCCAAAAGGCTTCGCAGATTGGGATTTTACTTGGACAGAAAAAGATAACATCATCATTTCACGTGTGCCTGAAGCAGGGTGGTCGAATGATGAAAAAAAGAGGCCACTGCCTTTTTTGTATAGCATGAACGTAAAGACTAATAAGCAAAGTCAGTTCACATTTCCGCAAAAAGGCTTAGGAGATTATGCACCTGTTTATCATAAAGCAACGAATCAAACGATGTGGATTCGTACAAATCGAAAACAAGCAAATCTTTTAACACGCGTAAAAGATACGAAAAATGATAAGGTACTTATTTCAGGCTTAGACCTGCCGGGAAATTATTATGAGCTGTATCGGTGGAATGAAGTATTTAGCGTGTACAGCCCTTAATAGCTAATTAAAACATAAGAAACTAAGGTGAAAAAATGAATATACGTTTGTTGGTAAAAGAAGACGCTGACGTGTACTTTGAACTCCGTCTTCGTGCTTTAAAAGATCATCCCGAAAGTTTTATTTTAAGTTATGAAGAAGAATATGAAAAAGAAATTGCTGATATCCGAAATTATTTTCCAAGCAGCCAATCAGAATTTGTAGTAGGAGCTTTTATGGAAAAACAGCTTGTGGGGATCGTGGGGTTTCAGCAGCAAAAGCCTTTAAAAGTTCAGCATAAAGGAGATATTTGGGGGATGTACGTAGCCCCTGAAGCAAGGGGGAAAGGTCTTGGAAAGAAGCTGTTAAAAACCGCTGTTGAACAAGCTTTTTCCAAAACGAATGTTTTGCAAATCTACCTGGCCGTCGCTGCTAAAAATGAAGGAGCAAAAGCCCTATACAAAAGCCTCGGTTTTACTTCTTATGCGTATGAAAAAAGAGCTCTTCAAGTAGATGGTGAATTTATCGATGAAGAGCATATGGTATTGTTTATAAAAAGCCTTTGATCATATCAAAGGCTTTTTTGTACGGGAAAAATTTAGCTGAAACGTATAGAGATGGAAGCACATTCCCCATAAATATGCTATGATTTAACATATAGGATTATGGAGAGGCGAGGCAGCAGATGGAAAAACTGATTGAATTAAAAAATGTTGCAAAAGTATACAAAAAACATACCGTATTAGAAAACATTCACACGACCCTTTATAAAGGAGAGACTGTCGCGATTGTTGGAAAAAACGGTGCCGGAAAAAGTACGTTTTTAAAGTTAATTGGCGGATTATCGAAACCGACTAAAGGGACAATTCACCTTCATAAAGAAACCGGTACGCCTGGATTTGTGGTGGAACAATTTCCTCAGGAGCTCCGTTTTACGCTAGCAGGTTATTTGCAGCACATGGGACGAATTCAAGGATTGTCTAAGAAAAAGCGCACCTCTAGAATTGAAGAGCTGCTCGAAACTTTCGAAATGGTAGAGTTTAGGCATGAAGAAATCATTTCTTTTTCAAAAGGAATGAAGCAAAAAGTCAACATGATGCAAGCGCTGCTGAGTTCTTCTAAGCTGCTATTGCTTGATGAACCTCTATCAGGATTAGATGCTCGTGCTCAGCTAGAAGTAGAACGAATTTTTACAAAGCTCAAAGAACGAGGGATGACTATTGTATTTACGTGTCATGAAGAAAGGCTCATTCATGCTGTAGCGGATCGTGTTATCACCATTGGCTCACAGCGTATTTTAAAAAATGAGCGCGTTCAACTCATTGAGCATTTAACGGTCATTGAGGCAAATGTCATTCTCAATAAGCCGCTTCGTTTATTAAAAGAAAAGTGCACGAAAATTGAACAGCACGGAAACTACTGGATTTTTTATATAGATAAAAAATATGTAAATGAGTTTCTTGCAGAATTGCTTGCTGTTCAAGCTGAAGTTGTAAAGCTATATCATATGGAAAGGGAAGAAATTTAAGATGGGTGCATTGATTCGCTATCATTTTATTACATACATTAAATCGTATCGATATATTCCGCCGCTTGCACTTTATATTATTTCGCTGTGTATGAACTATACATATAGACCGAACCCGGTGCTTGATAGCTTTTTTAATACGGCACTTTTCCTCTTTTTTCTAACCACTTGGTTTACGATGTCTCTGTTTCACGCGGAAGATTCCAGTCAAGAAGTTATTACAAAACTTCATGTAGGGAAAAAGAACAAGTACTTTATAAGCAAGCTTATTAGCTGTATGCTGCTGTTTACATTTTTATCAGCGGTTTCCATTGCTTATCCCGTGCTGCTTGATATGTTTGAAGTGGATATATCCACTAAGCAAATGGTGTTCGGGTTTATTATTCACTGGACGTTTAGTTTGCTTGGTATGAGCATAGGCCTTGTTTTCACAAGAGATGTTGTAAGAGAAGGCAGCTTATCGTGGTTTGGACCTCTCTTTATTTTAATCGTTACGCTTGCAGCGGCAGGCGTTTCATTTCCGTATCAAGGAGGGGGACTGCTGCTGTATGTATTGCCGCCCGTATCTGCAATCATTCAATTTATTAACGAAGGATTAAACAAATTTTTGGTGTTTGGCTGGGCTTTGCTTTATGCCATAGCATTAATTAGCCTGTACTTGTGGAGAGCGAATAGAAGAGATGTATAAAGAATAAACACTTGCCGCGGCAAGTGTTTATTTATTATGAAGCACGTTATAAAGACGATCCGGGTAATTAGTAAACATGCCGGTTACGCCCCACTCGATAAGCATTCTCATTTGCTTTTCATCATTTACTGTATAAGGATGAACGTCTAAATCATATGAGCGAGCTTTTTGTACATATGACTTTGTCAGCGTGTTTGCATTAGGACCGATGCCGTTCGCGTACGTTTTGATTTGTCTGAACTGCTGATCTGTTAACATATTGGTTTGCTTAGAACGAATCAGTTGAATTAGTTTCATAGTAGGTCGGTATCGATGGACGGTTTTTAAGCTTTCAGGACTAAATGATTGTACAATGACGTGATTGGTATGAATGTTGTACTTAGCCATCAGCGTCAGCAATTCCTTTTCCATACCTGGATATTCATGAGGAGATTTTGTTTCAATATAATAGTTTGTTCGATTGCCAAACGTACGGAATATTTCTTCTAAAGTGGGAATGACGGCTTTTTTATTACCTTTTCCTGCGTTCAAACGCTGAAGCTGCTTCACTGTATACTGTTTTACATATCCTGTTCCATTTGTCGTTCGATCAACTTTGTAGTCATGAATTGCTACAAGCTGCTGATCTTTAGACATGTGAAGATCAAGTTCAATGTAATCCGCTTTTTGTTGAACGGCCGCGAGATAAGATTGCATCGTATGCTCTGGCTCGTATCCTGATGCGCCTCGATGAGCAATAATGGCTACGTTTTCTGCTTGAGTAGAAGCTGCCTGCGTATGTATAAACATAAAAATGCCGCATAAACAAAGAGTGAGTGAGCTTACAAACCACCATTTTCGTCTCATATCAAAACTCCTTTTTATTGAGGGGTCGTGCATTAGTTTACTAGTGAGATGTTGTGTTCATATTAAGGCTGTGTAAATATTTAAATAAAACGAACCAGTATGTAATTAAAAGTAATAAACGCCGATGTTTAGTGAGAAACATCGGCTGTTTTTTCCGGACGGAGGCTTGTATAAATAACGAGCCTGCGCTCATGAGTTTTCTGTTTATGATCAAACGTTCCCGTACAGGTGATTAAATTAAGCTGGTGTTGAAAAGTTGGACCGAAAATCTCTCTGATAGGAGCAGAATCTCGGGGATAAGAAGCTTTATTCGTAACAACGAAGGTCAGCTGATCCCCTTGCTGATCGGTTACAAAAATTTCGTCTCCTTTTGTGAGCTTGTCGAGATGATAGAAGATAGCGGGTCCTTTTTGATCATCAACATGTCCTGCAATGACCGCATTTCCTTCCTCTCCGGGTCTTGCTCCAAGCTTAAACCAAGCTACATCATGACCATTATCAGGAACGCTCATTTCACCTTGGTTAGTAAGGCCCATTCCTTTTATAAAAGCCTTAATATGAAGCTTCGGAATAATAAGCTGAGATGGAAGAGGCGTAGAAGCAGTTCCTGAAGATTGCAAGGATTGAGCTGATTTTGTTTCAGCCATCTTCACAACAAAATCCGTCGAGCCGTTTGCAATTGCTGATTGGGCAAACCAGCTGCTCATGAATAGTATCAAAGAAAAGGTGAAAACCCCTCCTATCCATTTCATTCGCTTTCGTATCCTCTGTGACGACGAACAACAAATATAGCGACTGCTCCAATTCCTAATAAAGTAAGAACTGGCACAATTGAATTATAATTATCCTGTGAAGCACCGCCCATACCTGTTTTTGGCATTTCGGAAGGCATAGCCGTATTATCTTTTAATAAAAGCGTTTCAAGACTGTCGGCTTTGTTAATAGCGAGCACCGTGTAGACCGTGTTAGCTTCTAAATTAAGGTTTGGAATGTCCAGTACTTTTTTGTTGTCTTGACTAGTTGCAATGGTTAAATCATAGGTTCCGGCATCTACTTCAGAATAATTTGTCATTTGTTTAAAAGCAGTGTCTTTAAACAAAGTAGGGCCGTGATTAATACCTACATTAACAGCGGGAGCATCTGGAGAAAAGTGAGCAATTCGAATTTTACTCTTTCCTTTAGCTACGTTCATATCATCTTGAGCTACTTTTAATTCCAAGTGTGCAACTTGGTTAATAGCAGCAAGAGTATAGGCCTTGTTTGCTTCGACGGTTACATTAGTGGAAATGACAGGTTTTTCTTTTCCTTTTGTACCTATGGCATATACCTCTATTTTATGAGACCCCGCAGGTACTTTAAGGTAATCTGTCACATCTTTAAACGATGCGCCGACTACGATGCTTTGATTGTCCACATATATATCTACTTCAGGTGCATCAGGTGACGCATGCACAACTCGTATCATCGCCTCCTGCACAGCTGCAGAAGTGAAACTATCTGAAAAAGCTAGCAATAAAACTGCGAGTAAAGAAGCAGCAATAATCTTTACACGGTTCATAACGTTTTACTCTCCTTTTAATCTAAGTTTGTCCTGTTAGTCCCGTATGAAAAGTGGTGAGCATTCATTCACTTTTGAACGTACTCGGGCATTTATTCACTTGTTATCATCTACAATTTTATCCAATATATGCATAATTTATTTCATTAGATGAAATTTTTGTAAAAGGCCAGGTAAATAGTTTGAATTTTGTGATAATATTAAAAAAAGGGTTTGATTAGTAGTTGATGTCTCTATTACAAAAGGAGGGGAAGTTATGTGCTGCAAACGAATCATGAAATAAAAAAGGTTGTTCATCGTTCGCTATCAGCTAAAATGATTGTAAAGCGCATGCTGTTTATTTTAGTGGGAGCCCTTTTAATGGCCGTCGGGCTAGAATTTTTTCTTGTCCCTAATGAGGTTATTGACGGTGGAATTGTAGGTATATCTATTATTTTATCCCACTTAACGGATGTTCAAATCGGCTTTTATATCTTCGTATTAAATCTTCCATTCTTTTTTATTGGATACAAGCAAATTGGGAAAACATTTGCGCTATCTACGCTTTTAGGTGTTATCATTCTATCCATTGCTACCTCTATTTTTCACGACTTGCCGGTCTTAACAGGTGATCCTCTTTTAGCCACTGTGTTTGGCGGAATTGTTCTAGGTGTGGGAGTAGGAATTGTTATTCGGTACGGAGGTTCGCTAGACGGCACCGAGATATTAGCTATTTTATTTAATAAACGTACGCCTTTCTCCGTAGGTGAGACGATTATGTTTTTTAATTTATTTATTTTGGGAAGTGCCGGTTTTGTATTTGGCTGGGATCGCGCTATGTATTCTTTAATGGCTTATTTCATTGCTTTTAAAACAATTGATATTGTGATTCAAGGGTTAGATGAGTCTAAGTCAGCTTGGATTATCAGCGAACAATATGAACAAATTGGCGAAGCAATTCTTGCTCGTTTAGGGAGAGGCGTCACGTATTTAAATGGGGAAGGGGCGTATACGGGAGATGATAAAAAAGTCATTTTTTGTGTAATTACCAGGCTTGAAGAAGCAAAGCTAAAAGCGATTATCGATGAAATAGATCCATCTGCTTTTTTTGCCGTAGCAGCTATTGCTGAAGTTAGAGGAGGGAGATTTAAGAAACGAGATATTCATTAGTGAAGGTTGTCTGCTAATAAGGCTGTCCCGTTATTACATGCAGCAGCCTTTTTAATTTTCTCTTTTTGTTTCGAGTATATGGAGTGGTTTATGTCACTTCTGCTGCGTCCTGCTTTGGGCATATCGAACCTCTCTTTTTTCTTGTATATCTTTAAAACAAACATGTAAAATGTCTAAAAGATATAAAAAGAGTACATAGTAAAAAAACAGAAAGAGGGAGTGACATGAAAAAAACGTTAAAAATAGTAGGAGTCGGTCTTGCCGTTCTTGTTGCGGTAACCGTGGCTTTTTTTGTCATATGGTCAGGTTTTGATTATGAACCTTCAAAGCAGCTTCACTCACTAGTAGATGAGAAAAAAGTAGTGAAGAAAGACAATTATTACGTATTCAAGCCTCAAACGAACAAAGAGATAAAAGCCGGCTATATTATTTATCAAGGTGCTAAAGTAGAACCGTTAGCATATGGCTATTATGCTCAGCAAATTGCAAATGAAGGATATCTTGTTGCTGTTGTAGATTCTCCGTTTAATATGAGTTTTTTTAGTCAAAACAAAGCGACGGATATTGTGAAGAGCTATCCGAAGATTTCCGCATGGTTTATCGGAGGGCATTCCCTTGGAGGAGTGAGTGCAGCCTCTTATGCGTATGATCATCAAAACTCAATAAAAGGCTTAGTTCTTTTAGCATCGTATCCGATGAATAAAAATAATTTTTCAACTTCCACTTATCCTATTTTGTCTTTAACCGGTGAAAAAGATGGTTTGTCGACGCCTGAAAAAATTAAAGAAACCAAGCATTTACTTTCAAAAAATACGGAGCTGGTTCAAGTAAAAGGAGCTAATCACGCACAGTTTGGAATGTACGGGAAACAAAAAGGCGACAACAAAGCCAGTATTTCCCCTAAAGAGCAGCAGGATGAGCTAGTAAAAAGAACGGTCAAGTGGTTAAACAGTCAAATAAAAAAGTCCGCCAGTAACTAACTGACGGACTTTTTTATTTTTTTTGGAAATAAAACTTGAAAAAATAACCAGTTAGTTATATAGTTAGTTACATGAGTAATGAACCACTTAAGTGAGGTAGTCAAAATGAAACAATCATTAGATCATCAGCGACCAATTTTTCAACAAATCAAAGAAACCATCGAAGAGAATATTTTGAATGATGCTTTTCCAGAAGAAGAAAGAGTACCGTCTACGAATGAATTTGCCAAAATGTATCGCATTAACCCTGCAACAGCAGCTAAAGGGATTAATCAGCTAGTTGACCACGGAATATTGTATAAAAAGAGAGGGATAGGGATGTTTGTATGTGCGGGCGCCAAAGAAGTATTGCTTACACAAAGAAAAGAAGAATTTTATAACCGTTTTATCGTTCCCCTGAAAAAAGAAGCACAGCATTTGGGGATTACGGTAAACGAGTTAAAAGAGCTGTTAGACAAGGGGGAAATAAAATGAATATAGAAGCGCAGCTGTTAAATAAATGCTATGGATCTAAACAAGTGTTAAAAGACATTTCACTTACGCTAGCACAAAATAAAATATACGGGTTGCTAGGTAGAAACGGAGCGGGCAAAACGACTCTGATGCAAATTGTAGCCGGGCATATTCCAGTTACGACAGGAGAAGTAAAAGTAGGAAATCAATCTCCATTTGAAAACCGCTCTGTTTTGCAAAACATCTGCTTAATTAACGAAAACGGAAATTTCAAAAAAACATTAAAAGTCAAAGACGTGCTAAAAATTGCGTCACTTTTTTATCCTTATTGGAGCCAAGAAGCTGCTGAGAGGCTGATGGAAGAGTTCGATTTAGATTGTAATATGAAAGTGAAAGCATTATCTAAAGGTATGGAATCAGCATTAGGAATTATTGTTGGGCTATCTTCTCGAACGAGCATCACAATCTTTGATGAACCTTATATTGGGCTTGATGCTGCTATGCGAGCGCGTTTTTATGAGCTTTTATTGGATGAATATGAAGAATATCCACGCACGTTCATTATCTCAACGCATTTAATTGATGAGGTAAGTAATTTATTTGAAGAAGTACTTATTATGCAAAAAGGAAAGCTGATTCTTCAAGATACGGCAGAAAATTTGCAGCAGCGCTGTGTAAGTGTGAAAGGACCTAAAAGTCAAATTGAAGAATATGAAAAAGGAAAGCAAGTAATCCATGAACAAGTATTCGGAGGAGAGAAAAAAATAGTGCTCTTTAACGAAGATATTTATGCTGAGGAGCTTATCGACAGTTCATTTCATGTAGAAGCTGTTCACATACAGGATATTATGATTTATCTTACAGCAAATCGTGGAGGTGTAGCGTAATGAAAGGACAGTTTGCCGCCATTAGTTATTCGCTCTACGTTGAACTAAAGTATTTAATGATTCGCTTTTGGACGATTCTGTTAGCTTTTGTTGTAGTAGATATTTTAGTTTTCAGTCAGGTGAATGAGCATCTCCTATTAGTAACAAGCATGCCGCAGTACATCTTTTCAGGTATTGTAAGTTTTATTATCATTCGAAAAAGTTTCTCCTTTTGCTTAAAGTTAGGAGCTACTCGTAAAGCATATCTTTTAACGATGACCTGTGTTTTTGCTTTATTTGCAATTGTAATGTCACTTATCAATGTTGTGATCATGAGCATTTCAATAAAGGTGATTAATAGTTTGAATTTAATGAATGTTCAGCTTTATTATGCGAGTGACTTTATCTTTCATGACCCTACTGTCGCTATTCATTTTTTAACGGACGCTGTATTTATCTTTTTTATTACAGCAGCAGCATGTTTGCTCGGCAGCATCGTTTATAAATTCGGGCAAACAGGAGGGATGATCACCGGTGCTGTTTTAATCTTACTATTTACCATTCCAGTGACAAAAGAACCGGTTATTCATTTTATAAAAAGCTTTTCGAACGGGTCGTTGTTACTTACATTCGGAACAATGGTTATCACAAGCTTCCTATTCTTTCTTATCAACTGGCTGTTTTTAAAAAAAGCGTCTCCTGTCCATCAAGCCTAATAAAAAAGCAATCATTCCTTTACTGAATGATTGCTTTTTTATTGTACTTTTTTTGAACAAGCTGCATCAATATCTAGAATCCAGTCGTGAAACTTTTGCTGAAGAAGTTGAAGAGAAGACTGATTGTTCGATACAATGTCCAGTCCGCGCTCGTCGTATAGGTGGAAGATGGTTTCTTTATTCAAATTCACAATGTAACACTCTTCTTCAATAGCCGGATGAATATGAAGATCACGGTTAGCAATTGATTGCAAAAGAAGCTTTTCTTTCACATCATTTGTTTTGCAGGCAATAATATACTCAGCGTTATTTAATAATGCTACGGATTGAACTTCTTGTTTCTTCAGGCGAGAGCGAATGAATTTTTTAATAGCTGTTTCTTTTTTCTTTTTTAAAAGTAAATCATCCTGTGCAGCATTCGCTTTGAAAACAAGTAACAGCTCATCATTTTTTTCATGGAGTGTCTCAAAAATTTCATAAGCGCGTGCGTACACATTTTTCATGTATTCTCGTTCCCATACGCCTTTTTGATTGGTAAGCGTAAAGCGGATGCCTGCCGGCGCGTTATAAAAAAGAGGTCTTTTCATTTGAACATTTGGAAACATTGTTGTTAAGTATGATTGAAGCCGCATTGTAGTCATACGCAACACCTCATTTAGTTTAGTCCTGACTTAATATGTTGAGTTTAGTCTATCACGTGATTAGCTAAATTTGTAAAGAAGTAATGTTATTTAATCAAAAGGTAACCAAACTGTTATATTTTGTTGATTTTGCATTATTTCTTTACACAACCTTTGCGGATGAACAGGTTTTTTCATACGCCTGTCGTATTACTTAACGTAGTAACGACGTGAAGAAAGGATGATAATACGGTGAAAAAACAGCTTGTTCTTATTTCAATTATTACAGCTGCTTTCTTTGTGCTCATTTTTCACAAAACGATCTTTCAAGAAGGTAATCCTCTTCCTATTGCATGGAGTATTGTAAAATTAAAATCTTCGGGTGAAGATGTTGTTCAAATATCCGATAAGCCTAAAAGGTATCTCATTCATTCAAATGACTACTTAACGTTTATTAAGCAAATGAAAAAGAAGAAAGTGAATTTTCAATATCAAGATGATAAAAAATTTTATTTTAATAACGACGATGAACGCCAGCTGTTCGTCAGCAAAAACTATACCGATAAGTTCACGATTATGGAACTAAAGAAAAAAGAGCTGACTGAAGCTGGCGTTGAGTAATAAGAGCTAATCTCTGCCCTGTGTTCCAAAATCTTTAATTTGAACATGAACATGATAGTCGATTGTCGACCGGCTAAATATTTCATCCCATTCATGCTGATGTTTTTTCCAAAAATGAGGGTGATGAATTCGTACGTAATCATGCAGGTCAATCACATCAGCTTTGTAGTTGTTTTGCAATAAGCGGATTGTTTTTTCTGCGTCTTTTCGAATAATTTTTTCTATTTTTTTTTCGGTGTTCTTTACATTAGAGGCGGCAAGAGCCTGTTTTGAAGTCTCCCAATCTTCTGATAGCCTGCCGCTTGTTTGAACGTTGATGTCAAAATGAACGGAGTGATTTGAATCAATGCGGGCCTTCACATCTTGTTGAACATCTCCAATTTCATAGGAAAAGGGGTATGGACCGTGTTTGCCGTAAATAATTCCGCCTTTAATATTCCCCGTTAACCACGTTAAAGCCTCCACTTGGTGCTGAGTTAAGGTGAATTTTGCTTTTTTATCTTTTATGATTGCCGCGCCGTCTATTTCAACGCTGTTTTTAATTTTAGAAAGCCGCTGTATTAAAAAGCTTTGATCTGTTTTTAACTTAGCCGATAGCTCTCCCATCGTTAGGGGATTTAGAATTTTATTCGTTTTGAATTTATTGTAAACAAGCTCGTAAATTAAGTTTACAGGCGGTACAGACATTCCTTGAATCGTTAAAACGTTTTTAGCATCGCCTTTTGTAACAAAGGCAAGGCTGCTGCGCCGTATTTCATTATCACGTACAAACTGATTGATAAGCGCATCAAGAGGGATGGTCTTGCTCGCTTTTTCTCCTATTAAAAGTGCTCGCTGATGCTGGCTGTATATAGGATCAGATTTCAGCGAAATATTTCGCGTGATTTCATGAATTGTAGGGCCAGCGGTTGTAATGTTTTTGTATGGAATGGAAGAGGACATATTTCCGGATTCCGTTTCGGTTAACGTTTGATGAGTCAGCACAAGCTGATTTTTTCCTGTTTTTGGTTCGATTTTCGGTGTAATATCCATTGCCACTCCTATAACAAGAGCAAGTTGTTCAATATTTCGATGGCTCATACAGCCGCATAATAAAAAAATGGTCATCACGACAGGAAGACATTTTTTCGTCATTTGAACACAACCTTTTTTATTTTCATTAACATGCTGAAAAAAAGAGGGATAACCAAAAATGTCACTAAAAATGCCCAGCCTAGAACAGTTGAATAATTCGACACGTCGCTTGCTGTTTTGGGCGCTAAAGAGCTCATAAATAAAACAGGCACAAGAAAGATAATATTAGTAGTTGATCGGTTTTTGAAAATCTTTTTTAATCCTGAAACAGCTAAAAAGAAATACATTACAAAGGTTAAAAAAAACTGAAGAAGCCAGACAATAAGTAAAAATAATTCAAGCCTCTCAAAGAAAATTCCTTTTACTTCATGCGTCTGAACAAATTCAATCGTAGGCCAGACGGTCGTTTTTACCTCCGGAACGGATAACGCGCCGACAACTAATACGTAAGTGATAATATATAAAAGTAAAGGAATAGAAAATCCGATGATAGAAACTTTTCGTAAATGATTTTTGTTTTTCATATGCTTTGGAAGAAATACAATCGTTTCAATCCCTAAAAAGGAAACAGAGACGGTTGTAAAAGCAGCAAGAAGCGGGCTGAATCCATCGGCTAACACGGGCTGTAAGTTTTTTAAATCGACCATTCCGATACTAAGAAGATATAAGATAAGAAGAATGATGACCGTGACAGGAAAACATAGGGCCATTACTTTTCCAATAGAATTAATACCGCCAGTGATTAAATAGACGCCTGTCAAAATAAACGAAAGGATAATTAACTCAATGGGCATCGTTTCCAGTAAATAGAAATGGATCATTTCTGCCATAGCTCTTACTTCAAAACTTGCTACAGATGTGAAATAAACGACTATAGCGAAGTTGAAGATATTTCCAATCAGCTTGCCGGTTACTTCTTGCGTGAAGTCAAACATACAGCTGATCGTAAAATATTTAACCATCCAGACTAAAAAAAGAACAATTCCAATAAACAAAAGGCCGTCCATAATAAGTACAATCCATCCGTCTGCATTATTTGTCTGGTTTGTAATGCTGCTTGGCAGTGTTAATAAACCGACGCCCAGCATGGTTGAAGAGATAATTGAAATGGCATAAAAGTCTGAAAGAAGCTTGCTTGATTGTGACTGTGATTGTTCCATATGGTCCTCCTTTTGTCAGTTTTATTTGGCTTTATTTTTAGACTGTTTTAGACTTTTGTTTGGGAGACGAATATAAGAATCTTTCCACGCTTTTTTATTTAACGCAAAAAACGGTTTGAAGTAAGCCATACCAAAACTTTCGAGCTTGGTTAGATGAATGACGAGAACAAGAAAAAACATGGTAACTCCGTATAGTCCAAAGATTGCTGCAATCATCATAGATACGAAACGCAAAATTCGAAACGAAAGGCCAATTCCGTACTGAGGAACGGTAAAGGACGCAATTGCCGATACAGATACAACAATAATCATAACGGAGCTAACGATATGAGCTTCCACCGCTGCTTGACCAATCACAACCCCGCCTACAAGTCCAACTGTTTGTCCGACAGGAGTAGGGAGACGCAGCCCGGCTTCGCGTAATAATTCAAGCGTCACTTCCATGACCACTGCTTCGATAAAAGGAGAAAAAGGAACGTTTTCTCGTGTGGCAGCAATAGTAATAGCTAGCTCAGTCGGAAGCAGCCCTTGGTTAAACGAAACCAGTGAAATATAAATAGCTGAAAAGAATAGGGTAATAAAAATAGACAAGTACCTTAGTAGTCTTAGCAATGAACCAGCTATCCATCTTTCGTAATAATCATCGGGTGATTTCATAATCATATCGAAAGTTGTAGGCACTAAAAGAGCAAAAGGAGAGCCATCTACTAAAATGGCTACTCGCCCTTCATTCACCGCAGCGAGAACACGATCCGGTCTTTCTGTATTTTGTACTTGAGGGAACGGTGAGTAAGGTGCTTCTTCTAAAAATTCTTCAATCATTCCTGAATCTTGAATGTTATCTAAAGGAATGTCTAATAATTTCTCTCGGACTTGATTCACGATGTGAGTTTGACAGTGTTTATTATGAAAAACGATACTTGTTCGATGTTCCTTTGTATTTCCAATATAAATGTCTTCAATAACCATTTCTTCTTCGGTAGAACGCTGCCTTAAAAGACCAAGGTTTTCATCTAAGTTTTCGATAAGAGCAATTTTAGGGCCACGCACTACTTTTTCTGTTGTAGGTTCACTTAAAGAGCGCTGTTTGGTCATAGACATATTCAGCGAGTATGCCGTGGTGCTTTCGCTAATGAACAGCAAGGGCTGACCTTTAAAAAAACACGAGATCGCTTGCTTGTATGTATAAACTTCTTTGTCTTTAATGACAGAAATAAATGAATCGATGTCATCGAGTGTTTGCGTTTCACTTTTTGCTTTTGTCTCAACAACATGCTGAGTAAGATTATCAAGTTTTTCTCCGTCTACTAATCCTTGGAGATAAATAATACATATATATTTTGTGGGAGAAAGCCATAATTTTTTGGAACCAACATCTGTATTTTGACCCACCAAATCTAGAAACGTTTGAACGGTGTAGTCTGCATTGGGCTGAAATTTTGAATCGAGCATAAATAAACTCACCGCCTGTTGTGTTAATGAGTTTAGTGTTTACGATGTGAAAACGAGTTATGCGAAAAATGTGGAAGAATAGAAAAGATATGTTATGGTAAAGAAAAGAGGTGATGGTATGCTACATTCATTTACGTTAAAAACGAATAAGCGTGACGAAATGATTGACGTGACGAGTCAGGTACAAGCATTAATAAGAACAGAAGGATTAAAAGAAGGGGCTGTAGTTGTTTACTGTCCTCATACAACCGCTGGTATAACAATTAATGAAAATGCGGATCCGGATGTAAAAACCGATATGATCCGACGTTTCGATGAAGTATATCCTTGGGAACATAAGTTAGATCTTCATATGGAAGGAAATACGGCTGCGCATCTCAAAGCGAGCACCGTCGGCTCCTCTCAGCATATAATCATTCACGATGGGCAGCTGCTGCTAGGAACGTGGCAAGGAATTTATTTTTGCGAGTTTGATGGACCAAGGACTCGTACGTATTATGTGAAAATTTTATCCCTACAATAACTTTTTTTCATACTCATTGTCCAACTTTCTTTTTAAAGTTGTTATAAAACAAAGTTTAGTTAATATAAATGTTATATAACAGTTAAAGGGAGAGATTGAACAATGGAAAAGATCGGTGCAGAACAAGAAACAGTGAAAAAAGAAAACGAAAAAACAAATTTTACATGGGTGGAAGAATACCCAACTATTTTAGACATTGTCAATGAGTATTACAGTACGTGTCGATAAATAAAGTGAAGAGACAAAATTATTTTAATTGAAAGAAGATCCGAATGAGTTTGATTCTTGCTTGAGAATTTAACGCGTTCGGATTTTTTCATTGGTAGGGTGGACGTAGGTTTCGTGTAGGTAGACGAGCAGGCTCATCGGCCGCTGACGGAAAACGAAGTCTTACACTGAGATCAACAGCGATGCAACAAGCAGTCGAGATCATTTATCTCACTTGTTCGTCTTTAGGTTGGATTGATTTAGTTATGTCTTACTATCTTTTTTTATAAAAAAAGATATAATAGTAGCAATTTTCCTAAAAGGTTTAATATAATAAATATTAGGGTACTAAATTGTATGAAATAAAGATAAAACGCATCGTTTCATACTATTTCCTTTTTTACCGCTAGTATAGCCTTGAAGAAAAAGTTTCATTTGATATACTAACTATACGCTTAGTCTTTAAAAGAAAGATGAAGATTCATTGTCATTGTTACACGCAGTGAATGAGCTGCCTTTGCTTGGCGAAAACGTCGTACAAACAAAGACAGATAGCGAATTGTTTTGGGTGCGTTCATTTAGTTCAAAACAGGGAGGCGATTAGTCTATGTTACTTGTACGTATGGCCATGATTGGTTTCTTTTCATTAACAGCCATATCATTGTTTTCTTTTCAGTCCGTTGAAATTATCCATGCCATTATGGACTTTTTCTCATCAGCTGATAAGTACTAAAAAACTATATTTTTTTAAATAAAAAGCGGATAACCCTTAGGGGCTATCCGTCAAAAACCGCCCAAAAGGCGGTTTTTTTATGCTTATAGCTGTGCTAACAAACGCACTGCATTCATTCTCTGATGACAAAGTCCACGTGTTTTTTAACTTAACATTCGTTAAAATAAGTATTTACGTACTGTTCAAACTGAAGCCAATCGTCCACGCGTGGGACATTTACTTCTTGGTTATACGGGTAGCTCATGGCAACAGCATGGCGACCTGTAGCTTGAAAAGCCTTCAAATTATGCGGTGCATCATCAAATAGCAAGTCTCCGTATATTTTATCTTTTTGGTGTGTAAACACGATATTATATTTTCCGATAAACGGAAGGTGTTTCTCAACCCACTGCTCTTTTTCTGTATAAGCATAGGTACGGCTGCTTGTGACAATTAAAATGGAAAACCTCTCATAAAGTCGTTTAAGAACCTCAACAGCATGAGGGAGAGGTTGTAAATGTAAAAAAAGCCCCGGCTGATCGAGGTAGTCATAAATTTTCGTGCCGCATTCCGGCTTTACATACTTTTCTGATTCCCAGCATTTTAACTTTTCAACCGATAAGCTGTCGCAATAATCTTGGTTATATTGGTTATGCCAATCCGTCATAAGATCACAAATGACAGAATCCATGTCAATTAAAAGGGTGTGCATTTATTCAACTTCCTTTACAGTATTCATCTACACGCTTGGTTTTGCAATGTAATGTGCTGTTTCTACTATACCAAATCTTTTACATGCATAAAAAGAGCAAGCTGCATCAAAATCGCACAGCTTGCCCTTTTTATAGAAACTACATTCTTTTAGCACCTAAATAGCGTTTGCTCCAATAGCTCTCTTTTAGAGAAGAGATGCTCACACCTTTAGATGAAGAGCAGTGAAGAAATTGGTTATTTCCTAAATAAATTCCTGCATGAGAAGGCCCTTTTGTATAAGTTTGGAAGAACACAATATCTCCAGCTTTTGGACTTGAGACGCGCGTTCCTTTTTGATAAATTTGAGCTACTGTTCGAGGAAGCTGAACCCCGCCGCCATGTTTGAACGCATAGCCAATAAAACCGCTGCAGTCAAAGCCGCTTGGCGTTGTTCCACCCCAGCGATATCGAACGCCCATATACTGTTTTCCTTTGTTAATCACTGCGTTAGGGTTATAGCGCGCTGAGCTAGAAGGCGATTTGCCCTTTGCTGAAACGCCTAGTTTAGCATACGTTCCTTTTCCGACAATACCATCTGCTGCTAGTCCATTTTTGCGCTGAAATGATTTTACAGCAGAAGTTGTAACAGTCCCAAAGTATGTAGTCGTATTTCCTTTAAAATAACCTTTATTTTTCAACGTTTGTTGTAGTTGTTTAACATCTTGGTGATTCATGCCTTGGCGAAGCGTTTGGTCGCCTAGAGCCGCTTGGCTGACAATCGGGCTAGTAGAAACAATAACGCCAGCAAGCGTAAGAGCTGCTATTACTTTTTTCATAAAACTAGTACCCCCTGAAAATTTTTCCTGATTTGAGTAAATTCATCATATCATCTTTCGACAGTGTTCTACGTTACAATTTCATTACATATATGAAAAAAATGAAATATAAAGGTGAATATAGTCTTATAAAAGCTGTAACTAAAAGGGTTCTTTAGATGTACAATATTGCTAGAAAAACTTTGAATATTTGACGGTAAATAACTAAAAGATATGAAAAAGTATGTACATTTAAAATTTAACAAAGAAATATGTTGTGAATTACTACACAAAAAGTTCGAACTCGGGTAAAATGTAGAACTATAATATAGTAGTCATGTATGTGACTTTGATGAGGTGAAAGTAATGAAAAGAATAGGTGTATTAACAAGCGGCGGAGATTCTCCAGGTATGAATCCTGCGGTTCGTGCTGTTGTGCGTAAAGCAATTCATGAAGGTATGGAAGTTTACGGTATCTATCAAGGATATCAAGGGTTAATAGAAGGAAATATTAAAAAGCTAGAAGTTGGAGATGTTGGTGACATCATTCAACGCGGTGGAACTATGCTTTATTCTGCAAGATGTCCAGAATTCAAAACAGAAGAAGGGCGTTTAAAAGGTATTGAAAACCTTAAGAAGCACGGTATTGAAGGCTTAGTAGTTATTGGTGGAGACGGATCATACATGGGAGCTGTAAAACTAACAGAGCTTGGTTTCCCTTGTATTGGTATTCCAGGAACAATTGATAACGACATTCCAGGAACAGATTTTACATTAGGATTTGATACGGCTCTTCATACGGTTATCGATGCAATTGATAAAATCCGTGACACGGCGACTTCTCATGAACGTACGTTTATTATTGAAGTTATGGGTCGTAATGCAGGAGACATTGCTCTTTGGTCAGGTCTTGCTGGCGGTGCGGAAACAATCCTTATTCCAGAAGCAAAAGACGAGTTCCAAGAAATGGTTGACCGTTTGAGAAAAGGACAAGAGCGCGGTAAAAAGCACAGCATTATCGTAGTAGCTGAAGGTGTAGCCAATGGTAATGAAGTAGCGAAGCAGCTGCATGAAGCTGCAGGTATTGAAACGCGTGTAACAGTATTAGGACACATTCAGCGTGGTGGTTCCCCAACTGCTCAAGATCGTGTGCTAGGAAGCCGTTTCGGCGGTCGTGCAGTCGAGCTTCTGCTAGAAGGTAAAGGCGGCCGTGCAATCGGTATCCGTAAAAATGAAATTGTAGATTATGATATTATGGAAATTTTAGGTGAACCTCACCATATCAATGCTGATATGTACCGTTTATCTAAAGAGCTTTCAATCTAATCACAGTATGGCTGAGGCGAAACTTCTTATATGGAAGGAGTTTCGTCTTTTTTTGATTGCATCCCTGTTCCTTCGCAGTGTTTGCATGTTTTCATGTAACCGATACCAGGAATAACGGCTAGCTTTCCGAGTCCTTTGCAAAAGGTGCAAATTAATTCAAAACCAAACATCGTTCTATCCCCTCTGTACAAGTTTTCTTTCAGTTTATCATAAAAGTAGACAAATAATTTTAAAAATTATAGAAATAATCAAAAAAATGATTACATTTGAACAGCGAGTGATATAGTAAAGAAAGAAGACCATTTTACAAAAGAGGAGAGGAAGCGTGATGTTTAAACGAATTTTACTTGCCTCAGATGGCTCAGAGCATGCAGCTAAAGCAACAGAAAAAGCTGTTCAGCTGGCTCAGCTGACGGAAAACAGTTTTATTCAAGTTATTTATGCAGTAGAGGGTGATTCAAGATTAAAATCACTTAGCCGCGACGAGGAACGGGAAAGTCGGATACATACAACAGATGAAATTTTAAAGCAAGGAAACGTGGAGTATGAGATTACGTTTATGCACGGAGACGCGGCTAAAACAGTGATTCAATTTGCTAATCAAAATTCATTTGATCTTGTAGTAATAGGAAGCAGAGGGTTAAACCCTGTAAAAGGTATGCTGCTTGGAAGCGTTAGTTCTAAGATTGCACAGCAAGTAACGATTCCTGTGCTAATTGTTAAATAGGAGAGAAATGCAATGGTAAAACAGTACAAAGAGTTAAAACAGCTTATTGATGATGCTAAACACATTTGTTTTTTTACGGGAGCAGGAATGAGCACAGAGTCGGGTATACCTGACTTTCGCTCTCAAAACGGCTTATATCGCCAAAACAAAAGCTTTGTGGACGTGGTAGCTGCTGACTTCTATGAACAGTATCCTCATGAATTTTGGCCGCTGTTTAAAGAAATTTTTCATATTAAAATGCTGCATCAGTATAAAGCAAATACGGGCCATCGCTTTATTGCTGAACTAGAAGAAGCCAAAACCGTGCATGTAATTACGCAAAATATTGATGGCTTGCACCAAGATGCAGGAAGCACGAACGTTTTTGAAATTCATGGGTCCATTAAGAGAGCTCATTGTCCGAGCTGTAAAAAAGAGTATGACTTAGCGTATTTAAATCAGTCAGCTCTCCCGCAATGTACAGCGTGTGAGCGCCTTTTAAAGCCAAATGTTGTTCTTTTTGGAGATGCCATTCATCAGTTCGATGAAGCAGTTACAGCAGCGCTGTCATCTGATTTATTCATCGTGCTTGGTTCATCGCTTGAAGTAGCACCGATTAATCAGATTCCGCTGCTGGTGAGCCGGTACAACCGTACAAACATGGTGATGATTAATAAAGAACCTACGCATTACGATTATTTGTTTGATTTGGTTATCTATGGTTCCATTGGACAAGTGGTCGCAAATTTATAAGCGTCTATGCATGGACATAGCGCTTTTTTAGCATTTAGTGATAAAGTGTAGGGATGTATCATATGGTGTAGTACATCATCCATTCGCTAATGGATAGAAGGGATGTTTGCGCATATGAGTGGAGGCTTGAGAGTTTGTCTCTTCATTGTTGGTATTGCACTCAAAGTGACGGCTGTTTTGACTTTGATTTTTGAAATGAATCTTGTCCCTATTCACGGAAGGAGTCTCACTTATTATGCTGAAGCGATAGGTATGAAACTTCCCATTATCTGTTTTGTCTTTGGTTTTTTTTGTGTAGCAGCAAGCTTTTATTTACCTGCTAAAAATCGCCGAACCAGTAAATAGCAAGGGCAGGAGACTAACTAAAACGTTTGACTGCAAAGTTTTTAACATTTAAAATAAAGTCAATAAGTCTAAAAAGAAATAGGATAATTATTCCTTAATCTTTTTAGATATACGGAAATAGAGGTGATTGGATGGGGCAGTGTACCACGTTGGCGAAGTAGCATTATATGCACCAGTGTCAAAGCGTACAATACAGTATTATACAAACCAACATTTGCTTCACGCATATCGCTCTTTATCACATAATCGCTCTTTTAAGACGTTAACAGACTTTAACTTTATAAAGATTGGAAACTACTAAATTTTTTATAAATGAATGGAAGAGAGAATCAGCGCTGAAGCAACATCATGAAATGAAGCGATGTGAGCCATTGCTTCACATCTAGAACAGCTGAATAAAGAATGACCTGCTACATTAACGAGTGAAACTTGAGATAAGGAAGAAAGACTGGCAGTTTTGCTCCATATAAAAATGTTTATACATTTATCATGTGATTCCTCCTTATATACACTTTTCCAAGTGATCAGTACAGGGATAGAGTTCTTTATCCAAATTTTTTATTTTTTAGGAGGTGAGTCCTTACTCGTTTTTAAACGAGCTAAGGAACTTGATTGGACATATTTAACTTGATTTTACTAGCGGTACTGATTGCATTAACTGCTTTTTTCGTTGCTACCGAGTTTGCGATTATTCGCGTGAGGAGTTCCAAAGTGGATCAGCTTATAGCAGAAGGGAGCAGCAATGCAAAAGCTGCGAAGCAAGTTATTTCAAATTTAGATGAATACTTATCTGCGTGTCAGCTTGGTATTACGATTACTGCGCTGGGAATTGGTTGGTTAGGAGAGCCTACACTTTCGCATCTCCTCTCCCCATTACTTGATCAACTAGGGATAAGCGGAGCTTTAACAAAAGTACTATCTGTTGCGATTTCTTTTGCGGTTGTTACATTTATAAATGTTGTGGTCGGAGAGCTTGCTCCGAAAACATTTGCAATTCAAAAAGCAGAGAAAGTCACTTTATTATTTGTTCGTCCGCTTATACTCTTTTATAAAGTAACCTATCCTTTCATTTGGCTATTAAACAGTTCTTCTCGTTTAATAACAGGGTTATTTGGTCTAAAGCCTGCTTCAGAAAATGAGCTTGCACACAGTGAAGAAGAGCTTCGCATCTTGTTATCAGAAAGCTATAAAAGCGGTGAAATCAATCAATCGGAGTTTAAATATGTAAGTAAAATTTTTGACTTTGATGATCGCGTTGCCAAGGAGATTATGGTGCCGCGTACGGAAGTCGTTTCGATTGACCAGGAAGATACGGTCGAATACATCCTTGAGATGGTCCAAGAAGAACGGTTTACCCGCTATCCGGTCATCGATGGAGATAAAGACCATATTATTGGAATGGTCAATATGAAAGAGATTTTAACCGAGATTGTCATGAACAACAGCAAGGAAAAAATAGATTTAAAACAGTATATCCGTCCTGTTATTGAAGTAATTGAATCGATTCCTATTCATGATTTATTGCTTAAGATGCAGCGTGAACGCATCCATATGGCTATTTTAATTGATGAATACGGTGGAACAGCAGGGATTGTAACAGTAGAGGATATTTTAGAGGAAATTGTCGGTGAAATTCGTGATGAATTTGATGCGGATGAACTTCCATTAATTCAGAAAGTCAAACCGGATCATTATATTGTAGATGGAAAATTACTGGTAAGTGAGCTTAACGAGCTACTTGGCACAACAATTGATGATACGGATGTTGATACAATTGGAGGCTGGGTCTTGACGGAAAAATATGACGTCAAGCAAGGAGAAAGCCTTAGCTTTGATCAGTATGACTTTACCGTTACAAAAATGGAAGGCCATCACATTCAATATATTGATGTGATCAAAAAACGTCAGGTGCATCAAAGCACAGATGAAGCGGTTAATGTGGCGGACATGAACCAGTCACAGGCTTTATCTTCATAATAAGAAGGCGCATTGCGAAAGAGCAGTGCGTCTTTTTGTTATAGAAAAGTGTGCGGAGAAGATGACAAAGTCATATGATGGAACTATGGGATAATATTACCGCTATGAATCTTGAAATCAATTTGCTTTAATAAAAGTATGAAAACTCTATCAAAACTTTTATTAGTAACATTGTTGTCTGTCACTCTAGCTTTTGGTCTTAATAACACTGCGCAAGCAGCAACCGTACATACCGTTCAATCGGGAGATACGATGTGGAAAATAGCAGTAAAATATCAGGTTGGCGTTTCCGAGCTGATTGAAGCGAATTCTGCTATTAAAAATCCTAATTCAATCTACCCGGGACAAAAAATTACCATACCAACAGATAAAGCAGGAAGTTCATACGAAGAGCAAGTGGTTCAGCTAGTGAATCAAGAACGCGCTAAAGTAGGGCTTAAGCCTTTAAAATCTAATTGGGAAGTAGCTCGCGTTGCTCGCTATAAATCGCAGGATATGATTGATAAAAACTATTTCAGTCATACATCGCCTACATATGGAAGTCCGTTCGACATGATGAAGAAATTTGGTATTACATACAGTACAGCAGGTGAAAATATCGCTGCTGGACAAGCAACTCCAAAAGAAGTGGTTAACGCATGGATGAATAGCGAAGGTCACCGTAAAAACATACTATCGAGTCAATTTACCGAAATCGGAGTAGGTTACGCTAAAGGCGGAAGCTACGGCCATTACTGGACTCAAATGTTCATTTCAAACTAAAAAAGAAAGGAAAAAAAGCTGACTACTAAGTCAGCTTTTTTTAGCTTCGAGCACTTTCTAGAAATTCTTTTGGATTGCCAGAAAGCTTTCCGTCCTGCTCAACGATGAGTGTGCGCGTAGGGAAAGCAAATTCTACGCCTTCTTCTTCAAGAATGTCCATAATTTCGAAGTTTATATTTTCTTTTACATCTAAATAATCAGCAAAAACGGTTGTATTTGTAAAGAAATACAGATAGATATTTAGACTAGATTCATAGAAGCCGTCAAAATTTACAAGAATCGTTTCATTGTGAATTTCTTCGTGTTCAGTCAGCATCTTTTTAATTCTTGCCACTACGGTTTCTAACTTTTCTTTTGGTGTATTATAATTCAAATTTAAATGAAAGGCAATTTGACGTTTCCCCATTTTAGCCCAGTTAATAATAGGTTCATTAGAAAGAGTAGCATTTGGAACCGTTACGACTGCTTGAGCGAACGTTCGAACTTTGGTGCTTCGAAACGTAATATCTTCTACAACGCCTTCAACACTAGGTGTTTTAATCCAATCTCCAATGGTAAAAGGCTTTTCGGTAATAATTACAATTCCGCCGAATAAATTACTAACGGTGTCTTTTGCGGCTAGGGCAAAAGCAAGACCACCTAATCCAAGACCCGCTACAAAGCCGTTTACGTTAAAACCCCATTCTTCTGCGATGATGGAGATAGAAAGCATAACCACAACGATGCGGATGAACTTTTCAATAAAAGGAATAATGATTCGATCCACTTGGATATCAAAATTTTTGGCAAACGTTGCAAAAAATAAATTGGTAGAAGCAGCTAAATTATACAAGCCCCATCCTGCAAGGCCAACAGAAGCTGAACGAACTAAATGTCTTTCCGTGTCGGCTGTTAAAACATCAAAGGGAAGATAGGGAAGAGCAAGCTTGAAACCAATAATCACAAAAATCCAGCGCAGCGGCTTTTCAAAAGCTTCTAAAACGCTCGTAATTAAATTGATTTTTTTATTTTTGACAAAACCAATAATAAACTTAAACAAATAAGTCGTGAAAAGCTTGCGAAGAATTAAAAAGATCAAAAAGATCCCAATCGCAATCACGATTTTTTTCCAATCATCTAACGATGACAGAGACTTCAAAAAATCCATACAATCCTCCTAGTTACCAAAACTGTGCTACAGTCCATTTATATCCGTCAATTGAAAGCATTTCTATGTAGAGTGTTCTTTACCCTAAATTCATGCTTTTTAAAAGCTTCTTCCCTATTAAAATAGCACAAAAATACCTGTAAATCTATTTAAGTGATAATTATGAATATATCTCTTTTTAGTAAAAGAGACAGGCAATAGTCTGAAAATAAGTTGTATAATAAATAGGTGATATTATAAACGTTAATTTATCTTATTATTTATTTAAAACGTGCGTTGGAGGGAGAAGCTTTGTTAAGTCAATTAAATAGAATGCTAGAAAAATTGATGCCGTTTATTACGCCTGTCAGCTTGCTCATAGGAGTTCTTATCGGTTCGTCCTTAAGTCAGTATACCTTCTTAATTCCATGGCTTTTCGCATTAATGACGTTTGCCGGAAGTTTGAATTCAAACTTTCACCAGTTAAATGCCACGATACACCGTCCATTTCCAATCATTATGGCCCTGTTTGTTTTACATATTTTTATGCCAGCGTGGGCTTGGAGCGTTGGCCAAGTGATTTTTCCACATGATGTATTTACAAGCACGGGTCTTTTGCTAGCAGCGATTATTCCAACAGGAGTGACTAGTTTTATATGGGTCTCGATTTACAAAGGAAGCATTCCTCTTGCGCTATCCATTATTTTAATTGATACTCTTTTAGCCCCGCTTATCGTTCCTTATACGCTTTTATTGGTGGTTGGAGACACCGTGCATTTGGAAGCGCTAAAGTTAGTCAAAGATTTATGTTTTATGATTGTCCTTCCATCTTTGTTAGGCATGTGCTTAAATCAATATACAAAAGGAACAATTAAGCAGACATTAGGACCAAAGCTGGCACCTGTTTCGAAAATAGGGCTAAGTGTGATGGTTATGATAAATGGGGGAGTGATTGCACCTTATTTAAAACATATTGATAAAAAACTGCTGTTTATTATCGTGATCGTCTTTTTAATGAGTTCAGCTGGTTATTTCTTCAGCTGGATGATTGGCAAATGGCTAAGATGGGACCGAGCAAAAGTTGTGACGCTTACGTTTTGTGGAGGCATGAGAAATATTAGCGCCGGAGCCGTGTTAGCCGTATCTTATTTTCCAGCTCCCGTTGCTGTACCGGTTGTGCTGGGAATGTTATTTCAGCAGGTATTAGCTGCTTTATCGGGGCGTTTAGTTCAAAACTATTACGAGAAAAAAGATGCTGAATTTGTTTCATCAAAATGAAGAAGCAAGAGACGAACCTAAAGTAAGCACTCTGTTTTAATGATAGGAGATAAGGGGCTTGTACGCTTGCTGCGTTCAAGGTAACGAGATGATTAGAAAAAGGAACGGTGTGGCATACTAGAAACAAAAAGGTCGGATATTTTTGCTTATCAATATAGCGCTGGCGTTTGTTTTACCTTGGATTTTTGGAACACTCTATTTACATCCTAAAAATCGTCGTTTACTGCCTTTAGTAGGAACTGCTTTTTGCGTTTTAGCAATCGTTATTAATGAATTAGGGAGCTATTATGGTTTTTGGAAACTCCGCACTTCTTTAGAAAATGAAGCATTAGAAGCGCTGCCTTTTAATTTAGGCGTCTATCCTGTATTGGCCAGCTATATGATTTTTTTAATCCAGCGAATTGGAAAGCCTCATTTTTTTGTTTTTCTTATTGCGCTGTTTACAACATTTTTGGAAGGAACGTATGTGCATATGGAAAGAGTTACATACGGAAACGGATGGAATCTCGGCTGGACATTTTTTTCCTACTGGATTCCGTACGGCGTGATTTATTTATACTATAGGTATTTGGTTAGTCTTAGACTGCTTCACTAGAAGAAAGAGAAAGAAGTAAATTTGCACAATAAAAAAAGCCGTGAATATTCACGGCTTTTTTTATTAGATCGCTTCTTTCGAGCTAGATTTATCTTTTGAATGATCCCATGCATCAATATTATCAAGTCCAGAAATGCTGTCTTGGTAGAAGACAGGGTCTTTTCCAGCTTTCTTTTGGGCAAGATAATCTTTCAGTGCTGCAAAAGAAATTTTCGAGAGCAAGAGAATCGCGATTAAGTTAACCACTACCATCAAGCCCATAAACAGGTCTGCTAAATCCCATACAAGCTGAATTTGAGAAATAGAACCGAACACAATCATTGCAAGTACAGCAACACGATAAGTCATCAGCCAAGCTTTATTTGTGTTCAAGAACTCAATATTTGTTTCTCCGTAGTAGTAGTTACCAATTAATGTACTAAAAGCAAATAGGAAAATCATAATTGCAAGAGCACCTGTTGCCCAAGAACCAATGTGAGTGCTTAAAGCAGCTTGTGTTAACTCAATACCGCTTAAATTTTTATTTGTATAAGTACCTGAAAGCAAAATGATAAAGGCAGTACTACTACAAATAATAAGCGTATCTGTTAATACACCAAATGCTTGAATCAACCCTTGTTTTACCGGGTGGCTTGTTGTTGCAGCTGCGGCTGCATTCGGCGCACTACCCATACCCGCTTCGTTTGAGAATAATCCGCGTTTAATTCCTTGCATAAGAGCTGCTCCAAGAGAACCGCCGGCAATTTGATCGAAACCAAATGCATTTTTAACGATTAACGCAATAAGAGAAGGCATTTCTTGAATGTTCATGATAATAATGAAAAGTGCTACTGCAATATAGGCAACAGCTAGTACCACAACAATGTATTCTGACATTTTTGCAATACGCTTAACTCCGCCAAAAATAATGGCAGCGAAAGCCACTGTCATAATAATTCCTAACACTAAACGATTTGTTCCGAACGCATTTTCAAACGCAAGAGTAATCGTGTTTGATTGTACAGCATTAAAAATTAAGCCGAATGATAAAGTGATTAAGACAGCAAACAGTCCGCCCATCCAGCGCTTCTTTAACCCTTTTTCCATATAGTAAGCCGGTCCGCCTCGGAAGCCGCCGTCTTTGTCTTTTACTTTGTATATTTGTGCTAATGTACTTTCGATAAATGCTGAAGCTGAACCGATAACGGCAAGCACCCACATCCAAAATACAGCACCAGGTCCCCCTAAAGCGATCGCAATCGCAATACCTGTAATGTTCCCCGTACCAACGCGGGCTGCCATACTGATACAAAACGCTTGGAATGGCGAAATTCCGTCTTTAGAAGAGCTATCCGCACCTTCTTTTAATACACGAACCATTTCTTTTAATAACCGAATTTGTAAAAACTTTGACCTGAATGTAAAAAACAAACCAAATGCAATCAGCATCGCAATCAGTAAGTAGGACCAAAGAAATTCGTTGATTGAACTAACAAAACCTTGAACTACTTCTTGCATAGTTTCACCTCTTCATGAATTATAGTAGAATAATAATAAAAAACGTGAATTTATAGAATTTTCCCTCTATTTAGATAGATCTCCCTATTTCCCCGCTGTTTTTCTTCATTATCCTTGTCGAATCTTGTTGCTAAATCTGAACCTTATATATATATAAAATAATAATTTTGGTCTTTTGTCAACTAACCTCACATGGAAAAATAGGGTGATATGACAAATGAAGCGGGTATGAAAAGGCGATAACAGCAGGGATGAAAGAAATTTCAGTTTGTTTTACTTAATTGTTGCTAGAAAATAAAAGTTTTAGGCCAAGTACGCCAAAAACCGTTCCTTTTACATATTTTAATGTGTGCTGAAAGATACGGCTTTTTTTGACTTTTTTCCCAAGGCCAGAAGCAAATAGCGCAATAAGTGAAAAGATGATGAGCGTTTCGGCGATAAAGATGATACCAAACAAAATCATTTGCAAACTTACATGTCCAAGAGACGAATTAACAAACTGCGGTAAGAACGTAATGAAGAAAATAGCTACTTTTGGATTGGTTAAGTTGCTAACAAATCCTTTTCTAAAGTGATGGTGCTGCTGAACGTTTTCTGTTAATTCCAACGGACCGCTTTTCTCGCGAAACGATTGGTAGGCTAAAAACAGCAGGTACAGAACACCTACAACCTTTAGAATCGTAAAGGCAATAATTGATTTTTGAAAGATAATTGATAGCCCCACTGCGGCTAAAAGAGTATGTACAAATGTTCCCGTAATAGATCCTAATACGGTTTTGATGCCTGCTTTGACGCCTGAAGCAATACTTTGTGTCATTACGAAAATCATGTCTTGTCCTGGTATTAAGACAATGATAAGTGACACGGCTATGTAAGGTATAAGCCAAGAAAATGTCATGATGATTCCCTCCCAACAGAATTTTAACCATTTCGACAAAAAGTTCTCAAGAGTGTGTGCTAATGAATTAATAGATTAATGGAGTAAAGTTAAGAAGGTGTAAAAGCGTAAAAAGAGGTTATTCTCCTTAATAAAAATCAATAAAAGGTGTAGGAAAAAAATAGGTGGTGTTGTATAATAATTCGATATACTTAATTTTTATAGAAAGAGGGTAAAAATTTATGAAGTACTGTTTAGCACAGCCGGAGGACGCTGCTACAGTTCACGATCTTATGCTACAAGCCTTCTCCGTCTATCGCGATTCTGTCCCACCATCTAGTGCTCTTGATGAAACAATCGAATCTATTATGCAATCGTTAAAGTACGAAAAAGAAGCTGTCATTTTATACGTCGAAAATAAGCCGGTAGCGATGGCGCGTTTTACGCTAGAAGAAACGAGCTTATATTTTTACCGGTTGTCTGTTATTCCTGCTTTTCAAGGAAAAGGAATGGCTAAACAGCTTATTCAATGGTTAGAGATATATGCCAAAGAGTGTGGCAAGGAAAGTTTATCATGCAAGGTGAGAATGAGCGTTTCTCGTAATATAGCTTTGTATGAATCAATCGGCTTTTACATAGAGGAAAAAGAAATCGTACATAGAGACGGAGTGAATATTCCCGTAGTAAATATGAAAAAAGAGATTTTAAAAGGAGTCATGGCATGAATAAATCAACTCTTCCTTTACCGCCTCCTGTCTTTCTTTTAATCGGTGTATTAGCCGTTTCTTTTTCTTCTATTTTAATTAAATGGTCGGACGCGCCTGCTTCTATTTTAGGAATGTATAGACTGCTGTTTACGGTCCTTTTATTTTTACCGTTTTTACCATGGAGGAAAATGAAAATTCTTTTTAAAA
Source organism: Priestia sp. P1_B12_1 (assembly GCF_056406695.1). NCBI lineage: Bacteria > Bacillati > Bacillota > Bacilli > Caryophanales > Bacillaceae > Priestia > Priestia sp. P1_B12_1. The sequence continues at coordinate 185,809 of NZ_JBFTZR010000001.1, read as the reverse complement.
ACAGCACGGTAAAAGAATGGCTAATGCTAGCTGTATCAGGCGTGTTTTTAGGGCTTCACTTTCTGTTTTGGATGGAGTCTTTTTCACATACAACAGTTGCTAGTGCTATGATTTTGACTGCGCTTGAGCCGGTCTTCGTAGTGATAGGAGCTTATTTTTTATTTAAAGAAAAAACAAGCAAAGTAGGAATCATCAGCATTTTAATTGCTGTTAGCGGCTCGGTAATTATTGCATCGGGAGATATCGGAGTATCTAAAACGGCTCTTTACGGAGACTTACTTTCTATTTTAGGTACAGTAGCTGTTTCTGTTCATATGCTTGCGGGGCAAGAATTATGCAGGAAAATGCCTTCAATCATCTATAGCTTCGCCGTTTTTTTAATCGGTGGCCTGGTTCTATTTGTCTACAATATTTGTACAAACGTATCGCTGACTCATTATGACCCAAAAGATTGGTGGATTTTTTTGCTTTTAGCGCTTATTCCTAATATTTTTGGTCATGCCTTATTTAACTGGCTGTTAAAGTACGTAGGTGCTACGACAATTTCAATGGCTATTTTAGGAGAGCCAATTGGTGCCATCATTCTCGCTTATTTCTTGCTTGGAGAAATGACAACTGTTTCTCAGCTAGTCGGAGGGATGATTGTGATGATTAGTGTGATGATCTTCTTAAAGTACAAAGCAGAAGAGCCAGAAAAAGTCATGGCTCTTCAAGAAAAGTCCAATATCAGCTAATTGGATAGGCAAGCAGCACCGAGTATGATACAGTTTATTTATCATTATTTACCATTTGATAAAGAGGCTTTTATTAAACTACATAAAGCGGGTGTAAATATGCTGAAAAAACTAACGGACCATGTTTATTACTTTCCTCATTCTCAAGAAACGGATCGGCCGGTGCTCGGGCTTATATGCGGGGAGAAGTATAGTTTCATCGTAGATGCCGGGAATTCTCCTGGTCATGCATCATTATTTTTAGAAGAAGTTGGAAAAATGGGCGTCCCTCCAATCAAAGGAGTAGCTATTACGCATTGGCACTGGGATCATACATTTGGCATTCATGCCATGAACAAGTATACAATCAGCCATCATCTAACGAAGAAAAAGCTGGCTTATTTAAAGACACTGCGCTGGGACGATGATGCCTTGGATAAACGTGTTCGGGAAGGTGAAGAAATCGAATTTTGCCGGGACATGATCAAGAAAGAAATGCCTAGTCGAGAGACGTTAATTTTACAGGAGCCGGACGTAACGTTTCATCATCATATGGAAGTTGACCTAGGTGGAATCACTTGTTGCATTCAGCATATTGGGGGAGTACACGCGCAGGACTCGTCCATTGTCTACATACCCCAAGAAAAAGTCCTGTTTTTAGGTGATTGTCTATGTCCAGATTTTTATAGCGGTGACTGGAGTTATGATAAAGAAGACTTTGAGCGGATTCAAAGAGAGCTTAAAAAATATGATGCGCAGTATTATCTCTCATCTCATTTTGACCCTGAAACTCCTGAGGAACTTTGGCGAGATTTAAACCAATTGAGTGCGATTGGAGAAATTGTAGGAAATGAAGTAAATTTAGAAAAAGCATGTTTTCAGTTTGAATGTGAAACGTATAAAAAACCAACAAATGAGCAAAAAGAGAGAATACAGTATTTTGTTAATGGAAATGTCAAACGCAAAAGCAGAGAACTGTTTTGATAGTTTATGCCTAATGATAAATAAGCCCACCTGTTCATACTATGTTATGAGCAGGCGGGCTTATTCAATTGGTTGTGCAGTGATATAAGTTTTAAGTTATGATAGTAAAATAAATAACTTGACGAAATAAAGTTATAAAAATATAATAAGTTACATAAAGTAAGTTGATTAAAAAATGATATATTCAAAAGGAGAAATAATCATGAACTTTCACCGTGCCCCTCATGTATTTGTTGGGAAAGTAAATTTAAAAGTAGAAAATTTAGAGCGTTCACTTGCTTTTTATCAGCAAATAATCGGGTTTAAACTTTTAGGGAGAAAAGAGAACAAAGCTCTGTTAACAGCTGATGGACGCACGGCGCTGTTATCGATTGAACAGCCGGAAAACGTTACAGCAAAACAGCCTCGTACAACAGGCTTATATCATTTTGCTCTATTGTTGCCCACTCGTTCTGATTTAGGAAGTATACTGCAGCATTTGTTAAATAGCGGTTATCCGCTTCAAGGGGCGTCTGATCATCTAGTGAGCGAAGCGCTGTACTTGGCAGATCCAGATGGAAACGGCATAGAGATTTATCGAGATCGTCCGTCAAGTACATGGGAATGGAATAACAGTGAAGTAGTAATGGCTACAAAACCTTTAGATGCAGAAGCGATATTAGCTGAAGGAAACGGTAAACCATGGACAGGATTACCTTCTGCTACCTTAATGGGACATATTCATCTTCACGTTTCTGAATTAGAGCAAACGGAAAACTTTTATCGAAATGGATTAGGTTTTGAGGTTGTGAGCAATTACCATAATCAAGCATTGTTTATTTCAACTGGGCGCTATCATCATCACATCGGACTAAACGTTTGGAATGGAATTGGAGCGCCTAGTCCTCTTGAAAGCAGCGTTGGTTTAGCGTCATTTACACTTGTTTTTCCAGCTGAAGAAGAAAGGGAGCAGGCAATAAATAAGCTTCGTGAAATCGGAGCAGCTGTGTCTAAAGAAAACCAAGATTTCATCACAAAAGATCCATCAGGCAATATAATTAGATTAGTCCTTTAACATAAAAGCTGCCGCAATTGGCAGCTTTTATTTATCGCAATGTTCGTCAAAATAGGAAAGAAATGTACACTTTTTTCTCAAATAGTAAGATGATAATGGCGAAAACGGTGTTATTTTCAGGGAAATAAACGAAGAGTCTTACGTTTAAAAAAGTTTGTAAACAAGCGGGCGTGGGAATAAAATACATATCAAGCATCATTTCTTATCGTTATTGAATTTTTATATAAAGTCTTTTCATATAAAACCTTGAAAGAAGGGAGCGGAAACCTGTGAGATATAAAGTGAAACATTGGCTTAGATTAACTTCAGACGAGCGCTATCTTGTATTGTTTGCTACTGCTGCTTTGCAAAAAGAAAAGCGATAAAAGAGTTGTTAATAGTAAGGAAAGTAGCTTTATATGCTAACGAAAAGGTAATAAAAGGCCTGAAAATAATATATTTATTTTCAGGCCTTTTATTGTTTTCAAACCTTTTTTAAGTCAACTGTTGTGAGATAGCTTCAGCCGTTTGTTTGCCGTTTGTTATACACGCTGCAATGCCTACTCCATAGTAAGAACAGCCAGCTAATGTAATAGCGGGGTGCTTGTCATGGAATTTTTGAGTCAAGCTGCGTACAAGTTCACCGTGTTTAAGGTGATAGGTAGGCATCAACTTATCCCAATTGGTTACGTCGCTTTCAATAGGCTCCTCTTTGATTCCTAAGCTGTTTTCAATGTCCTTTTGTGCCACTGCTAGCAGCTCTTCTTTTGACATCGTCCGCAGGCTGTCAAAGTGGTGACTCGTACTTTTATAAAACAGGCGAACTAACAAATTCCCTCGCTTAGAAGTGTGAGCCCATTTTTTGCTCGTCCACGTGCAGGCATTGGCGATTAAGTTGCTTGATTGAGAGGCAATAAACCCGGTGCCTTCAGTGGGAAGGTATTCGTCTGGAACGTCATAGCCGATGTATACGCTAATGAGAGAAGAATCTTTTAACTGCTCAAAGTCTTCGTTTAATTCGGGATCGTTCAACAGGTGCTGAGCAGCCGTGTGCGGTGTAGCTAACACCACATAATCTGCTGAATAGGCTTGCCCCGGCGTACTGATTTGGTAACGTTCACCGTTCCGTTTTATGCTGGTGGTTGGCGTATCTTTTAAAATTGTTACATCAGAAAGCTCTTCTTCTAAGCGGTGAATAATCGTTGATAAACCTTGTTTAAACGAAATGAATTTTTTATTTCCTGCCGTTTTAAATTTTTTTTCATTGGCTCCCATTCCCTTGATGATGCTGCCGTACGTGTTTTTATAGTCGAGCAGATACGGGAGAGTCGAAGAAATCGTGAGTTTGTCTAAATCGCCAGAGTAGACGCCCGATAAAATAGGTGCAATTTGCTTTTCTACTAGCTCTTCTCCTAAAAAATGTTTTAAAAAGAGTCCAATTGAGCTGTCTTTCGTAAACGTTGTATTTTTAGTAATTAAGTCTTTTAAAGCTGTAATTTTAGCTTTTGAAGAAATCAGCTCGCTTTTAAAAAGAGATTCCACGCTTGTTGGAATACCGAACATGGTATCTTCAGGAATTGGAAGCAGCTCATTAGCAGAGTAAATAAACGATTTGCCCGTTTCGTTATAGACTAAATCGTTTGTTAAGTACAGCTCTTCTAGCAGGGGCATAACGTTTTCTTTTCGAGCTACAATAGAATCCGCCCCTGTTTCCATAATAAATTCCCCAGCTTCACGCGTATTGATTTTCCCTCCTAGATGGGCATGTTTCTCTAGTAATAATAACTTAAGCGGGAGATTACGTTCTCGTTTTAGTTTCTGCAAATAGTACAGAGTGGTTAAGCCCGTAATTCCTCCTCCAATAACAGCGACCGTTTTCAAAATATTCACTCCTACATTTTCAACAATTAGTCTGTAATATACGAAAATCATACCACTATGACTAGGAAAAGTGTAATGAATTGATTGTGAACATAGTGTGTGCAAACACGAAAAGAAATATTGAAACTATACGATTAGATATTTTGAAATTACATAAAATAAAAGCTCATACACGTAGAGAAAATGACTGAGACGCAGCAGTGAAGAAAGGAGGAAGCATCATGCTCGGCGGTTTTATGGAAACGCTGAAAAAAGACTGGCTCGCTTTAGTATTAATAAGTGTTCTTATATGCGGTATTACCTTAAACGTACGAGCCGAAGAGAAGAGCGGACGAAGCGGATACATCGAACCAAAGCTAGTTTTTCCTGTGATCAGTGATGTTCATATTAAGGAAACAGGAACGCTTGATTTGCGTACTTTTCAACATGCATTAACGCAGTTAAATGAACAGGCACCGAAACAAGATGCATTTGTAGTAGTAGGAGATTTGGCTGATACCGGCGCGTTAAAAGAATACGACCGCTTTTTTTCTATTTATAATCAAAATAAACAGCCGCAGGCCGTATCTCTTTTTACGATTGGTAATCATGAATACCGGGACAGTGTAACCAATCAGCAAGCGCAGCAGCGTTTTTTATCTAAAACCAAAATGAAAGCTCTTTATTTTCATCAAGTGATAAAAGGATATCATTTTATCATGCTTGGAACAGAAAGCCGTCTGACCGCCGGTGATTATTCAGTCAAACAAATTAACTGGCTTGCTGAACAGCTGAAGATAGCAAAGCGAGATGATCCTAAAAAACCGATTTTTGTCTTTATTCATCAGCCTATTAACAATACACTGTACGGGAAAAACAGATGGGGGATAGAAGTGAATGAACAGCTTCTTTACAATACGTTAAAACCTTATCCGCAAGTCATTACATTTTCTGGTCATACCCACCATCCGTTGGACGATCCTCGTACTATTTTTCAAAGAGATTTTACATCTCTTGCAACGTCTTCTGTTCGGTATATATGGCCTGGTGCCGGATATTTACAAGGTGAACTTCCTCCTGGCTACCGAGATGTGAGTCAAGGTCTTCTTGTAGAGGTTTATAATCGAAAAGTAGTCGTTAAAAGGCGGGATTTTCACGCAAATAAGTGGACGGGAGAAGCGTGGGAAATTAACATACCTGCAGATGCAAAAAAGTTTCACTACACGAATGAACGAGATTTAGTAAAACCGATTTTTCTTCCAAGCTCTACTATTTCTGTTATACAAGAAAAAGCTTCATCAAATCAGCTTTATATCCAGTTTACGCAAGCTGTGGATAATCTGATGGTTCACTCTTATCGCATTACCGTCAAAAATAAAGAAACTGGAGAAGTGGTCAAAACATATAATGCATTTTCTCAATATTACAGCGATCCTGTTCCGGATGTTCTAAGTCTTCCATTATCGGGTTTGGAGCCCCATACTGCGTATCAAATAGAAGTAGCGGCAGTGGATGCGTTTGACAATCAAAGCGACCAAAAATTAATCATTGAAGGCTCTACTAAATAGCTAAAAGAATCCCGATTTTTATTGATTCTTTTAGCTTTTTTTCATCTGTTTTTAATGTTATTTTCATTAGATTTTTAAGTGGAGTTGCTACACTGAAACTGTATTTAAAGTCATAATATGTAATTTTCATGAAAGTATTAAAATCAAAAGGAGTTTGTATGAAAGGATCTTTTGTACGTTTTTTAGTAGTAGGGCTGGTCAATACAGCAGTAGGTCTTTCCATTATGTATGTGCTGCTTCATATGTTTCATCACTACTGGGCAGCAACGTTTATCGGAAACGCAGCAGGAGCAGTCGTCAGCTACGTGTTAAATCGAATATTTACGTTTAAAAGCGGAGTTCATTTATCTACAAGCATACTGCGTTTTATTTTGGTTATTGGCGTTTGCTACGGCTTGTCTTACTATATTGGACTGCAGTTCTCCAGCTGGTTGTTGCATCAACTTCCTGCTGCTGTGCATCCGTTCAAAAAAGATGTCGGTATATTAATCGGAACAGGTCTGTATACGCTTTTAAATTATACGGGTCAAAAATACTTTGTATTTAATGCAAAAAAAGAAGCAGTCGTTGTACACGATTAACTTTTAGTAATTATGAAATGGAAATAGGTGTTAACAGATGAAGAAAGAAACAGCTATGAATAAAGAAAAAACATTGCTTATTATCGCTTTCCTTTTACTGCTTGCGTATGTATCCCCTATGTTTTTGCTCGGGGAAAACTCACATATACGCGTGCATGACAATTTAGACTCAAATATTACGTGGTATAAAGTTCTGCATCGAAGCGGAGAGCTGTTTGGCTCCAGTCATGCCGTATTGCCTCAAATCATTAACGGATTGCCGAGGAATACGTTTGGAACAGAATTCAGCGGTATTCAGTGGCTGTATGGTTTGTTTCCTACCATGCTGGCGTACAGCCTCAGCCAAACGATTACGCGTGTATTTGCTTTAATTGGAATGTATTTATTATTAAAAAAGCACTTCATTAAAAGCGAGGATGCTTATGCGATTCGAGTGCTTGTATCACTTGCTTTTGCACTTACGCCTTTTTGGCCTTCGGGCATGCTGAGTACATTAGGACAGCCGCTGGCGCTGTGGGCATTTTTAACCATTCGAAACCGCGAAGGAACGTGGAAGGAATGGCTTACACTTTTACTGCTTCCGTTTTACTCGAGCTTTGTGCTAGGATTTTTCTTCTTTTTAGCGGCGATGGGGCTGCTATGGCTAAGAGATGCGGTGAAAAAACGAACGTGGAATATTCCTTTTTTAAACAGTATTGCAGCGATGACCGCTGTCTTTCTGCTCATTGAATACCGGCTTGTTGATTCTCTTTTATTTCCAGAGGCCCCGACGAGTCGAAATGAATTTTTAAGCTCTACTCTAAGCTTTGGACATTCCGTTCGCCTTGCTTTTAAGAACTACACGCTTGGGCATACGCATGTAATGACGCTTCATACTTTTGTCATTTTGCCGCTTTCTTTTATTGTACTGTGGATTGTTGCTCGGAATCAGAAAGGAAAGCTTGAAAAAACGTTTTTGCAGTTATTTATTCTTAATCTACTACTGTCGATTTGGTATGCGTTTTGGTTTTATAAAGGATGGGAGCCGCTAAAAGAAAAATATCAGCTTTTTAATACATTTAACTTTGCTAGATTTCATTTTTTACGCCCGCTCATTATTTATTTGATGTTTGCCGTTGGGGGCTATGTTTTATGGAAAAGGGGCAAGGCGTGGAAAAAGTTTGTGTGGGTGTGTTTGGTTTTACAGCTGCTTGTGTTGTTTATAGCGAATCCTGAACTTTATTATCGCTACAATCACGAGCCGTCAGTCAAAGAATTTTATGCTGTCCATCAATTCGATGAAATCAGCAGATATATAGGGAAACCTCAATCATCTTATCGGGTAGCAAGCATTGGGCTTCATCCATCAATTGCTCAGTATAACGGCTTTTATACGCTAGATACGTATAACAACTTCTATCCGTTAACGTATAAACATGAGTTTCGCAAAATCATTGCCAAAGAGCTTGATAAAAATAAAAAGTTAGAAAGTTACTATGATCACTGGGGCAACCGCTGCTATGTGTTTGTTAGCGAGCTAGGGAAAAAATATGATTACCGAAAAGACTCAACGAAAAAAATCCGTCATTTGCAGCTTAATATCAGCCAATTTAAAAAAATGGGCGGTCGCTATATCTTTTCAGCTGTGCCAATCGAAAATGCTGAAAGTGACGGTTTGCACTTTTTAAAAGCGTTTAACGATAAACAGTCCGCTTGGAAAGTGTATGTATATGAAGCAAAGTAAGGGGGCAATAACATGAACAGACCTATTTTAACAATTGTTGTTCCATGTTACAACGAAGAAGAAGTATTCACAGAAACATCTTTTCAATTAACTACTGTAATAAAAGAACTGATAAATGAACGTCTTGTATCAAGTGAAAGTACCATTTTATTTGTAGACGATGGAAGCAAAGACAGCACGTGGTCGCTTATTGAAAAAGAAAGCTGCAGCAATTTGTTTGTAAAAGGGTTAAAGCTAGCGCGGAATGTAGGACATCAAAATGCTTTGCTGGCAGGACTAGAAGCAGCCCATAAGCAATCTGACTGCGTCATTTCCATTGACGCAGATTTGCAAGATGATATCAGCGTTATTCGTACTTTTGTAGAGAAATATTGGCTCGGGTATGAAGTCGTATATGGTGTTCGAGACAGCAGAGAAACCGATACATTTTTTAAACGAACCACGGCAGTAGGGTTTTACCGTTTTATGAATAGGCTAGGAATTCAGCTCGTTCAAAATCACGCCGATTTTCGTCTCATGAGCAAACGTGCTCTTGGTGAACTTATGAAATATAAAGAAGGCAACGTCTTTTTACGAGGCCTTGTACCATTAGTAGGATTTCGCTCCACGGAAGTCACATATGACCGCAAAGAACGGACAGCGGGCGAATCAAAATATCCCCTAAAGAAAATGCTTGCTTTTGCATTCGACGGGATTACATCTTTTAGCGTAGCGCCGATACGCTTATTGACGCTGCTTGGAGGAGCTTCTTTTCTCTTTAGTATTGCGTTTGGTATTTATGCGCTGCTTCAAAAATATTTAGATCATACGCAAATCGGCTGGACGTCTCTTATTTTATCGATTTGGCTTGTAGGCGGCCTGCAGCTAATGGGAATGGGTCTTGTGGGAGAATATATTGGCAAGATTTTTAACGAAGTGAAACAGCGTCCTAAATATGCGATTGAAAGAGATTTATATACAAAACACTCATTAGACAAACAAAAAGATTTGCTTATGCATTAATTTAAGAAGCTTCTCCTAAATGGAGAGGCTTTTTTGTTAAAGCGTTTATCATAATTTTTAAGTGAACAGGAAATGCTACTACTAAAATTTCTAAGGAGATCAGAATCTATGAAAAGACTATTTTATACAGTCAGCACTTTTTGTTTTGTTTGGCTTGCTTTTGCAGCCATTCATGTCAGCGCTCTTTCGATTGAGAAGCTTCCAATGAAGAAATCATCTGAACAATGGTCGGTTGAACTCACAAAAGCGAGCATGACGGGAGATAATCAGCTAAAGTGGAAAAATAACGTCTATCATACATATGGATTAACCGTTGAAAACATTGGAAAAGACGTAGAGCGCGTGCAGGTCCAAGCTTTTCGGCACGAAGGAAAAAATAAGGCGAAATACAGCTTGTTTTCTCCTATTGAACGGTCTAACTTAAGCAAAAGCGGTCAGCGTTTTCGCTATGCGAATTTTGCAGTTCCTGGAAAAGCGGCAGGTTTAGACATTATGATTAACTGGACGGACGAACAAGGTAGTCATCAAGAGCATTTTGAATTTAAATAAAAGTCTTCGCTTAGGCGAAGACTTTTTTTGCAGGAATTTATCCTCGTATGTGGAAAACGAACACGAAAGGAGAGATCGTAATGATTGCAAAAGCTACTGAAGAAGAAATACAAGAAATTCGGAAAAAATCTGCTGATGCGCTGTTTGAAGGAACAATGAAGCAGTTTCATCCGTCAGCAGAGCGCGTAAATGAACTAGTTGGTAGTGCCCTTGAAAAAGGCTGTTATTATTTAGTTTCAAGACAAGAAAATAAACTCGCAGGCTGGGTTCTTATCGGCCCATCTGCCGACTTCTTTTCAAAAGAAGAAATTGGCTTTATCTACGAATTATATGTTGTACCGGAATACCGCGGGCAAGGTCTAGCCAAGCCATTAATGCAAAAAGCAATTGATGAATTGTCTATCAAAGGATACCCTGAAATCAGACTCAGCGTTCATGCTGGGAATTTTGCACAGCATGTGTATCGTGAACTTGGCTTTGTAGATAAACAAATATCAATGAGCTTCCAAGTGGCAAAACGTCCGTAACGTTGATGAATGTCAGCGAGTCCATAAAACATAAGATGTTATACATGCGATGAGGTTCGGTAATGAAAGTAAAAGTAAATAAGTAGCCCAAACGGAACCTTTATCTAGTACTTCAACGGCTCCTCCACCTGTATTGTCTGAGGAGGGGGGATCTTCAAGCGCGTTCATAATCAAAGCCGCCGCTGCTAAAATAATCCCTCCAATACTTCCGGTTGTTTTGACAATTGCAATATGGAAAGTAGATGAAAAAGCAATAGTAAGAAGCAGCAGCAGGCTTCCCAAAAAAGCAGATAACAGATATCGTTTCATGTGCTCACCATCCTTTATGAAAGCATACCATATTTTACTTCTTTTTTCTTTTTATTGAAAAGCTATTGACATAACCTACAAAACATATTAGAATAGTCAGAAATAATTTAAAAACGAAATATTCTTATCTAGAGAGGTGGAGGGACTGGCCCTTTGAAGCCTCAGCAACCACAATTATTGAATGGTGCTAATTCCAGCATAGCCTAGCTCTGACAGATAAGGAGAGGAATCTTTTTCTATGATGAAACCCTCTTCTTAGGAAGAAAAATTTCGTGTAGAAAAGGTGATGACATTGAACAATAGACAAACAGCGTTAAGCACTGATGATTATTTAGATCTATACTTATTAGCCAAAGAAATAAAAGACGAAACGTGGCAACAGGAAATTTTAGCTGCGCTAAAAACGCAGCAAAATCGTTCATTTGAAGACAAACAATCCGCCCTCGTTCAAGAGATATGGGAAGATTTTAAACAGTTAAATGAAGATATTTCTTTTACGTATCGCTTGATTCAAGAAGAGCCAACTAACGAACAATTTCAGGCTAAATTAAGCCGCTTGAGAGAACGGCGGATCACGCTGAGCCGTGAGTTATATTTAGCTAAAAAACAGTATGTTGAACACACGCAATAAAAAGATCCGCTTGAGAAACAAGCTGTTTTTTTGCGTGTGAATGTTAGAAGCGCCATATTTCGGGTAGTAAATAGATAAGACAAGCAAAGGAGGGATAACAGTGGCCCAAGGTGTATTATGTGAAGTGAATGAGTGCATGTATTGGAAATCGGGGAACAAATGCAGTGCAGAGTCCATTTACGTTGTGAGTCCTGAAAGTAGTCACCATGTTTCTGATATGGAAGAACCTGGCTGTAAAACTTTTGAACCCGCGAGATAAATGCTAGTTTTTATAAAAAAGCATAAAATGAACGATGCGCTGACGGAGTTGAGTCGGCGTTTTTCTATTTTTTGAAAATACTATTACTTAAGTGCAATAATAAATACATAGTAAAAAAGCAGTGCCTATGTCTAATTGTGCGTTTAAACAAAATGATAAGATAATTTTTTTGTTTTTCGACAAAAGAAAAGTGAGAGAAAGGTGATAAAATACAAATATACAGCCTAGCTGTCTTTTAGCACAAACTTATATGAAAGCGCTAACAAAAAGGCTGTGTTCATCTCGTTTTGACAGATTGGAAAAAGGGGAGACGTTTATGCAGGGGAAAACTCAGGGGAAAGAATTGAAACGCGGGTTAGAAGAAAGGCATGTGACGCTGATGTCCTTAGGAGCAGCCATAGGGGTAGGGCTGTTTCTTGGATCTGCATCTGCTATTAAATTAGCAGGGCCAGGAATATTATTGGCGTACGGATTTAGCGGAATGATTATGTTTTTTATTATGAGAGCACTTGGAGAAATGGCGATTCAAAAACCTGTTGCAGGTTCATTCAGCAAGTACGCACGCGACTATTTAGGGCCGCTTGCTGGTTATTTAACAGGTTGGAACTACTGGTTTTTATGGGTTGTAACATGTATGGCTGAAATTACAGCCGTTGGTATTTATATGGGATATTGGTATCCAGATGTACCAAACTGGATTTGGGCGTTATCGGCGCTTGTCATCATGACAACGGTTAACTTCTTAGCTGTTAAGGCATATGGTGAACTGGAATTTTGGTTTGCACTTATTAAAATTTTAGCGATTGTGTTAATGATTGCCGTTGGATTATTAATGATTGTGTTTGGAATCGGCAACGGCGGCGTTGCGACTGGTATTAAAAATTTGTGGGACAACGGCGGACTGTTCCCGAACGGATTCAAAGGTATTTTGCTGTCGCTGCAAATGGTCATGTTTGCGTATTTAGGAATTGAAATGATCGGCGTTACCGCGGGAGAAGTGAAAAATCCGGAAAAATCTCTAGCAAGAGCGATTGATTCTGTCTTTTGGCGTATTCTGATTTTCTACGTCGGTGCGTTATTTGTCATTATGTCGATTTATCCGTGGCAAGAGATTGGTTCACAGGGAAGCCCGTTTGTATTAACATTTGAAAAAATCGGCATTCCAGCGGCGGCTGGTATCATTAACTTTGTTGTACTAACAGCAGCTCTTTCTTCTTGTAACAGCGGTATTTTTAGTACAGGCCGTATGCTGTTTAACTTAGCAGAACACGGAGAAGCGCCAAAAGGATACGGCCAGCTTACAAAAGGCGGCGTACCGGGAAAAGCTGTTTTAGCATCAGCGGGTGCGCTATTAGTCGGAGTAGCGTTAAACTACATTGTGCCTGCCAAGGTATTTACGTGGGTAACAAGCATTGCAACATTCGGTGCGATTTGGACATGGGGAATTATTTTGCTTTCTCAAATTAAGTATCGCAAAACGTTAAAAACAGGTGAAGAGGCAAAGCTGAAATATAAAATGCCTTTATTTCCATTAACATCTTATGTGTCACTTGCATTCCTAGCGCTGGTGGTGGTTCTCATGGCATATAATCCAGATACAAGAATTGCAGTTGTCATCGGACCATTATGGTTTATCGGTCTTATTATCGCGTACTATGCAAAAGGATTCCACAAACGAAGTCAAGGTTCAGCTGGGACTGAGCAAAAGCTAGTGAAATAAAAGAAAAGACCTCTTTCTTGGAAAGAGGTCTTTTCTTTTATTTTATTTGTTCTTAATTTCCTATAAATAATTAGTTTAGGTAGGTTTCAATAATTGTTTCAATATCATAAGGAGTAATACCTTCATCAAGCGAATAAATAGTGTCAGCTTTTTGTTTGTCATAGACAAGTGTTCCTCTAGCTTGTGCGTGAAATGAAAAAAGATCATAAAGCGTTGGCTTCAAAAGCTTTGTCATGGCTTTTCCCATAAGAGAGACAGATCCATTGTTTTGTTCAAGATTATTTTGAAATTCAACATGATGATGCAGTGAAATATCCGTCCAGATTAATTTTCGCTCTTGTAAATCAAAAATTAAAGGGATGGAAATGGTGGAATCACTAGCAAGATCTACTTTATTTTGTACGGTAGAAGGTTCGAATATTTCGCCGGACTCTACGTGCTGTCTCATCATCCATCCTCCAAAGCATTCAGGGAGCATAACAAAAGGTTGAATGGAAAATGAATAAACGTTCATTAATACATAACGGCCGCCTTTTTTTAGAACAGTAGGGATATGCAAGTCAATAAATTCACATGCTCCCTTAGGGGCAGATGTAATATCTCCGCTGTGGAAAGCTTTGAAGCTTTTTGAAGATAAGTTTGTATAGGAAATATGCTCTTTATACAGCCAGTTTTCATCGTAAATTCCGGCAGATAAATCAATATCTACATTACCAGTGTGTTCACCATTTACAAAGCCTTCTTTCCACCAAATGAAAAAACGAAGCGTGTCGCCTTCAGGTATTGTTAATTTACTGCCGCGGCTAATCGTTTTTAACGTTTTACTGCTTGAACGCTGTGAAAATGGTATAGTTTGTTCATGCAAACGTTCATCAACCCATACATTTCCAAGAGGTGGCAGCTTGGCAAAACGGTCATGTAAAGCATCTTTGCATGCATTTATTACACCTTCACAAAGATCCTTACGAAGAGAAGGTAAGGGATTATCAAGCGCCATTACTTTGGACACATTCCCTTTAGGAAACACTACGCGCATATCTTGTTTATGATGTCGATGCTTCATATGAGAATAGAGCTGAAGCAGTACTGGCGTAGAGACATGATGAGCGACCGTTGCAAATGCTGTAATAATAGAAGCTGCTTCTTGTTCCCCAGTAGATAAGCGCAGTAAATGGTCAATTCGTCTAGCAAAGTCACCTGGACGTTTTTCTAAAAGTGAAACTGCTTTTGAGACGTCTTTTTGCTCGAGTGCTTTCTCTACTTTACTATAGAAGGTCAATGGTTTTTTATGATTTCGAACAGCATCGAATCCTTTAGCAGCGCGAGGAAATCGATGTTTGTATTCCCCAGGATGTAAAATTTCACCTAAACGAATCCACTTTACTTTATAGCGAAACATATCTTCTTCTATGTTTGAAGTGCTTTCTAGCAGCTGCAACAAGCTTCGACGCTCAAAACGACTAAACTTCTTAAATAAAGTGGGTGATGAAAGGCTAATATCTCCATCAGATAAAGCGGTTGCCAAACGTAAAACGTCTGTTGCTGTTTTAAAATAAGAAGACAAGACATCAATAGGTAGTTTTTTTGTTTTAATTAAAACTGAGCTAACAAATGCACCATTTTCTTTTTGAGGAATGACTTCTGGAAGTAGGTCTAATGCATGTAAATGGACAAGCGACCATTCAATGTCTGCTCGATCCGTTTGCGATAATGAGGTATTGGCACCAATTAATTGACTCATCATAAGGCCGAATTCTTCATCTGTTCCGAGGTCAATAATCCGCAAATCTGTAGTATCTAACAGTGGTAAAACATCTTGTTTTTCACTGTTTGGTAAAATCCCACTCAGATAGTGAACCACGGCATTTATGTATAGTTCTGCTTCCGACGCTTGCATGACTTCGTTTGGAAAGTTAGGATACATCGGTTTATATTTGACATGAGCGCCAACAAGTCTTTTTAAAGATAAGAGAAGCTGCTCATAAAAAGACATAAATTCGTAGAACGAAAGAGTGAGTAACCGATCAATTAAAGAAGCTGAAGCTGTAAATCCTAATGCCTCAATGTTTTTTAACATGGAAGCTACATAAGCAGGAGCTAATATATCTGATCCTTGATTTATAATTACTTTAGATTGTCTTCTTAAAAAAATATCGTTTTTCATTCAAACACCACCATGTATGATTTGCACAGAAAAAGCCAGGCGCTGTGCTTCCTGACTTTGAATATATGTATAGTTAGGTTAATGGATTGTTAATGGATTAAGGAAAGGGATACCTCTAAATTCTAAGAGTTGGATGAGAAGGAAGAAGTATCATAGCCTTAATCTTTGAATATTGTACCATCATATTGAAAAGATGTAAAATAATAATAGTTTAGTAGGGCAGGAAGTTTTTTGTCTTTTTTACCTATCGAATTCTCCCAATTTTAAACCCATTATCAATTTGATGAAAGCCGGCTTTTGGATAGTAGTTCATAGCAGAAGGAGCTGAAAGTAAAATCAGCGCGGTTTCTTCGCCGATTTCTGATTGAACATGTTTGATGAGCTGTGTACCGATTCCTTGCTTTTGATAGTCTTTTACAACAGCTAAATCCGATAAATAGCAGCAGTAGCTAAAATCTGTTAACGCTCTGGCTATGCCAATAAGTTCGCTGTCGTTCCAAGCGGTAATAGTAAGAGAAGCGTGATCAAGCATTCTTTGAATACGATCAAGATTTTGTGCAGGACGTTTAATGCCGGAATGTACAAATACTTCAGCAGCTTGTTCCGCACGGATTGAGACGTTGGTTTTATAAGTGATAGTCATTGCGTCATCTCCTTAATTTATAAGATATAGTCCAGTATATGAAGAATCTGAACTGAGAGGAAGTGTCAGAAACAGCGAATTTAATAGTATCAGTTAGAAAGGAAAGAACACTATGTTAGAGTTAATGCCTTTGCTTGATAAAAGAAAAGCAGATCCCTTGTACATGCAGCTTTATATCTACATAAAAAAACAAATTCAAAAAGGTACCATTCCGCCTCATGAAAAATTGCCTTCTAAACGAAAGCTAGCTCTTCATTTAAGCATTAGCCAAAATACGGTTGAAGCGGCTTATGTACAGTTAGAAGCTGAAGGCTATATCGAGATACTAGCCAGGAAAGGAGTATTTGTAAAAGAGATAAAAAATGAAGTTGTGCTTCAAGAACTGCCTCCAGCCTATGTCTCTTTACCGCAAGAAGACCGGAAATCAACTGTCATTGACTTTAGCCATGGAAAGGTAGACGTAGAAAAATTTCCGTATAACACGTGGAAAAAGCTAACGGTTCAAACTATTTATCATGATGAAAGCCAGCTTTTTTATAGCGGACATCCACAGGGCGAACATCTTCTTCGTCAAGAAATTGCAGCGTATCTTTATCATTCAAGAGGAGTGCGCTGTACGGCGGAGCAAATTGTGATAGGTGCAGGTACGCAGTATCTTATGTGGCTGCTTTCTGTCACGCTGGGGAAAGAAAAAATAATTGGGTTTGAAAATCCGGGTTTTCACCGAACGAGGCACGTTTTTCAAGAACAAGGCATGTCAGTTATCCCTATTTCTCTCGATAATTTTGGCTTGAAATTGAAGGAACTGAAAGAAAGCGGAGCGGATGCGGTGTACATTACGCCGTCTCATCAATTTCCTATTGGGATGGTCATGCCGATTGCAAGAAGACTTGAACTACTAGAGTGGGCGGCAGAAACGAACAGCTATATTATAGAAGATGACTATGACGGAGAATTTCGCTATAAAGGAAAACCGATTCCCGCGCTTCAAGGATTAGATCAAGACGATCGCGTTATTTATACGGGTACGTTTTCAAAGTCTTTGATGCCTTCTCTTCGAATAAGCTATGCCGTGCTGCCACACCGGCTTCGTACAAGCTATATGAAGCACTGTGGACTTTTTAAACAGTCTGTTTCAAGACTTCATCAGTATACGCTTTTTCTGTTTATGAAAGAAGGGCACTGGGAACGTCACTTGAATAAAATGAGAACAGCATACCGCAAGAAACAAGCGCTGCTGCTAGATTGCTTGACTACTATTATGGGAGAACGTGTAGATGTTATTGGAGAACATTCTGGGTTGCATATTCTTCTTAAGGTGAAAAACGGAATGAGTGAACAGAAACTAATTGAAGCAGCTGCCGAGCAAGGGGTAACGATTTATCCAACGTCCATTTATTATCATAGTGCCGGTGACAACAACACGCCTTATGTATTGCTTGGGTTTGCCGGACTGTCTGATGAAGAAATAAAAACAGGTGTAAACCTGCTGTTTAAAGCTTGGTTTGAACAGCAGGATTGAGAGATATGCTAGGGGGGTTTTTATGAAAGTAAAGCGAAAATTATTTGGTTTATGGACAGGAGAGCTTACGGCAGCTTTAGTGTTTGCTGCGCTGTGGGTAGGGTACTTAAATGAGTTTTCTCATCTAAGTTTTTACTTAACAACATTTTCTAGTGTGTATGCTTTTATCATACTTGAGTTTATCTTGTTTCAAGGAAGCTTATACTGGTTTATGAAATGGAAGCGAGTGAGGCGAAAAGAAGATTCTCATTTGCCCTCTAGCTACATTCAGCTGTTTCTGCTTTTTAAAAAAATGAATAAAATTCTTCTTGCGTTAGGTTTAGGTGTACTCGTGTATCACTGTGTGCAGTTAGGGATTAACGGGCTTGCTTTTTTTCTGGGTCTTTACGCGTTTGCTTGGCTTGAATATATTAACTACTATGTGATTAGGCTTTCTTATCAAAGTCCAAGTGAAATCAAGGAGTTTTTTGAGCTGAAAAGATTTAAACGGTCTATTTTAGCAAGAGAAATAGATAAGAACCAGCGCGTTTGATTACACAGACTGCGCTGGCTTTTTTGTCTGGAAATCAAGGAATAGGCAAGAGTTGATAAGTTAGTGAACTTGAAAGTAAAGGAAAGTTTGATAGGAAGAAGATGCTTCTTGTAAGGAAGTGACAAATGTATGAAAAAGCGGTGTCACATTCATGCGGTTATTTCTCGACCAGTCATGGTTTGCGAAAAATGATTTCCTTAGTTCGGCTGTGAGTTCAAGCTGTACTCCGGCTTTTAGCAAATTATCATTCACAATATTTTGTTCGCTTGTTCCGGCAATGTCAGAAGGAGCGTCACGGACGGTAAAGCCGTGTTTGCGAAGCGCTTGCTTCACCAGCTCTTTATAAATCTGATTTTTTCCGCCTATATATACGATAGGCTGGCTGCCGCTGTATCCGTGAATCGTCAAAACGGACATGCTTTGTTGAGCCATTCCTCTAGCAGTCGGTTCATCAAAATTTTCTGAGGTTATGTGTAGAACTCCGTTGTTAGTGGACTTGATGCCTTCAAATAAATAATAAGAAGCGGAAAAGCGATCAGCAAGTTCTTTGGCAACTTCTGATGTGCCCGGTTCAATTCCTCCGCCGTGAATGGCCATAATGGATAGGTAGCTAAAGCGCTGTTCGTAGCGAATATCGTAGTCTTGATGGAGAATCTCGTGCTGTTGCAGTTCTGCATAGGAAGAGTAAGAGTCACCGCTTGCATAAGAGGGAGGGAGAATCAAAAAGCAGCACATCAAAGGCAACAAAATGCTTGTACTCCATTTGAATAAACGGTTCATTAATAATCACCTCTATTTATCCTATGATAGGTAGAGGTGATTATTAATATTTTCGCTTTTTGATAAAGTGCCAGTTTGTTTGAAATTCAATGGGCTCGCGTTCTAATCGTCCTCACTCAAGAAATATGCTGTAATAACTGATAATTTTATCTAATTTGATTAGCCTCCACTTCAAAAATTGGTTATAGTAAATTATAACAAAAATAGAAATAGTTAATAGGTCCATTTATAAAAAAGTGAAGAGAAAGGAGGGGGGAAATGACCGCAGCTTTTATTAGTCGTCTCGCGCTATCAGGTTTGTTAGGAGCTTTGGTTGGTTTAGAAAGAGAGTTTAGAGCAAAAGAAGCGGGTTTTCGCACTCATTTTTTAGTTGCTGTCGGTAGTACGCTCATTATGTTAATTTCCAAATATGGCTTTTCAGATGTGCTTCATCAAGATCATATGGCTCTTGATCCGAGCCGAGTTGCCGCACAAGTAGTAAGCGGTATTGGTTTTTTAGGAGCAGGTATGATTATTATTCAAAAGCAGCATGTTAGAGGGCTCACAACAGCCGCAGGCGTATGGGCAACGTCGGGAATTGGTTTAACCATTGGGGCGGGTATGTATACAGTCGGCATTAGCGCAACTATACTGGTGCTGATTGGCTTAGAAATATTGAACGTAATGTTTACATCTCTTTCTACTCATTCCCTTTTAATTAAGTTTCGTGCAGCGAATCAAGAGGATATTTATGAGCTCCTTGATAAGATTGAAAGGGAAAATATTATGATTTCATCCTATGAAATTCACCAGGATCATCATCAAGGTGAACTGCTTTATTTTGTTGAAATAAAAGGAAAAGCAAAAAAGAAAGGGAATAAAGTAGAATTGATTAAATCCATTCACTCTATGGCTCACGTGTTATTTATTGAAATTGAATAAGCACTTATTTATTTTTTCAAAAGAAACTGGAAGAAACATATTTTAGTTGAAGGAAGAGCAGGGCCGAACGATGAATGGAGGACGTAGATTTCGTGTATGTAGGTGCTTCTAGCGGTTGATTGGAGGGTAAGGCGAAGACTCCTGCGGGAAAAGCGGAACAGGTGAGACCCCGCAGGAGCGCAAGCGACTAGGAGGCTCAGCGGCCGCCCGCGGAAAGCGAAGCCCTGCACGGAAATCAACCGCGGTGTTAAAAGTAATCCATACTAACTCATTTATCCAATTTGTTCTCTCTATCTTGCTTAAACCGTTTTGCTGTGTTTTATCATAGCAAAAAAAGGCTATTACCTAAATATAGAGAATTTTACTGGAGGTTATAAAATGAAAATTGGAGTCGTAGGTGCTACAGGAAAAGCAGGAAGTTTTATCGTGAAAGAAGCTTTAAATCGCGGCCATGATGTAACGGCAATCGTACGTGATGCGAGCAAAGTAGACGAACGAGATGTTCGTACACTGGAAAAAGACATCTTTGATATCACGGCAAAAGATATCGAAGGCTTGGATGCAGTAGTGAATGCGTTTGGAGCTCCTGAAGGAAAAGAACATCTGCATGTAGAAGCGGGACAGTCGTTAATTCGTGTATTTAAACAAGCTCCGGACGTTCGTCTTCTTGTTGTAGGAGGGGCAGGCAGTTTGTTTGTCGATGAAGAGAAAACGACGCGTCTAGCAGATACGCCTGATTTTCCAAAAGAGTATAAAGCGACAGCTGACAATCAAGCTCAAAATTTAAAAGATTTAGAAAGTACAAGCGATATTAATTGGACGTTTATTAGCCCAGCAGCATTTTTTAATCCTTCAGGAAAACGAACGGATGCTTATAAAACTGGGAAAGATCATGTTATTTTAAACTCAGAAGGAAACAGCCATGTCAGCTATGCTGATTATGCCATTGCTGTCATTGATGAAATTGAGCGAGGAGAGCATGTAAACGAACGCTTTACCGTTGTATCCGACGCTAGATAAAGGAAAAGCCGCTTTATGCGGCTTTTTTTGTGCATGTTATACTATGGGAAAAGGAGTAAGGTATAGAATGGATAATACAGTAAACGTAGAACTAGCGTTTTATAGTGAAGCCTACGAGTCATCTATACATAGCTATACGCTGCCTGAAGCGCAGCTCATTTATACGGCACTTCCCGCTGAAGCCTTAGCTAAGTGTGAGCGGGAAAAGGACAGAACGCCTGTTTTGATTTTGGCAGAAAACAAACTAGCCGGCTTTTTCGTGCTCGACGCAGGGAAAGCTGTTAAAGAATATACTAAAAGCTCCGGCGCGCTTTTAATACGGTCGTATTCCATTCATCCTGATTATCAAGGAAAGGGAGTTGGCAAAAAGTCATTGAAACTTCTTCTTTCTTTTATCAACCAGCACTTTCCGACTAAAAATGAAGTGGTGCTAGGCGTGAACTATAAAAACACGGCCGCGCAGCAGCTGTACAAAAGAAGCGGCTTTATCGACACAGGCGGGCATATTTTTGGAAGCCAAGGAAAGCAGTTTGTTTATGAGATGGACATAAAAAAAGCTTGAACAAGAGTTCAAGCTTTTTTCTTATATAACAAGTAGGAAGCTAGAGCAAATAGGCAGTGCTACAAGGGACGTTTTTAATACGGGAGCAGGGACGCGATTTGTGAATTTTGCTCCAATATATGAACCGACCATTGTGCCGACTACTACTTGGATCAACAGTGGAATATCTAAAAAGCCCTGCTGATAATAGCCCATTCCTCCGCCGATGGCAATCGGAATAATAACGAGCATTGTCGTTCCGGCTGACTGACGAATAGACAAGCCTAACACCATCATAAGGCCAAGCTGAATAAATGGAGTTGATCCAATTCCAAACATTCCTGATAGAGCGCCGGTTATTAAGCCAATTAGTAAAGAATAGACGACAAATTTAGCTCCTGTTGGAACAGTACGTTCTTTTTGCTGACGGGAAAATAAAAACATACGCAGCCAAAGTAAAACACCAGATAATAAAAGCATACCGGCTGTTAGCCATTTTAGCTCGCCTTCTGGGATAAAGGATGAAAGGTTAGACCCAATCCAAGCGCCTAATGCACCGAGGATACCAACAGAGATACCGGATTTTAAAGATACGTTACCTTCGCGGTAATGACTGACGGCGCCAGATAAAGAAGAGAAAATCATTGCGGTAAGAGCCGTTGCGAGTGCAACGTGTACAGATACGCCGTACAGCAGCGTTAAAATCGAAATAATAAAACCTGATCCGCCTGCTCCGACAAATCCTAAGATTAGTCCGACGGCTAACATTGTTAAAACAATTGAAACATCCATAAACTAATTCCTTCTTTCAACACTTATTCTATGCAGACACATAACATTTTTAGCAAGTGCTACGTTCTTCATTTAAACATGAATTTTTTATGACGTCCAATGTATAATTTATATGAAATTGATAGTATTATGTAATAAGTAAAGGATGTGAAAAAATGGAATGGCAGCAGCTTGAATATTTTAATATTGTAGCTCAAACGGAACATTTCACAAAGGCAGCGGAAAAATTATCAATCGCACAGCCTACGCTCAGCCGCTCAATTTCTAAATTAGAATCAGAGCTTGGCGTGCCACTATTTGAACGAAAAGGAAGGCAAGTTATTTTAAATCGATACGGACGGCTTTTTTACGAACGAACGGCTAAAGTATTAAACGAAATGGAAGAAGCTAAACGTGAGCTTTCAGATTTAATCCACCCTCACCGGGGCAGTATTTCGTTTGCTTTTTTAAAATCATTAGGCGCTTCGTCCGTCCCAAAACTAGTTCATGCTTTTTTACAAGAGTATCCGAACGTTCAATTTCAAATTTTTGAGAACGCCACGAACATCATGCTCGATCAGCTTCAAACAGGGGAAATTGATTTTTGTATGTCTTCCGTAACGGAATCTAGGGCAGGAATTCAGTGGGAATATTTATGGAAAGACGAGCTGTACGCGTATGTTCCTGATACGCATTCTTTTGCTTCAAGACAAGTGCTTTCGATTTCAGAGTTGGCTCATGAATCGTTTATCGCGTTAAAAAAAGGATACGGAAGCCGAACAATTTTTGATCAGCTGTTTGAAGAAGCTGAGATTGTCCCAAATATTACGTTTGAAGGAGAAGAATTTTTAACGGTGATTGGTTTTGTAGCGGCTCATTTAGGGGTTGCCTTGCTTCCTGAAATAAAGGGAGTGGACTTGCGAGGCATTAAAAAAATAAAAATTAAAGAAGACACAGCTTCAAGGGTAATTGGGATTGCGTGGAACAAGGATAAATATTTAACTCCTGTTGCGAAAAAGTTCCAGGAATTTTTAATTCAGTATTTCAAAGACCATCATACGGGAGGAAAACAATGAAGAAAATTGCTTGCCTGCACGCTCATCATTCGAACATCTCTTATATAGAAAAAGCGCTGCCGTTTGCGAACTGTATGCATTTCGTAGACCCCGGCCTTGTACATCGGGTAACAATCGACCCTAAGTTTGCAGCGGAGTCAGCAGCTGCAAAAGTAGAGAAGCAGTTAAAGTGGATGGAAGAATGTTCAGCGGATGCCATTTTACTTACGTGTACGAACTACATTGCTCTTTTACCAGAAGCATTTACAAGCGATATTCCAATTATTAAAATTGATGAGCCTTATTTTCGCCGAATATGTGAAATAGAAGAACCGCAGCTTATCGTGTTTACAAATCCGGAGACCGTAGAAGGAACAATGAAGCGCCTAGACGAATTTGCATTTCATCAAAATGTAAAGATAAAGGTTCGTCCTGTTGTGATAGAAGGTGCTTTTGAACTAGTAATGACTGGGAACCTAGAGAAGTATAAACAGAAGGTAAAACATGTCTTACATGAGCTAGTAAAAGAGCGTAACACTGTTGTTTCAGTAGCGCAGCTCTCGATGGTAGAAGCGGCGGAGGAGGTAAGCGACCGTATTATTACGCCTCTTCAACCGTTAGCGGAAGAAGTAAGAAAAACAATTATTAGGTCATAAGAAATGAAAAAAAGAAAAAATAAATGGTAAAATATTCACTTTATTTTGACAAAAATTTCATTTCCTTATATGATAAGTAGTGTTATAGAAACCACTTATTATATAGGGGAGGCATCGTTTTGTGAAGAAAGCAAATGCACGCGATAAGATTTTAGAAACAGCATCGCGGCTTTTTCAGCTGCAAGGCTATCATGCAACAGGATTAAATCAAATTATTAAAGAGAGTGGGTCGCCAAAAGGGTCTCTTTATTATTATTTTCCAAAAGGGAAAGAAGAACTGGCGATTCACGCTGTTCAATATACGAATAAATACGTCCAAATCCAAATTAAAGAAAGTTTAAATAAATCTTCTGACGCAGCCCAGGCTATTCAGTATTTTATTGAAGAATTGTCCAAGCAGTTTGAACACGAAGAAAGTATTGCTGGTATGCCTGTTGGACTGCTGGCTGGAGAAACGGCGCTTATTAATGAACCGCTGCGAGAAGTCTGCTACGCAGCGTTTCAAGATTGGGAAAAACTTTTTAGAGAAAAAATGATAGAGAGCGGATTTCAAGAAAAGCAGGCAGGAGAGCTTGCAGTTGTGATTAACTGTATGATCGAAGGAGGAATCTTGCGTTCGTTAACCGAGAAAACAAGCGCTCCTTTGCAGCAGATTCAGCAGCAGGTTCCAGTTCTTGTTCGTAAATAAAAAGTGAGGCTGGGACATCACAAAATGAATCTAAAGACTAACAATCGGGATACATGAGCTGGACTGCTTGTGACCCTGCTGTTGATTTCCGTGCAAGGCTTTGCTTTCGGCGGGAGGCCGCTGAGCCTCCTCGTCGCTTGTGCTATTGCGGCGTCTCATCTGTGCCGTTTTTCCCACAGGAGTCTTCGCCTTGTCCTCCAATCAACAGCTAGAAGTAGCTACCTACATAAAACCTACGTTCACCATAATCATAAAAAACACGAACTATTCATCCTTTGTGATAGATAGTTCGTGTTTCACTTTAACTAGACTACTTTGTCCTCGACTCTTT
Source organism: Priestia sp. P1_B12_1 (assembly GCF_056406695.1). Lineage (NCBI taxonomy): Bacteria > Bacillati > Bacillota > Bacilli > Caryophanales > Bacillaceae > Priestia > Priestia sp. P1_B12_1. The sequence goes on along the minus strand of NZ_JBFTZR010000001.1, from coordinate 160,726 downwards.
TTTATAGATTGACGGAATTTGGCATATATTGATAAAATTTAAAGTATATTTTCCGAAAATTCTATTTCTTGCGAAGAGAAAGAAAGGAGTAGCTTGTGATTTTTACTATTATTCAAGCTGATGATACGTGGGCACTATGGGGAATTCTAGCGATTTGGGCTTCTGTTAGTATTTTTCTCGAACAAAAGTATAAGTGGGCTTCTTTTCTGTCAGGAGCTATTATTGCGCTAGCAGGAGCGCTTATCCTATCAAATTTAAAAATCATTCCAACAGAGTCTCCGGTTTATGATGCGGTTTGGGCGTATCTAGTACCGCTTGCTATTCCATTATTGTTATTTCAAGTCAATATGAAAGAATTATTTCAAGAAAGCCGGAAACTTCTTTTTATTTTCTTAATCTGTGCAGTAGGAACGGTTATAGGGAGCACGGCAGGCTTCTTGTTATTAAAAGATTATATTCCGGAACTAGCAAAAATTGCAGCAGCTATCGGCGCTTCTTATGTAGGCGGAGGGGTTAACTTTGCTACCGTTACGGCTAAATTTGAACCATCAAGTCAAATGGTTTCGGCGACGGTAGTTGCTGATAATATGGTCATGGCTTTACTGTTTGCCGTGTATATGTTCGTTCCTTCTATGAAGTTTTTTAGAAAACATTTTAAGACGCCTCATATTCAAGAAGTAGAGGCTGGGCAATATGGAGAAAATGATCGTCATACGCTTGCAGAAAAATATTGGGCAAAAAAAGAAATTTCGTTAAAAGACGTTGCGGCTTCAATTGGTACATCATTTTTTCTAGTGGTTGCATCGTTTAAATTAGCCGAATGGTTTGGAACAATCATTCCAACCGGTCCAAATGTTTCGGTAGTTCAAACATTATTACATACTATTTTGAGCGAAAAATACTTATTGCTTTCCACACTTACGTTTCTTGTCATTTATCTGTTCCCTTCTTATTTTAAAAACATTAGCGGAAGCCAAGAAATCGGCACGTACTTCATTTATATTTTCTTTGTTGTCATTGGAGTACCGGCGTCTATTCCATTAATTGTTGAAAAAGCACCTCTTTTGATTCTATTTGTGCTCATTGTGGGAATGAGTAATTTAATAGTGGGACTTATTCTAGGAAAAGTATTTAAAATTGATTTAGAACATATTTTACTAGCGAGCAATGCAACGGTAGGAGGGCCTACGACAGCAAGTGCAATGGCGATTGCTAAAGGATGGGGAAGTTTGGTTGGTCCTATCTTGGTAGTAGGAACGCTTGGCTATATTATTGGTAACTATATCGGTTTTGCACTTGGCTATTGGTACTTAACATTTTAAATAAAAAAGCGCCTCCTCTGATGACTCGGAGGAGGCGTTTTTTTATTTAGCATGCTTGGCTGCTGAAGATTGATAAAAGCGGCCTTTAAAGATATACGTAGCTGTAATAAATAAATAGATAGCTAGTGTAATAGTCGTAATAACAATGGAGGTTGTGCAGATAACGCCAATTAAAATAGCGCTTAGTGCAATTAGGGCAGCCCACGTCGTATAAGGAAACCATTTAACAGAGTAGCTGCTCGATGCTTCTGGCTGAACTTTGCGGGACTTTAAGTGTGCGATCGCAATAATCAACCAAATAAACAACACGGTATATCCTAAGGATCCCATCAAATAATCAAATGTTTTACTTCCTGCAAATAAGGAAATCAACACGCCCACATAAAGAGATGATGTACACATTAAGATTGCATAGACAGGAACTTTGTTAACAGAAAGTTTCGAAAATATCTTCGGCACTCGACCGTCTACTGCTTGCGTATACAAAATACGTGATGAACCGTAAAGCCCTGAGTTCATTGAAGAAATGACGGCTAACAAGATCACGGCATTCATAATATGATCTGCTCCGGGAATTCCAATCATTTTAAATACCATTACAAAAGGGCTTTGAGAAACGCCGTTCACTTCATTCCAAGGAATCAAGCTCACGATGATAAAAAATGGGAACAGATAAAAAGCAATGATGCGCGTTAATGTGCTGCGCACGGCTTTTGGTACTACTTTTTCAGGGTTTTTTGTTTCAGCTAGCGTTACCCCGATGATTTCAGTTCCACCGTAAGAGTAGATGACAACTAGCATCGCTGTAATTAACCCAGTTGGTCCTTTAGGGAAGAAACCGCCGTGATCGCTCAAGTTTGAAAAGCCCGCTGCGGTATGGTGACCAAATGATACAAATAGTAACAGAAGTCCAGCGATGATAAAGATTACAATGACCGTAATTTTAATTAATGCTAGCCAGTATTCCGTTTCAGCAAATGCTTTGACCGAAAGCAAGTTAATAACTGTGACAATAACGGATACGCCTAAAGCAAGCATCCAAATTGGATAATCAGGAAGCCAGTACTGAATAAAAATAGCTGCTACAACAGCTTCAGCTGCAATGTTTAACACCCACATTTTCCAGTAAATCCAGTCTAAAAAATAAGCGGGGTAGCTTCCTAAAATCGACTGAACTAAATCACGAAACGTTCGTGCGTCACTGTTTCGAACCGCCATTTCAGCAAGACCTTGCATAATGAATAGTAAAATAATTCCGCCAATTAAATAAGCAATGATAACTGATGGTCCTGCCATATCAATAGCTGAGCTGCTTCCTTTAAATAAACCAGCGCCAATTGCTCCACCTAGCGCCATCATCATAATGTGACGTGAAGTCATTGTTCGCTGCAAACCTTGGTTGTCCTTCTTCATGACTTTTCCCTCCACTTTTTTATAAAATAAAAAAAGCTTATCGTCTCCTACCTCATTATCAAATGAGAGAAGAGACGATAAGCTTTAGCTAACCGCGGTACCACTCTTGTTGGCTCTTAAAGAACCCTGCTTAAAACCTGATAACGAAGGTTAGACGTTAAAACTTAGAGAATACTTCTGCATTCTTTCTGAATTACCACTCCTGGGCGAGTTCAAAGTATTATTGGACTACGTTACACCAACCCGTAGCTCTCTTGACCGAATAATAAGCTTCTACTACTCCCAATCGCTGTGTTTTTGATTAAAATCTGAAAGTTCTTGATGAATAACCATTACTATACGTGCTTCTTTTTTCTTTGTCAACAGCTATTTTCTAAAAAATAAAATGATGGAACTTTGTTTTTTATAGAACTCAGGACTGGTTATTTTGGTAAAAAAACCAGTCGTTTCACCTAATTTTCACCAACTCTGCTTACATTAAGAAATATGAAAAAGAGGTTGTTTTGACAAATACATAGCTGAGGAGAATGAATAGAGTGAAAAAGATGATGTACGTCCGATTCGGACTGGATCTTTTAATGGCCGTTACGTTTGTTTTATTTTTTAACAAACAAGTATTGGGAGGGTTAACGTTTCATGAAATTGCGGGGCTAGCGATTGCCGTCGCGTTTTTTACCCACGTGCTGCTAAACTGGCAGTGGGTAAAGAAAGTTACGGTTAAATTATTTGACCGCAAGCTTCCGCGCAGAACAAAGTTCGGTTACTTTTTAAACATCATGCTGTTGATTACGATGTCATTTATTATGATTAGCGGTATTTTTATTTCAAGAGTAGTATTTCCGAATATTAATGTTGGCAATGAACAATGGTTTAAGGTTTCACATATTTCGGTATCGTTTTTAGTGTTAATTTTAGTAGCCGCTCACATAGGCCTTCATTGGCAATGGGTTATAAATGTATGTAAAAACATAACGAGATTCAAAAAGTCAAAGAAAAGTTTAAGCATAGCAGCTAAGCTCGCAACCGTTGCCCTGTTAGTCGTTGGTATATACGAAATAAATGAGACGAGTTTTCTTGGAAAGCTTGGAGGAGTAGTGAGAGTGCTGAATTTAAGTTCCTCAGATATACCGCAAAAAGGCGGTGGAAAGCCGGATTTTGATCGCCATTCATTTAGCGAAAACAAATCTCCTGCGACGGCATCTGCTGGTCACAAACGCCCGAACTTTGATCATGATGGCGAAGGTTTTGAAAGAGGGATGAAAGGAAAAGAAGGCGGTTTTGAAAGTCCGAATCCTTTTATTGTAATCGGTACTTATTTTGCTATTATGTCGGTTTTTATTATTGTTATTTATTATATTGAAAAAATATTGTCAGGAGTAAAAAGACGTAAAAAAATGGCGGGTCCGGCTGCGGAAATTTAAAATAAAAAAACTCTCTATTTCACTGTTTTTTCATCGTACAGAAGTAAAATCATTTATGTAAAAGCGAATGCTTTGCAAAATTAAAATGAGATAAACTTAGGTGGTGGAAATGGTGAAACAACACACACAGCCTGAAACGGAACATAAGAAAAATTGGTTTATTAATGCGCTATTGAATTTTGGTATTTATAAAAAAGGAAATCGGCACCTATACGAACTGACACTTCAAGAGTTAGAAGCTCAATATGTAAAAGTAAAAGCATTCATGTATAATCAGGGACCTCTTTCGCAATGATAAAAAAGCACTCAGTATATGAGTGCTTTTTTATATGAGAAAGTCTTATTCTTTGACAGGCGAAACTGTACAGATTAAAATCACAGTATATTTTAAAGTTACAGTTTTAAATGACACATATTATTAAGAAGGAAAAACAGTTTCTACCTATAATATGCCAATATTTTTGACCGTATCATTTTTGGAGGGAAACAAAATGACAAATAAAAAGTATGAGCCGCTTTTACAGCCGTTTACTTTTTCAAATGGCATCAAATTAGATAACCGCGTTATTCTTGCGCCTATGACAAATTTTTCATCAAATGAAGATGGAACAGTATCAAATGCAGAAGTAGACTACTATGTACGACGTTCAAACGGTGTTAGCATGGTCATTACAGCATGTACATACGGAACGCCGAACGGCAAAGGATTTCACGGAGAGTTTGCTGCAGACAGCGATGAAATGATTCCTAGCCTGCGCCGCTTAGCAACAGCCATTAAAGATCAAGGAGCAAAAGCAGTTCTTCAAATTTTTCACGGAGGCCGCATGTGTCCGTCTGAGCTTGTTCCAAATGGAGAGGTTGTTAGCGCAAGTGCTGTTGCTGCAGAACAAGAAGGAGCACCGGTGCCTCGAGAGTTAACAAATGAAGAAATCGACGGCATTATTCATGATTTTGGTGAGATGACGCGCCGTGCTATTGAAGCAGGATTTGACGGAGTTGAAATCCACGGAGCAAATAACTATTTAATTCAGCAGTTCTTTTCTCCGCATTCTAATCGCCGCGAAGATAAATGGGGTGGCAGCGTAGAAAAACGATTAACATTCCCGCTAGCAATCGTAGACGAAGTAAAGCAAGCCGTTTCTAAACATGCAAAAGAGCCATTTTTAGTAGGCTATCGCTTCTCGCCAGAAGAGCCTGAAACGCCTGGAATTACAATGGCTGATACGTTGAAGTTAGTTGATGCACTAGCAGAAAAAGACCTTGATTACCTTCACGTATCGCTAATGGAATTCTGGTCAAAACCTCGCCGAGGCGTGGAAGATACTCGTTCACGTATTGAGATTATTCAAGAGCGCGTAGGAAGCCGCGTACCTGTGATGGGCGTAGGTTCTATTCATACAGCAGACGAAGCAGCAGCAGCTCTTGAAACCGGCATTCCACTGCTTGCGATTGGCCGTGAATTAATTATGGATCCAGACTGGGTTCAAAAAGTCAAAGAAGGCCGTGAAAATGAAATTGTGACAACATTAAGCAAAAAAGATCAGGAAAAGCTTGTGATTCCTGACCCGCTGTGGCAAGCCGTTATTAACACACCAGGCTGGTTTCCGGTTGAAGATTAAAAGAAAGACAGAAAAGCGCAAAGACGATGGGACTGACCCCGTGTCTTTGCGCTTTTTGCTTATTCATGGAACAGAGCTTATGAACCATTAATTTACAAATAGACTTCTTTATGTTTGAATAGTAATAGTTTTCTGAAAGTGAGGTGGAAAAATGAAAGCAGGCCCAATGGTAAAAATGATGGTTTCAATGAGTATTTTTGGTTCAATTGGCTTTTTCTCCACACAAACTGGACTTCCTTCTTTTGATTTAGTATTTGTTCGCTGTATTTGTGCAACGCTTTTTCTCGGAATGTGCTGGTTTGTAACCGGTGAATATAAAAGAGAGAAATGGAATGCCAAAGAAATAAAGCAGATTTTACTGTGCGGCATATTCCTTGTGTTTAACTGGGTTTTTCTATTTAAAGCATTTGAAATGATGTCCGTTACGGTAGCTATTTCTATTTATCATCTTGCACCCGTCTTAGTATTGCTTCTGGGAAGCTTTATCTTTAAGGAGAAATTAACAGTTCTTGGCGTTATGTCTATTTTCACTTGTTTTGTGGGAACACTTCTGATTATTGGGGTGAAGGAACTTACGATTGATGGCTTCATGTCTTCAGGAATACTGTGGGCGCTTTTAGCCGCTTTGTTTTATGCATGCACAACGCTGCTTGGCAAAGGAATTATTCATACGAGTGCTTACGCTGTTACATTTATTCAGACTTTTGTAGGGATTTTTCTATTATTGCCGTTTGTTCATTTTAGTGATTTTCATTTCTTAACAGCGGCCAATTGGACAGCTATTTTGGTAACGGGCTTTGTACATACTGGTTTAGTGTATTATTTGTTTTTCGACAGCCTGCGCTATTTAAAAACTCAGGTGATTTCGGTTCTAGTGTTTTTAGATCCAGCCGTTGCTATTTTATTAGATACAGCATTCACGGGATTTCGCCCGACGCTTTTTCAGCTGGCAGGCATTGTTTTGATCTTTTTAGGAATGCTTTTTACTTTGAAGCCAAAACCTTCATCTAAAAAAAGTATTTCCAATAGCAAGATTAAAAAAATCACATAGAATTTCTATTTCAACTGCAGGTCTTCATTTATTAGAAAAAGGGGAGCTAGTCATGAAAGTCAGTAAGCAAAACGCAGAACACTACGTGTGGGGAGGAAAATGCGATGGGTGGCACCTAGTGAAAAATAAAGACGTAAGTATTATTCATGAGCGCATGCCTCCTCATACGAAAGAGGTAAGGCATTATCACACGAGAGCACAGCAATTTTTCTTTGTGCTAAAAGGAACAGCTGCTCTAGAAGTAGACGGAATTATTTATGATGTAAAAGCACATGAAGGAATAGAAGTGCTTCCGTTCATTCTTCATCAAATGATGAATCGTTCGAGCGAAGAGATTGAGTTTCTAGTTATTTCACAGCCCTTTGCACACGGAGACCGCATAGCTGTTGATGAAGATAAAGACTAAGCATAGATCAGTCTATTTTTACTAGTCCTAACAGTAAGCGAAGAATAACGTCCAGTACAATAGTACCTTTTCATTCAGTATGTGAAATATTATGCCTAATAAAATAAAAATACTTTTATTGCAGAGCAGAAATGTGGTAAATTAATATGTATGCAATATAGGGAGAACAAAATTTACAAATTAACAATTGTGTAATATTAACATCACGATAAAAAATAAGAGATTACAAGTTGAAATGTAAATTTTGTAGATGACTAAAAAAAGAGATGAAGATGATATTGTTTGACAAATTGAATCATTTTCAGGTAATCTTTTGCAGGACGTAACCGTTACGATTTAATGTAGGGGACTTTCCTGAGGTTAGCTGAACATGAAATCTCTACTTTTTAGTGAAAGGAATTTGAAAATGAAAAAACTATTTTCAAAGCCGTTGTTTTACTTTTTTATAGCGGTTTTATTCATGTGGATCAAGTCTTACATGTCTTACAAAGTGGAGTTCAACTTAGATATAAGTGACTCAATGCAAAAAACGTTATTGTTTATTAATCCAATTAGTTCAACTTTGATCTTTTTAGGGTTAGCATTGTTTGCAAAAGGGAAAAGAGCCATCGTTTGGACGCTTATCCTTAGTACAATCATGACGGTCATTTTGTACAGCAATATTTTATATTATCGATTCTTCAATGACTTTGTGACATTGCCTACTTTAACGCAAACAAGCAATGCGGGTCATTTAGGAGGCAGTATCGCTGATTTAGTAAAAGCTCACGATATTTTTTACTTTGTAGATATCGTTTTACTGATTGCGCTATTGTTTGTTAGAAAAATCGAATGGCCAAAAGCACGCCTTAAATTCCGCTATACGTTCATGGTACTAGCGGCAGGAGCTATCGCTTTTGCAATTAACTTGCACTATGCTGAAAAAGATCGCCCTGAATTACTAACAAGAACATTTGATCGCAACTACCTAGTGAAATATTTAGGAGCATACAACTACACGGTGTATGATGCAGTTCAAACGTTTAAAAACTCAAAGCAGCGAGCATTCGCAAGCAGTGATGACTTAACAACAGTGAAAAACTTCAGTACAAGTCACTATGCAGCTCCAAATATTGAGTATGCCGGTAAAGCAAAAGGAAAAAACATTATTAAAATTCATCTAGAATCATTTCAGTCATTCCTGATTAACTACAAGTTAAACGGGCAAGAAGTAACGCCGTTTTTAAACTCATTAGCAAATGGAAATGAATTTATGTATTTTGATAACTTCTTCCATCAAACAGGACAAGGTAAAACAGCTGATGCAGAGCTTATGATGGATACATCATTATACGGCTTGCCTCAAGGATCAGCATTTAGCTTAAAAGGCCGCAACACGTACCAAGCAGCACCAGCGATCTTAGATCAAGAGGGCGGCTATACAAGTGCCGTTTTACACGGAGACTATAAAACGTTCTGGAACCGTAATGAAATTTATAAACAGTTCGGTGTGGATAAATTCTTTGACGCAAGTTATTACAATATGACTGGTGATAACAAAGTAAACTATGGATTAAAAGATAAGCCATTCTTCAAAGAATCTATGCCAATGCTACAGTCATTGAAGCAGCCTTTCTATGCGCATATGATTACATTAACAAACCATTTCCCATTTGTCCTTGATAAGGGCGATGCTAGCATTGAGCCGGCAAACACAGGAGATGGAACGGTAGACCGTTATTTCCAAACGGCTCGTTATTTGGATGAATCACTGCAAGAATTCTTTACAGAGCTAAAAGCTTCAGGCTTATATGACAACTCAGTTATTATGATTTACGGTGACCACTACGGTATTTCTGAAAATCATAACAAAGCAATGGAAAAAGTTCTTGGCGAGAAAATTACGCCATATAAAAACGCTCAGCTTCAACGCGTACCGTTCTTCCTTCACGTACCAGGCGTAAAAGGTGGAGTGAACCATACGTACGGCGGTGAAATTGACGTAGTACCTACGCTTCTTCACTTAGTAGGAATTGATAGTAAAGAGTATGTTCAATTCGGTACAGATTTATTATCAAAAGACCATGATCAGGTAGTAGCATTTAGAAACGGTGATTATGTTTCTCCGAAATACACGTCAATTGACGGCAAGTATTACGATACAAACACGGGAGAAAGAATCACAGCAACAGACGAAGCGAAAGCTTATAAAAAGAAAGTTGGAAGAGAGCTAGAACTTTCTGATAAAGTGTTATACGGTGATTTATTACGATTTAATAAATTAGATGACTTCAAACCGGTCGATCCATCAAAATACATGTATGGAAAAGACCAAGAAACAGAAAAGTAATGTAAGCTTTCACACCATACAATCCAAACAAGCAAGTAGAGGAGCTTTTTAAAAGCTTAGCTACTTGCTTGTTTTATGAGAACTTCATTGAAAAAGAAAGCTGGTGACAGAAACGTGGAGCGAACAAGACGCAAAAGAAGAAGAAGAGTTCGATGGGGCAGAGTGTTCTTTGCTTTGTTGTTTCTTTTTCTTATCATTGGAGGCATATACAGCTATTTCCAATATAAGCAAGGGCTATCGATGGCAAGCGATGGTAAATTTGCGGATGACGGCACGACATTTGAACAGTTTCAAGGCAGTCTCCCAAATAACGGAGAAGTAAATATGCTGCTGTTAGGAAGTGACTCGCGCGGGGAAAAGCATTCTCGTACAGACTCTATTTTAATTGCCCACTACGATTCTAAAAGCAAACACCCGAAAATTGTTTCCCTTATGAGGGATATGTACGTGGATATTCCAGGACACGGCAAGCAAAAGCTGAATGCTGCTTACGCGTTCGGAGGTCCTGAGCTGCTGCGTCAAACGATCAAACAAAATTTTGATATCGATATTAACTATTATGCAGTTGTGGACTTCGAAGGGTTTTCAAAAATTGTAGATACGATTGCACCTGATGGCATTGAAGTAACCGTGCCTCACGATATGTCTTCAGGAATTGGTATGACGCTTCACAAAGGTACCCAAGTTTTACACGGTGAACAACTGCTTGGCTACGTGCGTTTTCGCCATGATAACATGAGTGATTTTGGACGCGTTCAACGTCAGCAAGAAGTCGTTTTAAAGCTTAAAGATGAAGTAGCAAGCATAAACAGCGTGTTTAAAATACCGAAGCTTCTCGGCGTAATGGATCCTTACATCGATACAAATTTAGATACAAAAAGCATGATGCTTCTAGCTAAAGATGTGGTAACAGGAAACATGAAAGATGTTCAAAGCCTGCGACTGCCGTTAGACGGATCGTTTGAAAACAAAACGTATAGCGGTGTTGGTATGGTCCTTGATATTGATTTAGATAAAAATAAAGAAGCGCTGCAAGAATTCTTAAATGACAAATAAAGAAAAGCCTCGAGATGCGTGTCTCGAGGCTTTTTCCTTATACATAGACGATGATGCGTTTGAATGACGTAATTAAACTGGTCACTATACCGGAGCATACAACAATAAATAATGAATAAATAGCTGTATCATTTTGAAGCAGTAAAATACCTGAAATAATAATAGATGCGTCAATCACTAAAATGATGATGCCGGGGTTTAAAGATAACCATTTCGCAAGTATCAGAGAAAATAAGTCGACCCCACCTTGACTTGCGTGCTGCCGGAGCATGATGCCGGTTCCGATTCCGTTAAAAACACCTCCAAGGCAAGCGCTTAAGATAATGGGAAGGTGAAAAATCCCGTGAAGCGGAAACAGCAAATCAATCATAACGGCTGAGAGAACCATGCCATAGATAGCATTTAAAAAATAAGAGCGGTTAAAACCCAGGGCGAGAAGGTAAATCGGCAAGTTCAAGCAAAAAATCATCACACCTACTTTATAGCCGAGTAAATAATTAAGAATTAAGCTAATTCCCGTAATGCCTCCTGTTACAAGCTGAAGCGGAAGAATAAAAACGTTAATTCCGATACTAACAAACACACTGCCAATTCCAATTGCAATCAATTTTTTATACATGCTGTCTCATCCTTGTCTATGAATCTCTTTATATGTATATGAAGACAAGCAGAGTTTCAGCACAAAGACCGCTTCAGAAACCATAATGAACGGATTAAATATATGCAAAGGAAGCTGTTTGAAAATGCAAATGTGTTGCATAAACATGGTTCACCATAGACAATAAGAACTAACGAAGAAGGTAAATGGAGGAGAAAAAATTGATCGTTCGAAAAGCTAGAGAAGAAGAAACATCATTTATTGAAACAGTGACGCTTGCTGCTTATGAGCAGTATGCAGCTGTAAAATCAGAAGCACACTGGAAAAGATATCGAAAGGGAATTTTACATACCCTGAGTGAAGAAAAGAAATTTGAGTGCATTGTAGCTGAAATCGATGGAGAAATGGCAGGAAGCGTTTTGTTTTATCCGCCGAATACGGATGTATACGGAGGATTGTTAAAGCCATTTCCATGGGCCGAAATTCGTCTGCTGGCAGTTGCTCCGTCTCATCGCCGAAAAGGAGTCGCCAACGCGCTTCTTGAAGCGTGTGAAAAAAAATCTCGGGAGCTAGGGTGTTCTTATTTAGGTTTACATACAGATCATTCAATGGAACATGCCATTAAGCTGTACACTAAAAGAGGTTACGTTCGCTTTCCTGATAACGATTTTTATCCGGTAAAAGATTTGCACGTTATGGCATTTAGAAAATCCGTTTAATAAAAAAGCCTTTGAAATCATTGATTTCAAAGGCTTTTTTGAGATTCTGAATTTAAAATGACAAAAGCGAGAAAAAGAATAGCAGAAGCTAGCCAAACTGCTTTTGTCCCCAGGGTAAAAGTAGAAATAGAACCTAACAATGCACCGCTCAAAAAAGAGAGGATAATGGCGGTAAAACGAAGGCACTGATAAGCAGCGTTTTCATCGTGTTTGAATATAGCATAGTATGCTGCTTGAGAAGCAGTACGAAGGTTTCCGGTTGTCATGGTTGTATTATATGACCATTTTATCAAAGTTCTAAATGAAGAAACTTGAAGAGCAGCAACAAATGAAATTGTTACTGTAACCAACATATTAGAAACACTAGACGGTAAAAAACCAACGATAATGAGTACGACAATTTCTAAAAGCAATACGATACGAGAAGTATCAGGGAGTACAGATACAAATCGCGGCTGCTTAAATGTTTCGGTTACAGCAACACCTAGGATAAAGGCTACAATAGGGGGGATATGAAGAAAAGCTTCTGTCCATTGACCTTGCGCTGCCTTTACACCTAATAAGACGATATTTCCACTTTGTGCATTTGCGAATACTCCGTTTCTGCTTATATACGTATAAGCATCAAGAAAACCTCCCACAATAGCTAACAAAATTCCAAGGATAACTGAATTTGCCGTTGCAGCTTTTTTGAATCGTTTCGTTAATTGTAAAAAGTAAGATGATTTATTTGTGAGCATGTCTTCTTTCTGCCTCCTGAAAATCTAAGGTGCATTATCTAGTATAAGCAAAAGAGAAGCTTTTCTTCAATTACTGCGATTTCATAGAAAAAAGATAGGGTAGGTCCCTATCTTTTTTGTTATTTATATAACGTGACGATTCCAGTGGCGGTGAGCTGAAATAGCTTCAATAAATTCATCTGTAAAGCGTGTAGTTTCTCCAGTTACGACACCGGGACTGCTATCTAAACCAGCAGCTTTTAGCCACTTAACACCTTCATCCGTCGCGCCAATTGGTTTAAAATGCTCGAATGCTTCTTGAGCAAACGTCAGTGCTTCTTTACGAAACTTCTCATCAGCCGAGGCGCTTCCGACAACATAAATCGCATCGAATAAAACAGAATCACTTGTTAAGAACGTGTGCTGTACTTCAAGTTCTGACCCGTCTGTTCCTTTTACGTTTTGGAGGGTTGTGCTTACAATTTCAGGCTGAATGCCCTGTTGTTTTAAACTGTTTAACACTTGTGGTAGGTCACTGCTAAAGTCATTCGCTACAATGACAGCTACTTTACGCGTATTCGGCTTTTTAATCGTCTGTTCCTGACTAAGAGCCGGAGATGACTTGGTCACTGGCGCGTCTGTTCCTGATGGAGGCGTTGCACCAATCGCTTGTGCTACTTGTTTAGCTAGCACTGTACTGACGTTGGCAAACATATCAACAACTTGCTGCTGAACAGACTTGCTTTTCACTTTTCCAAGCTCAAAGCTAAAAGCACTGATAATATGCTCTTTTTCAGTGTCGCTCATGCTATTCCAAAATAGCGTTGCCTGTGAAAAGTGGTCTTTAAAACTTTCGCTTCGGCTTCGAACTTTTCTTCCTTCCACTTTTTCTTGATAGTGAGCATAACCGCCCTCTGACTCTGGTACAGGAGCCGGGGTATTGGCTGCTAGAGAGTTTCTGTGATAGCTGACAGGCCCTTTGTTAATCGTTTGACGTCCGTAACCGTCTCGTTGATTGTTATGAAACGGGCATACTGGACGGTTGATTGGAAGTTCGTGAAAATTCGGACCGCCAAGACGAATAAGCTGGGTATCCGTGTATGAAAACAATCTTCCTTGTAAGAGAGGGTCATTGGAAAAATCAATTCCCGGTACCACATGCCCCGGATGGAATGCGACTTGTTCCGTTTCGGCAAATACGTTGTCTACATTTCGATTTAAGGTCATTTTTCCAACCAATTTGACGGGAATGTCTTCTTCTGGCCAAAGCTTAGTTGGATCGAGAATGTCAAAGTCGAACTTAAATTCATCTTCTTCATCTATGATTTGAATGCCTAGCTCATATTCAGGATAGTCTCCGTTTTCAATCGATTCCCATAAATCGCGGCGATGAAAATCAGGATCTTTCCCAGAAATTGTTTGAGCCTCGTCCCAAACAAGGGAATGCGTTCCGAGCACAGGCTTCCAGTGGAATTTGACAAAATGAGCTTTTCCTTCTGCATTAACTAAGCGAAAAGTATGTACGCCGAAGCCTTCCATCATACGCAAACTGCGTGGAATTGCACGGTCTGACATTGACCACATGACCATGTGAGCAGACTCTTGGTTATTGGCGACAAAATCCCAAAACGTATCATGTGCTGAAGCTGCCTGCGGCATTTCATTGTGTGGCTCAGGCTTAACAGCGTGAATTAAATCTGGGAATTTGATCGCATCTTGGATAAAGAACACGGGAATGTTATTTCCAACTAAGTCATAGTTTCCTTCTTCTGTATAAAATTTTGTTGCAAAACCACGGGCGTCGCGCACCGTTTCAGCTGAACCTTTAGAACCTGCTACAGTAGAAAAACGGACAAATACAGGTGTTTTTACAGACGGATTCTGTAAAAATTTAGCTTTTGTATATTCACTGAGCGAGTGATACAGTTCAAATTCTCCGTGAGCAGCAAAGCCTCGTGCATGAACGATGCGTTCAGGAATGCGCTCGTGGTCAAAATGCGTCATTTTTTCACGGAAATGAAAGTCTTCCATAAGGGTTGGACCGCGTTCACCTGCTTTTAAAGAAAATTCATCTTCGGAAAGCTTTAACCCTTGATTGGTTGTGAGCGCTTGGTTTCGATCATCTGTTTTAAACTGCTCGAGCTGTTCTTGCTTGCTTTTTTCATTTACAGGGTGCTTTTTTGTCATACATGTCTTCCTCCTTGATCTTCAGTTAATAATCATTACAAAATGTGTACCCTATCAAAAGTTGAAGCAAACAGAAATGTTGGAATTTTTTCGTAGGAAATCCGTTATTTTCTTGTTATGATTATGAATAAGTATTCATAAATACAAAAATAAAAGGAGAGGGGATACATAGATGAAAACACGGGTAACAGATTTATTAGGGATTCAATATCCAATTGTACAAGGAGGTCTTGCGTATTTAGCGTACGCAGAACTTGCGGCTGCTGTCTCAAATGCAGGCGGGCTTGGACAAATTACGGCTATGACGCTCCGAACACCTGAGAAACTTCGAGCTGAAATTAAAAAAGTACGTTCTTTAACTTCGCGTCCTTTTGGCGTTAATTTTGCTGTTGGAGGTCAAACAGAAGGTTCTTATAAAGAACTTCTCGATGTAGCAGTAGAAGAAAGTGTGCCGGTTGTTTCCATAACAGGAGCAAATCCCGCACCTATTTTTGAGAGATTAAAAGGAACGGGAATTAAAACGCTCGTACTGGTAGCCAACGTGCGTCAAGCTCAAAAAGCTGAGAAGCTGGGAGCAGATGCTGTCATGGCAGTGGGGCAAGAAGCAGGAGGACATATCGGACGTGAGGATCTAGGCACAATGGTATTAATTCCTCGAGTAGCTGCGGCTGTGTCAATTCCGGTCCTAGCAAGCGGAGGGATTGGAAACGGACAAGGATTATTGGCAGCGCTATCATTAGGCGCTGAAGGGATAGAAATGGGAACACGTTTTATTGCGACAAAAGAATGTGTAGATGCCCATGATGCGTATAAACAAGCCATTATAGAAGCGAAAGAAACCGATACTGTGGTTATTAAACGTTCGTTCGGAGCACCTGGACGCGTATTGAAGTCCCACTACACTCTTGACATTATTAAGCGTGAGGAACAAGGAGAGAGGTACGAAGAGTTAAAAGACGTCATTAGCGGAGGGGCAAACTGCAGGTATATTTATGAAAATAAAATTGATGAAGGCTATGGATGGGCAGGCCAAGTCGTTGGACTGATTGATAGTATTCCAACGGTGCAAGAGCTCTTTGACAGTATGAGAGAAGAAGTAGAAGCCGGTTCTGAACGACTGCTGAGTATCGTAGAAAAGAAGTAGAGATACAAGCCGTCATACTGCAGCAATTATTCGCATATTTATAATCTATATCTCTAAATGAGGTGAGAGAATGAAAAGGATGCGAGCATTTGCTATTATGACGTTTTTAGTAGTAGGTTCAGGGTATGCAGTTTTCACTAAAAAAGAAGAAGTTTTCAAGACTCAGCAAGCACAAGTGTACGAAGAAGCAAAGCCTGTTATTAAACAAATGGACAAACTGGATATTTGGCATAAAATCAGCAGCGGTTTAACTGAAGCGGGCTATGAATCAAGGGGCGTGAATTCTTCCCTTTATTCAAAAGACAGAGTAGAGCTGGATGTGTATATGGAGCCTTCCGTTTCAGCTGATGCCAAAACGCAAGAAACGATTAAACAAATGGTATATAAAATACTCGAAGAAAATAAGTTTCAGCAAAAGGCCTTTCATGTAACAATTAAATTCCTGCCCGAAAAACAAGAAAAATAGACTTGTCTCGGCCAGGAAATTTTTTTGTTAAATTGCTTTTTCATTGGCGGCTGGAATACTCTCTGGGAGAGAAATTTCAGCATTTTTGGGCTGATACGCAATTTTTCCGTCCAGCACATCATTTGCTTTTTGTAGATCTAATAAATTTTCCCATTGTGCGATAATAAAAGCAGCTACTGCATAACCAATAATATTAACTGTGGTCCGGTAATTACCCATAAAGCGATCAGGAGCGAGCATCAGAGCAACGGCTGCTACGGGAATGGATCCGGTTGCTGCTGCAGTAGCAGAGAGAGCAACAAAGGCTGAGCCTGGAATGCCAGCCATTCCTTTAGATGTAAGAAGAAGAACACCAAGCATTAAAAGCTGATCAGTGAGGCTCAAATCCACGCCCGTTGCTTGTGCTAAAAAGACGAGGGCGAGAGACAAGTAAATGGAAGCACCGTCTAGATTAAACGAATAGCCCGTAGGTACAACAAGGCCAACGACTGCTTTGTTGCATCCTGCTTGTTCGAATTTATCCATGAGCTGCGGCATAACGGCTTCAGTGGAACCCGTAGCAAATGCCAGCATAATTTCTTCTCGTATATATAGAATGACTTTCCACAAACTTAATTTTAAATAGATTCGTAAAATAACAGCTAAAACGAGAACAAATGCGAGACAAGCAATTGTCATAGCGATAAATAGCTTTCCGAATGCAGCAAGTGTTCCAAGACCGTACTGACTAACTGCAAATGCCATGGCACTAAACGTGGCAAGAGCCGTTAATTTCATAATGTATCCCATAATTTTAAACAACACATCATTTACTTTTTCCAATACATTTAAAAGGGTCTCTGCTGTTTTTCCACCTATATGGACAAGCGCGATGCCAAACAAACAAGAAATTAAAAGTACTTGAAGCATGGAGTTGCTTGAAAAAGCACCAACTGCACTGTCTGGAATCATATTAAGAAAAAAATCACCTTCACTTGGAAGTTCGGAGCCGTTAGTCTTCGCGTCTACTTCGCTTGTGCTTAAGCTTGAAGGATCAACATTCATACCGGTGCCGGGATTCATTACGTTTGCTACTAATAGACCGATCAATAGAGCGAATGTTGTGACAATTTCGAAGTAAAGAATGGTTTTTCCGCCGATACGCCCAACTGTTTTAATGTTTCCAACCTTGGCAATTCCAACAACGACTACTCCAAAAATAAGAGGAGCAATCAGCATTTTGATAAGCTTAATAAAACCGTCTCCAATCGGTTTCACAGCATTTCCAAAGCTTGGCCACAGATATCCTACGGCTATTCCAAGTACAATTGCCATCATAATTTGAAAGAAAAGACCTTTATAAAAAGGTTTTTGCTTACTTTTTGCCGCTGCTTGTGTCATGTGTTCTCCCTTCGTCGTACAATTTTTAAAATATCACAATAGATGTTATGTTTTTTTACATTTTAACGTAAGGTTGTTTGGAGTGTCATTGGTCTCTTTGACTAAAATTCAATAAAAATATTAGTTGAAGTGTATAAGAAGGGAAAGGAAGTGGTTTAAAACACTATTATTTTTAATGCAGATCTTTAAAAAAACTAATAAAAAGCACATGCAAAGGCATGTGCTTTTTATTAGTTAAATTAATTTAATTCCGCTAATTAGAATGATGGTTGCCATAATGGCTTGAAGCGGTCTTGAAGGCACTTTCGTTGATAAACGGCTTCCGATTAACACACCTGGAATAGATCCAGTTAATAGGTTAGCAGTCAACATGTAATCCACGCTTCCAAAGCTTGCATTTAAAATACCAGCCACCGTAACGAGAAGAAACGCGTGTGCAATATCAGTTCCAACCAGCTCAGATGTTTTGAGCTTAAATAAGTACAGCATCGCAATCGCAAATAATGAGCCCGACCCAATCGATGTTAGTCCGACAATGAATCCAAAGACTACGCCAATTCCGATTGTTAATCCTTTTTTCTGATTTAAGTCCATTTCCTGAAACCGATTTGGACGAATTAATTTATCAAAAAAGACGCGAAAGATAATTGAAATGGCAACCAGTGTCATGACGTATCCAAGAGCGTGCTTAATAATCGTTTCTTGATGCTCGTGAAAAGATGGAAATGCATGAAGTGTGACAATAGCCAGCACAGCGCTCGGAATACTTCCGAAAGCTAAATATTTTGCTAATTTAAAGTTAATGGTTCGCTGTTTGTAGTGCTGAGCGACTCCGAATAATTTTGTGATAGAATTGTAGACAAGATCTGTTCCTACGGCAATGGAAGGGTTAATGCCGAGAACAATCAGTAAAGGTGTTAATAAAGCGGCACCTCCAACCCCCGTTAAGCCTACAAGGGTTCCAACGAATAATCCCATTAAGGTAATTGATAGTTCCATATTTCGTCCTCCTACTCTCAAAACCAAGTACATTGATCTGATTATAGAGCATTGTAGATCATATGTAAATAAAATTCTGAATATTTTTAGTGAAGTTGAAAAGGTTTTCTTAGCCTTCACTATTTTAGGGAACGGACGATAAAGTGATAGGAAGTTGTAAAAAAGTAAATAGAATACGTTTATTTATCTATGATTACGCTCTAATTTGTGTTACAAATGTAAATGCAATAAAAGAGTTTATTTTTATCTCATTTGAAAGACCGGTGAATGCATGAGTTTTGTCACGAAAGATTTGTTAATTAATTTTTTATTTATTTTATTGGCGCTGTTTTTAGTACAGATGTTTTATTTAATCAAGTATGCTAAAAAAATTCATTGGTGGAAAGATCGTTATATCGCGGTATTTCCGATTTTAGCTATTACCTTCTGCCTTTTGTTTCCGGTTAACGGAGCTTATGTCCCGGATGACTATCGAATGGATCTTCGAAGAATTCCTTATATTTTAGGAGCGTTATATGGAGGCTGGCCGCTAGGAAGCTTGCTTTTTGTCTTTATTTTACTGCTGCGCTTGCTAATTGGCGGGTATGATGTAGGGTTTTTATCAACATTAATTGCTCTTCCGATTTTATCCATTCCTTTATTTTTCCTAACAAAATACTTTTTACATTTCTCATTAAAAAATAGAATTATCGTGAGCACCTGTCTTAGTATAATCGGTTCTTTATTAGCTATGCTTGTATCTATTTTTGTCTTGCACGTCACAAGCATTCCTATTAGCGTGTGGGTTCAATTCGCGATTTTAGATGTAGCAGGCATGTTTGTAATTACCATACTGTGGGAAGCGATACGGGCAAATTTACTAGTGCTGCAGCGCCTGATGAAAGCAGAGAAACTAGAAATTGTCAGTCATTTAGCTGCCAGCATCTCTCATGAAGTGCGAAATCCTCTAACGGCAAGCAGAGGATTTATGCAAATGCTGCAAGAAGATGAAAAAGAACCTGCTAAAAAACGCTACATTTCCATTGCGATTAATGAACTAGACCGCGCAAAAGAAATCATTGATGATTACTTGCTGTTTGCCAATTCTGCACCAGAACGAAATGAAAAAATGAATATTTCAGAAGAGATTCATCACGTCACCCATATTATGACTCCTCTTGCTAATATGAATGGAGTCGCGATTGATTTTACATTTGATGAAGAAGTGAAGTGCTTCGTAATGGGAGAAAGAAGAAAGCTTCAGCAGTGTTTAATCAATTTATTTAAAAATAGTATTGAAGCGATGCAAGATGGAGGCACGTTAACTATTAAAGTAGGAAAAGAAGGCGGAGCTGTTATTGTGGATATTATTGATACGGGCTGCGGCATGACGCAAGAACAAATCAACCGGCTAGGTGAACCGTATTTTACAACAAAAGAAAAAGGTACGGGACTTGGAACGATGGTATCTTTCAGCATTATTCATTATATGAAGGGAAAAGTGAGTGTGTCTAGCGTAAAAGGAAAAGAAACGTGCTTTTCACTTGAGTTTCCACTTTGTGAATAAAAAGGTCGGGACAAAAGTTATTTAGTTGAAGGAAG
Organism: Priestia sp. P1_B12_1; assembly: GCF_056406695.1. Taxonomy (NCBI): domain Bacteria; kingdom Bacillati; phylum Bacillota; class Bacilli; order Caryophanales; family Bacillaceae; genus Priestia; species Priestia sp. P1_B12_1. The sequence goes on along the minus strand of NZ_JBFTZR010000001.1, from coordinate 140,316 downwards.
ATCCGAATGCGTTTGATTCTTGAGGGAGAATCAAACGCATTCGGATTTTTTCATTGGCAGGGTAAATGTAGGTTTCATCTATTTAGTCGCTTCTAGCGGTTGATGGGAGGGCAAGGCGAAGACTCCTGCAGGAAAAGCGGCACAGGTGAGAGCCCACAGGAGCGTACGCGACGAGGAGGCTTACCGGCCGCCCGCAGAAAGCGAAGTCTTGCACGGAAATTAACTGCGATTTCTCAAGCGATTCAGCTCATGTAGCCCATTTATTCGACTTTAAATTGGAATGATTTAGTTACGTCTTAACCTCTTTTTAATGAAGTTCACTCACATACTGATCAATCATCGTCGGTAAATCCTCTAGCGTTGTCTTACTTTTGTTGACAGACAGCTGCTGTAACGAATGAAGAGCACTATCAACAACAAACTTGCGGGGATTTGATTGTTTAAACAGCTCTTCTTCAATAAAACTAATAAGCTCTATGCATTTTTGACGTTCGAATTCATCCGTAACTTGTTTGTGAACCTGTTTTTTTAAATCGATAAGTGCTGCAGAAATGTCCTGCTCTATTTGATTTTTAGTATTCGGGCAAGATGGAAGCCATTCTTTAATCGTTTGCGGATCGAGCAAAATGTCTCCTGAATTTGCTACTTCGTCTACAAGAGGAAGCAAGCGCTTGACACTGTAGCTTATGATCTCATGGGGGTCAGTATTTGTGCCATTAACCATAAAATTATAGTGAAAGTTGCGATGAAGCATGCCAAGAAACATAATTGCACAATCTAGCAGGTACGGTTTCTTTTCTTGTCCAAATAAATCAATGAACCGCTTGTAAACCCAGTTTACTTCGATAAACTGGGTTTTTTTTATGTACGCTTTTAAATCAGGATCATTGGAAACAAATACTTCTTCAAGTAATGTGAAAAATTTATGTTTATGATGGTTTTTCATCTGTGCATCAATCTGTTTAACAAATACATCTACATCGGTCAGGCTTTTACCAACCAGCAGCTGATTCCGCTCTTGTTCAATTGTTGTATGAAGCCAGGTAAAAACAGCGATTAATAATTCGTTTTTTGAAGAAAAATAGTTGTAGAATGTTCCTTTTGAAATGCCGCTATAATCAATGATGTCTTGAATAGATGTAGCTTGAAATCCTTTTTCAACGAAGAGATGGTGTGCATTTTTTACAACTTGCTGTTTTCGGTTATTCATTATTATCACCTAAATATAAAATTAGACTCATGGTCCAACTTTATGATACATGATTTAAAGCGTTTACACAAATATTCTTTTCAAAAAATGGACGATATCACGACAATATATTGATATAAAAGGATTATAGAACTGAAAAAGTCGATAAAATAAAGGACATGAACGCAAGATTTTTCACTTGCATAAATTGAACTCACAGTATAATATACTCTATGTAGAACATGTGTCTAAAAAAATGAACTTAAAGTATAAGGAGGTACAATAATGAGTCAATCGATAAATCAAATGGAAAAGCCGCCTTATGGCATAATTGCTATTTTGTTAATTGGCGCTTTTATCTCATTATTGAATGAAACGTTATTAAATGTGGCGCTTCCATCTATTATGAAAGACTTAGATGTGACAACGTCAACTGTCCAGTGGCTTTCTACTGGTTATATGTTAGTGAATGGTATTATGATTCCAACTACCGCTTTTTTAATTCAGCGCTATTCTGTGAGAGGCTTATTTTTAACGGCGATGACTTTATTTACAGCGGGAACAATACTTGCCGGTGCTTCGCCCGTATTTTCGGTTTTGTTAACCGCTCGTATTATTCAAGCATCAGGCGCAGCCATTATGATGCCGCTTTTAATGAACGTATTGCTCACAAGTTTTCCATTAGAAAAACGCGGAGCTGCGATGGGGATTTTCGGTTTAGTTATGATTTTTGCTCCGGCAATTGGTCCTACTTTATCAGGGTGGCTAATTGAACACTATGAGTGGAGAATGCTGTTCCACCTTGTTACGCCAATCGCGGCAATTGTGTTAATAGGCTCTTTCTTCCTATTAAAAGACAAAAAAGAAAAAGTGGAAATCAATTTGGATTTCCTATCGCTTGTGTTATCTACGATTGGATTTGGGGGACTTCTATACGGATTTAGCTCAGCAGGAGATAAAGGCTGGGATTCTGTGGAAGTATACGGCACCATTATCATAGGAGCTGTGGCGCTGATTTTATTTATTACGCGTCAGTTCAAGCTTAAAACACCTATGCTTGAATTCCGCATTTTTAAATATCCAATGTTTGCTTTATCATCAACGATTTCAATGGTGATCACAATGGCATTATTCTCAGCCATGCTGCTAATGCCAATTTATGTTCAAACGGTACGAGGCATTTCTCCGCTTCATTCAGGATTACTAATGCTTCCGGGTGCGCTATTAATGGGTGTGATGTCACCGATTACCGGAAAATTATTTGATAAATTTGGAGCACGTGCACTGGCTGTAACGGGTCTAACGATTACAGCCGTTACGACGTATTTCTTCAGTAACTTAGAGCTTGATACGACGTATACAACGCTCATTACGCTTTACACGCTTCGCATGTTCGGAATGTCTATGGTGATGATGCCGGTTATGACAAACGGATTAAATCAGCTGCCGCAGCGCTTTAATCCGCATGGTACTGCGATGAATAACACGCTTCAACAAGTATCGGGAGCTATTGGTTCGGCTCTTTTAGTAACGGTGATGTCAAACCGTACAGCTACGCATGCAAAAGAGCTCGCTCAAGATGCAATGAGCGGAGCAGGAGCAGCGAATGCAACCGCAGCCGGGGCAGCTCAAATGAAAGAACAGATTGGGATGCAGGCAATGGTACAAGGGATTAACGATGCGTTTGCCGTCTCAGTAGTACTAGTGGTGGTTGCCTTAATTCTTTCATTGTTTATGAAACGCGCCACGCCGGCAAGTGAAGATGAAGTGATAAAGGAAAAAGCAGGACGCGAGCAGTTTGCTAAATAAAAAAATCCCCGCTGAGACAGCGGGGATTTCTTTAGCTTGTATATCTAAAGCTTAAGCCCATTTTCTTTAATAATTTCCGGTAGCCGATGGACGTTTGATCAGCCATAATATGCGCTTCCATCTGCAGATCTAAAGGCAAGTCTTCAGGCTTTTGGTTTTCAACCATTTCGCGGTCTTCGTCAAAGACGCGAAGGTTAAAGTCATACACACCTTCAACGGGAGAATCTTTGTCAAAGTTTCGAGCGATTGGTGCGAATAAACGTGTTTCGCGGGCTGAAATAGGAGAGACTGCATTCATAATCCACAGCTCTGTGCCTTCTGGGAAGTATACTTTTAGCGTAGCTGTAAACGGCGGATAAACATCAAAGACGCGAAGCCATTTAAAATCAGGTGGATTTAAATGCTGCTGTTCTTTGGAATAATTACTCACGGTGCTCGTATATTCTACATGAAGCCCATAATCTGTATCGCTTACTTTATATTTAGGCACAAAGGCGTTGGTTCGATCACCAAATGTGTCCGTGTGAACCCAGGCAAAATGAGCTACGTCTAAAAAGCCTTCCATTTGACGACCGGCCGAACCCATGATATCAAAGCTCGGACAAACAATTTGCTGAAAATCAGGGTCCTCCCACGCATCGAAGTAAGGCAGGTTATCTTGTTCTCCTGTCAGGGAAGTCCACACTAATCCAAATCGTTCAATAACTGGATAGACGGCCATACACAGGCGGGGAGAAATGTTGGCATCAGGGTGAGCTGGAATCGACGTGCATGCGCCGTCCGTTGCATAGCGGAAGCCGTGGTAAGGACAGACAATTTCATCATCTTCCACCCAGCCCATGCTAAGCGGGGTGCCTCGGTGAACGCATAAATCACGAGCCGCTACTACTTTGTGTGTGGTACGGTATAGAACTAGATTTACATCTAGCAGTTTTACGGACGTTGGTTTCTCTGTTACATCACTGCAGCGTGCGACGGGATACCAATACTTGGCGAGCGTCGTCCAATCTTCCAGGCTGAACGTGCAGTCTCTTGGGTAGGGAGTTGCCGTTTTTGATTTGGTCATGGTTGGTTGCTGTTCCATCTATTTTCTTCCTTTCTTTTGTAAGCTCTTTTACTAAGGGTAATATAAAAAAAGAAAATTCACACAATTTATGTAAGGAGTTCTAACATAAAATATGGAACTTTGTAGAAAATGCGAATTTCAGAAGACGCAAATTAGAGAATATACCAATAAAAAAATTAAAAAAGCGCTTCCTAAATGAATTTAAACGTGATATAATTTTCCAAGACGCTGGTGTAGCTCAGTAGGTAGAGCACTTGCATGGTAAGCAAGAGGTCGCAGGTTCGATCCCTGTCGCTAGCATACTAAAAAACCTTCTTTCTTGTTGAAAGAAGGTTTTTTTATTTGTGTCGGCTTCAAAATTATTCTCCGAATTATTCTTTCCCGCCTTGTGAAAACTTTAACAGTTTGATAGCCTTATTAGGAAGCTGTGAGAAACTATGTGTATCTTTTCCCCTATGTCTTATGCATCATATTTAGAAATATTCTTAAAAGAATGTTTATTGCCTCTAAGTATTGGGTACACGAAATTAGGGGTTAAATTTCAACAGGGAGTGTGAACGATAATTTGATTACGTTTAAGAATGTGTCAAAGCAATATCCAGACGGTACGACCGCCGTGAAAAATATTAATCTAGAAATTAAAGAAGGAGAGTTTTTCGTTTTAATTGGTCCGAGTGGGTGTGGGAAAACAACCACCTTAAAAATGATTAACCGTCTTCATGATATTACCGAAGGAGAACTATACATAAAAGATAAGCTCGTATCGGACCACAACATACATGAGCTGCGCTGGAACATTGGCTATGTCCTGCAGCAGATTGCTCTTTTTCCTCATATGACCATTGCTGAAAATATAGCCATTGTACCCGAGATGAAGCATTGGAAGAAAAACAAAATCAAAACGCGTATTGATGAACTGCTTACCTTGGTAGGACTAGACCCAAAGCAGTATCGAAACCGAAAGCCGTCTGAGCTCTCAGGTGGCCAGCAGCAACGTGTAGGTGTAGCACGTGCCCTCGCAGCTGATCCCCCCGTTATTTTAATGGACGAACCCTTTAGTGCCCTCGATCCGTTAAGCCGCGAACAGCTTCAGCAAGATGTTATTAGCTTAAAAGAAAAAATCAAAAAAACATTTGTGTTTGTTACGCACGATATGAGCGAAGCGATGACGCTTGGAGATCGTATCTGCCTAATGAAAGATGGGGAAATTGTTCAAGTTGGAACCCCGGAGGAATTCATTCAAAAGCCTAAAAATGAATTTGTAAAAACATTTATTGGGAATCAAGGAAATACTTTATTTGAGACATTGGATATGTTTGTCAAAGAAAGTGAACAGCCAGACGTAGAACCTACTGAAGAGTTAGCTTCAACGGCTACTGTTCAGCAGGCAATGGACGCCCTTTACGACCATGAAGCAATAGCCGTGAAAAAAGGGAGCAAACGTATTGGCGTTGTAACGCGCAAAACTCTATTAGCGTTTCTTTCTGATAAAACGAAAGAAGGAGGAACGCTGTAATGAATGCACTAAGCACATTATTAGATCAACGAGGAGATGCACTGTTTCAAGCTCTTCTTGAACACATTCAAATTTCAGTACTGGCTCTTGTTATCGCCGTATTAATTTCAGTGCCGCTCGGACTGTACTTAACGAGGCATGACCGCATTGCTGAACCGATCATTGGCGTAACAGCCGTACTGCAAACCATTCCTTCACTCGCTTTATTAGGATTACTGATTCCTCTTGTCGGAATTGGAACCTTTCCCGCGGTTATTGCACTGTTTTTATATTCGCTTCTTCCTATTGTACGAAATACATATACCGGAATTAAAGAAGTGGACCCATCTTTAATTGAAGCATCCAAAGCCATGGGGATGAACTCGTGGAGACGATTAATCAAAGTAGAACTTCCTCTAGCGCTTCCTGTCATTATGGCCGGAATTCGCACAGCGATGGTACTCATTATTGGTACAGCGACAATCGTGGCTCTTATTGGAGCGGGCGGACTCGGAAGCTTAATTTTGCTTGGTATTGACCGAAGCGATAATAGTTTGATTTTATTAGGAGCCATTCCAGCAGCATTATTAGCGCTTATTTTTGATGGAATTCTGCGAACGATTGAACACTCAGCTAAAAAAGGGTCCAAAAAACGCTCGTTTATTATGATCATCGTATTAATACTCATTCTTGTTTCTCCGTTTGCAGCGATGAGCGCAACAAAACCAGACCTTGTTATCGGAGGGAAAATTGGTGCAGAACAAGATATTTTAATTAATATGTACAAAGAATTAATTGAAGATCAAACCGATATGAAAGTAAATCTTCGTTCGTCGCTTGGGAAAACGGTATTTGTATTTGAGGCTCTGCGTAACAAGGAAATTGATTTGTACCCTGAATATACGGGTACAGCCATTGTGACGCATCTAAAGGAACAGCCGGACAGCAAAGATGAAACAGGGGTGTACAACCAGGCAAAAGAAGGATTTCAAAAGAAATTCGGCCTTGTCTATTTAGATCCAATGAAGTTTAATAATACGTACACATTGACCGTGACAAAAGAATTTGCCAAAGAAAACAATCTAACGACTGTTTCAGATTTGGCAAATGCAACAGATAAAGTAAAAGCAGGGTTTACGCTTGAGTTTAAAGATCGTGAAGACGGCTATGTAGGCATTCAAAAAGAATATGGTCTTACCTTCCCGAATATTAAAACGATGGAGCCGAAGCTTCGCTATCGCGCTGTAGAAAAAGGCGATATTAATATGCTGGATGCTTACGCAACAGATCCTGAAATCAAACAGTTTGGTTTGAAAGTCTTAAAAGACGATCAGCAGTTCTTCCCTCCGTATCAAGGAGCGCCTGTGCTTCGTGAAGATACGCTAAAAGAGCATCCTGAACTGAAAAAAATCTTAAATCAACTGGGCGGTAAAATCAGTGATGACGAAATGCGTGAAATGAACTATCAAGTAAATGCAAAAGGAAAAACGGCTGAAGAAGTTGCTCATCAATTCTTAGTGAAAAAAGGATTAATTAAAGAGTAAAAACGAAGAAACAGAGCTAGAACAACAGTATGTTAGTTGAAAGAAGATCCGAATGATGAATCGTTCGGATCTTTTTAGTTTAGTTGTTTCTAGCAGTTGATTTCCCTGCAAGAAGGGATCTATACTCGATTATTTACTCCATTCGTCCGTCTTTAGATTGGCGTGATTTTGTTATGTCTCAATCTCTTTTTAATGCGAGAGAAGCATTAATGAAAACGAGGTCTTATGAACAAGCTAAAGGTACCGAATTTGTTTTCTGATGGAAGGGAGGCGCTTTTATGAATTCATTTTTTACGTGTCATCCTGTACAACATTCCTTTCAGCTTTTTTCAGTTGAACATCTTGTAACTTTAGCTATTATCGTGATCATAGGAGCATTTATTTTTTTGTGTCGAAAGCAGCTGCGAAAAAAGAGGTTTGTGTTTATTTTGCTTTCACTTATTCTAATTGCTTCAGAAACAGCCTACCAGGCTTGGGAAATCGGATGTCATCAGTGGTCTACTGAAACTTCCTTGCCTCTTCAGCTCAGTGATATAGTCGTGCTGCTGGCTGCTGTTATGCTGATAACCAAAAGCAGGTTTCTTTTTTATTTTGTGTACTTCGCCGGAATCAGCAGCTCTGTTCAAGCGATGATTACCCCAGACCTTGGCGGCTATGCGTATGCCCAGTTTCGCTATGTGCAGTTTTATGTATCGCATGGCGGTGTGGTACTTGCTTGCTGTATGCTAATTGCTGTCTGCAAATATGAGCCAACGTTTCGTTCTTTATGGGTAAGCGTAGTAGTTGTTAATCTGTACGGAGGTTTTATCTATGTCATGAATCGTTTACTCGGGGCGAATTATTTATACATGATGAAAAAGCCAGAGCACGCTTCCTTGCTGGATGTTCTTGGACCTCATCCTTGGTATTTAGTATGGATTGAGGGAATTATGATTCTTAGCTTTCTTGTCCTTTATCTGCCGTTTTGGGTACATAAAAAAATTAAAGGTGATAAAAGCAAAGTCAATTTTGTTGAAGCAAAATGATAATACTGGTAGTTTATAAGTGTAAACTAACTCGGATTTCCTGAAGGAAAAGGAAAGAATGACTGAGCAAGCCGTGAGAGGCAAGCGTAAAAAATAGAAAAGAAAAAAGCAAGCACAGACATTAGAAGGAGAGTATCAAAATGAAAACACTGGTTATTTTAGCGCACCCAAACTTAGCATCTTCTCGCATTAATAAAGCGTGGGCAGAGCGAGTGAAAAAAGAAGAGAATGTGTACGTTCATGATTTATACGCAAACTACCCCGATTTCAAAATTGATGTAGAAAAAGAGCAGGAGTTAGCTGTTCAATTCGATCGTATTGTTTTTCAATTTCCATTTTACTGGTACAGCTCACCGGCACTCTTAAAAGAGTGGCAAGATGTTGTCTTAACATACGGGTGGGCTTATGGAAGCAAAGGTACTAAACTTCAGGGAAAAGAGTTTGTCGTAGCTACTTCGACAGGAGGCCCTGCGGAAGCTTATCAAGAAGGGGGATACAACCGCTACCCAATGAATCATCTGCTTCTTCCGTTTCAAGCTACGGCAAATTTAACAGGTATGAAGTTCCAAACGCCATTTCTATTTCAAGGAGCAGGCGGTGAGCTGAGCGACAAAGTCATTCAAGATAGTGCTGAAAGCTACGCTCAATTACTAAGGTAATAAAAAAAGCCGCGTTAACGCGGCTTTTAATTTACATTTGTTCGTGAAAAAGAAGTAAGCAGCTTTTGAGGAGCGATATCTAATCCTTCAATGAGTAATCCTGTCATAGCCGTTAGACTCCCGACTTCAAATGATTCCCCCGCTCTCCAAAATGCGGATTCACCTTGTTTGATATAAATTTTCAGTCCATTATCGCCAGCTACCCAGCCTTCCCCGTGAACGACTAATAGAAGCTGTGGAATCGTAGCTTCTTGACGAGGGGTATAATCATTTTCTTGAAAAGATAAAAAGCTAATTTTGACATCTCCAGTATGAGAAAGCAATGGGTTTACTTTATAGGTAGAATGAAGAAAGGAACGCTCTTCTTCAGATTGAAAACCATATAATTTCATACGTTCATCTCCTTGAATCAAAAATATAAAAAAGAAGTCCTTCTCCTTTCATATACGCATGTAACAGCAAAAATAGAACTTCAAAGAAATAGCTGTTTCCTGGAAAATGACTTCATTTTTTGTCGAAGCTGAAAATTTTTTGAAGGATAGGGAGGAAAAACAGAAGTTTTTTTGAATAGTATAAAAAAAGGTGTCCGCTAATGGACACCTTTTCCTAATTTAAAAATGACTGTAACGCTTGTTTGTTTTCTTCAAGGTCGATGCTTAAAACAGCACCAATACCGGATACTCGTTCATTTGAATAGGAACCTTCGACCGGTAAACGAAGAGATTTTAAATCTGGCTGATTCCCAACTAAGAAATCTTTTCCTATCACGATAAATGTTTTTGGCGGAATATTTGTATCCACATATGGATCAATGACGCCCCATAGCTTAGGAGCTTTCGCCAGCGTCTTTACTTGAAGAGCTTCATCCATTAATTTACCTATTACTTCTTGTTGACGCTTCACGCGCCCGAAATCACTTTGGCTATCATGTCGGAATCGCACGTATCCTAGTAATTTATCTCCGTGAAGAGTTTGTTTTCCAGGTTTTAGCGTCATGCCAATTCCTGATGACATTTCGTGCGGCACGGTAACCGTAATTCCCTCAGGGGCAATCGTATCGGCAACTTTAGAAAAACCTTTAAAATCAACAACGGCATAATAGTTTACATCTACGCCGAAATTTTCTTTAATTGTCTTACGCATTAATTCAGGCCCGCCAAATGCATAGGCTGAATTTAATTTGTTTTTGCCATGTCCAGGAATATCCACATATGAATCACGCATCAAAGAAATAATTTTAGGCTGATTGCTGTCTTTGTCATAATGAGCAATCATGATTGTATCGGCACGCGAATGTTCTTCACCTCGAGAGTCAATTCCAAGAAGCAGTACATTCATGCTATCTAAATTGGCACTTGCACCATTAAAATCAAATTGTCCATCTTTCCCAAAAGCTCCGTCTGCTTCTGCTAACCCTTGTTGGTATTGATAATACACATACGCACCAGCGGCGATTACAAGAATGAGAAAGAAAAGAAGTAGCTTTCTAAAGCGTTTCTTTTTTCTTTGCTTTTTTCTTTTATGTTGTTTACGTTCTGTACGTTCTTCCAAATGTCTCACCATCGCATTCAAAAATATTAATACTTTTTTGTTTGAAACCAATTATGCAAAAAATTATAAAACGACATAATAAAATTACCACTAAGGAATTAGATTAGCAAGTACGTTCACTAGTAAATCTGCGAAGACAGCTAAAATGAGAGAAGTGTACAAATAGAAGAAAGAGGAAATAAAGGTTATTTTTTTCGAGGATATTTGTTATAATCTATCATAGTTAGGGAAAAAGTTCTGCCTTTTAAGAATGGAATAAGAGGAAAGTCTCTGTTTGTGGAGAATCAAATATAGGTCTAAATGTAGAAAAAAGGAGTGAAGCGAATGAGTATATATGTGTCATCTTCGAACCTTGTGCTGATTCCAGAAGCGGCGTTAAGTCATTGGAAACCTTATGGCGCGGGGGAATTGACCGGAGCTATTATTTCAGGTAAAGATAGTGCTGAAATAATTAAAGAGCTTAATCAATCGTCTATTCTGCCTTTTACAAGTTTTTTCTATCGAAAGCATTTTGTTATTCTGTTTGATAAAGAACAAGTAAAAAATCATTTTGAACAGCTGCTTTTATTATATAAATCTCAGGGTTATATTTTTTATTCTTCTACTTTATACGATGATCACTGGTCCCAGGTCCTTGAAGGAACGAAGCAGCTGCTAACGGTAAATGGACAAGTGGTGCCGGTGCTCGAGCTTGAACAAAACGGTGAATTTGATGTTGTGCGTGATGAATGCGGTCTGCACATTGTGATAGATGAGGACGAAGACGAAGAGAAGCAGCTAGAAAAAAAAGTTCATGAGCTTCCGCTTGAAGAAGGTACCTATTTTATTGGCGATCCGGGATTTGTTGAAAACCGGGACATGCTGGTAAAAGAATATTTTTCTAAAGGTACGTACGAATTTATTTATAGATACGGAGAAAATGGCTGGCTGATGAAAGTAAGTATTCAGCGAAAAGCGATTAAAGAGCAGCTTACTACTCTTCACGCGGCTTTGTCTTAACCTCTATTCATTGTACAATATTGCTAAATAACTATGTTATAATAGTAATATTGCACAATGAAAGGGGTTTTTTTAATGGAAGCACGTTTAGAAAAAGTTGTATCGTGGCTGGAAGAAAAGAATGTAGAAACGGCCTTTATTTCGTCAACCGAAAACGTATTTTATTTAACTGGATTTCATACGGATCCGCATGAGCGTTTACTTGGCTTATTTCTGTTTAACGAAGCAGAGCCGATGCTTATTTGTCCATCAATGGAAGTGGGACAAGCAAAAGAAGCCGGCTGGAAGTTTGATGTGATTGGATATGAAGATCATCAAAATCCTTGGGAACTGATTAAAGAAGCTTTACATAAACGAAACGTAATAGATGTGAAAAAGGTTGCTGTAGAGAAAGAGCAGCTGCTGTATGCGAGAGCCGAAGAACTGCTTAGCCTATATCCAAACGCTGAGCTAGTCGGAGCAGAAGAGAAATTAAATCAGCTGCGTTTAATTAAAGATGAGCGTGAAGTTGAGATTCTGCAAAAGGCAGCTGATTTAGCTGATTTTGGTGTAGAAGTAGGCGTAGCGGCTTTAAAAGAAGGCGTTACGGAAATGGATGTTCTGGCTAAAATTGAATACGAGTTAAAGCGAAAAGGAATTCGTGAGATGTCGTTTTCAACGATGGTTTTATTTGGTGAAAAAACGGGAGAAGCGCACGGGAACCCAGGTCTTCGCACGTTAAAGCCAGGAGATATGGTTCTGTTCGATTTAGGTGTAGTGCTAGACGGATACTGTTCAGATATTACGCGTACAGTCGCTTACAAGTCTATTAATGATAAGCAAAAAGAAATTTATGAAACGGTACAGCGCGCTGAGCAGGCAGCTCTTGAAGCTTCCAAGCCCGGCACTCGCATTGGCGACTTGGACATGGTAGCACGCAATATTATTACAGAAGCAGGGTATGGAGAGTATTTCTTGCATCGTCTTGGTCATGGTCTTGGTATTAGCGTGCATGAGTTTCCTTCAATGAGCCGCAACAATGATGATGTGCTTCAAGAAGGCATGGTATATACAATTGAACCGGGTATCTATATTCCAGGACTTGGAGGCGTGCGTATCGAAGATGATGTAATCATTACAAAAGATGGATACGAAACGTTAACGAAGTACCCAAAAGAATTACAAATTATTTCATAATAATGTCATAAAAAATAGAGGCTGCCATGGTGCAGGCTCTATTTTTATGGGAAAAGAAAAAATTGGCCAAGGTTTCTTGTTTGCTTCTTGATACAATTTCATAGTATGTTACGAAACGATAACATTTCTATCACATTTTCTAAAAACTATATCGTAAGCGAGTGCAGTAGTATATGCTGTACAGTAGGGAGCTTTTTAAGGTCGCAAGCAAGGAGGTTTTTTATGAGTAATTTTACAAAAGATGAAGAATTAATTATACATAAAGCAATAGATGTATTTGGTCAAAAGGATCGAATTGAAGATTATTCAGATGAAAGAAAAAAGCATGGTATTCACGTTGTGGCGTGTGAAAATCATCCGCGTCAAGACGTAACCGCGTATGCAACGCTCGGTGGTCATCAATGTCCGACAGGCTATACAGTTGGGGGGATCCCGCTTCGAATTGAAATCGTTGGGGCTTGTCATGAGGAATTCGGTATTTATTCTGCTATTTTAGCAAACTGTATTTTCCATATGATGAAATCTCATGTGTCCATCTTCCCAGGAGCTATTTATAAAGACGTTATTGCAGTGCTTGATGACAGCTTTCATATGCAGCACATTTTGCTGATTCCGCCGTTTTTATGGGATAATTTTTCAACGATTGAACTATCTGATAAAAAAGTAACGTTCCTGCAGGCCGTTCCGATTTCAGAAAATGAACGTGCTTTTGCACTTGAGTATGGAGTAGATTCGTTGCTAAGCCGCTTTGATGCTGAGCAGGTGAATGTCTTCAATTTAGAAAGAAGATCTGTTGTATAAACAAAAAGAGCGCCGACTAAGACGCTCTTTTTTGTTATTAATTAATAGGTCAATTCTTTTTGCGGTATAGCTTTTTTATGACTTGTTTGGTAGCTGTGAAGTACCATGCCTGCTATGATAACTCCCATTCCAACCCAAGAAAGAATCGATGGCAAAGGACTTGATAGAAGGAAGACCTCTCCTAGCAGGGCAAATAAAACTTCCATCGATTGTGTAGCTTCAACTGCACCTAGCTTTTGAGAATCTTTTTTAACAAGGTCGGTTGCTGCAAAAAATAGAACTGTTGCACATACTCCTGAAAGTAAAGCAACTAAACTGCTTTGATAAATCTGAGTTGTTTTTGGTAGTCCACCGGTCACGCAGGCATAGAAAGAAAGAATAATCCAAAACGGCAGGCTTGAAAGCGTCATTCCAAGCACGCGCTGAAACGTATTAAGTGACGACACTTCCATCATTTTACGGTTGCCAAGCGGGTACGCAAAAGAGGCAATTAAAATGGGAATGGTACAAAGCAAGGCAGTAGCGGCTGACAGTTCAGTCGCATGCTCAAGCTGCATGAGTACAACTCCTATTAAAATAATAAACGAAAAACCTAGCTGCTTGAAGGGAATGCCTCCTCGCTTCTTTCCTTCCTTGTAAAACAAAGGAGCTAGGAGAGACCCTGATAAAATTGTGATTTGCCAAGTTCCTGCAATAAGCCAGCCGGGACCGTAGGCTGAAGCAAAACAAAGAGGAGCGTAAAATAACCCAAATCCAACAGTGCTCCAAAGCAGCCATTTTTGAGGCTGGGCTTTTATTTCTGCCACCACAGGTTTAATACCACCCCAAAAATAAACGAGCACAAGTAAAAGAGGTACCATAAAAAAATAGCGCAGCGACGCGCTCCACGCCCAGCTGCCTCCGGATAAATCCATCGCTCTATTTAAAACGAATGTAAAAGCAAAAAAGAATGAGGCAGCAATGCCTAATAAAAGAGGCTTCACTTGGATTCCTCCTCACTTGTCAGCGCTTCACCTAGCGTCAGCCAGTTCGTTTCGACAAGCTGCGTTGTCAGTGCGGCATCTTTTTGACGACAAGCGTTTATGATTTCTTTGTGCTGATCAACGGAAGCAAGACTAGAAAGAGAAGAAAAGCGAGCTATTTCTAAACGCTGAATTTTGGCGCTTGTTTGTTTTACAACACGCTCTAGCTCTATATTGTTCGCCCGTTTTAAAAAGACGGAATGAAATGCTTCATCCGCTTCAATCGCTTTAAGGACATTTCTTGTTTTGATTGCATGTTCTAGAGATTGATTGTGTTTGATTAGTTCGCCCATATCTTCTTCTTGTAACGAAGTACAAGCCAGCTTAGCAGCAAGTGCATGAAGAGCTGCGACGACAATAAAAGATTGTTTTGCCTCCTCAAGGTTTAATGGAGCCACTTTTGTAGAAGAGCCAGGTGTCGTTTGGACAAGGCCTTCATCTTCAAGTCTTTTTAATGCTTCTCGAACAGGAGTGCGGCTAACTCCAAATTGCTCAGCCAATTCTTTATCCTGAAGCTTTTGTTCGGGCTGAAATTCAAGCATGACAATATTATGTTTAAGTGTTTGATAGACTTCTTCTCTTAAAGAAAGTCGTTTGAGAGGTTGAATGTTATTTTTCATAAAACCAATATATCGCATATTACATTAAATAACAATGTGAAAACTAAAAAAACTTCGTCTAAAAAGCAGCTGTCTGCTTTTTAGATGAAGAGCTTAATTACTGCTGCGCAAAGATTTAGATAAAATGCTCGCAATCGCTTTGCTGTGCTCAACCTGCGTTTTTTTGGACTCTTTTCGTTCAAGAGCTACTTTTTGAAGACTTTTTTCTTCTTCAGTTTGAGCAATAACTTGAGGAACGGGGGCAGGTTTCCCGTTTTCTAATGCAACAAAGGTAAGAAAAGAAGTAGCTGCAATACGCTTAATACCCGTTAACAAATTTTCGGCAATCACTTTAACAAAAATAATCATGGAGCTTTTTCCTGTAACAACAACGAATGCTTCATATGAAATAAAATCTTCTTCGGTGACGGGTTCGATAAAATCAACGTGATCAATGGAAGCCGTAACACACGTCTTTCGTGAATGTTTAGCTGCTGAAAGAGAAGCCGTCATGTCCATGTCAGCGACAATTTTTCCTCCAAAAAGGGTGTGGTGATTGTTTAGGTCATTTGGAAAAATGTGCTGTGATTTGACTACTCGTGAGACGCTGCAAAGTACTGCTTTTTCACTCATTGAAAACACTCCTTCAAACTGTTTATATGGTTTAATGTATGTTGACTACTTGTTCTTATGTATACAAGTTATAGAGAGCCCTTTCGTAAAAAGCTCTTCAAAAGCTTCTATATGGTAAAATAGAACAAATATGAAAGAGAGGATGAGAGCATGAACTTAACTCAATTTTCTAGAAGAAAATATACAGATTCCCCTACACCTTTAGAAAAGCTATCGGTTTTATCTCAGCAGTTAAATGGACCTTCAATTTATATGAAGCGAGATGATATGCTTGGACTGACAGGGGGCGGAAATAAGACGCGCAAGCTTGAATATTTAGTAGCTGATGCAAAGGCGCAAGGAGCAGACGTGCTTGTAACGTGCGGTGCGATACAATCCAATCACTGTCGTTTGACGCTCGCTGCGGCTGTAAAAGAACAAATGAAATGCGTGCTCGTATTAGAAGAAGGGGAAAATAAAGCAAGTGATCAGCCGACAGGGAACTATTTTCTTTATCATTTATTAGGCGCTCATGACATGCGGTTTGTCGCTGAAGGTTCTGATTTGACAGCCGAAATGAAAACAGTAGAGCGAGAGCTAATTGAAAAAGGTCATAAACCGTATTTAATTCCAGTAGGAGGTTCGAATGTTATCGGTGCAACCGGATACGCTGCCTGTGCACAAGAGCTGCTTATGCAAAGCTATGAGCAGCAAATAAAGCTTAGCCACGTGGTTTGCACAAGCGGCAGCGGAGGCATGCACGCAGGATTAGTGGCAGGCTTTCAAGGTCTTCAAAGTGACGTATCCGTTATTGGAATGAATGTTAGTCGTGCTAAAGAAGAACAAGAAGTAAAAGTTGCTAAGCTGACGAGTGAACTTTATGATCATTTACATAGTAAAACGCCTTTTAAAGAAGAAGAGATTGTGTGTATGGATGAATACGTAGGTCCAGGGTATGCTGTTCCGACAGAAGAGATGGTGGAAGCAGTCAAACTTGTGGCCAGTACGGAAGGGATTTTATTGGATCCTGTGTATACGGGAAAAGCGATGGCTGGTCTGATTGATTTAATTCGAAAAGGTTACTTTAATAAGGATGAAAATGTGGTGTTCGTCCACTCAGGCGGTTCACCGGCTCTTTATGCCTATACCTCAATTTTTTCATAAAAAAGCAAGGGATTCGGCTCCCTTGCTTTTTTAGTTTATATAGGAATAGTAAGTGAAAACGTTACTCCAGTGTCTGTATTTTCAGCCGTAATCGCTCCATCGTGCATCGTAACAATACGCTTTACGATACTTAAGCCGATACCGAATTCACCGTTTGCTCCTTTTTTAAACGGTTCAAACAAGTGTTGAAGCACGCTTTGATCAATGGGCAGACCATCGTTGCTGATTGTACATTGAACGTTCGTTTGGTGTTTAGCAAGTGAAAGTGAAACCTTCGTCTCGGCATAGCGCAGCTGGTTGTCGAGTACATTTTCAAGAACTTTTGTCCACAGCTCTTTGTCTCCTTTAATCGTTGCGTTTGCGTCGTCAAATTCCCACTGTATTTCAGGGCGCCTCCACCGCAAGCGATCCACTACTTCATGAAGTAGTGCAGTAAAATCAAAGTCATCTTGTGCAAGCTGATGAGTGGACATATAGTCAAGCTTGGTTAAGTAAAGCAAATCGCGGATTTTTTTCTCGAGATTTTTGGATTCATCTTCAATAACTTTTACCGTTTGCGATAAATCACCTTTTGGATAAATGCCGTCTTGAATCGACTGAGCGTAGCTTTGAATCACCATAACCGGTGTTTTTAAATCATGTGAAATATTTTGAAGCAGCGTTTGCTGTGCTTCATCTTTAGATACGAGCCTTTTGCGCATTTGCTCGATGGACGCGCCTAGCTTGCCAATTTCATCTGAACGGTTCACTGTAACGGGCTCATGCCAATTTTGTTCGGCAATTTTTTTCACATCTTTTTCAAGCGATACAAGCGGCTTGCTTAAATATCTTGATAGCCAAATAGATGGAAGCCAGCTGAATAGAAATACAATTGAAATTACAAGAAGCAGCTGTTTAAACAGAGTAGAAGTGAGCGCGTTGCGATACGTATCCCACGAAAATGAAAGTAAAAAAGCAGGCTGTCCGTTTACACTTACTTTTCGTATTACATAAAAAAGCGTCCGGTTGCCAAGATCTTTTTCATAGCGAGCGACGATTTTTCGCTGATTGATTGCATCTTCCTGTGCTTTTCTCAAAAAGTCTTGAGGCAACACCCGTGATGAAAAATAAGAGATATCCGCATGTTCAGGCAATAAAATATGATCCACGGTTCGATTGCCAAGTGTTGGTTCACTGTCTTCATTGCTAAAGTAGTATTCACCTGAGCGGCTTGGCAGGCCGTATTCTTTTAAAATATGCTGTTCATTTTCAATAGTGGTATAAATTTCATTCGTGAAAAACTGCCTGAGCGTCGTTGGGAATAAAATAGCGAGCAAAATTGAAATAAGCAGTAAAATACCGGAGATGACGAGCCAAATTTGAAATGCAAGCGACTTGTTTTTCATGCTTTCATCATCCGGTATCCATATCCGTAAATCGTTTCAATTCGTGCTTGCGGCATTTTTTTACGCACGCGCCTTACTAAATCATCCACCACTCGGTCTGTGCCAAAATAATCTTCTCCCCAAATGAGATTCAGCAGCTGCTCCCGTGAAAAAGCCTGTCCAAGGTCTTTTGAGATAGTGACAAGAAAATCAAATTCTTTAGACGTTAAATCAATTGGCTTTCCATCTTCACTGACTGTACGGGTATGTAAATCGATCTCATAAGGAGTCAGCGTAATGGTATCGGTTTTCTTTTGATTGGAACCATATACGCGGTTTAGCAGTTTGTTTGCTCGAATAACTAGTTCACGAGGCAAAAAAGGCTTTGATAAATAGTCGTCGCTGCCCATTTCAAGCCCAAGAACCCGGTCAATATCGGCATCGCGGGCTGAGATAAAAATAACAGGCACTTGCGGCGTTTGCTGCTTGATTTCGCGAATGAGCTGATACCCGTCAATGTCAGGCAGCATAATATCTAAAATCCACAGATGCGGAGGAGTTGCAATCATTTCTTTGGCTTCCGTGCCGTTAAAAAATGAGCGAACGTCCCAGCCTTCTTTTTGAAGGTAAAGGGTTAAAACTTCGTTTAAATTTTGTTCATCCTCTACTAAATATAGTGTAAAGCTCAAATTTGACACCTTCCTCTGAATATATGAAAATTAAGGTAAATAAAGCATATTGCGCCATCCATGCGCGTGTCTTTAAAGGTCTATGTACCCGCTATTATACTACGTGTTTGCTGTTATAAAGAAATTTTTCACAATTTCACACATTGTTTTGATACTTATCCCAAACTTTTATTTTATAGTATAGATAACATAAAATTTGCTACGTTAAAAGGAGTGTTTTTCATGGATCCACGTGATTATGAAAGAGAGCAAGAACGAAAAGAAGAATACGAAAATCGCCAGCAGCGCTACGATCAGTATCAGCCTGCGTCATCATCACAGCCTCCAAGAAGACGCTTATTTCCAGTGATTGCATCTTCTATCGCCGGAGCAGTACTTGGAGGAGGAATTGTGTTATACGGTGCTCCCCAGCTGGGGTTAATGGATTCAGCTGATACGCAAACAGCGAATCAAACAACGCAGACTCAAACGGCAACAACAACGAGCACAACGCCTCGAACAGTAAGCACAACCGTCAATCAGTCAGATCTTGTTTCAGTTGTAAATAAAGTATCAGCTGCTGTTGTAGGCGTGAACAATATTCAGCAGCAAACAAATCCATTTTCTGGAGATACCCAAACGCAAGAAGCAGGAACGGGTTCCGGTGTTATTTTCAAAAAAGAAAATGGAAAAGCATACGTTGTGACCAATAACCACGTTATTGACGGCGCAAGCGAAGTAGAAGTGTCACTTTCAAATGGACAAAAAGAAAAAGCTAAAATTGTCGGAGCTGACGCGCTAACGGATTTAGCGGTGCTTGAGATGTCTGACAAAAATGTTGAACAAGTGGCGAAGTTCGGGAAATCATCGGATTTAGTAGCGGGTGAAACGGTGCTTGCAATCGGAAATCCTCTTGGTGAACAATTTTCTCGTACGGTCACACAAGGTATTGTGAGCGCAGCAAAACGCTCTGTCCCTATTTCAGAAAATTGGAACGTAGATGCAATTCAAACGGATGCGGCGATTAATCCAGGAAACAGCGGCGGTGCACTTATCAATTCTTCCGGTGAAGTAGTCGGCATCAACAGTATGAAAATTTCAGAAGACAATGTAGAAGGCATCGGCTTTGCTCTTCCAAGTGATGAAGTGCAGCCGACGATTGAACAGCTGATGAAAAACGGAAAAATAACGCGTCCATATATGGGGGTAGGTCTTCAAGATGTAGGTCAGCTTTCAGCTGCAACAAAACAAAACCAGCTAGGCCTAACAAGCGATACGTCTGAAGGAGTTGTCGTAACGACGGTTGAACCATTCTCTTCTGCTTCTGATGCAGGTTTACAATCAAAAGACGTGATTGTTGCCATCGATGGAAATGAAGTCAAAACATCCAGTGATTTACGTCAATATCTATACACAAAACGTAAAGTAGGAGACACAGTGAAATTAGACGTGTATCGAAATGGAAAAAAACAAACCATTTCTCTAAAGCTTTCAGAGCAGCAGGATAACAATGGATGAGTTCAACACCGTTAAAGCTGCTGCTAGCAGTATTAACAGCGTTCGGATTTTTAACCGGCTGCGGAGGGAAGCATTCAAATACGATGTTTCCTTCTGTAGAAATTAGTCAGCTATCTTCTACCAAAGAACTGGCAGCATATGGGGGAGGCAAGGTGACAGGAGCTGAATTCAACCGTTTTTTAGCCGTTGAAGGGTTCTTGAATCCAGACGCTCCGTTAAATGATACAAGCTACCGCAAAGAGTTATTGCGGCAGCTTGTTATGCAAAAAATCTTAATTTCGCATCTAAAGACAAGCGATGAAGTACAAACACAAGTCGAGGATATGTGGAAGCAAATTAAACGCTCATATGACGAGGATACAAGAAAACAAGGTTATGAAGTGTTAAATATTCGTTCCAGTGATGTAACCAACCAGCTAACGAATCAGTTTAAATTAGAAGAATATTTCCGTAAACAAATTACGTCTGATGAACTAACTGCTTACTATAAACGTATTGAAAACGATCTAACGCGCGTATCTTTTACGCAGCTGGCTTTTTCCACTTTACATGATGCCGATGCCGCTGCGGCTGAACTGCAAAAGGGAACATCGCTTCAGGACGTTCAAAAAAAATATGCTGAATTCCAGACAGTGAGCAAAATAGAGAATGCTGATAATCTAAAGCTTTCAAGTCTATCTCCTTCTTTTATAGATGTGTTAAAAAAACAGCACATCGGAGAGAGTAGTGAGCCCATTAAAATGGGTAAAGTCTATTACATTCTCATTTTAAAACAAAAAGATAAAAAAACGGAATTAGAAGTCAAAGAAGAAATGATGAAAGAACTTGTTTTGAATCATATCAACCGGTATATCCAGGATGAACTGCCAAGGTTTCACGTGACTTTCAACCTTAGGTAGTTCCCTTTTATATAGATTGATTGTTTTCAAAAAACAAGCAGGTAAAAGAGCTTTCTATTAATAGAGAGCTCTTTTACATTTTTAAGTAGACAGAAATGTCGGCACCTGTTAAAATGAAGTTGTAAAACTTTCATTATTCGGAAAATTTATACCCTCCAGCTTTGGAGGGTTATTTTTTATGCTGTTGGACGAATAAAAAGAGCTTGGGACAAAAGTAGTTTAGTGGAAAGAAGATCCGAACGATTCATCGTTCGGATTTTTTCGTTACGTTTCAATCACTTTTCATCTTTTAAATGACTCAATAATGCAGGAGCCATCTCTACGTGAGAAAGGGCGATGTGTGAAATCGTTTTGGCATAAGGTGTAATTTCGTTAATAAATTGTTCGAGTATGTGCAGGTGAGGAAGCTGAAGCTTTGTAATAAAGCAGGCTTGCCCGGCGATGCGTTCACAGAATAAAGCGTAGGGATACTGAGAAATAAATCGTTTAAAACGCTCGTGCTCTCCGTTTTTCATCGTTACTTCAATAAAACACGACACGGGCAAATGCAGCTTTTCATAATCAATATCAATCGTATACCCTTTTATAACGCCAAAGCTCTCTAGCTGCCTTACTCGCTCTGCCACCGAAGGAGGAGACAAATTAATTTGTTTTCCTAGCTCTCGTAAGGAAAGGCGGCTGTTTTGCTGCAGCGCCTGCAAAATCGATAAATCAATTTCATCAATTTTCAATTGAAAACCTTCTTTCTCATTAACGTTTCATTTGATTAGTAATAGTCGATAAGATGTTTTATATGTAATCTAAAATTCCCATTTTTCTTACTATAATAATTAAAAAGGAGTGAGTGAAAAATGGCAAGAGTTTTGTTAGCAAACGAAGAGGGAACAAATTTTGAAAAAGCATTGAATTTAATTCCGCATGTAAAAAGACTGTATGATGAGCTTTACAACACGCTTTGGAACAGCGATATAGTAGAAAAAGAGACTAAGGAAAAAATAAGGCTTTATCTAGCAGGTGTTAACGGCTGTGAGACGTGTATGAGCATGTCATATGTAGGCGATGAGACGCTTAATCAAAAAGTGTTAAGAGAAAAAGAGCTGGAAAAAAAAGATCGACTGCTGTTTCGATTTATTGATGTATACCGAGTGCGTCCAAGGGAGTTGACCGATGCTGATATGGATCAATTAAAGAAATTTTACAGTGATATACAGCTGTTAGAGCTTTTGGCTGTTATTAATTTATTTGATCAATTTCACAAAATGATTGTCAGTTTAGATTTATATGATTTTTGCAGCTTGCAGCGCAAGTGAGGTCTTTGCTAAAAATATCTTGACAGACAAAATTCACAGGAGTAAGATAGCTTTCGTGAAGTGAAACGTATCATGAATCGAATCGATTATTCTAAAAAATAGATCATAGATATTTGAATAAAAATCGCTTAATCCATTACGGAGCGGAGGACCCATTATTTACGCACATATTGTGCTCTGGGGTGAATCCTTAAAAAGGTAGGGTTACTCTTAAAACCCGAACCCGACAGCTAACTTCGCAAGCGTTTTGAGGGGGAAGAGTGTGAAAAAACACAGGAGCCTTCCTGTGTTTTTTTGCGCTTTTTTTAAGAAAAATATGTAATTTTTTAGAAAAAGTATAAGCTAAGAGAACACACAGCAGTTGAAGAAAGGAATAAATACATTATGAAAAAACAGTTTGCTGTATTGGGATTAGGTCGTTTTGGAGGCAGTTTGGTTGAAGAGTTTGCTAATCTGGATGTGGATGTGCTCGCTATTGACCGCAATCAGGAGGTAGTAAATAAATTTAGCAATTCAGCTACATATGTTGTGCAAGCAAACGCGATTGATGAAGCTAGCTTAAAGGGGCTAGGTATCCGCAATGTTGATCATGCTCTTATTTCGTTTGGGGATGATATCGAAGCAAGCGTTCTCGCAACGATGCTTTTAAAAGATATGGGCGTTAAGCAAGTATGGGTAAAAGCAGTGAATATGTATCATCAAAAAGTGCTGGAGAAAATAGGAGCAGACAAAGTCATTCATCCTGAGCGTGATATTGCTAAACGTATTGCTCATCACGTAGTGTCAGAAAAAATCATTGATTACATTGAATTATCAAAGGATTATAGTATTGTCGAAATTGTCGCCTCTAAGAAACTTCATAATAAAACGCTGTTTGATTTAAACATTCGTGCCAAGTACGGCTGCAACATTATCGGCTTTCAGCGAAAAGACGGGGAAATGGTGATTTCGCCTACCGCGCATGAAATAATTGAACAAGGAGATATGCTGATTGTTATCGGACATAACCGCGATTTGAACCGTTTTGAAGAAGAAGGAGTTTAACTCATGAAAAAACAAATCATTAAACTCACCCCTCCGCAGCTGCTTGTCTCCATTTTTGGCGGAGGAATTATTATGGGTGCTCTTCTATTGATGATGCCTTTTTCTACTACTGAGCCAATCCGATGGGTAGACGCCCTTTTTACATCTACTTCCGCTATGACAGTGACCGGCTTAGCCGTCGTAGATACAGGTACACGTTTTACCGTCATCGGTCAAACGATCATTATGCTGTTAATTCAAATAGGCGGTCTTGGCATTATGTCATTTGCCGTGTTGATTTTTATGATGCTAGGTAAAAAAATTGGATTTAAAGAGCGTATGCTCGTTCAGCAGGCATTAAATCAAACAAGCGTCGGCGGAGTTGTCCTGCTAGTTAAAAGGCTGTTTATCTTTTCATTTTTAATTGAGTTTATTGCACTTATCTTTTTAGCGATACGCTGGGTTCCGGAATTCGGATGGTCTAAGGGGCTGTTCTTTAGCTTGTTTCATTCAATTTCAGCTTTTAATAACGCAGGGTTTGGACTACTGTCTGATAACTTAGTACAGTATGTTGGAGATCCTATTATTAACATAACGATTTCTTTTTTGTTCATCATTGGCGGGTTAGGGTTTACCGTTCTTGCTGATATGTGGGTGAAAAAATCGTATAAAAAACTAACGTTGCATTCAAAAATTATGATTATCAGCACGTTTGCGATTAATGTGATTGCCATGCTTTTTATTTTTTTCTTAGAGTACAGCAATTCGCATACGCTCGGAAATTTATCATTAGGAGACAAAGTATGGGCTTCTTATTTTCAAGCGGTAACGACAAGAACCGCTGGATTTAATACAATTGATTTAGCTCACCTGCATGATGCAACGGTCTTTTTAATGGTCTTATTAATGTTTATTGGTGCAGGAAGTGCGTCAACAGGAGGCGGTATTAAACTAACAACGTTTGTGGTGATTGTTTTTTCTGTATGGGCATTTTTACGAAGCCGGGAAGATATTGTGCTGTTAAAGAGACGACTTCTTCCTCTTCACGTGTTTAAGGCACTAGCCATCACGATGATTTCAATTATGTTTGTATTTGGGGCCATTTTCCTGTTAAATATTTCGGAAAACCTTCCGTTTGTAAAAATTATGTTTGAAGTTGTTTCAGCGTTTGGAACAGTAGGTTTATCAATGGGAGCAACTCCTGAACTTTCGTACTTTGGACGCGTAATTATTATCTTTATCATGTTTTTAGGAAAAGTGGGGCCATTAACGCTTGCGTTTTCATTATCTAAGCAAAAGCGCGAAGCTGTTCGTTATCCAAATGAAGATATAATGCTAGGGTAGAAAAATCGCCTTCGATAAGGCGATTTTTTTATATTATTTATACGTTCAAGACATATAAGAGGTTACGCACAAAACAGTTGCGATGAATAAAAAGAAGGCAAAGACAAGAACAATGGGCAATTTGGAATGTCGGCGCATTAAAGGTCCCCCTTTTTTATAGTAGAAAATCTCTTACTATATATAACGAAAGAAATAAAAATATGATTCACTTTTTTTGGCGAAATTTGAAGGTTTTTCTCATTGGAAAAATCCGCACCCCTGTCCTAAACATTTTGCCAAGCTGTTGCATACACTAAAAGCAGATAATAGGAAGTGAGGGATGGTACGTGGGAAAACAAAATTTTGCGTTAATCGTTGTGTTATTTGTTTTACTTGTTATTGTAGGTGCGTCTGGCTTTCGCTTTTAAACGTTAACTTTATTTACGCATAGCTCCCGTCAAAAAGGGCATACTAGGCGGAAGTAAAAACCAAAAATTTCTTCAATATTGCCGAACAATGAGTTCCTCTACTCATTCATCTAATCGGTATGTAGCCATGCGAAAGCATGGTTTTTTTTGAAATAGGAGAGGATGAATGATGTTCATCCCCTCTAGAAATTAGTAGTAGCAAGAACACCCTACGATTACTAATAGAATAAATAAAACAACGATAAATGAAAAACCAAAACCGCCTTTTGCGCCCATATGTGTAACCTCCTTTAGTAAAAGTCTCTATATCCTATGTACTAATTGGGTTAAGTGATTGAGAAATTTGCCTATTTTTTAACGGTAACGATCTTTTGAGAAGAATGAAGAACACTTACTTTTTTCATTTGTGCAGAAATCCTTTATGATAAAGAGGAAAAGGAGGGCAAAGTGGTGGGAATACATGTAGAATACGTCATGAATCAGCTAGAAGAGGGAAAGTGGAGAGAGGTCAAACGCGAAATTCAACAAGAAATGAAGAAAAAACCTCAAGCATCTGATTTGTACTGTTACTTAGCGGTTTGTTTAGCAAAGCAAATCGAAGAATCAATTATCTTTGAAAAAATGGTATTAAATTTAGAAATGGACCGAGCTCTTCATCAGGCACTAACATTAAATCCATCTTCAAGCTTGGCGCACTTCGTTCGAGGAATAAAATACCGGGAAACTCCGCTTATGTTTGGAGGGAATTACGAAAAATCGCTGTCTTATTTGCAGCGGGCGCAAGATCTTGGTTTTGAAGGGATTATGCTGCCGCTCGAACTCGCCAAAACCTATATTCAATTAAAAGAAATGGAAAAAGCGAAAGAACAAATCGCCTATGCCCGAGAAATCAATCCTACTCACGGAGATATTAAAAAAGTCGAAAACATGCTGCAAACAGGACGGTGAATCAAAAGTCCTGTTTTATTTTTGGTTTTGAGGAAACATATGCTGATTTTCATAAAGAATTGCTTTTTATATAACAATAAGAATATTTATAAAAATTTTAAGAAATGCATGTAAGTCCAACGACTTCTTAACTGCTAGATTTTCTACATTATTAGAGCGTTCAGTCTACATAATTCCAAAAATAGTAAGAAACTATCAGCCTATGGATAAATTGTTGGAAAATATAGATAATTGTAAATGAATAGAGAAAAAGGTAAACATGCAATTAACTAAAAAAGCAAAGGTCTGATTTACTTTGCTTTTTATTTATACACATATGTAAAAAATATCATAATAAACCAATTTATTCTTTGTGAAATCCATCGTTTCAGACGATGTGAAATAATGTATTTGAAGGAGGAGACCCAGATGAAGGTTATGAAGATGTTGGTTATTGCATTATTTAGTTTAAGTTTAGTTGTCACACCAGCTGCTGCTGAAGTTCCGGGTGTCGACCATTCAATGAAACGAGGTGCTACACAAGGAATTGTAGCGGCATCTCACCCACTGGCTGCTGAAGCGGGAAGGAAAGTTTTAGCTGAAGGCGGAAACGCTGTAGATGCGGCAGCTGCCATTCAATTATCTCTAAACGTTGTGGAACCGATGATGTCAGGTATCGGCGGCGGCGGCTTTATGATGATTTATGAAAAAAAGAAAGATAAAATTACGATGTTAGACAGCCGTGAAATGGCACCAGCTGATGTCACGCCTAAGCTGTTTTTAGATTCAAAAGGAAAAGTCATCCCTTTCAGTAAGCGTCACATAACAGGAAAGGCAGTTGGAGTTCCTGGTACGCTAAAAGGAGTAGAAACAGCCCTTAAAGATTATGGAACCATGGACTTATCAGATGTTATTAAACCAGCTATTGCTCAAGCAGAACAAGGAATCAAAGTAAATTGGTCGATGGCTCAGTACATTGATGAAAATGTGGACAAGCTTGAAAGATACCAAACGGCCGGTAATGTATTCGTGCCGAATGGCAAGCCGTTAAAAGAAGGAGATAAGCTTGTTCAGCCGGATCTTGCTAAAACATTAAAGCTTATTCAAAAAGAAGGATCAGACGCTCTTTATAAAGGAGAAATTGGAAAAGCGCTTGTTAAAGAAGTTCAAAAACGCGATGGAAGCATGACCATGGATGATTTGAAAAATTACGTTGTAAAAGAACGTGAGCCGGTTAAAACAACTTACCGAGGCTACGATGTGGTTAGTGCGGCTCCTCCTAGCTCCGGCGGATTAACCGTTCAGCAGATTTTAAAGCTAATGGAAGGTTATGATGTAGAAAAAATGGGTTCCAATACGCCTCAGTATTTGCAGCATTTAACGGAAGCGATGCACTTAGCTTTCGCGGACCGCGCGGCGTATATGGCAGATGAAGACTTTTACGAAGTGCCGAAAAAAGGACTGTTAGATGAAGATTATATTAAAGAACGTCGTAAATTAATTAATCCAAACAAAGCAACGCCTAATGTCAAAGAAGGAGACCCTTGGAAATATGAAGGAAAAGAAAATCCAAATAAAGCAACAGTAAAGGAAGAAAATCCAATCGGCCAAACGACTCATTTCTCTGTTGTAGACAAATGGGGAAACATGGTTTCTTACACGACTACCATTGAACAAGTTTTTGGTTCAGGAATTATGGTTCCTGACTACGGATTTATGCTCAACAATGAAATGACGGATTTCGATGCCACTCCGGGAGGCGTGAACGAGGTTGAGCCTAAAAAACGTCCTCGAAGCAGCATGTCTCCAACGATCCTGTTAAAAGACGGAAAGCCGTTTATGGCAATTGGTTCACCGGGAGGCCCCACCATCATTGCGTCTGTAGCAGAAACAATTATGAATGTTATTGACCATAAGATGCCGATTCAAAAAGCGATTTTAACACCTCGTATTTATTCAGGCGGCTATCCAACCGTAAGATGGGAACCAGGCTTTAGCCAAGATACAATTCTTGAAATGATGGCTAAAGGACATGCGTTTGAAGAAAAGCCTGAGCATATCGGAAACGTTCAAGCGGTCATCTATGACTATGAAACAGGGAAAATGTACGGAGGCGCTGATAATACGCGCCAAGGCACGGTATTAGGAGTAGACGCAATTAAATATGTATCCAAACAGCCAAAACCAATTAAAGAAGAGAAAAAAGGAGAGTTTACGGTTGAAGTCAACCGTGCCGTTTATCCATTTACTGATAAGCAAGTGAAGCTGATTGATGGAAAGCCTTACGTTCAGTCCGACCGCCTGCTGTTAGGCTTAGGCGTCATTGATTCGAGTGACTTAAAGCTGTATAAACCAAATCATCACTCGTATTTATCAGTTATCAAAGTAGCAAAATCCCTTGGCTACAAAGTGAAATGGGATGAAGAAAAGAAAGTGGTCTCATTAGAAAAAGATCCTGGTGAAGACGATACCGGCGATGATGAAGACGGAGACGTTATTACAAATTAAAAAAGAGACTGGGACAAAAGTAGTTTAGGTGAAGAAAAATCCGAACGATGAATTGAGATTCTTGATGGAGAATCCAACTTGTTCGGATTTTTTTATTGGTATGGCAAACGTAGGTTTTCAGTGTGTAGTTACTTCTAGCTGTTGCACGTAAATCAACAGCGGTGTAACGAGCGATCCATACTCGCTCCTTTATTCCATTTGTTCATCTTTAAATTGAATGGAGTTTGTTATGTCGCAATCTCTTTTTTATGAAAGCAAATAAAATTGGCGATTTTAAACCAAACGACAAAAAAATTTGCGTGGTTTGCCAAAAAGTTGTAGAAATCGACAGTTTTTTTGGCATGTGTAAGAAAACCCGTGATAAAAAGACTGATAGAATGCTACAAACAAAGTTGGCATCATTTTTGCATAAGAAATAGATGAGGGGCTGTATCAATGAAAAAAATACATAGTTACATAAACACCTATGTTTACTTCACACAGAATAAAATGCAACGGAGGTATAGAAAATGAAAAAAGACATTTCAATTATCGGTGTACCAATGGATTACGGACAAACAAGAAGGGGTGTAGACATGGGGCCGAGCGCGATCCGCTATGCAGGCATGAATACACGCTTAGAAGCTCTTGGCTATACCGTACACGATGAAGGCGATATTAAAGTAGAAATTAAAGAGCGGGCAGACGTAGATAAAAATACGAATTTGAAAAACTTAGCGGCTGTAGCCAGCGGAAATGAACAGCTTGCTGCACGAGTTGAAGAAGTGAGAGAGCAAGACCGTTTTCCGTTAATATTAGGCGGAGACCACAGCATTGCAATTGGAACGCTTGCAGGAGTCGCAAAAGGTTCAGAAAATTTAGGCGTTATTTGGTATGATGCTCACGGTGATTTAAACACCGCTGAAACATCTCCATCAGGCAATATTCACGGCATGCCGTTAGCGGTGAGCCTTGGTATTGGACATCCTGTACTTTTAAATATTGGAGGGTATACCCCGAAAATTAAACCTGAAAATCTAGTTATTATCGGTGCACGCTCATTGGATGATGGTGAAAAAGAGTTAATTAAAGAAAAAGGAATTAAAGTGTATACCATGCATGAAATTGATCGTTTAGGTATGACGCAAGTGATGAAAGAAACGATTGATTATTTAAGCGGTACAGACGGCGTGCACCTGTCGCTGGACTTAGACGGCTTAGATCCGGATGATGCACCAGGCGTAGGTACACCTGTAAAAGGCGGCATCAGCTACCGAGAAAGTCATTTAGCAATGGAAATGCTAGCGGAAGCAGATATGGTGACATCTGCTGAATTTGTAGAAGTGAACCCTATTTTAGATCAGCATAACAAAACTGCAGAAGTAGCGGTTGCGTTAATGAGTTCATTGTTTGGCGATAAGCTTTTATAAGAAAGAGCTACTTAATAGGTATCGTGTAGAAGAAAATCTTTTATGATCCAATAAACGTTTATGCAGGGCTAAGCGGCTGCCATCCTCGCTACGGGGCTGGCGCCATTTGAAAAACATCCGGCATTAATGGACTTGAGCCATGAAGAGCTACCTAGTAAGCGGCTATAAAAACAAAATAAACCTAAAAAAATGAAAGCGATTTCATTTTTGTGCAGCAAAGGGAGGAAATGGGATGAATATTCCACAGGGACAGCCAGGAGAATTAAAAAGAACGATGAAAACAAGGCATCTTTTTATGATATCACTAGGAGGATGTATTGGTACCGGTTTTTTTCTGGGTTCAGGTTATACCATCAATGAAGCAGGTCCGATGGGAGCAATGATTTCCTACTTAGTAGGAGGGATCATTATGTATCTAACGATGCTGTGTCTTGGAGAATTATCCGTTGCTATGCCAGTTGCAGGATCGTTTCAAACGTACTCCACTAAATTTATCGGCCCTGCAACCGGTTTTGCGATTGGATGGCTGTACTGGCTAGGATGGGCAGTAACGGTGGCGCTTGAGTTCTTAGCTGCTGGACAATTAATGCAAAGATGGTTCCCAGACTCGCCCGTTTGGTTATGGTGCGCCATTTTTGGAGCGTTAATTTTTTCACTAAATGCACTTTCAGCTAAAGCATTTGGTGAAACAGAATTTTGGTTTTCAAGCGTTAAAATTTTCGCCATCATTATGTTTATTGTTGTAGGCGGAGCGGCGATGTTTGGACTCATTGATATGAAAAGCGGACAGGAAGCACCGCTTCTATCAAACTTCTTTGCCGAAGGGCTGTTTCCAAATGGCGTAACGGCTTTGCTGATTACAATGATTACGGTGAACTTTTCGTTTCAAGGAACAGAATTGATTGGAATTGCGGCAGGGGAAAGTGAAAATCCAGAAAAAACAATTCCAAAAGCGATTAAGCAAACGGTTTGGCGTACGCTTTTCTTTTTCGTCTTATCCGTGTTTGTCCTAGCAAGCATGATTCCTCGTGAAAAAGCAGGCGTCGTAGAAAGCCCATTTGTTGTTGTGTTAGACAGTGTAGGTGTACCTTACGCGGCGGATATTATGAACTTTATCATTTTAACAGCTCTTCTTTCAGTCGCAAACTCTGGATTTTACGCGGCTACACGTATGCTTTATTCTCTTTCAAGAGAAGGAATGGCAAGTCCTGCGCTTGGAAAAGTTAACAAAAGAGGAGTTCCGTTTAATGCACTATTAATTACGCTTGTGATTTCATGTTTTTCGCTGCTTTCAAGCGTAGTGGCAGCTAAAACCGTTTTTGTATGGCTGATTTCACTCGCTGGACTTGGCGCTCAAATTGGCTGGATTGCGATTACCGCTTCACTGCTTGCATTTCGTCGTGCTTACGTGGCTAAAGGTGGAAAAGTGGAAGATCTGAAATTTAGAACACCTCTTTATCCGGTTCTTCCTATCGTAGCGCTTATTACGAACTGTATCGTTATGATCAGTCTTGCGTTTGATCCCGAGCAGCGAATGGCGTTATACTGCGGAGGTATTTTCTTTATAGGCTGCTATGTTTATTATTATTTGAAAATTCGAAAACAAAATCAGTCAAAACAAGAGCAAGAAGTTCAGCTTGCGGAAAATAAACGAATGATTATTTAACATAAAAAACCCGGAAAATCGTGATTTTCCGGGTTTTTCATGTACTCGTTTTTAGCTATCTAGTGTTGTGTCTTCATTTTTACGGCGGCGGAGCCTCCATAGCGTGATAAGAGCAACCAGTGTAAGAACAATACCGCTGCCGAGCAGGATATGACTCACTGTTTTATCCTGCTTTTTTTGGCCTTGCTCAAAATATTTCTTGTACATTGCCACCGCAGCTTTATTTTGCTTGTATTTTCTGGGAACGCTCACTTCTTTTCCGAGTTTCCAGCCGTCTTTATAAGCTTTTTGCTGTAAAGATTTCACATCTTTATTCGAATAAAAACCTGCTTTGTACCATTTTTCTAGCTCGGGCTTGTCCTGAAGACTTTTAGGCGCTCTATAGGTCTGATAAGTGAAAGCTGAGTCGTATCCGTCTGCTTTTACGTCTTTTTGCTTTTGTTTCTGTCCTTTTTCATATCCTTGCTCAAAGGCTGTTTGCGATTCGCCTTCTGCTTCTGCAGGTACTTCGAGTGGAAGGTCGTGATAGCCTTGTACGTAGCCCTGCTTTTCAAACTGCTTTTTTTGGTGCTTCAGCACTTCGGCTTGAGCGGTTTCAAAGCCTTCTGTAAAAGCCTGACGTGTGACATCCTCATCATCATACATGCTCGGAACACTCATTGAATCATTTTCAAGACCTTGGTCATAGCCTTCTTTTTTTGCTTTAACAGATAAGTCCATTAAAGAAATAGCTTTTTTGTAGCCTTGAACATACCCTTTATTCCAGTCGGATGACTTAGAAGGAAAAGGGTCGATTTCTGACTGAACAGTAGCATGTTTGTAATCAAGGACGCCTTGCTGATAGCCTTCCTCTTCGCCGGCAGCCATTTCATTTTCTTGTTCAGTCTTGAGTTCTTCCTCTTTTTGCTGCTGCCCTTTTTTATATCCTACCGTATACCCCATCATAAACCACGTGAATTCTTCAGAAGATTTGTCCAGTCCTGTTGTTTGATCAAACTGTTCGAATTTTTTCTGTGCGTATCCATCTTCTTCTCCAAGCGAATAGCCTTCTTGATAGAGGGAGTCAAAAATTGCTTTTACTTCTTCAGTTGTATCCACGTCTGTTGACTGGTCCAAAACGTCGGAAGAGGAGTCCGGGGAATCGGGAGTAGCATAAGAAGGGACGGGATCACTTGCAAGAATAAGTAAGCAAGCTGTACTAATAACGGCTAATTTTTTTTTCATCATTTCTTCACCTTTTAGTTCAAAGTCAATGTTTATTTTGTAGTTTAAGCGTACAGCTTTTCATGTAGAAAGGCGTGTAAAAGTTTTTCCAATTATGAAAATTATAACATTTAAATGAGAAGGAGAATAGGTGGTAAAAAGGAGAAATATGTGTTTTTTACAGAGTTTTATTTTTGTCGCTGTTTTGCTTTTTTCACTTTAAATGAACGATAAAATACTTCAGCTACAAAACAGAACAAAAGGAAAAAAAGGACAAATAGTTCAGCGAACTCCATAACCCGAAACGGACTGTAGGCATTTTGCAAGGCCATGGAAAAACTAAATCCTTGTATCATATCCACTCCGATAGAAAATCCCATTAAGCATCCTAACAGCAAAGCTGATATCCAAACGATTTTCATACGTCTCACTCTCCGGTTTTGTTTTTTTTCTTGAAAACATTCTACCGATAGTTTTTGTTATTTTTTTTGTCTTACGCTTTGATTGCTCTATTAAAAATTGCATACAAAGCATTTATTTGGAAAAAGCTAAAAAAAGAAAAGAAAGGTGTTTTTAATCGTGCCTTCTTTATTTAAAAATAAAAAAAGCAAAGACAATACAAAGGAAACAGAAGGTTCGGCGTCAGAGGAACAAGAGACAGTCCTTTATTTGTAATGAATGTGATGCTGATGCTGTTAATTATTTATACGGTGCACAAAGGATTTGAAGTAATAGCTAGAACGGCTGGACGTGTTTTTTATGATTGCATTAGTAATCGGAGGATTTGTTAAAATCAGCGTCTTTTTTTACGCTGTGATTGTTGGACTTTCCACACTGTTTAAGGTGAAACGACCTTCTGCGCTGACATATCCTGTGGGCACGGTGATTTTATTTTTTTCTTTGACGATTGCAAGTAACTTTCAAGAGCATTTAAAAGAAGAGCTAACGATTATGCCGGTATTGCTTTTTATCCCTTTTCACGTAGTGATTCCGTTTACGCTGCTCTGTATAGCATTTATTAAACATCGCATGAAAAAAACAAACGCGCTGCAGCCATCCTAACGGCTGCAACGCGTTCGTCTGCTATCTGCTACTGCACATGCAGCTGCTCCCGCTCTTTTTTTACTTGTTCTAGCTGTGAAATCGTAACAAGCTGATACCCTTGTGCGTGAAGCTGCTTCATAATTTCAACCGCTGCTTCGGCACTTGTTTGATAAATATCATGCATTAAAATAACTTTTCCGTCTCCGACTTGGCTCATAACTGCTTGAACGGAGTGAGGAACGTTTCTATATTTCCAGTCTTCGGGGTCGATATCCCATAGAGTCACGCCAAGATTTCCGATATAACGTCTTACATTTGCGTTCACGGCTCCATAAGGAGGGCGTACGTGCAGCGGTTCATAGCCGCTCACTTGTTTAATGAGCGCTTGGGTATCGCCTATTTGATGTTTGACCTGCGCTTCGTTCAACCGTGTGAGCTGAGGATGATCCCAAGAGTGATTTCCGACTTCGTTGCCTTCCTTGACCATACGTTCGATTGTTTCAGGATAATATTGAACGCGGCTTCCTAACACAAAAAAGGTAGCGTGCCCGTTCACTTCTTTTAATCCATCTAAAATCACATTGGTAGATGCAGGGTTAGGTCCATCATCAAAGGTCATCGCAACGACTTTTTTAGTTGGATCAATAGGCGCTCCTTGCTGCGGCATTTCGTTAACGATATGTTTTGGAGGCGTTTCTTTGACTTTATTTTTATTTGCTACTTCGTCTTTGTAAGCATCGCTCAGCATGTCTTTAAATAAATCTTTTTGGATAGCGATTGTTTTGGTTTTCGTTTGTTCAGCACCTAGCTGATAAGGTTTAAAATAGATCACAATACTGTTTTCAAGCAGCGCAAACTGACTGAAATTTTGATCAGCTGCCTGAGTTCCTTTTTGAAGGTCCGGGTCAAAATCAGCTGTTTTCATTTGTTTTTTTAATTCAGCATATGAAATAGCCGAAAGGCGATCTAAATAGTTTGCATCCTCGTTAAATAAATCCTTTAACGCCATTTGTTTTTGATTAGGCAGGTCAAATGTAAAGGTTTTGAGAGAAGACGTTCCTTTCTCTCCATTTACAGATTCATATTCATCAAAGACAACGCTTAGCGTTTGCTTGCTGTAATGGACAATTTTATATGTAATTGTTAATTCAGATTTTTTCTTTTTTGACTGCTTCTTCAGCTTTTTCTCATAGTGTGCGACTTGATCTGTTACGTAAGCTTGAATGGATTGATCGATTTCTTTTTTACCAAAGGAAGGGTAGCTAATGGCATAGCCTCCGTCGGTAAGGTCTTTAACTAGCGTTTGAATTTCAACGTTTGGATAGGTTTGATCTGTTTGAATGTTTGCCGTTTTTTTCTCTGTACTGTTTGCTTTGACGATATACCCTGCTGTACCAAGAAACAAAATACAGCATCCAAGCAGTGTCAAAATACGTTTGTAGCCCATGGTTTTCATGTAGTAATATTCCCCTTTTTGTATATATCTACCTAATAGACGCATGAGACGATCATTTAGTTTTACTTTTTTAAAAAAAACCAAACTATTTTTCTACTTATTCCGTCTACCTTATAGACGTACTTCAGCAAGAGAAAATAGAAGGGTATGAAAGATGATGAAAAAACATGATGCACATCAGATGCTCGTAGCGTGCATAACCGAGCACAAAGCGGATTTTTACCGGCTTGCTTTTAGCTATGTAAAAAATCAAGAAGATGCGCTTGATATTGTGCAAGAATCGATTAAAAAAGCACTCATTTCAATGGACAGTATCAAGGATATTCAATCGATTAAAAGCTGGCTTTATAAAATTGTTGTACGAACAGCAATCGATTTCCTGCGCAAGCATAAACGTTTAACGCTTATGGACGATGAAGCGCTTGAGCACTTGAGCAGCGGACGTGAAGATCAGTATGAAGATATCGATTTAAACCAAGCAATGGATCATCTGCCGGTTAAATATAAAACCATTATTATTCTGCGTTTTTTCGAAGATTTGAAAATGGACGAAATTGCGGAAATTATTGAGGAAAATGTAAATACGGTCAAGACAAGGCTATACAGAGCGTTGAACCTGTTGCGGATTACGATGACGGAGGAGGACTTAGAACAATGAATGAAAAAATAGAAAAGTTAAAGAAGCAGTATCATGACATTCCTATTCCAGAGGAATTAGATGATGTTGTTGCAAAGGCACTTTCTTCATATTCTCGTAAAAAGAAATCCTATATTTGGCCGAGCGCAATTGGGGCAGCAGCGATGATTTTTATCACAACGGTGAATGTGAGTCCAGACGCGGCAAATGCAATGGCAAAAATTCCTGTGCTTGGAAAAGTAGTAGAAGTGATCACATTTGATGAACTAAAGCAAGAAGAAAAGCATTCTCGTATTGACGTGAAAACACCATCGATTTCAGGCTTGGAAAACAAAGGTCTCCAAACAAGCTTGAATGAAAAGTATATAAAAGAAAACGAGCAGCTGTATGAACAGTTTAAAAAAGAGATGAAAACATTACAAAAAGGAGAGAAAGGAAACGTGGCTGTCAGCAGCGGCTATGATATTATGACGGATACCGATGATTTGCTTGTGGTTCATCGATATGTGGAAGAATCGAGAGCTTCAACGTCGAGCGTCAATCAGTACGACACGATTGATAAAAAACACGAAGTGCTCGTTACGCTTCCAAGTTTGTTCAAAGATAAAAGCTATATAAAGGTCATTAGTGAAAATATTAAACAGCAAATGAAAGATCAAATGAAACATGAAGAAGGCAAAATCTACTGGCTGACTGAAGAAGATATGGATCCTTTTAAAGAGATTGATGAAAATCAAAGCTTCTACATTACGAAAGATCATAAGCTTAGAATTGTATTTGATAAATACAAAGTCGCCCCAGGATATATGGGAAACGTTGAGTTTGAAATTCCAACGGATGTTATTTCAAACCTTCTGGTTGGTAAACGGTATATTCATTAAAAAACAGGCGTGAACGCTGAACGTTCACGCCTGTTTTTTTACATAAAGAAACGTTTAAATTTATTTTTATGCAAAATAAGTTGAAATATATAAGCAATCATGTATAATATTTTGTATATATTTTCATTCTTTTTGTTTATAAAGTCTTAGGGGAAAATGATGTGAACGGTTGCATTTCTAGAGAGGAAGTGAAGAGGTGAAACGCACGTTAAATCAAGATACAATTAAAGATGCCATGCTGTTTAATCAGCTTGTGATGCAAGTAAGTAAAGCTCTTTGGAAGTCTACTGAAAAGGATTGGGAGCAGTGGGTTAAGCCGTACGATCTGAGCATTAATGAGCATCACATTTTGGGGATTGCTTATCAGCTGGAAATCGCGTCGATGACCGACATTTCAAAGCTAGGCGTCATGCATTTATCCACAGCTTTTAACTTTGCAAAAAAATTGCACTTGCGGGGCTATCTTACCCTTTCTAAAAATGAGAAAGATAAGCGGAATACATACGTACAGCTCACAGAAGAAGGAAAAAAGATGTTTTTAAAAACGCTTGAGGATTATAACCCTCTTGAAAATCCTTTGTTTCAAGGAGCGATGCCGCTTCGGGATGTTTACGGAGAGCTGCCTGACTTTGTGGAGCTGACGGCTCTGATTCGAAGCATATACGGAGAGGATTTTGTCCAGTTTATCGAACGTTCTTCTCAAGAGCCCGCTAGCTTTAAAAAATAAAAAAAGCCTTCTTGTGCAAGCTGAGAAGGCTTTTTTGCATATCAACTTTTTTCAGTTAACCGTTCAAGTTCTTCTGAGGAATGGGCCATCTTCTCAATACGCAGAGACAGCTGCTTCATTACATCGGCTATTTTTTCAAGTTCTTTTTTTGTTAGAACGGTTTGCTGTTTGTTCTCGGTTGTTATGCTAAGAACGTTCGTGAAAAAAGAAGTAATGTTGTTCATATTGTCAGCCGTATCTTTTGTTAATGTAGCGACTTCTCCGCCTAGGGCCGAGACGCTTTCGATTTGTTTTTGAATGTCTCCGATAAAAGTGGAAATATTAGCAATCGATTTCTTCGTTTCTTCTGCAAGCTTCCGTACTTCCTGTGCCACCACTGCAAATCCTTTTCCATGCTCACCCGCTCGAGCAGACTCAATTGAAGCGTTTAGTGCTAATAAATTCGTTTGCTCCGCAATAGAAGTAACAATCGAAACGATTTGATGAATTTGCTGTGATGTATATTCGAGCGTTTTCATTTTGTTTTGAATGAGCGACGTATTTTTTTGTATGCTTCCCAGCATGTTTTGTTCTTCTTTTAATTTTGCTTGACTCGTAACGGATTCCTTCTCAATGACTTCTGCTAGTTCAGAGCTTTTGTTTGCATAAGAAACGACGTCAGAGGACTGGTTGTGCATTTGATTCATAAACGTTTTCGTTTCTTCAGATAACGAAGAAAGGATAGAGGATGTACGCGAGATTTCTAGCTGAATTTTCTCTTTTTGAGTCTGAAGTCCAGCGCGCCGCTCGTCATATTCAAGCTCATAGGCTTTTAACACAATTTGCTGTTCTAGACTAATAAGCTTTGTCATACTTGCAATAAAAGCCAGACATTCTTCTTTTGATTCCATCCTACGTTCACATACTGAAAGAAGCGAAGTAAATAAATTTTGAAATGCGCACAAATACCAGTTTGGCTCAAGTCCAATTTTGACGTGCATCTTGGAAATTTTTTGACGTTTTACCACAAAAGCATCGTCTATTTGTCCATCAAACATTTCTAAAATATGCCGTTTTAACGTTTGCTTTAATGCATGGACGCTGCTGTGCTTTTCGATAATCGCAACCAAATGAGGCTGTTCGCCAATAGCTTTGTAAAAATCGTTCACGATCTCTTCGATGGCATTCAGCGCGTGAACTTGAAATCTGGCAATCCGTTCGAGATCCTCTGCTGTTAAGGAAATCATGTTAATCTGCTTTTTTATCATCGGGTCCGATACATGAAGCTTTACAGTGATGGATTCGACAGCCGCTGCTTCGGCGTGCGCTTTGTTTCGTTTAAACCAATTCATGTTTATCACCTTTATTTGCTAGAATAGTTGTTTTTCTCTTCTTCTTATATTTCGGCGTTTTACATCCAAGAGTTGAGGCTGTTTAAGGAGATTGTTATCAAATTGTTATCTTCTATTAATTGAATTGTTATCCGCAGATGGTATGGTTGTACGGTGCTTAAAACATGATTCGGGGAGGAAACGAAATGAAAAAAATGCTATCGGCGCTTCTTGTAGGAGGAGCTTTATTTGCAAGTCCGGCAATGGGACACGCTGCGTTTGGCGACACGGTTTTAAAACAAGGGATGACAAATGATGATGTTGAACAAGTTAAAACGGTGTTAAAAGATAAAGGATTTTTAAAAGGCGAAGTATCGCGTTATTTTAATTATGAAACAAAAAAAGCGGTTATGGCTTTTCAAGAGAAACATAACCTAGAAGCAGATGGAATTGTTGGAGAGAATACATACAATGCATTAGGTAAAGGCGGCGTTGTAGAAGGCGAATCAGAAGTGAATACGGATAAAGTAATCAGCAAAGCAAAATCTTTAATGGGCACGCCGTACAAATGGGGCGGCACTACACCTTCAGGATTTGACTGCAGTGGATATCTTCAATATGTATATAAAGAAAGTGTAGGCGTTGATATTCCCAGAACGGTTGAAGATATCTATAAAACAGGTGAAAATGTAAGTGAACCGCAGGTAGGAGATCTTGTGTTTTTTGAAACGTACAAAGAAGGGCCTTCTCATGCAGGTATTTATCTTGGAGACGGAAAATTTATTAACGCATCGTCTTCTAAAGGCGTGACAATTAGCGATAAAAATTCAAGCTATTGGAAAGAGCGCTATATAGGAGCAAAGCGTATTGCAGCTAACTGATTTATCATTTAATAGATACAAAAAGGCAAAGTCTAAGGGCTTTGTCTTTTTTGTATTGGTTTCAGTAGTAGGTAGGAGGTAGGTAGGGGATTCCCCTATACAAAATGGACTAGTCAAGTGCGTATTTGTATGGAAATACGACAAAAGTTCTGTCACCTTTATGATACAGCTTGTATATATTGATAAAGTAATCTCTCAGGTTACGTCAATTGTTATAGGTAATTTGAAGGGATAACAGTATAAAAAGGAGGAACAAAATTTATGTTTTTTTGTTGTTACCGTCGCTATGTAGAAAAGATAAAACACCTTTTGTTTTCAAATCGATTTGCTGAATTTATTCAGGAAAACACAAAGAAAGCAGTAGAAGAAGTCGTTTATTCTGACACGTTCAAAGAGTACGTAATAAGTATTATTAAAGAATCTCAAGAATCACCTTTTAAAGAAATTGCCGAGCAGTATATCGGACAGGAAGTTGTGATTGAAACGACAGCTGGTCCACTTGAAGGTGTGGTCACGTTTGTGGGAGATGATTATTTGGAATTAGTAGAGTCTCCAACGTCAACGGTATTACTGCCATTTACAAGCATTGTGACTATTCAAAGCGCTTAAACGAAAGGAGGAAAAAAATATGTTTCAAGATGCATTACGAGAAAATGTAGGTTCATTTGTGCAAATCATCACAGCTATTGACGTTATTAATGGAACACTGCTTGCTGTTACGGACGCAGCGGCTGTTGTACGTACATCAAGCTCATATGGCGAGCCTGCAGATGTAACCATTCCATTAGTATCCATTACGTATGTTCGAATTTTCAGCGGAGTTGAGTGAGTTTGAAAGTATCAGTGATTATTCCAGCCTGTAACGAAGCTGATTCTTTGTTACCTGTCATTAAAGAAGTTCAAAAAATGAAGCCTTTTGAGATTATGGTCGTCGTAAATGGATCCAGTGATACAACACAGGAAATCGCGGAGGGTGCAGGATGCCACGTTGTTTATTATGAAGAAGCTCTTGGTATTAATATTGGAAGGGCCATTGGGGCTAAAAAAGCAAAAGGAGATATTTTGCTTTTTTTGGACGGAGATATAGCGGTTCCTCATGAGGAGCTGATGAAATATACGAAGGCTATAGAAACCGGTCATGATATAGCGTTGAACAACCTTTCATGGACTATGAAGCGGAAAGTGCGTCCGCATCCGGTTTCCGTTGCGAAATACATGCTGAACTTATGCTTGCAGCGTGAAGATTTATCCATTCAAGCATTAACAGCTATTCCCCATGCTATCAAGAAAACATCGGCAGCTAAAATTGGATACGAGAACTTAGCTCACCCGCCTCTTGCTCATACGATTGCTCTTTTAAAAGGAATGTCAATCGTTGCACCGTGTTCTTCAGACGTTATTTATACCAATAAGATTAGAACTACCCACAAAACCATTCCTACCAATTCTCCTTTCCCTATTTCCACTAACTATATTATTGGAGATCATATTAAAGCGTTAGCTCATCTTATCGAAGAAAAAGGAATAAGAGGCGGGCTCACAGATGGTAATCGAAACCGAGAAGTTGTTTCCGCTTATACACCGAATGTAAAACGGAAAACAGGAGTTAAGTACAGTGCTGTTATTCCAGCAGGTGAAGAAAAAGAGACGATTGCAAACGTGATTAAAGAAGTAAGAAAAGCCGGAGTGGAGGAAATCATTGTGGTTGCCAACGGAGCCGATGAAGTAACGGTCAAACGAGCGATTGAAGCCGGAGCTACTGTTCTTCATTACAAGCAGCGCCTTGGACACAATGTACCTCGAGCAATTGGTGCGATGTACAGCAGCGGTGAAGTTTGCTTGTTCGTAGATGGAGATATTGTGATTTCCGCGGAACATTTGCGTCCATATTTAGAAGCGGCTGACCAAGGAGTTGATGTAGCGCTTAATAATTTAGAGTGTCTGCTTGACGAAGTGCATCCCATCCACTCTGTAAGCGCGGCGAAATATTTTCTTAATATTGTTTGCAAACGTCCGGATTTAACCATTAATACGACGACGGCAATTCCGCATGCAATTAAACGGGATGTAATGGAGAAAGTAGGCTACGAATCTCTTATTATTCCGCCTTTATTTCAATTACAAAGTATTATGTACGGCTTTAATGTCCAGCCTGTTCATTTTGTGGATGTCGCGCGAACAAACCGGATTCGAAAAGAGCATATGAAAGTCAAGGGTTTGGCAGCGTCAACGCAGCGAATCCTAGGTGATTATGTAGAAGCCATGGCGTACTATATCAGCCAAACCAGCGAAAGAGGCGAATTTCTCCCGGACATACGAAGACATGATATTTTGTTTGAGGTGTTGAAGAATGAATAAAAAAGTTGCCGTTATTGGTCTTGGGTATGTGGGGCTGCCTCTTGCTCTTTTGTTTGCTAAGAAAAACTATACCGTGATTGGACTTGATATTGACAAGCGGAAAATTGAAGCGCTAAGACAAGGGAAAAGCTATATTCCAGACGTAAGTAATGATGTGATTCAAAAGGAGAAAAATTTTCAAGCATATGAATTAAAAAAAGGTATTTCGGCATTTCAAGCCTGCGAGTATGTAGTGGTGACCGTACCAACCCCAATTACAGAAACGCACAATCCAGATTTAGGACCAGTTATTAGCGCATCTACTTTCTTAAAAGAATACATGGTAAAAGGGCAAACGATTATTTATGAAAGCTCTACCTACCCAGGTACGCTTGAAGAAATTGTTTTGCCTATTTTGAAAGATTCTAACTTGCAAGCAGGAATAGATTTTTATTTAGCTTATTCTCCAGAGCGAGTTGATCCGGCAAACAAGTCGTATGACATTGAGCATATTCCAAAAGTGATCAGCGGCTACAGCAAAGAGTGCCTTCATCATATACAGACATTTTACGGAATTATTTTCCATAAGGTTGTACCTGTTTCTTCTCCAAAAGTAGCGGAAATGTGCAAGCTGTTTGAAAACATTCAGCGTCTGGTCAATATTTCATTGGTGAATGAAACAAATGAACTGTGCGAGGAATTAGGAATAGATTTTTATGAGGTCTTACAAGCGGCATCTACCAAGCCGTTTGGGTTTACTCCTTATTATCCAGGTCCCGGAATAGGGGGGCACTGCATACCTGTTGATCCGCTTTATTTCTTATGGAAACTAAAGCAAAATGGATTAACGAGCGAACTTATTGAAGCGGCTCATCATATTAATGAAGAAATGCCAAATAAAGTGATTAAACGGGTTGAAAAGCAGCTTAACGCAAATGAAAAGCGCG
The DNA here is from genome assembly GCF_056406695.1 of Priestia sp. P1_B12_1. Lineage (NCBI taxonomy): Bacteria > Bacillati > Bacillota > Bacilli > Caryophanales > Bacillaceae > Priestia > Priestia sp. P1_B12_1. Next base: position 97,139 of record NZ_JBFTZR010000001.1, on the reverse strand, counting down.
TGCTCGTGGTGGGCGTTGCGTATAAAAAAGACGTAAATGACATACGTGAATCGCCAGCGCTAACCGTGTGTGAAGGTCTTTTAGAAAAAGGGTATGAATTAACGTATCATGACCCGTATATTGACTCTGCCGTCTTTAATAAGCAAACGTACTTTTCTGTCCCGCTCACAAAAGAGGAAATCGAAAAAAGCGATGTTGTACTGGTATTAACTGACCATAGTCAGGTGGATTGGTCAATCGTAAAAAATGCAAAAAAAGTTGTAGATACAAGAGGTATTTTAAATGAATGAAGCCGCTGAGTTATTCAGTGGTTCTTTTTTTAGGGGTGATATTAATGAAAACTCTTTCTGTCGTGCTGCCTGTTTACAATGAAGAAGACACGCTAAAGACCGTGCTTAAACAAATTAAGAAAGTGAATGTGCTTGAGATTATTGTAATCGCAAATAGCTGTACCGATGCTTCAGTAAAAATAGCAAAAGAAGAAGGGTGCATAGTAAAAGTAGTGGAAAAACGCCTTTCTCCCCATGAAGCAAGAATGGAAGGAGCCAAAGCCGCCAAAGGAGAGGCCGTCTTATTTGTAGACGGAGATATTATTCTTTCGGCTTCTGAGATTGAACGTTTTGTGCAGGCGCTGTTATTCGGACATAGTGATGTTGTACTAAACAAGTGGGAAAAAACAAAGATGAATACTTTTAATCGCAGTGAACTGACGTGGAGTACGGTCCTGCATCATGCACTCGGAAAGCCTCATCGTGTCAACGCTTATTTAAAAGCACCTTACGGCGTGCTGCTGAGCGTATTAAAGAACTACTGGGAGATGCCGCCTCTTTCTTTATTTGTGACGTTTTTAACACAGTATCGTGTAAGCACGCATATTACGATTGAGACAGAGGGAAAGGGAAGCTTTCGCCCGTTTGATCGTCCGCTGCGCAGAAAAGAGCGAATTCAATCCTATCAGCAGCTTCTTCAAACATACTATGCGCTGTCGTCGAATAGTAAAAGGCGAGTGGATATGCTTGCGCAGCCCATTCCAGTTGTGGAGCACGGCTGGGGGAAATTATCTTCTTTTTATGGAGGAAAACAGCTGTCTGTTATTATTCCGGTTTGCAACGAAGAACAAACAATCAAACAAGTGATTGCAGAAGCAAGAAAACTTGAACCGTTGGAAATTATTGTTGTGATTAACGGCTCTACGGATCAGTCAGAGAAGTATGCCAAAGAACAGGGCGTCAAAACTATCGTCTACGATGAGCGGTTAGGGCATGACTGCGGAAGAGCTGCGGGGGCTCTTGCAGCAACAGGAGATATTCTTCTCTTTATAGACGGAGATTTTGTTCTTTCAGCTCAAGAGTTGTATCCATTTGCTTCAGCGGTAGCGAGCGGCGTTGATGTAGCTTTAAACGTATGTGAAGATGAAGCGAAGCTCACGCATGTTGTGCAGGGGTGGAAGTACGTGTTAAACGAGACGGTAGGAAGAAAAGATTTATTAATGAGCTCGATGACAGCTGTTCCTCATGCCATAAGTAGAGAGTGCCTGGAGAAAATTAGGCCCGAATCTCTTGCTGTACCGCCTTGTGCCCAAATAGAAGCCATCATAGAAGGTTGTCATGTGCAGGCCGTTCACCATGTTGATGTAAATAAATTTAACCGATTTCGATATTCTGAACACCTATTATTAAAGAGCCATTCTGCTACGGCAGAACTTATTATTCAGGATCATATTTTTGCATTTCTCTCGTATCTTCAGCGTGACTGAGCAGGGAGTATTGCCTTACTTCTAAAAGAAACGTTTAAAATGAGATAAAGAAATTTGCTGATATCTTGTTTTTCTGTTCTAACCCCTTGAATTTGTTCACAGTTGTAACTAAAATTGTTACATGTGCAGACAAAAGTAAAAAAGGAGGAAAAGAAATGAAAAGCTATCAGCTTGGAACGTTTTTACTTCGTCTTATGTTAGGGCTAACGTTTTTTATTCATGGCCTTGGCAAATTCCAAAGCGGTATTGATAATACGGTCGGTTTTTTCCACAGCATGGGCATTCCTGCGTTTTTCGCTTATGCGGTTGCGGTTATTGAATTCGTAGGGGGAGCCGCTATGATTCTTGGATTTCAAACGCGTTTAATCGGTGTCTTGTTTGCGATTGTAATGATTGGCGCTATTTTTACAGCGAAAAGCGGTGCTGGTTTTACAGGCGGCTATGAGCTTGAGGTTGCCCTTTTTGTCGTTTCGCTTCATATGATTCTAGCAGGAAGCGGCGCGTACGCGTTAGACAACCGGTTACAAAAACCAGAAGAACATTATTCTTAAAAAGGTAGGCGCTATGCGCCTACCCTTTTTTGTAAAAAATATCCTTCTATCGATTCATTTTTACTAAAATATACAGCTATCATTTTTAAGAAAATTCGTATATATGGTACTATTTGGTCATAGATGACTACACAGTCATTCTATTTGAACGATACGGGGAGGTTTTAACATGAAAACCGAAAGAGAAAACGGAATTGTCCGTCAAGTGAATACGATTCAAACAAAAGAAGAGCGATTTAATCCTTTTTCATGGTATGAAGAGATGAGAAACAGCGCGCCTGTGCAATGGGATGAAGAAAGACAGGTATGGGATGTTTTTCACTATGACGGGGTCAAAGAAGTGCTAGAACAAAAGAATGTTTTTTCTTCTGATCGAAGACCTCCACAAAACCAAAGACAAACTGCTCTGGGAACGAGCCTAATTAATATTGATCCGCCTAAGCATGCTGAAATGAGAGCGCTTGTCAATAAAGCTTTTACGCCTAAAGCAATGAAAGCATGGGAGCCTAAAATTGCGCGTATTACAAATGAATTATTACAAGAAGTGGAGCATCTTGAAGATATTGATATAGTCGAGCATCTGTCCTATCCGCTTCCGGTTATGGTAATTGCCGATATTTTAGGCGTGCCGATAGAAGATCAGCGTCAGTTTAAAGATTGGTCGGATATTATCGTAGCGGGTCCTTCTAATAACGAACGTGAAACGCTCGAAAAATTGCAGCAAGAGAAAATGAAAGCAAATGATGAGCTAGAAACTTACTTTTATCGAATCATTGAAGAAAAACGCACGCGTCCAGGAGATGATATTATCTCCGTGCTTCTTCAGGCAAAAGAAGAAGGGAAACAGCTAACGGATGAAGAAATCGTCGGTTTTTCTATTTTGCTGCTGATTGCAGGAAACGAAACAACCACAAATTTAATTTCAAACACGATTTATTGTTTAATGGAAGATAAAGCTTCTTTTGAACGACTCAAACAAGAGAAAGAACTTTTGCCTTCTGCGATTGAAGAAGTTCTTCGCTATCGTTCACCCGTTCAAGCTCTTCACCGAATCGTAAAAGAAGATGTGACTCTGGCAGGCAAGAAACTAAAAGCGGGCGAACACGTCGTTCCATGGATGGGATCTGCGCATCGAGACGCTCAGTATTTTGAAGACCCGGATGTATTTAAAATCGATCGAAAGCCAAATGTGCATATGGCATTTGGAAGAGGCATTCATTTTTGCTTAGGAGCACCGCTTGCTCGAATAGAAGCAAAAATTATGCTGGCTGAGCTGATTGACCGCTATCCGCAGATGGACTGGAGCCCGTCATTTGAGTTAAAGCCGATTGAAAGCACGTTTGTGTACGGGTTAAAAGAATTATTGATTCGTAAACATGTATAAAAAAAGCACGCTTTGCGTGCTTTTTACTCTTTCTCTGCTTGAATTCTCGCTTCAGCAATTTTATCCGTATAATCATATCCCCATTTAAACATCAGCTCGATAATAGGGATGAGCGTTTCTCCAAAAGGTGTTAAATAATATTCTACTTTAGGCGGAACTTGTTTATAGACTTCGCGGTGGATAATTCCGTCGCGCTCGAGTTCGCGAAGCTGCAGTGTGAGCATTCGCTGCGTCACGCCGGGAATGAGTCTGCGCAGTTCATTAAAGCGCCGGCGTTCCTTTGATAATTGATATAAAATGACGCTTTTCCATTTGCCTCCGACTACATCAACGGCTGCTTCCACAGGGCAAGAATAGCCGTGAGGCTCCCATTTTGTTAAGTCGTATTTCATAGTGATTACTCCTTTTATCAGTGAGTTCAGCTGCATTTGTGCTGTTTATACTATAGCACGTCTTATTTGATAAAAACATGGAAATGATTCATGGAATTATTGACGGAAAATTAAAAAAGTAATGGAAATAATTATGAGTTTGTTGTATGATGAAACTATGAAGATAACTTTTCTATTAAAAAGCGAAATGTTTTGAAAGCGCTTTATTTATAAAGAACAACAGGGGAAAGGGCGGAGGAAGGATGAAAAGGTTTATTAAAGTAGAAAAAAGAAATCATGTGGCGGTTGTACGAATGAATCAGTCAATGCTTAATCGTTTGAACAGTGAAGTCATGTATGAGCTGCAAGAAACGATGAATGAGCTGCAGCACGATGCGTCGGTTGGATCTATTGTATTTATGGGAGAGTACTATAAAATGAACGGAGATCATAGAACAACCTCTTTCCTACGTGAAGAAACAGGAAGGCTTTATCAGCCAATTCATGCAGTAGCAGCTCGAGCGATTTTTCAGCGTATTTCATGCAGCTCCAAACAAACGATTGCGCTTCTTACAAACTTTACGTTTGGCGGAGGATATGAGTTAGCTTTAGCATGCGATGTACGAATTGCGGAAGAACCTGTGCAGCTCAAGTTAACAAACGGCATGACCGTTAGTGCGCAAGAAGCGTGCAATATGGGCAAAGTGCAGCACGTTGTGCAAAAAGGAAAAGGATTAGAATATTCACTTACGCTGAACGCATTAGAAAAGGAAGCTTGAAAAACGCTTTCACTTTATTTTTATAAAGTGAAAGCGTTTTTATTTTATTTTGTTGATAAAAAGGTATTGAAAATTCTGAAAAAAAGAGTAGAATGATAACAAATCTACTTATTTTAAATAAGCAAAGGAGCTGGTATCAATGCCATTCATTTTTAAAGAAGCGGTAGTCGGATTGTTTACAGCGGCAGCAGCAGGTTTACTGGCGTTTCAAGGGGTAGAAGTGGTGTCAGCCATCATTCATCTACTAACTTTTTGGAAACAGTAATAGCTAATAAGTAGAGGAACGACCTATAAAGATAAGGGGCTTGAGACTTTCTCAGCCCTTTTTGTTGTGGAGTTCATTATTTTTCAGTATACTAACGGTGGAAATTAAGACATAATATGGTTACATAGCAGGGATTTACGAACTCAGTAGGGAAGTATGTAGACTCTGAAAAAAATAAACAACGATCGCTTTTACCCGGTAACAAGTTTTGTTATCGGGTAACGTGTGTAAGGGGTGTGGATAAGTGAAAGACAAAAATTTAACAGAAGAACAGCAGCGAGTTGATTGGGTAGTAGAAGAAATCAGCCAAAAAGCTGAAAAAATAGGTAAAAGCGTAGGAAACGTAAAAGGCGAAATTGTCGATTTGCGAAGCACGTTTTGGGACGATGTTACGGTTAATATGGATGAGCCAGATGACGTGATTGAGACATTTACGAGCATTAAGCAGCAGGCAGAACTTTTAGCTGAACGTGAAATTACCCATAGACAAGCGTATGATCAATTAAAAACTTTAAAAAAATTAACGCAATCCCCTTATTTTGGACGTTTTGATTTTATAGAAAATGGTGAAAAAGAAGCGGAAGCTATTTATGTGGGCGTGGGCTCTTTAATGGATCAAAAAGATGAAGAGTTTTTAATTTATGATTGGCGGGCGCCTATTTCGAGTCTTTATTATGATTATTCACCGGGAAAAGCGCAGTACGAAACGCCAGGTGAAGCGATTAAAGGCGAGATGAAGCTAAAGCGTCAGTTTATTATCGAAAATAGCGTAATTAAAAGCATGTTTGATACAGGGATTACCATTCGCGACGAGCTGCTTCAAGAAGTGCTCGGACACAATGCAAGCAGTCAAATGAAAAGTATTGTAGCGACCATTCAAAAAGAACAAAACCAAATTATTCGAAATGAAAAAAATAAAGTGCTGATCGTTCAAGGAGTAGCAGGGAGCGGTAAAACGTCTGCGGCTCTTCAGCGCGTGGCTTATCTTCTCTATCATCACCGAAAGCAGCTGACTGCAGAAAACATGATGCTGTTTTCACCAAATCCGCTTTTTAACAGCTACGTCTCAACCGTTCTTCCGGAGCTTGGAGAAGACAATATGAAACAAACAACGTTTCAGCAATATGCCGATGGCCGGTTAGGAAACGAGTTTGAAGTGGAGGACTTGTTCGTTCAAATCGAATATTTGCTAACGGAAAAAGATGCTGCGGCAAAAAAGCAAAAAATGCAGGAAATTCGCTACAAGGCAAGCCGTGAATTTAAAAAGCAGGTAGATGCGTATATCAAAGAACTGTCTACTAAAGACATCATTTTTAAAAACATTAAGTTTCGCGGCGAAATCGTGTTATCTGCTCGGCGTTTGCTGTCTTATTTCTATTCGCTTGATACGGGAATTTCCATTCCTAACAGGATGCAGCTCGTAGCCGAGTGGGCGCTTAAACTCATTAATCAGCTTGAAAAACTTGAACGCAAAAAAGATTGGGTTCAAGAAGAAATTCAGCTCTTAGAAAAAGAAGATTATGTAGAGGCCTATCAGCATCTGCAGAAAAAGGAAGGCTATACGGAAAGCTCATTTGATGATTTCGACCGGGAACAAGCGTATTTAGCAAAGGCCGTTGTAGCTAAGAAAATGAAATTTATTAAGCAGGCGATCAAGCAGCTTAAATTTATCGACATTCGACGTATCTATATGCAGCTGTTTGAAAGGAGGCACCTTTTTCTGCATGTAGAAGGATGGGAAGACACTGCTAAAAATACGGTGCAAAGAGTCATGAACATGAAGCTGTCTTATGAAGACGTAACGCCTTACTTATATATAAAAGATCAAATTGAAGGGCGCAAAGCTAATCCTGTCATTCGCTATTTGTTTATTGATGAAGCACAGGACTATTCACCGTTTCAGCTGGCGTTTTTAAAAGAGCTGTTTCCGCATGCCAGAATGACGCTGCTTGGAGACTTGAATCAAGCGATCTATGCGCACGCCTTGAACGCACCGACCATTCTTTCAAGCGAACTGTACGAAGAGAAAGAAGCAGAAACGCTGACTCTTACGAGAAGCTACCGATCAACACGTCAAATTGTTGAGTTTTCAAGAGATATGGTGGCAAATGGCCATTTAATCGAGCCGTTTAATCGAGACGGTGCGAAGCCAACCGTTACGGCTGCAGATAACGTCCAAGACCTTCATGAGGCAATCATACACAAAATTAATGAATTGAAGCAGCAAAACTATAAAACGATTGCCGTTATTGCCAAAACAGCTGAGGAAAGTCTTCAGGCATTCCAAGCACTTCCTGAAGCAATGTCTGCAAGGCTGCTGACAAAAGAAACAAGTTCATTTGAAAAAGGCATGCTTGTTCTGCCAGCTTACTTAGCAAAAGGAATTGAATTTGATGCCGTCATCATTTACAATGCGTCGAGTGAATGTTACCAAGATGAATACGAGCGTAATTTATTTTATACGGCATGCACAAGAGCGATGCATGAGCTGCACCTGTTCTCGCTTGGTGAAATCAGCCCGTTTATATCAAATAAAGAAACTTATGAATACCAAGCACAATAAAAAGAAGACGGCCGGTGTTCTGATTATCTGAGAAAGTAACAGTAGGATTAGTAAAGGAAATCGAGGATGAAATCGCAAAGGTTTTGTCCTCGTTTTTTTATTTAAACGGATTCAGCTTATTTTCATTGCTTAATTAAAAATTGTTTGGTTAAATTTCCGCTACTATAAAACGAATCAGAAGGACAGTAAAAGGAGGATTTTTATATCCAATATTTACGAATAAATGTATTACTCATCCTTATAATAAGTTTATTTTTCTTCGGGATTGTTCTTTTTTCTTATAAGTTATTTGCTGCAGGAATGTTGCCCATCATAGGCTTGCTTTTTATCTACGCTTTAACCTCTAAATACCGTTCAACTGTTTCTCTGTTTCTATTCTTTTTAGTAGGGACATGTATGTTTCAAGTAGGAAGCAATTATTTCATTGAATGGGATCTATCCAAAGAGATGAAAATCATTGTAAACAGAGTTTTACTTTTGTTTATCATAGGTGGACTATTGCTTTCAGTTTTGTTGTCCAAACAAAAGGTATTTCTTTTTGCATCGTTACCAGACGGGCAGAAACGTATAGTGATGCCATATCATTCGATTAAGCTAACGTACTTTTTACTGTTTGGTCTAATTGGTTCGGCTACAATCTTTGTACCGTTACTGTTCGTTGAAGATATAAGCTATACAAAATCATTCGTCATATACGGTATAGTATTCTCCGTTATAAACGCTATTTTAGAAGAGTTGCTTTGGAGAGGGATCATGCTATCTCATTTAAAAAGTAATCTTTCCACTTTTTATGCTGTTTTCATTACGAGTATTGGATTTGGTCTTTTGCACATATCAATAGGAATTCCTGTAATCATGAGTTTACTTTTTTCTTTTGGTGGACTTTTCTATGCATTTGTCGTTTTAAAGACGAAAAGCATATACCCGGCCATAGTTTTTCATTTTATTATTAATTTAGGTATGGTCTTTAACGGATGGATATTTTAGCATCTTGCACCAAAAAGCTCAGAGCTATATATCGCTCTGAGCTTTTTATGAGTTATTACTGTTGTATATTGCCTGAACTGTTTACAGTAGGCCGCTTTCTTTTTATTGACTTTCAAAATGCAGTAAATACTTCACTAAATAAAGGCCTGAGTTTGTTTTTTCTTGAAGAGGAATGGTCAGGCATGTGACGTAATAATACCCGTTTGGAATATCATAGCTTAAAGTTTCAGATAAGACACTTTTGATTTCAATCCCATCGCTTTCGACGTGAAAAGGAAGGCGAGTGGTCTTTTCAGCCCGTGATGCGTCTGGAGTTTCGTTTACCCACACTTCAATAATGGCTTTTGTGTTCGATACGGCTTCAAATGAAATAGCTTTATCGTCTGCGACATATCCTTTTTGAATATCTTCATCACTCCAGTCGTGATGGGGCTTTGGCTGTCCTTTTTGAAACAGCGTAAACTGATGATAAGACATGGTTAGCTCTTGTTCTTTCCATTTTGTTTTCATGATTTCACCTCTTCAAAGTAAAGCTTGTTCTGCTATTATTGAACGATAAATTGTACGCGTGTACCATCTGGATACTGTTCTAACTGATTTCCAACCCATGAGCCGGCTCCGCGGTTATCAGAAGGTGAAATATAGCGAATGTCAGCTCCTGCTCCGCCTTCTTCGCACATAGCCATTGGCCATTCATCACGGTCATAGCCTGTTTTTGTTGGATATCCTTTCAGGGATTCTTCTCGGTTCGCTTCAGCACCTTCGCGATCAATTGTGCAAACGGCAGAGTGCCCAGCGGCAATTGCGTCACGAATATGATTACCCGTTTCAGGATATCGGTCTAACGGAAAATAAAGCGTCGCATCATAGTTTACTTCAGCTTCCGTTTTTTCAGGAGCTAAAAAAGCCGCATGTCCCATAAACCCTAAAATACATGCCATGATAATGAATAGACTTGCCATTAATTTTTTCCCGTATGTAGCCATCTCAAACCTCCAGTGTAAGTCGTTTTTACAGCTTAACTATACTCTCAGATTGCTAAGTTTAGATTACAGGACAATAAATACGGTGTAAACAAGTATTAACATTTATGTGAAAATGATCTTTTTTTCTTATCTGTAAGGAGTAGAAAAGCTCCTTAATATTCCGGGAATTATACTTTTTATTGTGAACCTGCTTACCAGTCAGGTTAAATGTAGTGTGAAGAGGTAGGTAACGAAAAGAAATCTCAGCAGTGCAAAAAAGAGTAAACTTCCTTTACTTGACATCATACCCTAATAGGTATAAAGTTGTGTATACATTTACTTCTTGCGTACAGCTTAAAAGCAAGAAGCGCAATCATGCATGAGCGGAGGTAGTAGTATGATGGAATATGATAAGCAAGTTAAAAATCGTTTGAAACGTATTGAAGGTCAGTTAAAAGGTGTCTTAAATATGATGGAACAAGGAAAAGACTGCCGTGACATTGTGACACAGCTCTCAGCAGCCAGAAGCGCAATTGATCGCACGATGGGTGTTATTGTCAGCACCAATCTTGAACAATGCGTAAGAGAAAGCATTGAAAAAGGCGAGAATACGGAAAACTTAGTAAAAGAAGCAGTAGAGCTGTTAGTAAAAAGCAGATGAGACATTCGTTTCATCTGCTTTTTGTTTTTATTGTACGCTGCTCATAAGGATAAAAACCGCTGTTCCTAAACACAATACGGATAGGAACAGCGGTTTTTTAGGTTTATCTCGTTTTAAGAACAGGAAAGATATATGGAGAGAAAGGAGGAGGTCAAGGTGAGTCATGACAAAAAGTCACCAACATATAATCATACGGAAATTCATCATAAAATTGAGGCTTCTCCAAAAGCGCCGGGAATCAAAGCTGCTTTTCGCTTTAACCATGCTTCTTCTCCTTGGGTAAGAGGAATCAGCTCAGGCTTGTCTTCAAGTTTACCGATTTTGATAGGGATTTTGTTTGATCATTTGCAGTACGGACTCATTGCAAGCATTGGCGGCTTTACATATTTATATACAAAAGATGAGCCTTATGCGCAGCGTGCCGTTAAGTTATTTTTAGCTTTGCTTGGCGTTACGCTGTGCTTTACACTCGGCTCGTTATTTGCTGACGTAGCTTGGATGAAAACTATTTTATTTGGTCTTATTGGAGCTGTATCGGTTTATGTTTTCGGAGCGTTAAAAATCCCAGGGCCTTCTGCCATGTTTTTTGTCCTTTCATTTGCTGTGAGCACGAGCATTCCAGCGCCGAATTTGCAGGCTGTTTTTTTGCACGCAGGACTCGTTTTTTTAGGAGGAGCACTATCTTGGTGTGTTAGCATGAGCGGCTGGCTTATTAATCCGCGCGGACCTGAAACCGCTGCTGTGGCGAAAGCGTACAGGCAGCTAGCTTCATTTGTCGGGTCTCTTGGTACGGAATCGTTTCACGCCGAGCAGCATAAAACGGTTGTAGAGCTTCGGGCAGCGGAAACGGCGATGAAACAAGCGAAAATTAATCGGAAAAAATCATCGTTTGCGCATCGCCTGTTTTTATTAAATCAAAAAGCCGAAGGGCTGTTTATCTTTGTAATGGCCGCTGCGAACGATTTTAATCCGGCTGTTTCTAAAAAAGCACAAGCGGTGATTGAAACGTTCGCATCCGAAATGGCCACGTTAAAAAAACATAAAAAAATTCGAGACGTTCGAGAAGAAATTGAAGATCTGTCCATCAAAGAAGAGCTACGTACATTATTATTGGATGTAAATGACGTTCTTCAAATGAAGGAATTAAAAGAAACGGAGTACATTCAATTTTCACAAGGCAGCGTAAAAACACGGTTAAAAGCTGCTTTTCACAAACGTTCGTATGTGCTTAAAAATGCTTTGCGCTATGGAATTATTATGATCATTGCCGCAGCCGTTGCCTACACGACAAATATTCCTAGGTCTTACTGGATTCCGCTTACGTGCGCGGGAGTGATGCTTGGAGCAACCGTTCGTGCAACGGTTCAGCGAGGTATTCAGCGTTCGGTCGGAACGATTTTAGGTATTTTAATTGGGACCGGAATTTTAATGCTTGAGCCCACAGGAATCGTGATCGCACTCATTGTCTTTGTGCTTCAATCGACAATTGAAATTGTAATTGTTAAAAACTACGCGCTCGGCACGCTCTTTATCACGCCAAATGCTCTTTTAATCGCTGAAAGCGGTCATCCTGATAAAGCGATTAGCTACTTTACGTCTGCTCGAGTGATTGATATTGTTATTGGTTCTATTATCGGAGTGGTCGGTACGGTATTAGTTTTTAAACGAGCTTCTTCGCTTCGTTTGCCGTATTTGCTTGGAGATGTGATACGAAAAGAAGGACAGTTTTTAGAAATGCTAAGCACCGAACAAGATGAAGAAAGAATTAAACGAGAAAGAAATAAGCTTCAAGGGGAACTCGTTAATCTTCGGGCCCTGTACGATAATGTGATTGGAGAATATTCTAAAACGGCCGTCAAACTAGAAGGATTGTGGCCTGCCGTTGTCGCTACCCAGCAGTTAGGTTATATGCTTCTTGCGTCGTTTGAAGGATATGAGCTGTCAGAAACGGAGAAACGAGAGCTTAAGGAAACATTTGCTCAGCTAGCTGCAGCAGCTGAGCAAAAACGAGCGCCAAAGCTTTCAAGTGTTCCAGCCCTGAAACGATACCCAATTATTCAAGGAGAAATAGTCGCTTTATATGAAAGTCTGCAGGTGGAAATATAAAAAGCACGGAACCCAGGGGCTCCGTGCTTTTGTTTTTACATATCCACAACTTCATTTACCGTTTTATTTACATCGTCACGCGTCATTTTTTCTTTTCCTTTCATCAATGCGTTTAATGTTCCATCAGCAAGCGCTAACGGAATTTTACAGAAATGAAGGATCGGAAGCGATTTGACATCTTCTAAATATTTCTTTCCTAGTGAAAGATTGCGGCGAGCGTAGGCAAACATATCTTCTCTGCTCCAATTGTTAGGAAAGAAGCTGACTCCGCGCTCTGAATCTTCCGAGGTATTACGCAGGATATTAACAGACTGCAAGCCGCGTCCGAACGCAATAGCTAATTCTTTGTCTGTCTCCGTGCCGTCATACCATTTCCAAATGTCATTAAGCATCACACCTACTAGACCAGCTACGTAGAACGTATAGTCATCTAAATCCGCTTCATTTTGAATATGCCAGTCTTTTTCTACCCAATCGGCCATTCCTTTGGCCATAATAGAAGTTGCATCTAATACTTGATCTGCAACTCCAGTCGGACAAAGCGCAATCCAGTTGCCGAGCTGAAGCGTTACGTCAGGTAAATCAGCTTGATAAGGACCTACTAATGCCATGTACTCGTCTTCGTTAAAAGACTTTTTTAACAGGTCACTAATGTCGTAAAGCAAGCGGCTTTTTACACCGGCTTCTAGCTCAGGGTGATCTTCAATTTCATCAATTGCCCTCATACATAAGTAAGCAGATCCTACTGCATCCTGCAATTCTGCCGGCAAGTGGCTAATTGGAATAAAAAATGTTCGGCTTGTCTCTTTTAACATCACCATTGCGTTGTCGCGTAATTTGTTGGGTACACTCATTGATAACTAGCTCCTTTTTACATATCCACATGTCAAATTAGTTTAAGTTTTCATCTTATATACTATAGTAACAAAAAATGAGCATTTAATGGAGTTTAAAGATTACTTATTAACGATATTGTCATTATTTTGTAGTATTTGAACAGAGAAACTTGTAACATATACAAGTTTACACTACGATAATACTCGTTCATTCTTCGTTTTACAGAAATAAATGGTTTATTTTTAAGAAAATTGCTGTCATGCTAATGAATTAGATGAGCTTTTAAGAGAGTATTCAACAGTAGGTTATACATAATACATAGGAATACAGAGGTGAATGTATGAAAATTTTAATTGTAGAAGACGATGATAAAATATATGAATTAGTGAAAGAGAAATTTGAACAGTGGTCATTTGAAGTGGCTGGAGTAGAAGACTTTCAAAAGGTAATGGAAGTATTTATTGCAGAAAGCCCAGAGCTTGTTATTTTAGACGTGAATTTGCCTGTATATGACGGGTTTTACTGGTGTCAGCAAATACGTGCAGTTTCAAAAACTCCTATCGTCTTTCTTTCCTCTCGTGAACATCCAATGGATATTGTTATGGCAATGAATGTTGGGGCAGATGATTATATTCAAAAGCCGTTTAACTTGGATGTTCTTGTTGCTAAAGTGCAGGCGCTTCTGCGGAGAACGTATTCATATGGAGATACGATTTCGGACGTTATCGAGTGGAACGGCGCGGTGCTAGACTTAAAAAAAGGAAGTTTGCATTACAACGACCAAGAAATTCATTTAACGAAAAATGAATTTTTTATTTTGCGGCTTCTTTTGGAAGAACGAGGCAAGATTGTATCGCGAGAAGAGCTTATGCGAAGGTTATGGGAAGATGAGAAATTTGTAAGTGACAATACGCTTTCTGTCAACATCACACGCATTCGCACCAAGCTGGAAGAAATCGGGCTGAATGATAAAATTGTGACTAAAAAAGGCCAAGGATATTTGGTGAATTAAGATGTGGAAAAGTTTTTTAAGAGAAAGACTAAGCTGGATTTTATTTGTTCTTATATGGCTGATTGTAATCGATGCTCTGCTGCTGCTTGAGTATGATATTAAGGTGTCGTCCACTTCGTTTTGGTATTTAAATCTATTAACGCTGTGTCTGCTGATTCTGTTTCTTTTATGGAGAGGAATAAAAGAAAGAAAATTTCTAAAAAAGTTGAGCTTAATGATGCGGAATGATGCGTACGATTTGCAAGAAATGCAGCCATATGTTCGAACAAAAGCAGATGAAGACATGCTGAGTTTGCTGCAGCATATAGATCGTGTGTATCGCAGACAAACTCATGCTCTTCACGTACAGCAGAGAGAGCAGCAGGAATATATAACGACTTGGGTTCATGAGATCAAGACGCCGCTTACTGCGATGAAGCTGCTTATTAATGCTCATCGTACAGAGCTTTACAAATGGCCTTGGCTAAAGGATATTGAAGATGAGTGGATGAAAATTGACGGATTAGTAGATCAGAATTTATATTCTGCACGCCTGCAGTACTTAGAAAAAGATTATCAGGTGCAGGCAGTGTCACTAAGCGAACTTGTTTTTCCAAACGTTGCGTACTTCTCAAAATGGTGTATTGAAAAGAAACTGGATATTGATGAAAAAAATCTAGACATACTGGTACACACTGATTCAAAGTGGATGCAGTTTGTTGTGAGACAAGTGCTGTCTAACGCCATTAAATATAGCCCTCTAGAAGGAAAGCTTTCTTTTTTTAGTGAAGAAACTCCAAAGTACGTAAAGCTATTTATCGCTGACCAAGGAAAAGGGATTCCAACTCAAGATCTTCCCCGGGTTTTTGAAAAAGGATTCACAGGAAATGCGGGAAGAAAAACGAAGGGAGCTACAGGGCTAGGGCTGTATTTTTCAAAAAAAATTACAGATGCTCTTGGCCATCGAATAGAAGTGAATTCACTTTTACACGAAGGCACCACGGTGATCCTGACCTTCTACAAACCGAATTCTTTTGATAACCTTTCAAAAATGTAAGATTGCACGCTGAGATTGTCATCTGCTTCAAACGAATCTTTCCTTGTTTCAAAGTAAGATAGAGCTATACACAAGGAGGGAACGTACATGAAGCGAAAGTGGATTAGCCTCTTAGCTCTGCTTTTGGTTGTAGGAGCAGGTATAGGAGGAATAAAGATTTATCAAAAAGCCGCAACGGAGCATCAATACGGGATTATCCCAAAAGAAGCAAAAAAAGTGGATGAGTATGGACGAGTTCAATATACCATTTCAGTGATAAACGAAAAAGGACAAACAACGTTTCAAACATTTACAACGATTAAACAGTTAAAAGAAGGAACGGTTATTGACCTTTTTGTTCGAGGCAATGAAGTTCGGAAATATGACATTATAACAAAGAATGAGCTGCCGCAGCGAGTGAAAAGCGTGTGGCCTACAAAAGAACGAAAGGAGGAGGAAAAGTGAGCGTTGTTCTTGAAGGGAAAAATGTAACCAAAGCGTTTGGATCAAGAGGAAATGTATACGAAGCGCTGAAAGGAATTGATTTTACAATCGAAGAAGGAGAGTTTGTCGGTATTATGGGACCATCTGGAGCGGGAAAAACGACGCTGATGAACATTCTTTCAACGATTGACCGTCCCACCGACGGCGAGATATGGATTCAAGGAGAAAACGTGGCGCTCATGAAAGATAAGAAGCTGTCTGCTTTCAGACGCAATCATTTAGGGTTTATTTTTCAAGATTATAATTTATTGGATACGTTAACGGTAAAAGAAAATATTCTTCTGCCGCTTACGGTTACAAAAATGTCTAAGAAAGAGATGGAAGCGAAGCTTAAAGACACCGCAACGCGACTAGGCATTTATGAGCTGGCGGATAAGTATCCGTATGAGATTTCTGGCGGACAAAAACAGCGCGTTGCAGCAGCGAGAGCAATGATTACGAATCCAGCCGTTATTTTCGCCGATGAACCTACCGGAGCTCTTGATTCCAAAGCTGCTTCAAGCCTGCTTGAAAAGCTGTCGCAATTAAATCAAGAAGACCGTGCCACGATTATTATGGTGACGCATGATCCGCTGGCTTCAAGCTACTGCAGCCGCGTGCTGTTTATTAAAGACGGACAAATTTACACGGAGCTGTTTAAAGGCGAACAAACGAGACGAGCATTTTTTAAACGAATTATGAACATTCAAGGCGCATTAGGCGGTGAAGGCTATGACCGTATTTGATCTTGTTAAAAAGAATATGCGCAAAAATATTAGCCGGTACAGCCTTTATTTCTTTTCAATGATTTTTAGTATTATTGTGTACTATGTGTTTGCTACGCTTCAGTACGACCAATCGATTTCAAAGGTTATTGGAGAAGAGCTGAGGCTGCAGGGCATTTTTAATGCTTCAAACTACGTTTTGCTTACCTTTATTGTTGTCTTTATTTGGTACACAAACTCATTTTTCATCAGGCAGCGTAAGAGAGAGCTCGGGCTGTATCATTTAGTCGGCATTGAAAAACGTACGATTGGAAAAATGATTTTTTATGAGAATATGCTTCTGGGAATTTTTTCTTTGGTGGTCGGTATTTTACTAGGTACCGTGTTTTCAAGGCTATTTGTGCTGTTTTTACTAAAGCTTATGGGACTGTCGCTTTCTATTACGCTCACATTTTCTTTTCAAGCGGTTTTAAAAACAGCCGTAGTGTTTTTGCTTGTTACCATTTTTATATCGTTTCAAGGCTATTTTATTATGTACCGCTATACGCTATTAGATCTGTTTCAAGCAGAAAGCAAAAGTGAACGCGTAAATAAAATGAATTCGAAACGCTCAATTGCAGTGGGAGGACTGGGTATCTTACTCGTTGGCTACGGATACTACCTTTCATCGGGAAACATTGTGACGCCTAAGTTTTTTCTAATTGTAGCCGTTGTACTGTTCTCGGTCATTTTCGGTACATTTTTACTTTTTAAAGCCACAATTGAGTGGCTGATGGGGCTTTACCGAGAGCATGCAAGCCGATATTATTCGTTTGCAAATATGCTAAGCGTTTCTACCATGATGTATCGAATTAAAGCAAATGCACGAGTGTTAACCCTAATTACGATTTTGTCGGCTACTACACTTGTAGCAGTTGGTGTGACGTATTCCTCGTACTATAATACAAAAGCCGACGCCAGAAGCATGCAGCCTTATGACTATACGCTGCACAGCAGAAAAGCAGCGCAAGAATTTATGGATGTACTGGATGAGCTAGATATCCAATCAAATCGGTATGTCTATCATATCGTGAAGCACTCTGCTGATTTATCGGATTTTCGATTTATTACATCGGGCTACTATAAAGATAGGGAACAAATCAGTTTTTTAGATGAAGAAGAAGTGCGGAAAAATGGCGTTTCGGTTCCTGCGCTAAGCGCAAACGAAACTGTTATTTTTGATTCAATGGCAAAAGGAAAAGTGTTTAAGCCTAGTACAGGTAAAACCGCAGCTGTGCAGCTGAACAAATCAGAAGAGCTTACTTTAAAAGTCGTTAAATCCGAGCCTTTGCTCATTCTTGATTCTGACAGTGCCGGCTATCAGTTTGTAGTCCACCACGATACATTTAACAAGCTTTTAAAAGCTGGGCAAAAGCAAGCGGTGTACGTATTTAATACCGATGATGGAAACAAACAGAATGAACTTGCTAAGAACTATCATCAAATCGCAAAAGAAGCTGGCGAAAGCCGTACTTCATACTATGATGTGTTTCAGGCAGGCTTAATGAGTAAAGGATTGTTTATTTTTATTGGAGGGTTTTTAGGGCTCGTCTTTTTGATGGCAACGGGCAGTATTATTTATTTTAAGCAAATCTCTGAAGCGGAACAAGAGCGCAAAAGATTTGAAGTTCTGCGTAAGCTTGGGTTTTCAGTGTCTCAAATGATGAGCGCCGTTCGAAAGCAGCAGCTGTTTACGTTTGGTTTGCCTTTAGTGATTGGCATCTTGCACAGTCTATTTGCGCTGAAGGTCATTACGAACCTAACCGGTGAAAGTCTGATAGTCCCTGTTTTAATAGCGGATGCAGTATACGGGATTATTTATTTCTTTTTCTACTGGCTGACAATGAATTACTACCGAATGGTAATAAAGCGACTATAAAGAAAAGACTGTTTCGATCAAAGAAACAGTCTTTTTTGGGTTGGGAAAATAAAAGGTATGGAGTAATGAAATCCTGAATATAAAAAAAGGGTATATAAAAAGTAGAGAGTTGTATTGGAGGGGAAAATGTGAAAGCAGATGCTGTATTTGAAGGGGGAGGCGTTCGAGGAATTGCATTCACGGGTGCGATTGAAGCGATGGAAGAAAGCAATGTAGAATGGCAGCGTCTAGCAGGTACGTCAGCGGGAGCGTTAATTGCGGCACTTTTAGCGAGCGGCTATAAAAGCGGTGAAATTCGCAGAGAGCTTCAAAACATGGACTATGCTAAGTTTCGCGGGAAAACGATCATTAACCGAATTCCTCTGATTGGAAACTTGATTGAACTGATGGTTCATTTAGGTTTTTATAAAAATGATTATTTGGAAAAATGGGTGTATGGTTTGCTGCGTGAAAAAGGAATCGAAACGTTTGCGGATTTGCCGGCAGATAGGCTGAAAATTATTGCCTCAGACATTTCGAACGGGCAGATGCTTGTGCTGCCTGACGACTTGCCTCGCTACGGAATGCAGCCAAGCGATATGAAGATTTCACAAGCCGTGATGATGAGTGCGTCCATTCCTTTTTTCTTTCGTCCGGTCATCTGGAAGTCCAAAGGGTTCAAGAGATCATACATTGTCGATGGAGCGCTTTTAAGCAATTTTCCGATTTGGCTGTTTGATACGGAGCATCCGCGTTTCCCGACATTTGGTTTTCGATTTGTCAAAGAAGAAATTGATACAGCCGCTATTATTCCGACGCCGGTCCATTTATTTAAAAGTATGTTTACGACGATGCTGCAAGCTCATGATTTGCGGTATTTGAACGCGGAGACAAAAGAACGAACGGTGCAAATTCCAACCGGTGTGATTACGGCAACGGATTTTGCCTTAAAGGAAGAAGAAATCGAATTTTTATATGAATCTGGTTATATATCAGCAAAGCGCTTTTTAGAAAAGTGGGATTTTGAACAGCATAAAATGAATCGGACCGGACGGCAGCTGACACGAAGAAAGCTCCCGTAACAGGAGCTTTTCTACGGCTGTTTTAAAATGTTGACTTCAACAGCTTCGCCTTTTGCCGGAACGGAATACTGAACGCTTTTGTCTTTTTTGAGCCATGCTTTAACGAGCTGTCCTTTTTTGTACGTTTGATCATCCGAAACTTTTACATAAATAGGCTGTACATCGCTAGAACCAAGTATTTCTTTTGTTGTATAGTCAAGCGCGGTATCTCGCGGAATGACGTTTGCAATAAGAATTTCATCCTGTTTCACTTCTAAAATGCGCCCTTGAACTAAATAGCCGGCCGGCTTCTTTGACTGCTCGGCGTTATCAGAACAGCCGCTTAAACAAATAAAAAAGAGAAGAAAAAGTGCAGTTGATTGAACGGTAAACTTCATAAAATCTCCTTTCCGTTTCAACATGACTACCATTATAACGCGTTTGACCATTTCTTTTCCAGTTTTCGGAGAAAGCAAGAGGTAATCGTTGACGTTATTTCAGCACGCATGATATGTTTTAACTCATAAACGCTATTTTTACTAGAAGTCACGCTTAGTACGGGAGGTCCTTATATGGATGTTACCTTTTTAACCAATGTTATTCGACATATATTAGAACGAGATAATTTTGTCATTGACTTTGAAGAATCAGATGAACAAAATATTCACTTTTGGCATCGAGACGAGCCGTTTCGCCTTTTTATTTCAGAGCAAACGGAAAGTTATTTAGTATGGACCGTTTTTGAAGATGAAAAGGAACAGTGGAGCGGAAAAACATTTCTCCAAGAAGTGACGAATACGTGTAAAGACTGCAGTGAGCCAATTGCGCACTGGATTTATAAAGATGGAGGCAAAGCAGGTTATTGCGATCATTGTCTTCAAACGTTTGGAAATGCGTATTTTACAAATGCTGATGATATCAAGCAAAACCTTCATTTAATTGACGGTTCTATTTGTTTTATTACCGATGAAACCGGAAGCGATTGGTGGATTGCATATGAAGGATTCAAACGAGTAATTGCAAGATTAGAAGAAAATCCCGATCAGAAAGTCGAAATGTACAAGCCCGAATATCCGGTCTTTAAATGGGAAATACATTTTCTAACGGAAAACAATTCTGCTAGCTTTAAGTTCAAAGATGACTTTGCATCTGGAATTTTACCGAAGGGAAGAATACTCTAACATCCTTGTTATAAGGGTGTTTTTTCTTATAATGGGAAGTTTTTTTGAAAAAAATAATTAATTTAGGTTAAAAAGAAGGAATTAAAGGGTAAAGAGTAGAAGATATATCACTATAGGAAGAATGGGGGAAATAATTATGACAACTACAACAAATTTAACACTGGGGTACAAAATGTACACGATTGATTTTAGCCGTCCAACGCAGTCTAACGAGGCACTGCTTGATTTCTTTAAAGATGTGCAGCATAGACAGGGAAATAATGCAGAAAGCTTTTCTAAAACATTAATGGAAATCGAAGAAATCAAAACAAAATATGTAGATCATGAAATCGTACTGCTGGCTAAATCGCTTGAACAGCAAATAAGCCGCTCAAATGCAGAAAAACTTGAGGTCTGATAATCACCAGAAATGGTCGATTTATCAGACCTTTTTTATTTCTATCGATGCAGCACTTTTGGGGTGAAGTCAAGGGGACAGGATATCTGGTAGTATAGGTTTTTGGTCGAAGATAAAATTCTGTACATGTCAACGGATGTTTGATTTCATCAAAAGTTGTAGATGAATAGACTATCAAGTCGTTGGAGGCGTTGTATGGTTGGAATTTGCAGCTGGAAGTGTGCAGTGAGTGGAATAAGTATTGCCAGTGTCTACAGTAAGCAGCCGTCATGGCAGCGGGAGTGTTATTTGGTGACACCTGGTAAAGTTTATTATGAGTCGTGCTATCAGGGGTACGGAGAGTTTGCGGGAATGGATATTTTTTGTTTGATAAGAGAAAGCAGAGCGGGGAAAGAAGACAGTGAAGAGGTAGTGGCTTTTAAGCCTAAGATTGTGCTGGCGAAATATTACAGCGGACAGCGTTATGAAGAACTGCCGGAATCAGAGCCGTGTCCGTACGGAGGATATTTTTTTGAAGGGTGGAAGGAAGGGTAGCGAATATACATAAAAGCTGTAGAGATATCTCTACAGCTTGTTATTAACGTCTTGTTTCATCGACAGATTGTTCTAAGTCACTTACTTCTTGCGTAATTGTATTTAATTCTTCTTGGACCGCTTCAGCTTCAAGAACAGGATCTTGAACGATTTCTGTCGTTTCAAGCTCTTCTGCTGCAGCCGTTTCTGCAAGCGGCTGTTCTTTAGCAGTGCGCAGAGATTTCACTTTGTTGACAACTTGCGAAGACTGTTCGGAGACTTTTTGTGAAAGACGAGCCGTGCGCTGTTTGAGATCTTGGCCTTTTGCATATACCGTTTCTTTCACTTGACCTGTTTTAGCAAGTGCTTGATTCGCTCCATCTTGAATAGAAGCACGCAGCTCTTTTCCTGACTTTGGCGCTACTAGTAAAGCTGTTGTTACACCCACTACGCTACCTACTAACGTGCCGACTAATAACTCTTTGCTTCCACCTTTTGTTTCTTTACCCACTGTTTCTTTTACGTTTTCTTTTGTCATGACATTTCCTCCTTTTATAATATGTAATATGAAGGGTTTACCATTTTGTTGAATACTTCCTGCAAAACGCAAATGATTCGCTAAAAAAATCTGCAAGTGCCGTCGGACGCTCGTACAGGCTGGTGAAATTTGATTGTATATAGTATTCAACCACCTGACAGAAAAACCTTCTTTTCTGCTATAAAAACAAAAAAAAACTTATCTATAAAATCCGACACAAGAAAACGACAACATTCGTTCTTTGGTAGCATTTTCACTTGAAATTTTATATCATAGAGGGCAAGGAGAATACGTTCTCTTTTTTTAGATGCTGGAGGGATTGAAGAAATGGCTGAATCGAAGTACAGAACGATTTTAGAAGCAAAATCTGGAGAGTTAGAAGCATTAAAAGACAAAGCAATCAAAGACAGCTGGCAGCCGATTTATCATATTCATCCACAGTACGGGCTGATGAATGATCCAAACGGATTGGTTCAATTAAACGGTGAATATCACGTGTTTTATCAGTGGTATCCGTACGGCGCGATGCATGGAATGAAGCACTGGGCTCATGTGAAATCTACGGATTTAGTAACGTGGGAACGCCTTCCGGTTGCGTTAACGCCAACGGAAGAATATGAATCGCACGGCGCATACTCAGGCGGCGCGATTGAAAAAGATGGTCAAGGGCTGCTGTTTTATACGGGGAATGTAAAATACGAAGACGGCTCACGTTCAGCTAATCAGTGTATCGCGATGCTAAACAGGGATGGAAGTGTAGAAAAATACACGAATAATCCAGCGGTACGAGGCGTTCCTGATGGGTATACAGGACATGTGCGCGATCCGAAAGTATGGAAAGAAAATGATACATATTATATGCTGCTAGGCGCTCAGCGTGAAAACGAAACGGGCGCGTTAATTGTGTATGAATCAAGCGATGCGCTTCAGTGGTCATTTAAAGGTGAAGTTAAAACATCGCTTCCTGACTTTGGCTATATGTGGGAGTGCCCGGATTACTTTAAACTGGACGGAAAAGATGTGTTTGTCTTTTCGCCGCAAGGAATCAAAGCGGATGGCCACGATTTTCATAATATTTATAATGTGATTTACGCGGTGGGAACATTTGATGTGGAAAGTTTAACGTTTGAAATGGAGTATTACCGTGAAATTGATAAGGGGTTTGACTTTTATGCACCGCAAACGTTCCAAGATGAAAGCGGACGTCGCTTGCTGTTTGCATGGATTGGAAACCCGGACGTTGATTATCCGTCAGACGAATACGGATGGGCCCATGCCTTAACGCTTCCTCGTGAGCTTTCGCTTGAAGGAAATGAACTTGTTCAAAAGCCTGTAGAAGAGTTAAATAAGCTTCGAGATCAAGCGGTTCATTTTAGAGGAACGCTAAAAAATGAAGAAGTGATCATTGATGAAGCAACAAACAATGCATATGAAATCAATATGACGTTCCGCGAGATAGAGGCCAAACAGTTTGGTTTAGAGCTGTTTAATAGTAAAGAAGAAGAGCTTCGCCTCGTGTTTGATACAGGAAAGCAAGAAGTGCGACTCGACCGTTCTTCATTCCACCATCAATATGCAACGGAATACGGTGTGGTTCGCTCTGAAAAATGGACAGCGTCAAATGAAGTCGATGTTCGCGTATTTGTCGACAAAAGCATCGTCGAAATTTATATAAACGGCGGCAAAATTGTCTTCACTTCCCGGGTATTCCCGAAAAAAGATTCCAAATCAGCTGTAAATGTATTTGCAGAAGGGGCCGTGGACTACCGTATTGATTATTACGGCATGTCCCGCGGTATTTAATATAATAAATGAGAAAAGCCAATGAATATCATTCATTGGCTTTTTGGTTTCTATAAAAATAAAATACAAATACATGAAGCAACTAAGTGAGGAACAGCTGCAATAATAAAACGTTTCATCCACTCTGTATCCTCTCGCTGCCGGACGGGTGTAAAGTAAGGACCTCTCGTTTCAAATCGAAATGCGTCGAGAAGCGTAACGAGTGCAATCGCTGTAAGTAATATGCCAAGAGGACCTGAAATATAGTAAATATACTGCCAGTTGCCTGCTGTAATAGAAATGATAATCACAATAATTAAAGATATAATGCCAGATATTAATCCTGTTTTCAAACTCAAAATCTCCTTACATCCAGTTTTTGCTTATCTATTTTACCATAACCGAATGAAGGTTTGTATATACGGCTCGGGGCGGATATTTACTTCTTAATTGACCTTCTATGTAAGTATCTTCTCGTATAAAATGAGTTTCCTAGCAAAAGCAGTGTCCCTAGAATCCAGCCAGCTGCAGGGGAATAAGGAAAGATATTTTTTAAAGCCATCCCAAAAGAAATAGAGGCTGCTCCGAGTATAAATAAAAGCAGCGTGATTCCTTGACGTTTTTTCATATGTACCACCTCTCTTACTAATTTTACCATAAAATGTGAGTGTAGTAGAATGAAATGTAAGGTGTCATACAAAAAAAGAAGTATATGGTAAAATTTAAGGAGTAGGAAGGGAAGAGGAATGCAGTGATTAAAAAAGGATTTATAGCAGGTATCGTGATGGTCGGGATTGTTCTTGCTCTTGCTGCTTTTTTGTGTCAGGCACAATGAGAGCAGTGTCACTGGTTTTAGCTTTGGCATACCTTATTGACAGTATCGTGCTAGGAAGTACAGGCACATTCTTTTCAGTCAAAAAGACGCGCAGGGTGAGCCGAGTTGAAGATGCAAAACGATTTGGAGCTATTGCAGTACCGAACGTATTAGCTGCTTTGATTTATGTAGCCGCTGGTTGATGAACAGAAGTCTATAAAATCTGAACGTTTCTTTCCCGTTTATCACGCAGAGGCATCAGCATACTCACAAATCCAACGCTTACAATGATGATTGCCGCCGTTAAAAAAGTTGTCTGAGCACCTGCAAGCTTTACAACCATGCCTCCAAGAAGAGGACCAGTAAGTAAAACGGCACTCGTTAAGGTGTTGATGAATCCGTACACTTTTCCGAGGTGTTCCTTGTCGCTGTATGTTTGAACGATATAGTTAAACAGTAGTAAATTAAGCCCAACTCCGGCTCCTCCAATAGGTGCAGCAATCAAAATGAAATAGCGTGACATAACGGCTGGATTAAAGCAGCTAATGAAAAATAAAGCCCCTCCAAATAGAAGCAGTCCAAGTGATAACAGTCTAAATGGATGGTGAACCTGTTTTTTTCTATTAAGATACATTCCTGTTGCTAGCGCCCCCAGTCCGATTCCAGAAAGCAGCCAGCCGAGCATTTCCGGATGATGAGGCAGCACATCTCGTAGGAAGATGCTGATTTGAGCGTCAACAAGCATCACTACAAAATACGAAAGGTGAAACAAAATAACGGCGCGTAAAAGGATTGAGTGCTGAAAAACGATTTTCCAGCCGTTTGAGTACGTTTCTTTCAGTTGATGGGAAGAACGAGCAGCTTGCCCTTGAATGTTTTTACGTGCTTTTTTAAGTGAAAACAGCACGCCAATAGAAATCATACAAGCTGCGGCATTAGCTAAAATGCATGCTTTTGGCGTTGTAATCGTCAGCGCGGCGGCTCCGAGAAACGGCCCCACAACTTTGGCAATTTGAAACATAATGTTTTGTAAAGTAGAGGCCTGCAGCAGCTGATCTTCTTTGACCACTTCTCGAACGTAAGAGAGCTGTGCGGGCACTTTCATAACAGAACTCATAGAGCGCAGCATCAGCACTCCAAGTGCCAAAAGCGGTTCATTTGTAAAAAATAACAGACATGTGAACAGAAGACGGACTAGTTCAGACAGAAACATCAGCTGTACTTTATCATAGCGGTCGGCTAAATTTCCTGCTGCTTGACTTAGCAGGATGCTAGGTAAAGCGTACGCGACAGGAATAAGCGTAATCCAGAGGGAATTTGCGTGCCACACGTATGTAAAAAGCGTCATCACCGCAAACATATCAAATAAATCTCCGAAGCTTGCTGCAGTGCTTGAAATAAATAATTTTTTATAAGAAGAATTAGCAAACAGCTTTTCTTTTTTCAATACCTTCATTCCTTTATGTGTTGTTCGTAAAAAATAATCGCATCTTCAATAAATTGAAGGACTTCGCTGTCAATAGGGTAGAGATTAAGTGAACTTGATGCCTCAGGAGATTTGCGAACATCCCAAAAGGCTTTTTCTAAAGCCGCATGAGGGCCAAATAGCTCACTCGATAAAAACAGTATATCAGCTGCAATCAGCTGTCCATCTTCAGATTGAGGTGCACGCTGGTGCTTTAAGCAAAGCTGAACTCGTTTTATGATGTTAATCCATTTATCGGCACTCGCATTCTCCATTTTAGGCAAATCATGCTGCAGAATCTCACTTTCTTCTATTGAAAGCGAAAGGAGATCCGTCCAGCTGCTCTTGGCATTAGTTTCATTGTCAACTAAAGGAAGGAGCTGCTTCCAGTTTAATTCACCTTCTATTTTTATACTGTTGCGAAGCGTGTGAGTATGTTCTAAAGCTTGTTGAATTTCCATCGCTTTTTGCTGAAGCTTTTGCTGATGAATCGCTAGAAGTTCATCGATACTCACTTGATGAAGAATAAGTTCAATATCTCGCAAAGGAACGGCTAAGTTTTTTAAAAGAGTAATTTTCTCTAGTGTGACTAAATCCGTTTCTGAGTAGGACCGCTTTCCGTTTTCGGCTTTTGACGATGGATGAAGCAAGCCGATTTGATCGTAGTAACGAAGCGTACGCACCGTAAGGCCTAGTTTTTTAGCGGCTTGCCCAGTAGAAAAATAAATCATTTTTAACCCCTCCAAAAAAATGCTTGCAGGTAACGTTACGTCACCTTTTACACTGAATATATGTAAAAGGGAGGCGAAGTAAATTGAAACAAAAAAATCAAGGATTATGGACAATAAAATCATTCGTAATTATGTTGGGCGTCACGTTTGTTGGTGTGCCTATCTTAATTGAAGGCATATTGCAGGACGCTTTATATTCCCTGTTTAAAAATGACCTTTATGCTGGAACAGCTACTGGATTTGTTATGGCAGCTGTGTTTTTATCAGCTCTGTATGGGCTGATGGTTCAGGCTGGTGATAGAAAAATTGGTTTTCAATCGTTTTCAAAACGGCACTGGCCGCTCATTCTTTTTTGGCTCTTTGTGCTGATCTTAGGAAGTGTGGGGATTGTTGTACTCATGGAATGGCTTGGTATAACACATGAAAATAAAAAAACAGCTAGTTTGCAACAAGATCTGTCGCTGTTTTCATTTATACTTGCTTTTGTTTCAGCCGCTGTGATCTCACCTTTTTATGAAGAGATTATCTACCGAGGATTTTTTTATACGTGGCTGAAACGTAAAGGAGGGATTGTCGTTGGATTAGTGGGAAGTTCGTTTATTTTTATGCTGGTGCATATTCCAACGTACAATACCTTGCCCGTTAACTTTTTATCAGGTCTCGTGTTTGCATGGGTGTACGAAAAAACAAAGTCGCTGCTTCCAAGTATGATCATTCACGCTTGTTTTAATGGAATCGCCGTTATTTTAACAGCGGCAGCTTAATGTAGTTTCCATAACGAGTAAGCTATGATTAATCTTACCATATTATGTCTACTGAAGAAGCGAATTACAAAAAATAAGTGGAAATGAACCCGAAAACTGCTAGAAGCACTGCCTGTTCTTAGCCGTTTTTTGTATATGCATGCACGCTTAAGGCTTGTCTTAAAGTGGACGTTAAGGTGTATGATAAGAGAGAGTAGAGACAGCTATAAAAAGGAGAGGGTATCGATGCAATATCGAAAGCTTGGAACAACAGGTCTGGAAGTATCAAATTTATGTCTAGGTACCATGGCGTTTGGACGATGGATTGACGAAAAAGCGTCGGCAGCTATTTTACATAGCGCCATTGAAAACGGAATTAACTTCATTGACACAGCCAACTATTACGGAAAAGGGCAGGATGAAGAGTTTAGATATGGCACAGGGGAATCTGAAGAAATTATTGGACGTGCGTTAAAAGGAAAACGGGATGATGTTGTACTTGCAACAAAAGTCGGCATTGCCGTAGGAAAAGGCAAAAATGATAAAGGCCTTTCACGCACACACATTATGAGAGAAGTGGATAATCAGCTGCGACGACTGCAGACAGACTACATTGATCTTTATCAAGTTCATCTTTTTGACCACCATACACCGATGGAAGAAACACTTCGCGCGCTAGATGATTTAGTTCGCCAAGGCAAGGTTCGTTATATTGGCTGTTCCAATTATGCCGCGTGGCAAATCGCAAAGTCTCATCATATTAGTGACAAAATGAATCTTGAAAAATTCATTTCCATTCAGCCCCAGTATAATCTTCTCTCTCGTGAAATTGAACAAGAGCTGCTGCCGTTTAGTCAATCTGAAGGTGTAGGCGTCATGGTATACAGTCCGTTAGCGCGCGGCATGCTTTCAGGCAAATATAAAACACCAAATGACGTGCCGCCAGAAAGTCGCGCTGCGCATGGTGAAAAGCTGCTGCGAAACTACTTTACAGACCAAAATTTTCAGCTGGTGGAGCAGTATCGCAAGTTAGCAGAACAAAATGAAGTAAGCTTGTCTCAGTTTGCTCTTTCATGGGTATTAAATCAGCCCGCTGTAACATCAAGCATTATCGGAGCTAGCAAATTGCACCACGTAAAAGATGCGGTTGAAATCAGCGATTGGACATGGTCAGAAGAGCTGTTGAATACCGTGAATTCACTCTATTAATAAAAAATCCGCAGGTGAACCTGCGGATTTTTGTGTTTAAATTTTAATTTCCTTTTGCGTTAATTTTGCTTCTAGTGAGTCGTACAAAGCGAGCTTATAGTTGATTTGTTCAAGGTATTTAAAAGTTTTGGCCATTTCTTCTTCTACCGCTTCTTTGTGCTGAAGCATCATGTTTTTTCGTTCTTTAATCGTGTTTTCGCCTTGTTTATAGAGCTCTACATAGCGCTTGATTTCTGCAAGCGGCATGCCTGTTGAGCGCAGAGCTAAGATAAAACGGATCCATTCAATATTCGTCTCATTATAGAGGCGTTTTCCATGTTCATCACGCTCTACAAAAGGAAGGATTCCTTCTTTTTCATAGTAGCGTAAAGTCGGTGCGGAAAGCCCGGTTTTTTCATTCATTTCTTTCATGCTATAAGACAAGATTGTTCACTCCCACTTATGAATCGTATAGCTTACTTTAAGGTATATGATAATCGATAGTTGAACGTTTTATCAAATTCTTTTTCGTTTTTTAAAAAATATGGAACTTTTATACAGTTTGTCCGTAATAACAAGTAGACAATAAGAAACTTACTGTAAAAGGTTAAGTAAAGGGGATAGAGTAATGAAAAAAGTAAAATGGATTAGTTTTATCCTGCTGCTGATTTCAAGCGGAGTGTTTTTTATCAATCATCAGTACGCCATTTTACTAGCGGCTTGGACTGTGTACGGAATGGCTTTATCAATCTTGGTTTATTTCTTTTCATACGATATGAGTGAT
Organism: Priestia sp. P1_B12_1; assembly: GCF_056406695.1. Classification (NCBI taxonomy): domain Bacteria; kingdom Bacillati; phylum Bacillota; class Bacilli; order Caryophanales; family Bacillaceae; genus Priestia; species Priestia sp. P1_B12_1. Next base: position 67,585 of record NZ_JBFTZR010000001.1, on the reverse strand, counting down.
TCAAACAAAGAGTAAAAAGCGTATACGCGTTTCTTATTGTCTTCAACATAAAAGCAGAAAATGAAAGGGTGGAAGAAATGGGAGAACTTTTTTGGATGATTTTGTTCGGAGCGTGTATTTGGGTGCCGCTAATTTGGAATAAAATTGCGATTGGCAAGCGCATCGCACACGAAGAAAAGAAAGCAGGACGTGATTTAACAGGGGAAATCAATCCGTTTACCGGAGGAAGAATGTAAATAGGCGTAAAAAAAGCTGTGACAAAAGTATTTTCGTTGAAAGAAGATCCGAATGATGAATCGAGATTTTTAATGCAGAATCAACTTCGTTCGGTTTTTTATTAGTATGGTGAACGTAGGTGTCATGTATATAGTAGTTTCTAGCTGTTGATTGGAGGATAAGGTGAAGACTCCTGCGGGAAAAGCGGAACAGGTGAGACCCACGAAGGAACGCAGGCGAGGCCGTCCGCGGAAAGCGAAGCCTTGCACGGAAATCAACAGCGGTGTAACCAGCAGTCCAGCTTATTTATCCCATTTGTTCGTCTTTAGGTTGGAGTAATTTTGTTATGTCTAAGCCTCTTTATTAGTAAAGAAAACAATAGTTTAATTTTGTTATTAATAGTATAATTAACCATATTTCTTTTAGATAGAAAGGCTGATGAAAAGGTGTTCATATTCTTTTTAGCCGGCATGGTACTTGTGCTGGCGATGATTATTTTTTCGCGTACGCTGTGGGTGCCCGGCGGAATGGTAGAACGTCTTAGCAAGAAAAAGTGGTTTCAAAACCATTGGCTGAGTGGAGGCTATTTGTTTGGCATTAATGCTTTATATTTTGGTACTACAATATTTTTACTCTATCTTCTTATGTTTACAGATATCCCTTATCTACATATTGTTCTTATGTTTTTAGCGACGATTGTAAGTGTTTTCACGTGGAGCGCCTTTAGTGCCGCATGGACAGGGTCATTTAAAAACCGTCTTAAAATGGCTTTAACGGGAAGCAGCTTTTATTTAATATTGGCATTGATTATGGTGATCCAGTGGTTAAACGTTAAGCCTCTGTATCCCAATGAAGATACGTTTATGCGAGCTTTAGGGTGGATGCTTGGCTTTTTCGTTTCAGCCGTCGCTTTTAGTGTATGTTTTATCTTCACGGCGTTTCTTGGAAAACGTTCAGCACGTGTGTAAGGATATCATCCGTTTTTTTCTAGTTAACTACTATTCACGAAAGCAGGGATAAACGTGATTCGAGAAATTTTAGCTTCCGATGCAGCCGCTTTTTTAGCGTTAAATAAAGAGCTTGATCGAGAAACAGCATATATGCTGTACGAGGAAAATGAGCGTGCGACTACGCTTGAACAGCAGAAAAAAATGATTACAACTTTTTTAAAGATGCCGAACTCGACTATTTTAGTGGCGGAACAAGACGGACAGCTCGTCGGACATCTATCTGTGATTGGCGGAAGCGTTAACCGAAAAAAACACAGCGCATACTTAGCTGTTGGCGTGCTTCAATCTTACGGAAACCGAGGTATCGGCACTTCGTTGTTTAAAGAAATGGAGAGATGGGCAGCACAGAGCGGCATTAAACGAGTGGAGCTAACGGTGATGACCCACAATGAACCGGCCATTTCGCTGTATAAAAAGATGGGTTTTGAAATAGAAGGGAAAAAAGTATGTTCGCTCGTTGTAGATGAAAAATCAGTCGATGAATATTATATGGGGAAAGTTTTTGAAAAAACGTGCTTAAAGGAGAAATGAACATGGAAACGACGATTGCTCAGTTAGATGAATGGGTGATAAAGCTCCCTAAAAAGCTTGAAGTATTCTCTGAAGCAGCGGCGTCAAACCGTCCTGCTCCTAAGAAGTGGTCACCGAAAGAAATTGTAGGGCACTTATGTGACTCAGCCATTCACAATTTGCAGCGGTTTATCAATGTGCAGCATGAAAAAACACCTTTGGCCCTGACGCCTTACAAACAAGATGAATGGGTAGAACTGCAGCACTATCAAGATACGTCGATGGAAGAAATAGTTGCCCTATGGCGCAGTTTAAATAAGCAAATTGCTTCCGTTCTTTCGCATATACCAACAGAAAAGCATATGTATCAATTCGAATTAGAAGATGGAAAATTCGTTTCGCTCCATTGGTTGGCTAAAGATTATATTGCTCATTTAGAGCATCATATTAAGCAAATTGACGCTCAACTGCCGCTAAGAGGCAAAGAGGATGAAAAAAGAACATAAAAAAGAAAAATCTCAGGTGAAAGTCGATTTTAGAACAGGCCGCGCCTATGGTGATCATGAATACATAGGAAGTTCAAAAAAAGGCGTGCTTCTTGCTTTATTACCAGTTCTAATCATTGCCGGAGGTATACTGTTTCTGATGGTAAAATGACAAAAGCCGCATTATAGCGGCTTTTTTTCATAGAGGTGCTGAGTTTTGCTTTCTTCGGGATTGTTGCGGCTTTCTAGGGTGGAAAAGCCTGCGTGCTCTGCGACAATTTTAGCTGCGGAAGGAAGCGTTTCGACTCTTTCCCAAGATGCTGGATCCCACAGCTTTGATCGCTTGAATGCTTTGTTGCAGTGGAGAAAGCATTCTTGTACTTCAACGCCGATAGCGAGCAGCGGAGTTTTATTGTGAACCGCCATTGTTTCAAGCAGCGCTTTTTCTTTTACAATGCAAGCTTTGCCATTAATCCGCAGCGTTTCTTCTATGCCTGGAATTAAAAAAAGCAGCCCTATTTGAGGATTAGATAAAATATTTTCCAATGAATCTACTTTTTGATTGCCGCGCCTCTCTGGAATCAATAGTCTTTTCTCATCGACGACTTGTACAAAACCAGGGTGATCCCCCCGCGGAGAACTGTCGCAAATTCCTTTATAATCAGCTGTAGCGATGATAACAAAAGGGGAATGTTTAATAAATTCCCGGCAGTGTCGATCTAAATAAGAAATTATTTTTTGATGCGCCAATTTGTTAGGCGCTCCGACTATACGGCGAAGCTCTTCCTTCGTTTTTACTTGTTCTTTAAAGTGACTGTTTTCCATTCCTTTTTTCACTCCTACTTTTTGCGTATACTGAAAATACCATTTTTACATGTGAAATACTATGTTTTTATATTTAAAAAACAGAAAAATCAGTATATTAAAAAGAAGTAGAAGCGTTGTAACGCTAATTTCGGTCTTTTTTTAAGTTTTTGATTGCGTTATCAAATATGTCATTAACCGTTTTCATATGTTCACTGACAAGATGGTCGGATTCTTTTTCTCTCTGGCGCATGTCTTTTAACAAATCATCCATATCATCTAGCAAACTTTGAAAATACTCATCTTTTTGTTCTTCTTTCATTGTGGAATCGTCCATTTCATCAAGCTTATCGAGCTTATCTTCAATTTTTTTGAAGTATTCATCTCTCAAGAATCTCACCTCATTTATAAAGTAGCTTTCTGCTTATTGTATGCACAATGTTTGTTTGCATGAGTAAGAAGTAGAAAGTACATAAATAAAAGAAGAGTCTGAAAAGCTCATTTACTCCTTAGTAGGTTACTTTTTAGTTCCCATATTACTTTGAAGTGCGTACTTTTTTTTATTGTGTATATGCTTCATAATAAATTTTGTCAGGGGATAATAATCACATTTAATGAATAGATCAGTCATTGAGTTTACCTTCATACTGATCAATTTCTAAAATAGAGTTGTAAAAATTTCAGGAGGTTTTATGAATATGAGAGAAATACTGCAGGGAAAACTAGGGTTTGGAACAGCACCACTGGGCAATATGTATCGTAATATTCCAGAAGAAGAGGCCATCGCAACGGTCGATGCTGCTTGGGAAAGCGGAATTCGCTACTTTGACGCAGCCCCTCTTTACGGAGCTGGTTTAGCCGAGATGCGCCTTGGTGAAGCCCTGTCAAAAAGAAATCGCGATGAGTATGTGCTAAGTACGAAAGTAGGTCGCGTTATTTCAGATGAACTAGAAGACACATCTTCACGTGATATGGGAGAAAAAGGCGGACTTTTTGAATTTGGCCGTAAAAATAAAATTATTAATGATTATAGCGCGGATGCAACTCTTCGTTCGATCGAGCAAAGCTTAAACCGTTTAAAAACAGATCGCTTGGACTTTGTGTATATTCATGATGTTGCGCAAGATTTTTATGGAGATGAGTGGGTAGGACAATTTGAGTCTGCTCGAACGGGCGCATTTCGTGTGCTTACACGTTTGCGTGAAGAAGGAGTTATTAAAGGATGGGGACTTGGAGTAAACCGAGTAGAGCCAATTGAAATCATGCTGGAGCTGGAAGAAGCAAAGCCGGATGTCTCGTTGCTAGCTGGCCGTTACACGTTATTAGATCATGAGCGTGCGCTGCAGCGAGTAATGCCCGAAGCCGTAAAGCATAATATGGACATTGTGGTCGGCGGACCATATAGCTCAGGCGTTCTTGCTGGAGGTACGCACTTTGAATATCAAAAAGCATCTTCAGACATTATGGCAAAAGTAGAAAAAATCAAAGCTATTGCAGATCGTCATCAGATCAGCATTAAGGCTGCTGCTGTCCAATTTTCACTGGCTAATCCAGCGGTTGCTGCTGTTATTCCAGGCGCTAGTCGTCCAGAGCGTATTGCCGAAGACAAAGCAGCATTAAACACCGCAATTCCAGCAGCCTTCTGGGAAGAAATGCGTGAACAGAAGCTTGTAGCTCCTCATGCACCGCTGCCAATTAACGTGAAGTGAAAGTAGAACGATAAATATAGGCTTTCAGTAAGCATAAAAAGTGTCTCGAAGTTTCGGTTTTGAGACACTTTTTTTGTATTGAGATAAAAATTAACAAAAGATTCAGTAGGTTTAAATCATAAAAACGAACGTTTGAACAATTTTTTAATTAAAATATTCGTCTATGTATTGAATAACCATTTTGTATTTGATACATTTAGAAAGTGAAAAATATTGCTCGTATATGCTTGGAAATATGGTCTGAGTGTCTCTACCTGGTTCCCATTCAAAGAACTGGACTACGAGTTAAAGTGTAAAAACGTTCGGTTTATCAATATATAAATGTTATTCCGTGCTTAACTTCTTATACTTTGACTCTAAAAAGCTTAGAAAATCAAAAGTGTTCTAGGTTTTTTCTTTTGTCCAATCATCGAGTGTATGAAACAACAAAACGAAATGGAGTGAAAGTAACAATCTATGAAAAACAAGGTGTTAAAATCAGGAATTTTATTGGGTATTAGTATGATTCTATTACTATCTGTACTTGCCGGGTGTAATTCAGCTTCAAAAAAGGAAGCCGGAGATAAACAGAAGCAGAAGCCTGTTATTGTTCAAGGGCCGATGCCGATAGAAGCGCAGAAATTCGCTAAAAAATTAGAAAATGTAAAAGAAGAAAAGTCAGGGAATTTTGTTTTTTACAAAGGAACTGTCGATAATTATCCGGTTATTGTAGTTAAAACGGGAAAAGGAATGGAAAACACGGCAGCTGCTACAGCGGTAGCTATAGAAAAATACCATCCTAGAGCAATTATCAATCAAGGAACATCAGGCGGACATGATGAAAATCTGAACGTGTTTGATATTGTATTAGGAAAGAGAACAACAAATATAGGCTCTTTAAAAACAGAAGATAAAAAAGAAGGCGAAGGAATGGATCCTGCTGCGTGGAAGCCGATGGATTTAATGGCTTCTGAAGGAAGCGCTGGTGAAGATCCTGATGCTGAAAAAGCTCGCTATTATGAAGGAGATAAGAAGTTACTGGCGGCTGCAAACGCAGTAAAAGATACATATAAAAAAGGAAAAGTGGTGGAAGGAACGATAGGATCAGCGGACACGTGGAATAACGAAGTGGATCGAATTAAGTGGTTCCATACTAAGTACGGGACGTCTGTAGAAGAAATGGAAGGCGCAGCGGCAGCACAAATTGCAGGAAGCTATGACGTTCCATTCTTAGGTATTAGAGTGCTATCTAACAACAAAGTAAACGGTGGAAAATATAATCCAAACACAGCAGCAGCTTGCCAAGACTATGTTTATGAAGTAATTAAACATTATATTAGCACAAACGCTAAGTAAATCTTTCTTTAAAAAAGCATCAAAGATTTTGTTTCTCTAACAAAAGGCTTTGATGCTTTTTTTGATGGCAAATTTAAAGTTTGTATAACCCTTCATATTTTTTCGTCAAATAATTAATTAACGGCTGAGCATCAATTCTAGCTATAGAAAGGCTCGTTAAGATCTCTTTTGGCGTTTTTAGTTTTCCATACTGGTGGATATGCTGTTTTTGCCAGTCTGCTATAAGCGATAGATTTTGACTCGAAATGATTTCATCAAAGTCAGGATGGTCTTTGATCATGGATTCTCTTAGCTGAGCTGCATAAATAAAGCCTAAATTGTAGGAAGGGAAGTAGCCAAACGCTCCACCGTACCAGTGGCCGTCCTGCAATACCCCGTCACGGTCTGTTTCCGGTTTGATCCCCAAGTACGCTTCATATTTTGTATTCCATGCCGAAGGAAGATCCGAAACGCGAAGCTTGTCAGCGAATAAATCTCTTTCTAGTTCGTAGCGAATGATAATATGGAGCAGATAGGTAAGATCATCTGCTTGCAAACGAATGAGAGAAAGTGTGACTTCATTTAAGGCAAAGTAAAGAGTTTCAAATGAAATATCACCGTAGATCGCAGGTTCTAACTCTTTGAATAAGTGAGCGTGATTTCTCCAGAAGCCTTCGTGTTTTCCAATGATACGTTCCCAAAAAAGAGACTGAGATTCATGCAGTCCCATAGAAGTGTATGCGCCCAATCCTGTGTCAAGCAAGTCAGAGCTAATTTGCTGGTTATAGATAGAATGTCCGCCTTCATGTAAAAACATAAAAGCTGCCAGTTTTACATTGTGTTCGTCGTATCTTACTGCAAGCCGTGCGTCTTGCGAGTGAATGCCTGCACTGAACGGGTGGGTCGTGATACCGATTTGGCCAGACTTAAAGTTATAGCCAATAGCAGTGAGAAGGTGTTTTCCGAGCTTCTGCTGATTTTCGATTGAAAACGGCTTGCTGATAAATGATGTATCATGTGTAATCGAAGAGCGTTTAATTTTTGTCAGCAAAGGAAGAATAGCATCTTTAATTTGTTGAAAAAGCGAATCGATGGTTTCACTAGAAACGTCGGGCTCATATTCTTCTAAAAGCTGTTCGTAAGGAGCGAGGTGAGGATTACGGTACTCCGCAAATCTTTTATGCATATGAATCATCTGCTGCAGGTTGTCTTTGACGAGTTTAAATTCATTTTGCTCTCTAGCCTGTGACCAAAGAGCATGAGTAGCAGCTTTTAAAACGGAAAATTGATGATAGTCTTCCAGTGGTACAGCGGAAAGTTTTTGATAGATGTTCCAATAGTGCTGTACTTGTTTTTGCTGTAGTTGATTTAGATTGTGTTCTTGAAGATGCTGCAATTCTTTTGCAAAGGCTGGATCTGTTTGCAGCAGGTAAAGCTCTTTTGAAAGCGTGCCTTGAATGGTTGCATGCTGCTTTTGGCTATTAAGAGGGGCGGATGTTTTTGCGTCCCACGATAGAAGAGATAAAGCTTGTTTGTAGTGTTCGATCGTTGCAATATGTTCTTTAATATGAAGACGGATGGCAGAGTTCATAATATCCTCCTTTAGATAAAATACTTTACTTATAAACATACTAAGAATTAAGAATTGGAACAAGATAAATTGAATCAGTAATTGCAAATAAATAGTTTAATTTTTCTAATTTCACAAACAAATGGAAAGGTGGTAGGATGGTTTATATTCCTACTAACCTTACAAATATAGTAGGTTTTTAAGAAGCGATTTTAACTATTGGGGGAATGACGTTGAAAAAGGTTAAGGTGAAATGGTTATTATTTATTGTGATTGCTTTATTTGCTGCCGGGTGCAGTAATAATCAAGCAAGCTCAGGCGATCAAAGCACCAGTGCCGCTTCAAAAGACGGAGGTACGCTAAACATTGCGTTTCAAAGCGAGCCAACAACTTTAGATCCTCAGATTACTGGGAATTCTTCGGTTAAAGATGCGGCGCGAAATATTTACGAAGGACTCGTTATTTTTGATAGTAAAGGTAATGTAGAACCTGATTTAGCAGAAAAAATTGATATAAGCGATGATAAAAAAGTCTATACGTTTCAGCTGCGAAAAGGCGTAAAGTTTCATAATGGAAAGGAAATGACAGCAGACGATGTAGAAGCTTCGATTAACCGCTGGATTAAGCTGTCTTCACTTGGCAAAACAAACTTTGTTGGTGCACAAGTCAAAAAAACAGGAGACTACACGGTTGAGCTTCATTTGAAAACACCGAATGTGAATACGCTGGCACTGCTAGCAGACCCAATTCCAGCGGCCGCTATTTTTCCAAAAGAAATCATCGAAAAAGCACCTGCTGAAGGAGCTACTGAGTTCGTTGGCACAGGTCCATTTAAAGTGAAGGAATGGAAAAAGAATCAATATATCACGCTAGAGAGGTTTAAAGATTATTCTTCAAAAGGACGAAAAATTAAAAAGACTCCTCACGTAGATGAAATTAAAATTAGCTTTTTAAGCGATGAATCTACTAGAATTTCAGGCATTACAGCCGGACAGTTTGATATTGCCTTAGGTGTTTCAAGCGACAATGCGGCTCAAATTGAAAGTACGCAAAACGTTAAGAACAAGCTGGCTCCAGGCGGATTCATTGGTTTATTTTATAACACGCAAGAAGGGTTCTTTAGCGATTTAAATGCTAGAAAAGCTGTAAATGCTACGATTAATGCAAAAGACATTTTATCAAGTTCATACGGGGGTTCTGATTACTATGAACTGACTTCATCGATTGTGAATAAAAAGTTTCCGAACTACTACAGCGAAGCAGGAAAAGAAGAGTACAATCAGCATGATGAAAAGAAAGCAAAAAGCTATTTGAAAAAGGCTGGATACAGCGGGCAGGAACTGCGCCTTTTAACGTCACGCGATTATCAAGATCAGTACAATACGGCTGTTATTGTACAGCAAGAGCTTGAAAAAATCGGTGTGAAGGTAAAGCTGGAAGTGTATGACTGGGCAACGTTTACGGATAAAGTAAATGATCCTAAAGCATGGGATATTTACCCCGTAGACTGGGCGGCGCGTTCAACCATTTTCCAAGGCTTTTGGACGTCAGGAGGAGCTCCGGTTGAAAAGTCAACGAAATACTTAGATAAAATCAAAGCCGCTGCTTCTGTAGAAGATGCACGACCAGCTATTGATGCTACGCAAAAATACGTATGGGATGAGCTTCCGTTTACGTTAATTGGTCATAAAGTCAATATTAACGCCGTGTCTACACATGTAAAAGGCTATGATTTTAACTTAGGTCCTGTATTTTATAACGTGAGCGTGAATAAATAAAATACGCTAAGTTTAAACAAAAAGCGGTTTTATACGAAGAAAGTTAGGAAAGAAGCTGGGACAAAGGTAGTTTAGTTGAAGGAAGATCCGAACGATGAGTTGAGATGCTTAATGGGGAATCCAACTCGTTCGGATTTTTTATGGTTACGGTGAAAATAGGTTTCATTTATCTGTTCTTCACGCCGCTCATCAGTAAAAACAAAGGAATACGCATTCGACGCTCGTAAGTTTCAGCGCTGTCGAAACGTTCTTTTTGAGGACATGCTTCTTTTAAATTTGTAACGGTGAATCCGCTTTGCTGCATCAAAGAAAAGTACTCTTCAAGCGTGCGATGATACTTTTGAACGCATCCGCCCATCCAGTGCTGCTGACGGAATCCCATTGAGAAGTAGTTATCCACCGTCCAGCTTGTGCGCAGAGCAGAAGGCTGCAAAGTGGAAGTAATGACTGGATGTTCCACAGAAAAGATAAATCTTCCTTCAGGTTTGAGTGCTTGATTCACTTTAGTGAAAATGGAGGCTAAGTCTTCCATGTAGTGGAGGGACAGTCTTGCAGTAACCAAATCGTATTCGGTGCGTGGTGGAGTATAATGCTCCATCGATTCATGAAGCACTCTTGCATTTGGATAATTTAAAAGCTGTTGCTGAGCCGCGTTTATCATATTGATCGAGCCGTCTACTCCGGTATAAGAGAAACATCCCTGTTCAAGAAGCTCCACGCCAAATCGGGCGTTTCCGTACCCTAAGTCTAAAACGTCTGCATTTGTAATATCACCTAGAAGCTGTAAAATGGCCGGTTTTTCAATCGTATCGTTGGCATTTTCTTTTTGCTGCCGGCGTTTTGTATAAGCCAAAAACGTCTCATCATTATCGTAAAATTCAGCTCCTGTCGGGATCTTCAACTAAATCAGCCTCCTCTATGCAAAGTATCTTATTATAATCATATATTCAAATTATTTACAATAATTTTGATAGATATGGAAATGTTGTTTTATTTTAGTATAATTGTAGTGTTAATGAATCGTTCTGTGTAATTACGGAAGAAAAGAGGAGAAGTCATGAAACGTTCCACTATAAGCGTCAGTGTGGTTAGTATTCTGCTGTCGGTTAGTTTACTTATAAGCGGCTGTCAGCAAAATGAGGTATCTTCCCGCGACGAAAAAGAAAGCATCACTTCAAGTGCTCAACATCCTGAACAAAAAGAAAGTGCTATTCACACATCGGAGCAAAATGATGATAAGGAAAAGGGCAACCATCAAAAGTCAAGCACTCCTTCAACAAATACTACATCTCCTGCTAAAGATGAAAACAACGTATCTACCCCTACAAAACAAACGGCTAATGTATTAATCAAGTCATATTTGCAAGGTTTAATAAAAGGAATCAACAATGGTTCTTTCAAAGAAGTAAAAAGCTATCTGGTGAAAGGAAGTTCTCTTTATAGAGATCAGCAGTCTTTAATTAGTCAGTTACATGGCAAAGGGATTCAAGAAAGATTAGTAGAATATGAAGTGGTTGACTTTAAAAAAGCAGGATCTGCTTATGATATCCAAACCCATGAAGTGATTATGATTGTTCAGCCTAATGGTTCAGAAACGATAAAGGAGTACGATTGGGTATATTCAGCCGTATGGTCGGATGATCAATTACGCTTAAAGGATATTTCTAAGGCAGAGAACACTGCTTCAATCAAAGCATCAGCACCATCGACGCAAAACAGCGGAAACTATGACGGAGAATGGTCAAGAGATATTCATCATCAAGAAGCAGGATTAACTATCACTAATTCAACAAGCGGCTCTTTTGATTTTACAATAGGTGCAGTATACGGTGCGAATGCAGGAGGAATAGAAGGAAAAGCAGAGGTGAAAGGAAATAAAGCTGTTTATAAAGACACGGAAGAAGCTACGGAATGCATACTAAACTTTACGTTAAGTCAAAAAGAAATCAAAATTGATGCTACTGCAGGCTGTTCCTATTACGGCGGGTTAAATGTTTCTTTTGACGGCACGTATAAAAAAGGAAAGATCACAGAACATACGAAGACCTTATCAGAACTCGATATCCTTCCAAGCGAACAGGATGAAAATGTGAAAAAACTTGTAGGAAATGACTACGAAACGCTTGTTGATAACTTTCAAATCGTCCATGATGAAAAAGATTTAGACGGCTTAGGAGCGACAGCGCTATCAGGTGGAGTAACCGGTTTGTACACGCTTATGGAAGGAATCATTGAGTATGATAAGCAAGGCTATTATTACGTAGCGTTGATTGTTGACAGTGACAAAGTGAAATTCTACACGAATAATCCCGCATATCGAGATCGTATCACACTCACAGTAAAAGAGTGGATGAGCCGCTTTAGCGATTATCCAGTAGAGACAATATATAAAGAAATAAAAAGATAAGTCTAAAAGCTAAGAGTTGAGTATAGAAAGGGTCAGTCTATGCCTAACTCTTAGCTTTTGCTTTGAAGCTGTAGGAAACCATTTGTTTTGGCGTCGTTCTTATTTCGGTAATTTTTCAACAATTGCTGCGTCTATTTGCTGAGATAATACGCTGCTAATCTCTTTTTCGTTCTCCACTTTTTCTAAAATGAGCTGCTTATTACCTGTCTTGACTTTTAACATCGTACCTGAGTGGATGGAGAAATCATCTCGCAGCTTTTTAGGAATAGTAAGTCGAAAACGGTCATCAATTTTTCGAGATTGAGCCGTAAATGTTAAAGTCGTTTTCTTACCAAAATTCATTTCATATTTTTGAATTACAATGTTATTTTCTTTGTTAATAAAAAATTGAACCTCCATGTTTGCATCCAATTCGACGGACGTTAAAAGTTCAGAAGTGAGCTGAATCTGCCGGCCGGTTAATGTTGCATAATAAAGAGGAGCCACCGCAGTTTTTTGTGAAAGCGCTATCGATTTTTCGTCTCTTTTTTTCATAACAATTTGCTGTTCTACCATGTATAGTTCTACATAATCAAAGGGCTTAAGTTCATAGTCATCTCGCAGGGATCTTGGAATGACTATTCTACCCATATGGTCAATTGTTCGAATGAAGATATGAGAAGGAACCGGGACATTTTCATCATGATGATCGATAATAATCCAATCATCACAGCTCCGCAAAAAAACTTTGTCGTTTGTCTCGAGTTTTGTTAGTTGCATAAACAAAGAAGGAAGGGATACTCTTCCCATTTCGTCAATTATACACTCTTCTTTTTTTGTACGCATCTTGCTACTTAATCCTTTCTAAAAACATTTTAGATGGGGTATGTTACTTAAATTACACAGCATTTATTTCTTTGTCAAATGAAGCAAATGAGTATTTATTCATCCTACAGATTGAGAAATACAGGAAGTTTGACCTCATTCAGTAGATGCACAGCTGTCCCATGTAAAAGGTCATCATCTGAAGAAAACAGTTAATCTGTTAATTAGAAAAGCATAGAATAAAAGCGTTTTTCTTTCTTTTGATTTTATTGTCAGAAACAAAGGTTTAAAAAGGAGCTTCCTTCCTTTTCTAAAGAGTAGGTTTTTTATTAACAAAATGCAGCCGGATTTACGCTGAATGATGAATAGATTTATGCATATTAAGTCGAGAAAAAAATTTCAAGCGGAGCTTTTTTTACTTGTTTTGAAGAGCAGTTATAGTCGAAGAATAAAGAAAAAAGCTCAAAGCAATGAGCTTTGAACCAATTTTTATCGTTTTTCAACCAGCAGTAAGCTGAAGGTAGCCAGCGGTCCTAAAGCAAGAGATAATAAGAACCAGTTCAGACCCGTTCGATTTTTACCTTGCGCTAATCCGGCATTAATTAAAGCCAGCGTTCCCCATCCTACAACGTATTGATTATCCATATGACACCCCGCTAATAATTGTTTCTTTATTTGATTAACAAAACCTGTATTAGCATAAATATCCATATTTTTGATTGGGATTCCTGAATTAGGGTGGAGAAACGGTGAATTTCTTCAAGAAGCAAGGTTCTTATTCTCCTTAACTTAGTGAAGGTAGTAGTGAATAAGAGAAGGGTGCACGTAGTAGACGTGAACATATTGAGGTCGATGATAGTGAAGCTGATGCATATATTGATTCATAAGCCTTTGAATGGCGTTATACACATTAGGCGGATAGCCATAATAGCCGTGGTGAATACCAACTCGAAACAAGGAAACGGGCGTCGTGTTATTGGTTCTGCACATTGTTCTACACTCTTCTGCGCTTTTAACCTTGCGGAGCTGCTCCACCCGCTGGTGCAGCCTTTCGCTGTCCTAGTTCTTGATCGAGTATAAAAATAGCTGCAGGGTTATTTTGAGCGATTTTTAGACGGTCTACAATCGTTTGAGCTTGAGCTTCTTCGTCGACTTGTTCTCGTAAAAAGTCCTGCACGATGACTAACGTTTGAGGGTCATTCGCTTGGCTTATAAATTGAAACGCTTGACGATAAGAGTTCGTGACGAACTTCTCATGCTCCAATACTTTTTGAAACGTTTCTAACGGTGTCCCAAACTCACTTGGCTGAGCAGGCAAAGAGCTTAATTCTACCGTTCCGCCGCGGTCAACTAAGTAGTCAATAAGTTTTAGCATATGAGTGCGTTCTTCTTCAGACTGCAGACGCAGCCAGTTGCCCATTCCTTTATAGTTTAATCGGTTCATGTAGTTAGACATAGCTAGGTATAAAGTCGAAGAGACGTGTTCAAGTTGAATTAAGTTATTGAGCAGCTTCTGAATTTGTTCGTTCATATTTGTTATTCCTCCTTAGGGAAAGGGTTTCTGTCGTATACTACCTGCAACCATCACGCTTTTAATCTACAAAGATACTATATGTCACTTCTTTAAGTAGGTAACTTGCCCATCCTTTATTGGTGCTTCTTGCTTACATATAAGGGTTGTATAATATAGGAATAAAAGTAGTTTAAAAGTATCTTTTTTTAGATGGTTAAAATTACTATGTTCTATTTAACCAATTTAGTGATAAAATTGTCACTCTGTGCAATTTTAATTGGTGTGAAGGAGTCAGAAAAATGAATATGCAACACGTATTAATACCTGGATTTGAAAAGCTTGCGAGCTTTGTTTTCTGGTATCCATTTATTATGTCTTTATTTTGGATTGCAGGCACGCTTATTTACATACGCTATCGCGACCGAGATCCTAAAGTTGATTTTTCAACAATTGACTGGCCGTTAGTGAGCTTTTTAGTGCCTTGCTATAACGAAGAAGAGACGATTGAAGAAACGCTTAAGCACCTTTTGGCGTTAGATTATCCGTCTAAAGAAATCATCCTTATTAACGATGGCAGTACGGATGGAACAGCTGCTATTTTAAAGGACATCAGCAGAAATCACCCTGAAGTTCGTGTGATTCAGCTTTATGAAAATAAAGGAAAAGCCAACGCGTTACATTTAGGTGCGCACGCATCTAAAGCTGAGTTTTTAATCTGCTTAGATTCCGACGCTATTTTAGATCAAGACGCTCCATATTATCTAATCCATCATTTTCTTCATAAAGGGGAACGGCTGGGAGCCGTTACCGGAAATCCGCGCATTCGAAACCGTAATACGCTGCTGAGTCGCATTCAGCTAGTTGAGTATTCTTCTATTATCGGTTCTATTAAACGAACACAGCGAATTTTAGGAAAAGTAATGACGGTCTCAGGCGTAGTAGTAGCTTTTCGAAAGAAAGCACTTGTGGACGTCGGACTGTGGGATCGTGACATGATTACGGAAGATATCGCCGTGAGCTGGAAGCTGCAGCAGCGCTTTTGGGATATCCGCTATGAACCGCGCGCATTGTGCTGGATGCTTGTGCCCGAAACCTTAAAAGGAATTTGGAAGCAACGAGTACGCTGGGCTCAAGGCGGACAAGAGGTAATGCTTCGCCACTGGAAAGTGTTATTAAAATGGAAGCAGCGCAGAATTTGGATTGTATACCTAGAGCAGTGGATCAGTACCCTTTGGTCATTTGCATGGCTATTTGTGACTATCATGCTGCTTGTTACGGCGAGCAGCCCTCAAGACATGCTGTTTTGGTTTACGTTTACTTCATTTTCCCTTGTATTTATGAGCTTAATTCAGCTGTTTATTGCGCTGAAAATTGATTCAAAATACGACAACGTGAAGCGGTATTACGTATGGGCTGCATGGTACCCAGCTCTTTACTGGATTGTGAATACGATTGTGGTAGTGGGCGCATTTCCTCGTGCTATCAGATCTAGAGTGAAAGGAGGCTATGCTACATGGAGCAGTCCAGACCGCGGCTTAACGAAGAGCAAATCATGATTCAAGCCAAACAGCCTCTTGCCCGATTAGTGATAAGCATCATTATTTCATCTGTTTTTTGGCTGTATTGTGCCATTGTTCTTTGGTTTTTCCTTTCAGCTGTTATCGGCGTAAATGACCGTTACAGCGGGGTATTAAAAATTGCGTTCAAAACGACGAACGGCGAAATTCGAACATTTTTAGTAATTGGACTCGTTATTTTTTGCTTCTTTTTCCTGGCTCTGTTTTTATGGAGATCCTACAACAAAAAGAGATTTGGAAGCTTAAACCGACGAAAAGAGCCAGCGTATACGAGTATTAAAGATTTAGAGCGTCTTGAGCTTTTATCCAAGGATCAAATTCAAGAGCTTCAGCGTGCACAGTACATCGAGTTTGATGTTAATCCGTTAAAACATACTGAAGAGAGGAAGCACGCATGAAGAAATATGTATTCTTTCTTTTGATTGCGGCATCGGTAGTTGGTTTTGTTTTCTTTAAAGTAGTGAATTGGGAAGACAAGGCGAAAGCAACAACGACCGTGGAGCCAGCGCTTGAGACGAACGGATGCTTAGGCTTAAATTATCATCGCGTGCGCAAGCATAATTGGTTTAACCGAATTATCAGCTCAGTTACAAAGTCTGACGAGCTAACAGAGTACAGCGTTTACAGCAATGATTTTGAACATCAGTTAAAAAAGCTGAAGGAAATTGACGCTACGTTTGTTACGCCAAAAGATATTGAAACGTATCAGCAAAAAGGTACGTTTCCAAAACGCTGCGTATGGATTTCATTTGATGATATCGACCGTACTGTTTATCAAAACGCGTTTCCAATTTTGAAAAAGGAAAACATTCCGTTTACGCTATATGTAATCGCAGGACAAGTGGGAGCAGAGGACTTTCAAAATTTAAACATGGCTTCGTGGAGTCAGCTAAAAGAAATGAAAGACAGCGGCCTTGCGACAGTCGGTTCGCATACATATGATATGCACCGTTTAGAAGAAGACAAGCCTTTATTTCTGACGCCTGCTAAATACAGCGCGTTTGCTGAAGATTTACGAAAAAGCAAAGAAACGATTAAGCAACATTTAGGAGTAGACCCTGTTTACTTTGCGTATCCATACGGCAATACAAATGATGACGTAGCTAAAATTGTAAAAAATGCTGGTTTTCACCAAGCAGCTATCCTAGCGCCGCACCTTATTACAAAAGATAACGATCCGTATTATCTTAATCGAATTGTTGTATACAATAAAACCTTTCAAGACCTTATTCTTCCGTGGCTGAACCGTACAAGCTCGTAAGAAGAAAGTGAAAAAAGCCTCTGTTTAAAGCAGGGGCTTTTTTCTTTTTACCATCAAAATGTATGTCAATTACGTGAAGAAAGTACACTTTCATTTCTATAAAAATCATTTTAATGTTACCATAGAAAAGTTGTGATAACAGATATGGATAAACGAAACTATCTATCAATCCTTTTACAAACTGCGTGTAAGAAGTTTGTAAAGGTGTAAAGAGGAAAAGCGGCAATTGTACGCTTACTATTTTACGAATGTAAGGCAATCGGACAAACTAATTCGCTGTCCATTGCTAATTAAATTGTATTCATTATTCACGATTCCTCTCTATCATTTCGTCATGGGTTTTGTTTTATCGTTAAAATTTTGATAAAGGTGTATAGGATATGGAAAACAGGCATTTTGAATATAAATTTAAAGAAGCGCTGAAAAAACTAAATGATATTGAACTTGCGTTAAATGAATCATCAATCGTAGCGATTACGGATAGTCGTGGATTCATCAATCACGTGAACGATAAATTCTGTGAAATTTCTAAGTATGAAAGACATGAGCTTCTCGGGCAGGACCATCGTATTATTAATTCGAAACATCATTCAAGCTTGTTTTTTAAAGAGTTATGGAGCACGATCAAATCCGGTAAGGTATGGCACGGAGAAATAAAAAACAAAGCAAAAGACGGCTCGTACTACTGGGTGGATACAACCATCGTTCCTTTTTTAGATGAGCGGGGTAAGCCGTATCAGTACGTATCGATTCGTAATGATATTACAAAACGAAAAGCATATGAAGAAAAAATTAAGCAAATGGCTTATTATGATCCGTTAACCAATTTACCTAACCGCTATTGGTTAAACAAACAGCTGAAAAAACTGTTTATAGATGAGGAATCTCCAGAACTGCTGGCTATTTTATTTTTAGATTTAGACCGCTTTAAATCAATAAATGATACGCTTGGCCATCATCACGGCGATGTGCTGCTGAGGCGCGTAGCAGAAAGGTTAAAAAAATGTATTCCGTCCTCTGATTTTATCTCGCGGCACGGGGGCGATGAGTTTATTTTAGTGCTGCATACACTAAAAACTGTTGAGGAAATTGAAGAAATGACCGAGCAGATTGTAAAAGAAATGTCTCTTCCTTTTTATATAGACGGTGATAAAGTGCTAACCTCTACAAGCGTTGGCATCAGCTTGTTTTCAAAGGAATGTCAGCAGCAAATTGTCCCAAAAGACGCAGATGAACTAATTGATCGACTGATCAAGCAAGCAGATATTGCGATGTATGTAGCAAAACGAAATGGACGAAACACATATGAAATGAGTTCATCTTCATCAAATGAACGAATAATTAAAACAATCAGCATGGAGAATGAGTTAAAGTATGCGTTAGAAAGACATGAGTTTCAGCTTGTTTATCAGCCGTTAATCGATTTGAAAACGTCTGGTGTGATAGGGGCAGAAGCGCTTATCCGCTGGAATAGCGCAAAATTTGGTACCGTCTATCCAAATGAATTTTTGCCTATTTTAGAAGAAGTGGGTCTGATTGTGCCGGTTGGCAAGTGGGTGTTAGAAGAAGCGTGTAAGCAAATGAAAGCATGGACAGAGCTGAATTCAAAAGCGAGCAAAATAGGAGTGAACGTATCACCTATTCAGCTGAAGTCCTCACGATTCGTAGCGGAGATTGAACAAATCTTGCAAAAAACAGGCCTTGAGCCGCACTTTCTGGAACTTGAAATCACCGAAAGCGTTATTCAAAACAGTCAAGAATCGAAAAAAGTGCTAAACCGCCTGCGGAGTCTAGGGATAAAGGTGGCGATGGATGATTTCGGAACGTGCTATTCTTCTCTTAGCTATCTGAAACACTTGCCGATTAATACGTTAAAAATTGATAAATCATTTATTGACGACTTAGACGAAGTTGGAAAAGTGCTGGTTGAAACGATTATTCAAATGGGAAAGAAACTTAACTTTGATCTCACTGCAGAAGGAATCGAAAACGAAGAACAGCTGCAGTTTGTGACAGAACAAGGCTGTCATATCGGTCAAGGCTATCTATTTGATAAGCCGCTTTCTCCCGAGGAAATGAGCCGTTTGTTGAAATGAAGGAAAATCCTATGTACGGAAAGAAGCTCTTTAATAGAGCTTTTTTTTTATGGTTTTTAATCGTATGTAAGGAGTGAGAAAGTCGTGAAAGAGTACGTTGGAATCTGCACAGTATGTCAAAAGAACGTATACTGTTTAGAGGGATTTTTAAACGGTGTGGTTGTTGAAGGGAAGCTGGTGTGCTTTGCGTGTGAAGAAGAGGAGAAGCGTGACTCTCATAAAAACAAAAACTAGCTACCTGGGGTAGCTAGTTTTTGTTTACTGCGCATTCACTTTTTCAGCTTGCCAGTAATACTCGCTGAACACATCAGAAAAAGCTTTGACGGTATTTGTGAGTTCTTCCATATTGTTATCGACGCCCCCTACTTCGATTAAAATGGAGCGGTCGGATAAGTCTTGATTATATAGCCCGTTATTGCCGCTTGTTTTCTTTTTGCTTAACACTCCGCGGCTAAGGCCTGGATATTTTTCTTCTAGTTTTTCATGAATCGCTTTAGCCATTTTCACGTTTTCATCAAATTTCGGGTTTGCTTCACCTAATACAATCATCATTTTAGCGTACGATTTGCCGTTAATAGCAGCCGTTGTTTTTTCTTGGCGCAGTGAATCACGATGAATATCAATTAAATAATCGACGTCTTTGTTTTGCTGAAGAGCTGTTTCCACTACGCTGCGAGACATCATATAGGCTCGTCCTGTACCCCAGCCTTTTTCATTCAGCTTTTGCGTCATATTGGTTGTATCTACTTCCGAACCGATTCCGTCTGCTTTTAATTCCATTCCTAGCATTTGACCAACGAGCGTGATGTTGGTTTTGTTATCAACTGCTTTATTTTCGTTCGCTTCACCTTGCATACCAAGTAAAGGGAAATAAGATTCCCAGCTGTGCGTGTGGTAGATGTACACAACTTTTCTGTCTCCCGTACTTTGCTTGGCCTGTGTTTGAGACTGTTTTTTGCTTTCTTCGTACGTTTTGCTTTCAGCAGGATCCAAATCACGCTCGCCTGAAATGCTTTCGAGCGGAGGAGCCGATTCATGAGGAATCGTGGTATAATCCGTTCCTTCACCGGCTAATAGAATATGGGAATCAAAAATAGAAAAGCCGGGCAGTTCTGATCCAAATAGACTTCTTGTATCTGCCACGCGAATATTCGTCGCCAGCTGAAGGGCGACAGAAGAGAGAGGAGGCGGAGAGAAATCTTCTTCAAAGGCATGAGAGAAATGATGGTTTTCCGTATGCATGAAGTAGAACAAGCTTTGTGCTTTATAATTTGATAGTGCTTGATAGACAACGTTCGAGCGCAGCGTATGCTGAAGAGTTGAATACGTGACGGTAAAAATAGCGGCTGATGTTAAAAGAACAAATAGTATAGCGATAATTAATGATTTATAAGAAAGGATCCAAAAAAGCTTTTTAGGCTTTTCAGTAAACTTGTTTTTCATAGAGTAAACCTCCTCTAATAAAATTTTGAAATCAGCGGATGAGAACTCTAAGAGGAGAATGTTATGTATTTACTATTTACTCTATTAAAAAGAAATAGAAATATGATAGAAACTATGATATTTAACACAACATAAAAAAGTTTATATTAGGGCATACTGTAAAAAAACGGTGCGTATTGGAGCTGGTTAGATGAACGACTCATGGGTTTATCATCATTTTATTAATACATTTTTATTTCCTTTAACAATGTTTGGCGTGGCATTTTGTGTGCTGGGACTGTTGCTGTACATGCTGTGGAAAGAAAAGCAAAAAGAAGGACCAAAAGAAAACAAGAGCTCTTAAATAAGAGCTCTTGTTTTGTCTAATATTCAGTTAGAAAAAGGGAGATTCACTCTCTCTAAGAACTCCATTCGGTTGCCGAAAGGATCAGCCACGTAAATTCTTTCGACACCGGGAATGTTTTTGTCTTCCATAAAAGAAATACCGAAGCTAGTCAAATGATCTTTGAACTCAGGGAGATTTTTGACGTGAAAGCCTGGATGCGCTTTTTTTGCGGGTGAAAAGGCAGGTTCAACACCAATATGCAGCTGATAACAACCAAATTCAAACCACACGCCGCCGCGCTTTTTTAGACTTTCCGGTTTTTCGACTTCTGTTAATCCAAGAACAGTTCCGAAAAAGTGCCGTGCTTTGCTTTCTGAATTCGGTGGTGCAGCTAGCTGAATATGATCAATATGCGTCAGTGTAAAAGTCATAAACATTCCTCCTTAAACAGTAGAGTACTAGTTAAGTTTACGTGATGTATACGTGTAAATAAATGTAAAAAATATGATACTTTTCATAAGAAAAACTTATTATTTTATATACATATAACACCAAATGAGGTATATTTTATTTTGTTGTTATTTAGGAGAATTGGAGATTAATATGGAATATCACTATACGTTAACAAAAGAGGATTACGTAGCTTTTAACATGCATCACGCTCAACATTCGGAAAGAGTACAAAAAGTGCTGAGAGTTCAGCGATGGATGTCGCTTATTTTTCTTCTTATTCCTTTGCTTGTTTCGTGGGTTGAAGGAGAATTTTTACTCGGCATGTTCGTAGCGTTTGCACTGCTTGCGGTGCTGTGGTTTTTATTTTATCCGAAGTACTTTTACGGAAGTATTAAAAAGAACATTGTAAAGGTAATAAATGAAGGAGATAACAGCAGTCTGACGGGTGAGCATACTATGATGGTTACGGAAGATGGCTTGGTAGAGAAAAGCTCAAAAGGAGAAGTGAAGACTCCTTGGTCAAGCATCACTCAAATTAGAGAAACCGATGAACATATCTTTATCCTTGTTAGTGCAATGAGCGGATATGTTATTCCTACAAGCGCATTTACAGATGTAGAAGCGCTACAGCAGTTTAAAGAAACGCTGAATGCTGCAAGAGACGCAAAAACAGGCTGAGTAGTAAATAATAATAATGTAAAAAACGCCCTCCTAGACACTTTTCTAAGAGGGCGTTTTTTTAACAGCAGTCCCAGTTGTATAAAACATCTCTAAAGTTACGGTGGCGAAGGTCTTCTTCTTTAATAAAGAAATTGGCCACTCCCGCATCACCAAACATAATATCCGCTTCGTCGTCCATGGCGAATTGAAGAAGCAGAACATCGTATGCTCGCAGCGCTTCATCGTAGTCTCGAGGATCGCTTTGAGTGAAAAAAGCGTATCCGCCCATTTTATGATACTCGCCCGTAAGCTCATCCCAGTAGATTTCTTCCGTTTCTTCATCTTCAAATAAATCTGATTCTATATCATTATATCGATAGTCAGTAGGGGAAACGGGTTCAATTTTTATTTCAAACTGTAAGCCTACTTCTTGAGGAATAGGGAACATATCCCGGTCAATGTCTTCAAGATACGTAAAATCGGTTGTTAACTTTTTTTCATCTGTGGTTACGTCTTCATAAAAAACGATGCGAAAGTCTTTTTGAGCCGTAGGATGGTCAAAATCAAGACCGTACATATCGCCGGTGCTTTCGTTATCAGCTCCGCAAATGAAAAATTGAAGCATGCCTTGAAAGGGCATATTTTCATAGGAAGGAACTTCAGAAAAATTGATTTGTGCCATCAGGAGCATCGGCTTGCCCTGAGAATCAAGAGGATGACTTGCTTCTAAAGGAAGATAAGGGTTGCCGCCGAACTTGCTTTCATATAATTTTGGAATGTTCATGACCGTATGGAGGTGGATATAAGGCTTACATGTTTGTTCGATTTCTTTTCGGTAAGGTTCTAGCTTAGGAGGCAGTTCTAATTTTGATAGAGGATTCATATGTATTCTCCTTTTTGTTTGGAATAAAAAGAACGTTTGTTCGTATTTATATTTTAGCGTAATACACACGAAAAGGGAAGAGAAATCGTATAAAAAATCCCTTTGCAGAAGCATCCGCAAAGGGCACAAAGAGATGATAGCGTTTTCATTATGGAACTTACTAAATCAATGCTTATTTAGAAAAGAAACCTTTTAAAGCAAATGCGACGTTTTGCGGTCTTTCCGCTAAGCGGCGCATAAAGTAGCCAAACCAGTCGTTGCCAAAGGGAACGTATACGCGCATTGTATAGCCTTCTTTTGCAAGGCTAAGCTGCATATCTGTGCGGAATCCGTACAGCATTTGAAATTCAAACTGCGTGCGAGGGATGTTGTTTTTGTGAGCGAACTCTTTTACTTTTGCAATAATATTGTGGTCGTGAGATGCGATAGCCGTGTATGTCCCGCTCAGCAGATGCTCTTCAATAATTCGCATATAGTTCTCGTCAATTTGGGCTTTATCTTGAAACGCCACGGTTGGTGATTCTTGATACGCGCCTTTTACCAATCGAAGAGGAATGCCTTTTAGCTCTTTTACGTCTTGTTCAGCGCGGAACAGGTAAGCTTGAATAACCGTTCCAACATTATCAAACGTCTCGCGAAGCTCTCGTAAAATATCTAGCGTCATTTGACAGTGAGCATAGTCTTCCATGTCGATTCGGACGAAGTTATCGTATTTTTTCGCTGTTTCAAGAATGCGGCGCATGTTCTCAACGCAAAAACTGCGGTCAATATCCAAACCAAGCTGCGTCATTTTGACAGATAAGTTGCACGTTACACCGGCTTGCCCCATAGCTTCCAGCGTTCTGACATTATATTGAGTCGCTTCGATAGCTTCTTCTCTGCTTGAAACAAATTCCCCTAAATGATCAAGCGTACAAACAAGTCCTTTTTCATTCAGTTCCCGTACTTTTTTGATCGCATGTTCAATCGTGTCGCCAGCTACCACTTGAGCTGCCCCAAAGCGAAGACCCCATTTTTTCGCCGCTTTGTTTAGCGCTTTATTTTGGGAAGCGTGAAGAAACACATTTTTAGATACCTCTGCTAACATAAATATCTCCCCCTATAGAAAAAATCCCTTGTTGTTTTAAGATAGAGCAGCCTAAGGCTGCTCTACTGAGTATTAAAGCGTCGTGCTTGTTGTTTTTGCTTGTAGGTGCAGAATCAAGTAATCAGGACCGCCAGCTTTTGAATCTGTTCCTGACATATTAAATCCGCCAAACGGCTGGTACCCAACGATGGCACCTGTACAACCGCGGTTGAAGTAAAGGTTTCCGACGTGGAACTCTTCTTTTGCACGCTCGATGTGCTCAGGCGTATTTGAAAGAAGGGCACCTGTTAAGCCGTAGTCTGTGTTGTTCGCAATTTCCATCATATGATCGAAGTCGCGCGCTTTGCAGAATGCTACGACTGGGCCGAAGATTTCTTCTTGCATTAAACGTGCTTTTTCATCTACATCTGCAATGATCGTAGGCTGAATGAAGTAGCCTTTTGAATCATCTGCTTCTCCGCCCGTCATTAAACGGCCTTCTTCTTTACCGATTTCAATGTACTTTGTAATTTTGTTGAAAGAAGCCTGATCAATAACAGGTCCCATATACGTGTTCACATCTTCAGGGCTGCCCATTGTTAATGTTTTTGTCAGCGCAACTGCTTTTTGAAGAACGATATCGTACACGTCTTGGTGAACAACCGCACGAGAGCCTGCTGAACACTTTTGTCCAGAGAAGCCAAACGCTGAATACACGATAGAAGAAGCAGCTAAATCTAAATCAGCATCTTTGTCTACAACGACCGTGTCTTTACCGCCCATTTCAGCAATAACGCGTTTTAGCCAGATTTGACCAGGCTGTACTTTTGCTGCGCGTTCATAGATGCGGCAGCCTACTTCACGAGAGCCTGTAAATGAAACAAAGCGTGTTTTTGGATGATCTACTAAATAGTCACCAATTTCGCTTCCGCTTCCCGGCACGTAGTTCAGTACGCCGTCTGGAAGGCCGGCTTCTTTCATTACTTCTACAAATTTTGCTGCGATAACCGGTGTGTTATTAGCCGGTTTTAATAGAACCGTATTTCCTGCTACGATTGCTGCTGCAGCTGTTCCTGCCATGATCGCTAACGGGAAGTTAAACGGTGAAATAATAACGCCGACACCAAGCGGAATGTAGTTGAATTTATTTTCTTCACCTTCGCGGCTCTCAACAGGCGCGCCGTCTTTTAGCTGCACCATTTGGCGAGCGTAGTATTCAAGGAAGTCAATTGCTTCTGCTGTATCAGCATCTGCTTCATTCCAAGGCTTTCCTGCTTCTTTTACAAGATAAGCTGAAAATTCATGCTTGCGGCGGCGAATGATGTCCGCTGCGCGGAAAAGAATATCTGCTCGTGCTTCCGGCGCTTCTTTTTTCCACGTATTAAAGGTAGAAAGTGCTGCTTGCATAGCTTTTTCAGCCAAGTCTTGATCTGCTTTTGACACGCGGCCGATAACTTCTGTTTTATTTGCTGGGTTAATGGACTGAATTTGATCTTCTGTTGTAATTAATTTTCCGCCAATTACAAGAGGATAGTCCTTGCCAAGCTCTGATTGTACAAGTTCCAATGCAGATTCAAATGCATCTTTGTTTTGTGCAATCGTAAAGTCCGTGAAAGGCTCGTGTTTGTATTGTTTGATTTCGTTGATATTCATTGTGTTCATTTTCATTACCCCTTTTTTTAGAAAATTTTAAACATAATTAATATTCCAACACCCTATACCTGTATTATAATCACCTTATTATCGTTTTGTACATAGTTTTTTAACAAAAATGTTCAATAATTTTTATAAATAAACACTTTTGTTTAAATAAACAATCAATTCTTCGTTTTTATAGTGATTTTGAACAAAAAGCACAATAAAGGACAGAGGTAAGCAGAAGTAAAGATGTTTTGAACTAAAGAATTACGATAAAAGAAAGAGTTTATCGTTAGTAAATGAAAATGATCTTCCTTTCAAAAAAACAATAGACAAAGTTGTTCAAAATAAATTATCATATAATTCGAAAAGTAATTTTTGTCGAATGAAGCTGTCTTTTTCGTCAAGTGAAGGCTTCATTTGAATGTACAGATAGAGGGAGGGTAGGAAAACGGCAGTTAGTTGTCCACAGTATTGAAAGGGCTTACATATTTAACGCGCGATGCGAAGAACGTGTAATTCTTTAAATGACGGTTTTTATGAGGAGGATTTTAACATGAGTCATCAACCGCCTGAGTTAAAAAAAGAATTAAAAATTCGACACATAACCATGATTTCTTTAGGAGGAATCATTGGTGCCGGTTTGTTCATTGGAAGCGGATCACTCATTAACGCAGCAGGTCCTGGTTCCATTTTTTCGTACGCGTTTGCCGGTTTGCTGGTGATTTTAGTGATGCGAATGCTGGGGGAAATGTCTACGGCTAATCCTTCAAGCGGCTCGTTCGCGACCTATGCCAGAGAAGCACTTGGACCGTGGGCTGGCTACACAATCGGCTGGCTATACTGGTTTTTCTGGGTAATTGTTATTGCTGTTGAAGCGATTGCCGGGTCAACAATTATTCAATATTGGTTTCCGTCCTTACCGTCTTGGGGCGTTAGTCTCATCCTGACGTTTTTATTAACGTTAACGAACTTATACTCTGTTAAATCATTTGGTGAATTTGAATACTGGTTTTCACTTATTAAAGTAGTTAGTTTAGTGCTGTTTTTACTTTTAGGAGGAGCGATCATCCTCGGTTTAATACCGGGAGTAGAGTCTCCGGGAGCATCGAACCTTCTTCATAGAGGCGGATTTCTTCCAAATGGAATCAGCTCCGTCTTTTTAGGAGTGGCGATTGTCATGTTTTCTTTTATGGGAACAGAAATTGTCGCAACAGCCGCTGGAGAATCGGCTCAGCCTGAGCGAGCAATCACCATCGCAACAAATACCGTTATTTATCGTATTTTATTTTTTTATCTTGGGTCTATTTTAATCTTAGTAACGATCCTTCCGTGGGATTCTTCAAGCTTGATGAAAAGTCCGTTTGTTTCGATATTAGAGCTGGTAAACGTTCCGGCAGCGGCTCAAATTATGAACTTTATCGTACTGACTGCTGTTTTGTCTTGCTTAAATTCAGGTCTATACACGAGTTCTCGTATGCTGTACTCAATGGCGCAAAAAGGAGACGCGCCGCGCATGTTTTTGAAGGTGAGTAAAAAAGGCATTCCGTTTAATGCCATTGTAGGATGTACCGTGATCTCTTACATCAGCGTTGGTTTTAACTATCTTTCACCTGATAAAATCTTTTTATTTTTAGTAAACGCATCGGGAGGCGTAGCGCTTCTTGTGTACCTTGTTATTGCTTTTTCACAGCTTCGCATGAGAAAGAAATACGAAAAAGAAAAGCCGGAAGCATTAAAAATCAGAATGTGGCTGTATCCTTATTTAACGTATGGAACGATTGCGGCAATCACAAGTATCTTTATTGCGATGGCATTTATTGATTCACTTCGCACCCAGTTTTATCTCACGCTGCTGATTGCTGTATTTGTGGTATGTTCATACTTCTTTGTGAAAAAGAAAAAAGATGATAGTTCCCTATCAGGACAGGGGAATAAAAGAATTTCTTAATAGAAGAGAAAATCATCACGAGGGGCTAGGGGGAAGTAAATTGGCAAACAAAGAGTTAAAAAGAGGGCTTGAATCTCGTCATATCCAAATGATTGCTCTTGGAGGAACGATTGGGGTAGGGTTATTCATGGGTTCAGCAAGCACTATTAAATGGACGGGGCCATCCGTCCTGCTTGCATATGCTATTTGCGGCGTTTTTATTTTCTTTATTATGCGTGCAATGGGTGAGATGCTTTATTTAGAGCCAAGTACGGGTTCGTTTGCGACATTCGGTCATAAATATATTCATCCGTTAGCGGGTTATATCACGGCTTGGAGCAACTGGTTTCAATGGGTGATTGTGGGCATGGCAGAGATTATTGCAGTCGGAGCTTATATGCAGTACTGGTTCCCGCATTTACCGGCGTGGGTTCCGGGAATTGTCGCCATGGTCATTCTTGGTGGGGCAAATTTAATTTCGGTGAAATCGTTTGGAGAGTTTGAATTTTGGTTTGCAATGATTAAAATTGTCACGATTGTTCTCATGATTATTGCCGGTCTTGGCCTTATTTTTTTCGGTCTTGGAAACGGCGGCGAAGCGCTTGGCCTGTCGAATTTGTGGGCAAACGGCGGTTTCTTTACAGGCGGATGGTCAGGCTTTTTCTTTGCCTTGTCCCTTGTTATTGCTGCCTATCAAGGAGTAGAGCTTATTGGAATTACAGCAGGAGAAGCAAAAGATCCTAAAAAAACGTTAACAAGTGCAATTCAAAGCTTAATTTGGCGTATTTTAATTTTTTATATCGGCGCCATCTTTGTGATTGTAACGGTGTATCCGTGGAACGAGCTGGATTCACTCGGCAGTCCGTTTGTTTCTACGTTCGCTAAAATAGGAATTACAGCAGCGGCGGGCATTATCAACTTTGTTGTCATCACAGCGGCCATGTCTGGGTGCAACAGCGGAATTTTCAGTGCGGGACGTATGCTTTACACGCTAGGTGTAAACGGTCAAGCTCCAGCCTTTTTCACAAAGGTCTCTCGAAACGGTGTGCCTATTTATAGTACCGTTGCGGTGATGATTGGCTTAGCGGCGGGCGTTGTCTTAAATTATATTGCACCGCCAAACGTTTTCGTGTACGTGTACAGTGCGAGCGTGCTTCCAGGTATGATTCCGTGGTTTGTGATTCTCATCAGTCAAATTCGTTTTCGAAAAGCAAAAGGAGCGGCGATGGATCAACATCCGTTTAAAATGCCTTTTGCTCCCTTGACGAACTACGTAACAATCGCGTTTTTATTGATGGTGCTTGTAGGCATGTGGTTTAATGATGAAACGCGCATATCGCTGATTGTCGGCATTATCTTTTTAGCTATTGTTGTGCTGAGCTACTATGTACTAGGTATCGGTAAGCGTACGGAAGTACGGTCTTCTGAAAGACGTAAGCTAGTGAAATAAATGATTTTGTAAGAGAGCTGAAAAGCACTTTAGTTTAAGGAGAAGATCCGAACGATGAATGAAACGCGTTCGGATTTTTTTATTGATATGGTGAACGTAAGTTTCAGCTTATGTATCTCATTTGTTCGTCTTTAGATTGACTTGATTTCGTTATGCCTTAATCTCTTTTGGGCAGAGGAGAAGAACCGAAGTCAGCGCTTTTCTTAGGCTGTTTTCTTCTTTTATTAATGAGGTGCATGGCAAGAAGGAAAAAGAAAAAAGAAAAAACCAGAGTCAAAAGGGCGCGTTTAGGCATAAGATAATCCAACTCAAGTGAAATGCAAGCGGCGTTTTTCTTGAGGAAAGAGTAATCAAAGAAAAGGAAGTGTTCGTATGTCTGGAAACCCTGGATATGGTCATGGATCTGGTTTTGCTTTATTAGTTGTATTGTTTATTTTATTAGTGATCATCGGCTGCAGCTGCTACGGCGGAGGCTTTGGCTGGTAATTCACTCATTTCAAAAGCCCTATAAGGGCTTTTTCTATGCTTATAAATAACGCTTTTTTCCGTTTTGATAAATGTTGACGTGAAAGCCGTTTACTTCACCCATAAAGATTTTAGAAGGAAATCCTGCTGTTTTGACAGATGAAGTGATTTCGACAGTTTGATACGTTTTTGGTTCCAACGTAACAGTATGAAGCTTAGGTTTATTCATCATCACTAAAAAAGGGGTATCTTCTTTAAAATAGGAGCGTTCATCCAGTGCTACTTCAAACGTAACGGGTTTTGAGCTGTGATTTTCAAATGAAAGGTCACAGGTGCCTGTTAATACGGTTTCTTTTTTATTTCTCTCAAATGTACAAATGCTGTTTTCCACATCGTAAGAAACGGCATACATACCTGGTAATACGGTCTTTTGCATCGCTTCAACCATATGACCAGGACCCGATATGACAATAAACGCAGCAAACATCGTTAGTTTCAAACGATGCCGATTTAAACTTTTGTAAAGGGCAAAAAGACCAAGTAAAAGTATAATTCCCCACGCATTACTAGCATATTGAATTCCCGTCATTGTTTCTTCATCTCCATAGAGGGGAAGACCTAAAAAAGAAAAGACAGAATGACTGAGCGGCGTTGAGTTAGGAAAAGGGATGTTTAAAATAAAAACGGCTAGTAAAAAGGTGAGTCCTTTTATCAAAAGTGATCGTTCACGAATCATGTTGTTCCTCCTTAGCTATAAATCACGTATCATTATATACTATTATTATCTTATTTTGTAATTAATGGTTATTTTACTGCGTCTGGAGGGAAGATGAATGAAAACTTTTTTATTAGTTAGGCATTGTGAAGCAGAAGGGCAAGAAGCAAAAGCATCACTGACAGAACAAGGCATACAGCAAGCCCAGCAGTTAATGTATTATTTGAACAAGCTGAGTTATCCCATTGATAAAATTATTTCAAGCCCGTACAAACGAGCTGTTCAAACAATTGAACCTTATGCAAAAGATACCGGTCTGTCTCTTCATATAGATAAAAGGCTAGAAGAAAGGCGTTTAAGCGGACAGCCTCTTTTCAACTGGATAGAAGTGTTGAAAAGAACTTTTGATGACATAGACTTTAAGGTAGACGGAGGAGAATCGACCAAAGAAGCCACGGTACGTGTTTTAGAGCTGTTTAAAAAAGTAATGAATGAAAAACAGAAAACAACTCTGTTTGTTACGCACGGCAATTTGATGACGTTAATCCTCAGATATTTTGATCCGAAATTTGGGTTTGGTGAATGGTCGCGTTTAACAAATCCTGATGTATATCAAATCGATCTTCAAAAGAAGAACGTTTCCATTACAAGGCTTTGGAGTGAGCAGAAAACAAATTAATGAAATAAAAGATTTTTTGTACATTTGTGCAGATGATAAGTTTAGCTCAATACAAGAACCTCATGCCCCATCTCAATCCAGAAATGTTGGTAGCCTCAAAGCTGTCCTGTAGGCTTTTAGCAGATACATAATTAGGTTGAAGTCTGTCTTAGAACAGGAGCTTGCTATTTCTAAATTGATATGTTACACTAAGGTTAATTATTTTTGTTCGGTATGAAATTGAAAGAAGAGAAATATTCTTCAATAGAAATTTTTATCTGGAAATAGTACGATTGAGCAAGGGTAGTAATATATGCGTGGAGTAATTCCACCACTGGAGGAAATAGTATGACTGAAGGTACAGTAAAATGGTTTAATGCAGAAAAAGGTTTCGGTTTCATCGAAATTGAAGGCGGAGAAGATGTATTCGTACATTTCAGCGCAATTCAAGGCGACGGATTCAAATCTTTAGATGAAGGTCAAAAAGTGACTTTCGACATCGAGCAAGGTCAACGCGGTGCACAAGCTGCTAACGTTGTAAAAGCATAATTTTATGCAATCCAAAAAAGACTCCGACTTTGGACGGGGTCTTTTTTTATTGTAACAAACACGCAGGTAACGGAGGAATACGTATGAGTAAAGCAAAAGGTAAAGGCGGCACGGGGCGAGGCACCGGCAAAAAAGGGTGGAACCGCTGGCAGGCGAGTGCAAAAAAGAAGAAAAATGCAAAGCCTTATAAAAGCAAGGGAACAAAAAATGCTGATAAGCCGGAAGGCAACTAATCCTATATGCGCAGTATCATCTGCAACTTCGACTTACTCTGCTTGAGTAAGTTTATTTCATATGGAATTATTTTTTTATTGCTTTTTTGACAGATTGCTGTCACTATATGAAATAATAAAGTGATTTGTGTGAATTTTCTATAAAAATTGATTTTTTTTGCAAACACTTTCATATTTCGACAACCTTTTTGATTTTTATCGGTTATACTTCTTTATAATAGATTATAGAAAGATGCAGGGGAGCATAAAGTGAGAGAGGAAAGCGACAGTTTACCTGTACGCTTTTTACGTTTCTGGACCGTATTGCAGTAGCGTCGTAACAAGTAGATCATGCATCAGTTTAGAACACATCAAAACTCAACTAAGTGTAACGGGGGGATATGAGTGAGCGTAGGCATCGTAATTGAAAAAGTTCAAAATTATGCTATGTTAGAAGATCATGTTTTGGTTGAAATGGTTCACAGCGGAGATGAAAAATCATTGGAGTATTTAATCAATAAGTATCAAAATCTTGTGAGGGGTAAAGCAAGAAAATACTTTTTGATTGGTGCTGAAAAAGAAGATATCGTCCAAGAAGGAATGATTGGACTGTACAAAGCAATTCGCGACTTTAACGAAGACAAGCTAACATCTTTTAAAGGGTTTGCAGAGTTATGTATCACAAGACAAATCATTACGGCGATTAAAACGGCTACTCGTCAAAAGCACGGTCCGTTAAATTCGTACATTTCATTGGACAAGCCTCTGTATGATGAAGAATCAAACTATACGCTGATGGATATGATTCCTGGCGATCAAATTGCTAATCCGGAAGCGGTGCTGATTCATCAAGAAAAAGTGGAAGACCGCGAGTTAAAAATTGCGGAAACACTTAGTGAATTGGAAAGAAAAGCATTGACGCTGTATATGGACGGCCATTCATACGCTGAAATTTCGAAAGAATTAAATACGCACGTCAAGTCAATTGACAACGCGCTGCAGCGTATCAAAAGAAAGTTAGGTCGAGACGTAGAAAGCAGACAAGCTATTTCATAATAGGTAAAAAACAGCCGGACCTCAAAGGGGTTTCGGCTCTTTTTCACGGTCTTTTAAAATGTCTTGAATAATTTCAATATGAACAGAAGCCCACGATTGTTCACGGAAATGAAGAAACACGCTTGGAATGAGAATAAAAACATACAGCACCACAAAAATAATCCAAAGCCAGCTGCCGTCTTTAAATAAAAATTGCTGCAGCCGCTGCGAAAATAAAAAAAAGAGCCAAGGCAAAGCAGAAACAAGGATGGGAATGACGCCGGAGCCGTTTTTTTCTTTAGTCATTCGGTAATACACTTTTCGCAAAGTAGCGCTTTCGAGCGTAAGGTAAAGCTGCCGGATTTCTTCCATTTCCGCTAATTCATCAATTTCTTCTGCGTTTTGGTTTTGATGAGCTGCTTTTTTCAGTTTAAGGTAGACTTTATGAGCATCGCCGCGCAGTGAAAACATATACCAGCCTCCCGCATAGTGTTTCGTCTTCTTTAACATAGTTTGCAGGTGCATGTAAATATATACAAAAAATTTCGTGATACGAAAGAATAAGAAAACAGAAGTGAAAGCGTAAATCATTAGTAGAAAAAGAAAGAAAACAGCTGATTTTCGCCCTTTTTAGCCGCCTTTACACATCAAGTAGCAGCACATATACTAATAAAAGAACAATTAGTTACCTAGGTAAATAAAATGAAAAGGTGAGGTGGGAAAAAGTGAATAACTTGGTGTTTCATGAGCTTCATCAAAAGTCGAGATTGTCTATTAAAGAAGTAAATGAAGTGTTAAAAGCGTACGGGCTATACAGCTCACAGTATTCAATTTTATTTTGTTTAAAGCGATTCGGCTCGATGACGCAAACGGAGATTTGGCAGTATTTAAATGTCGAAGCGCCAACGGTTACCCGCACGTTAACAAGGCTTGAAAAAAGCGGATGGATCGTTCGAAAAGCAGGCAGTGATAAACGAGAGCGCATCGTTTATTTATCTCCTCAAGCGAAGAAAAAACTTCCGGAAATTCAGCAAGAAATTGAACGTTTAGAAGAAAATTTGCTGATTGCTTTATCCGACAGCGAACAAGATCAGCTTATTTCGTTATTAAAGAAAATTTGTAAATCTACAGAAAAGGGTGAAATGAATGACGAACCAGCAGGAGCCAATCTGGACTAAAAGTTTTATCAGCATTGCGATTACCAACTTTTTTATTTTTGTTGTGTTTTATGCATTGCTGACGCTGCTGCCGATTTATGTATTAGACGCCTTAGAAGGCACGAGTACGCAGGCAGGGCTTGTTGTTACCATCTTTTTATTATCTGCGATTATTGTTAGACCGTTTTCAGGGAAAGTCATTGAAAACATTGGAAAGAAAAAAACGCTTGTATTTAGTACCCTCATTTTTGCGCTTTCTTCCTTCTTATATATGTTTATCCACCATTTTAACGTGCTTTTATTATTGCGCTTCTTTCAAGGGATTTCATTCAGCTTAGCGACAACCGTCACCGGAGCGATCGCAGCGGATTTAGTTCCCGCTAAACGACGAGGAGAAGGGCTTGGCTACTTCGGAATGTCAATGAACTTAGCCGTTGTTGCAGGGCCGTTTTTAGCACTAACGCTTCATCAATACATGGCATACAACATTATTTTCTTTGTATTTGGCGTGATTATGCTCGTTGGCTGGCTCTGCGGAATGATGGTCAAAAATCTTCAAGAAAACGCTGCTCCGTCAGTAAAGAAATCATTTTCACTGAGCGATTTATTTGAAAAGAAATCCATGCCGATTTCATCTGTAGGTATTCTCGTTTCTTTTTCGTATGCAAGTATTATTTCTTTTATTTCTGTGTATGCACAGTCGCTTGGATTGATTAAAACAGCAAGCTTTTTCTTTGTCGTGTTCGCAGCTGCGATGCTGATTTCACGACCGTTTACAGGAAGATTATTTGATAAATCTGGCCCAAACATTGTGATTATTCCATCATGTATTGTTTTTGCGATTGGTCTATTTAGCTTAAGCCTTACACATTCTTCTTGGATGCTGCTGTTTTCAGGTGCATTAGTAGGACTAGGCTACGGAACGCTGCTTCCTAGCTTCCAAACGCTTGCTATCCAAGCGGCGCCTGCTCACCGAAGCGCGTATGCAACTGCCACGTTCTTTACGTTTTATGATAGCGGCATTGCGGTTGGTTCATTTGTATTAGGAATTGCAGCAGGTGCTTTAGGGTATTCAAAACTGTACTTTGCACTTGGTATTTTTGTTCTTTTGATTACACTTTACTACAAGTGGATTGCAAATTTACGTCAAAAACAAAAAGCGTCAAATATCCAGGTGGGCATGAAATAAAAAAGCTCGGCGTAATACGCGCCGAGTTTTTTTATGGATTTTTTACAGGACTTTGGAAGGGAAGCATATTTAAGTCAAAAGGTACTAGCCAATTCCTATCCATCTGCACCATACTTTAACAGAGGAACCATTTACATATAAAACTTCTTGGATGAAATAAAAAACAAAGGAGAAAAAACATGAAAGTAATGAAACCTCTTATGGTCACAGCGTTAGGACTTAGTCTTGCCACTTTTTATGAAGGCGCTTTTCCTGCAGAAAAAGCTGTGCAAGTACAGGCTGCTACAGATGAAAACGTGATTGTTGATAAAGCAAAAACGTATGAAGGAGCGGATTATACGTCTGGAGGAGAGACGTTAAGCGAAGGGTTTGACAGCTCTGGCTTCGTTCAATATGTGTTTAAGCAAGCGCTCGATACAACGCTGCCTCGTTCCGTGAAAGAACAGTCAGAGCTTGGAACAGACGTCGATAAAAACGAGCTGCAGGCAGGCGATGTATTGTTTTTTGACACCGATGAAAACGGTGAAGTGAACGTAGCCGCTATTTATATCGGAGACGATGAGATGATTTATGCATCTTCTTCAGACGGAAAAGTCGTGGTGAAAAACATTTCAAGCAGCGCGTATTGGTCATCACATTTTGCCAAAGCAAAGCGCATTACAGGCGCACCGGAAATTGCAAAAGATAATGAAGTCATTGCAGAAGCATTAAAACATCTCGGTACACCATATGTATTCGGAGGCGAGTCGCCAACGGACGGTTTTGATTGTTCCGCATTTGTTGCTTATGTATTTCAACACGCATCGGACGTGTACCTTCCGAGATCAACCGATCAGCAGTGGCAAGTTGGAGAAGAAGTTGCCCGCGAAGATTTAAAACCAGGCGACGTTATCTTTTTTAAAGATACGTATCGTGAAGGGATTTCACACGTCGGTATCTACGCAGGCGGCAATCAGTTTATTCATGCCAAGCGCAGCGAAAATGTGACGGTGGATTACCTGACAAGCAGTTACTGGACGTCTAAGTACGCAGGAGCGAGACGCTACGATGACTTATCGCTGTCAAAAGACAATCCATTTGTGACGGAATCTCTTAAATATGTAGGAGAAGTACCTTACGCACAAGGTGGGACAAGTCCTTCTACAGGTTTTGATACGGCTGGTTTTGTTCAATATATTTACAAAGAAGCTGCTGGAAAAGATATTCCACGCTATGCGAGTCAGCAGTGGGAAGCAGGAGAAACCATTTCACAATCTGATTTGAAGCCAGGAGATCTCGTCTTTTTTGAAGGAAGTTCGCTTATTCCATCTATCTATATTGGAAATGACTATGTCGTTCACGTATCTACATCCGAAGGCGTAAAAATTACAAACTATAAAGTAGACAGCTACTGGGCGCCTAAATACTACGGAGCCAAGCGCATGCCATAAAGGTGAAAAAACAAGACAGTCTGGGGCTGTCTTGTTTTTTTAATAGGTAGTCAATTGCTTTTGTATGTCTTTGATTCGCGCTAGCGTTATCCCTTCCCGCTGCTCGACGGCTAAAGGGTGATCGGTTGGCTCTAACTTGATGAGGGGTCTTGTTCCGACAGATCGTGTATGCACATTTGTTTTCAAATTTAACGTTTCGGGATAGCCTGGAATGGAAACTGAAAACCATCCGAAATAAGGCGGTTCATTTTCTCTTTTGTCACTTTCCCATAAATCGATCATTCGATGAAAATTTTCTTCGCTTAAAGAAACCCATATGTTCCAAGTGAAAAATTCTTCTTCATTAAGAACAGGAATTTCAACACAGCCTCTTACGAAAAAATGTTCTTGATTCATGATACAAATCTCTGAATATAGTTCAAAGTCGTTTTGTCTTTCATCGTCTGACGCATCATAATAGTAAAAAGGAGCTTCACTTGTATAGCTCATAGGCAAAGCAGGGTGAGGGTGTTCACAGGTTAAGTCTTTAAAGTGAAGTTTGTTCGTTTTCTTCTTGCCATATAATCGTCTTCTTCGCATATTATTTTAGACTCCTCAGATAAAAGTATCTTCATTATAATACAAAAAAATGACTGCTTAAGCGTATAATGTGTAAAAAAGTTTGATTCCCCGTATCTTTTGAACTTCCTTCAATCGTTTAGTAAATAGAGAGTGCAAAAGGAGTGAAAATCATGTCACATTCAAAAAAAATTGAAACACAAACAGAAAGCTTTGACGATGTCTGCTGGAACGAGCATTACCCAAAATTGCAGCAGTACTGCCGTTTTTTAACGCAAAATGCGTGGGACGGAGACGATATTGCCCAAGAAACGTTTTTAAAAGCTCAGCGATATAAAGGTGAAGAGCACAAGCTGTCTTCTGCGCTGTTAAATAAAATTGCGTATCACCACTGGATTGATCTGCTGAGAAAACGAAAGCGTGAAGTAATAGCCGCAGAAGAAGTTTTGAACCAACAAGACGGCAAGCAGGCGTTTGATATGAAAGGACACTCGGTCGAGCTGCTCCTTAGTCAGTTTACGCCGAAGCAAGCGGTTATCTTTTTCTTAAAAGAAGGCTTTCGCTATCAGCTAAAAGAAATAGCGTTGATTTTACAAACGTCAGAAACAGCGGTGAAAAGCAATTTACATCGTGCTAAGCAGCGGTTAGAAAAAGGCGGTGAGCCGTTTTCTACAGATTCTTTTTGGGATGAAAAAGAGCGTAATGAGCTGTCAGAACTGTTTTATAAAACGTTAGAAGCGCAGGACCCAGCACTTTTGATTCGGGCTTTGCCTTCCTTAAAAAGCGTCATTCAAAAACCAACGTATACTCCGACGTGCACTCTCTGCATGGCTGCATAGCCATATTACGTATGATAAGGAGGATATATATGAGTACGATTCCATATGTAATTGAACAAAGCAACCGCGGTGAACGTTCGTATGATATTTATTCGAGGCTGTTAAAAGATCGAATTATTTTAATTGGTGATGAAATCAATGATCATATTGCCAACAGCGTGGTCGCGCAGCTCTTATTTCTCGCCGCAGATGATCCTAAAAAAGATATTTCACTTTATATTAACAGCCCCGGAGGTTCCACTTCAGCAGGGTTTGCGATTTATGATACAATGCAGTACATTGAGCCGGATGTTCAAACAATTTGCACGGGCATGGCTGCTTCTTTTGGCGCACTGCTTCTCCTAGCAGGAGCAAAAGGAAAGCGCTATGCACTTCCGAACAGTGAAGTTATGATTCATCAGCCGCTAGGAGGGGCTAGAGGGCAGGCGACTGAAATTGAAATTAGCGCCCGGCGGATTTTAAAATTGAAGCAGCATATTAATGAAATCATATCAACACGAACGGGGCAGCCGGTTGAAAAAGTGGCACATGATACGGAACGAGATTATTTTATGAGTGCTGAAGAAGCAAAAACTTACGGAATTATTGACGGTATTCTGTTGCCGAAATAAAGGTATAATAAGGAAGCATAGACGGCAGCGTCTATGCTTTCTTTTCTATAAAAATAAGAAAAAAGACCTTAGTATTATCTTTATTTTTCTTTAAAAGGTAGGTATTATATAAAATATAACAGATTTTAGAAAGAAGGTTTTACACATGCAAGAAGTGATTGGAGTAGAGCAGCGGTCTCTGTTTCAAAAAGTATTAGTAACATTTATTTTTTCGTTATTTATTTCAACAGTTGGCTTATATGTAGGTCAATATGTGCCACCGGCTTATTTCCTTCCGTTAGCGATTGCTGAACTTTTGATGCTGGTTGCCGCATTTATGTTGCGAAAGAAAAAAAGCGTAGGATATGGCTTTACATATGCTTTTTCATTTATATCAGGCATCACGCTGTTTCCGATTGTCAGCTACTATGCATCAGTAGCGGGGGCGCAAGTCGTTCTTTATGCGTTTGGAAGCACGTTCGTTATTTTTACGGTGATGGGTGTAATTGGGGCAAAAACAAAAAAAGATTTAGGGTTTTTAGGCAGCTTTTTATTAGTAGCGCTGTTAGCACTAGTGTGTATCAGCATTTTCTCGCTGTTTAGTCCCTTAACAACGCCTGGACTCATGGCATTTTCGGTGATTGGTACCATCGTTTTCTCACTTTACGTACTGTATGATTTTAATAAAATGAAGCACGGTGAAATTACAGAAGAGCTTGTTCCACTGCTGGCACTATCTCTTTATTTAGACTTTATTAATCTATTCATCAACTTGCTTCGCTTTTTTGGTATTTTAGGCAGCGATGATTAATAAGAAAGAGGCTGGGACAAAAGTGTTTTAGCTGAAGGAAGATCCGAACGATGAAGATTCTTGATGGAGAATCAACTTCGTTCGGATTTTTTATTGGTAGGATGAGCGTAGATTACAATCTCTTTTTTGTTTTAGTTATTCTCCGCCGTCCCCATCTCCATCCTCGCTAACGTCATCCTCTGTTTTTTCATAGTTTGGTCCGGTAGCGTAAGGATCTTTAAAAAACTTTTCAAGCCACGTGGAACTTGTAGCGACCGCGCCGTTTTTAGCGTGAATAAATTCACTGATTGTATATATTTCAACGACTTGCTTTCGATATTTCCGAAATAAAAATGCGCTGGCAACGACGCTAATGCTGATGATTATATACGTATTCATGAAATCCTCCTTATAAAAGGGTTAGTGTTATGTATGCCAGATAAGAAAAGGATATGCGAATCTAAAACAAGTTCGTTTAGTAGTGCGAGTCTTTGGAAAAGTGTTAGTATAGAGCAGGTACATAGAGAACGTAAACTTTTTTGGAAGGATGCATGTTAGTGGTGAATTTTAAAGAGTTTTTTACTATTTCTTCGTATGAAGTAATGGAGCATTTGAGTCGAAAAGAAAACGGAAAGAATATAGATGAATACGAAGTGATGTTATATAACGAAAACGTTAGTCAAACAGAAAATGTGATGATTAAGTTTAAAAAGGTGAGCGATGAAATAGCAGTGGAAAAGGTCCAAACGTTCTCTTACTTTGATCAACAGAGTCCCAAACATCCCTGTAAGATTTGCGGCAGTGAAGTGATGGTAAAAGAGAACAGCACTGAAGAACTAAATGTTTACGCACATAATTGTTCATTTAACTATGAAGAAATAGAGTGCTGTTTGAGAGAACTAGTACAAAATGAACTTTTACAGGATAGATTTACTCAAGAAGAATTCGACCGGAACTATGGAGTTAACTATCGTGATGACGCTAACCAGCAATATAGCTTTTACGATGCCCAGCAAAGAGATACTTTCTACACCATCTTTAACGATAGTGTTTATCACACCTCTTACGCAGGACCACAAGAGCTCCGCTGCAAGTTTTGCGGGATGGATGAAGAGCTGCTTGTTGTAGACGGAGCCTTCTACCAAAAGTGCACAGTGCTAACTCCACATACAAATCAAATTATTAATATGATTGAAGCAAGAAAACAAAACGAACCAGACGTAACAAAACGTTGAGGAGAGAAAAGGGGACGAAGTCTCAGAAGAACATAAAAAAAGAAGCTTCCTTTTGAGCGAAAGGAAGCTTATCAAGTTTGTACCTATAGGGTTGAGTGGTGCATAATTAAATAGCTACCGGAATAACCGATGAATCATTAAAGTAAACAACTTCTGAAAGAATGGTGCAGCCTTTCAGGTTTTTGAGCTGAGAAAGGGCTTCTTCTTTGCTATCAAACTCGTACATTCTCATTTCACCTTTTCCTACATAACACGTAATTACATACATTTTAGAAGTACCTCCACCTATCATTTATCAATTTATTAATAAAGAGCCATAACGGCTTTTATTCCTATTAAAATAGCGTAAGTGCGCCTGTGACAATAGCAAGGACAATGAGAACAAGAGACGTTAAAACAGCCCATTTAAATGCAAATCGCTGATGTTCACCAAGATCAACACCTACCATACCTACAAGTAAGAAAGTAGACGCAACGAGCGGGCTTAACAGATGAACAGGTTGTCCGAGCACTGAAGCTCGCGCAATTTCCATCGGATCAATTCCGTAAGAAGCAGCTGTTTCAGCGAATATTGGTAAAACACCGAAGTAATAAGCGTCGTTACTCATCACGAATGTAAACGGCATGCTTGTTAAAGCAACGATCGTCGGTAAAAATGAACCGAGTGAATCAGGAACTAAATGAATTAACAGGCTTGCCATTTCATCAACCATTTTAGTGCCGGATAGTATTCCTGTAAAAATACCGGCTGCAAAAACAAGTGCTGCCACGGTCAGTGCGTTGCCTGCATGAGCCATTAAACGTTCTTTTTGATCCTCAAGTTTTGGATAGTTAATCATAAGAGCAAGCGCAAAGCCAATCATAAATAAAACAGAAACTGACCAAATGCCTGAAACCAATACGACCATGAGTGCAATGGTTAAAGCTAAGTTGATCCAGATTTTTTTAGGCTGTGTAATATCTTCTTGAGAAGTTAAAGATGCGTCTTCAGCAAACGCAAGCGAGCTTTTTAATTCAAACTGCTCGATGTCAATAGCACCAAGTCGTCTGCGCTCTTTTTTTCCAAGAATATAGCCTGTAAAAACAACCCACAAAGCTCCGCCAATTAGCGTTGGAAGAAGTGGAATAAAGAACTCTGATGCATCAAGGTGAAGGGCGACAATCGCACGAGTAGCCGGGCCTCCCCAAGGCGTCATGCTGC
This sequence comes from Priestia sp. P1_B12_1, assembly GCF_056406695.1. Classification (NCBI taxonomy): domain Bacteria; kingdom Bacillati; phylum Bacillota; class Bacilli; order Caryophanales; family Bacillaceae; genus Priestia; species Priestia sp. P1_B12_1. The sequence goes on along the minus strand of NZ_JBFTZR010000001.1, from coordinate 26,060 downwards.
TCATAATACTAAGAGAAAGCATCGCAACTGTCGTTAACACTAACGGACTCATATTCAGGCGTTTATAAAGTGGAAGAAGAGCAGAAACCGTAATCATATAAGTGGTTGTACCGTCTCCGTCTAGTGCAACTAAAAGCGATAGAAGAGCCGTTCCGATGACGATTTTAAGCGGATCGCCTTTTACGATTTTTAACAGCTGCTTAATTAATGGATCAAACAGTCCGGCATCAATCATAACCCCAAAATATAAGATGGCGAACAGCAGCATCGCAGCTGACGGAGCTACTTGTTTTAGACCTTCTAGCATCATGTCTCCGACGCCTTTGCCAAACCCTCCAATCACTGCAAAAAGAAGTGGAATGACCATTAAAGCTACGATAGGAGACATCCTTTTTGACATAATGAGATACGTAAAGACAATAATCATTGTAAAACCTAGTAGTGCTAGCATTCAAACAACCTCCTTTATTTTCCCTCTTTTCTCTGAAAGCGTTTTCTTTTAGAGTAAAAAAACGTGACTAACACCTCTCATCCCCATGTATGAGTCGTAGTTTGATTATTAAGAATTTTTAAAGCCGCTCTTTACTCCCGCTGATGTTTCTTGTTTTCATGTTAGTACATTTTTAAAAATAAAGGAAATATAGGTTTTTTTAGAAAGTTCATAAAAAATTTTTATAATGGTAGTCTAGAAAAAAGCTTGGTCTAAAAGAGAGATTCTTCCAAGACGCAAACTTTTTAGCTTTGGCTTTATTTTTCACTTAGCTTTAAAAAGTCAATAAACGCTTTCACGACCGATAGATTCAAGTAAGAAGGATCATACATGAGCCACGTGTTTCGAAGCAAAGGTGATTCATCTCGGTACGAAAGTCCGTATGTATATAAGTTGTCGCTGGAGTGAAGGCAAATTTCAGGTAAAATGGCAAAGCCTAAATCATTTTTGACCATTTCTTTGGCTGTTTCTTGCCGGTCAACTTCCATTGCCACAAACGGAGGTTCTGAAAACTTGTCATGCCACCAGTCTTGAATGAGATCTTTTAGCGACGTATCGGTTTTATAGTTAATATAAGGCAGGTTCGGCAAGTCATCGATCGCAATTTCTTTTTTCGAAATTAAGCATAGCCGTTCTTTCGTCAGCAGTGATTTCTCTCCGTTCCACGGGTAATTGCCTCGTAAAATGCCAACGTGCACACGCGAAGAGTCTAATAGATTCATAACTTGCGTACTCCAGCCCGTATTGACGCTGAACTGTACATTTGGGTAGTGAAGAGAGAACTGCTTTAAAATTTTAGGAAGCTTATGCTGTGCAAAGTTACTCGATACCCCTAAGCGAAGCGTTCCCGTAACGGTTTCGCTCATATTACGCATGCTGTCTTTTGTTTCCTGCAGCTGCTTCCACATATTTTCCGCATAGCGAACAAGATGCTCACCTTCAGATGTAAACTCAATTCCTTTTTTCGTTTTGAAAAAAAGCGACACGCCAAATTCTTCCTCAAGATTTTTAAGGCGGTAGCTTAAAGAAGGCTGCGATACGTAGAGCCTTTCAGCCGTTCGCGTAATGTTCTTTTCTTCGTGAAGAGTTTTAATTAATATCCAATCTTTTTGATCCATCCCGATTCCCCCTTGTATTTAGATTATAAAAAAATTTTTAAAAAGACAATAAATTTTATGTATTTTACTTATGACCACCTCTATTATACGATAAATGGCAAATGAACCGGTTCTAAATAGTAAAAAAATAAAATGGTTTGATGAACGCCTCGGCGTTTGTTAGTAGGGGAGAAAGGTGATTAATATGACGCGTATTCCTGTAACGGTTATGAGAGGTGGAACAAGTAAAGGGGTTTTTATCAATCATGAAGAAATGCCTGTGAACAAATCGGATTGGGAACCGTTTTTGCTAGATATAATGGGAAGTCCGGATCAACGTCAAATTGACGGACTCGGCGGAGCTAATTCGCTGACAAGTAAAATCGCGATTATAAAAAAATCAGATTTAGAGAAAGCTGACGTAGATTACACGTTTGCGCAGGTTAGCATCAGCGAATCTCTCGTTGATTTTAAAGGAAACTGCGGCAATATCTCTTCAGCGGTCGGACCTTATGCAATCGAACAAGGACTTGTACAAGCTGTGGAACCGGTGACTAAAGTGCGGATCTATAATACAAATACCAAAAAAGTAATCGTAGCGGAAGTAGAAGTAGAAAACGGGAAAGTGAAAACAGAAGGATCCTGTATGATTCCTGGAGTGCCAGGTACGGGTTCACCCATTTATCTTTCGTTTGAAAACGGAGAAGGAGCCGTTACTGGAAAACTGCTTCCAACCGGGAACGCTATCGATCGTCTGCAAACATCCATTGGGACGATAAAAGCATCAATTGTTGATGTAGGAAATCCGCTTGTATTTGTTAAAGCAGAGGATATTGGCCTAAAGGGAGCAGAACTTCCGCATGAATACACGGACAAACAGCTGAAGCTATTTGAAGAAATTCGCTCCATTGCAGCGGAAAAAGCGGGGCTCGCACCTCAAGACAAAGCAACTAAACTATCACCAGCGGTTCCAAAAATGACGATTATTTCTCCTCCTATGGACCATCGCGACGGGACTGGCAGAGAAAAAGCTGCTTCTCAAATGGACGTATTAATCCGTATGATGTCGATGCAAAAACCACATCAAACGCTTGCGATTACAGGAGCAATTTGTACAACGGCGGCTATCTATACAAAAGGCACACTTCCGTCAGAAATGGTTCAATTAAAAGGCGATACCGTTCGACTTGCTCATCCAATGGGAATTATGGAAACCAGTGTGGATCTAAAAGATGGACAGGTTAACGGAATCAAAGTAGTGCGTACAGCCCGTCTTATTTTTGAAGGATTTGTTTATACAAAGCATACGTATGATGTATGTTTATCAAGTTAATAATGTTCTCTAAAAAAAGCTCTTTCTAGGAAACTAGGAAGAGCTTTTTTATGTTAGAATATTTTTACTGAATATTGAAAAAGTGGGTGGGGGTATGAAAAAAAGAACGTATATTGATCTAAGCCACATCATTGAAGACGGAGTTATCACACATAAAGGCTTGCCGGCACCGATCATTTGCGACTATTTAAGCCGAGAAGAGTCTAGAAAGCTTTATGAATCAGGCACTGAATTCCAAATCGGTAAAATTGAAATGGTCACGAATACCGGTACGTATATTGATGTGCCGTTTCACAGATACAAAGACGGAGCGGATTTAGCTCAAACGGCTATTGATAAAACAGCCGGGTTAGAAGGAATAGTCGTTTCAGTTGATCCGACTTTAAAAGCGATTGATGAATCTCATTTTCAACATGTAGATGTAAAAGGCAAAGCGGTATTAATTCATACAGGATGGGATCGCTACTGGAATACAGACGATTATTTAGAAAATCATCCATACTTAACAGAAAGCGCGGCAGCTTATTTAGTGTCTCAACAGCCCGCTCTTGTTGGAATTGATTCGATGAATATTGATGATACAAAAGGAAAAGCAAGACCAGCTCATACGCTGCTGTTAGGGGCGGACATTGTGATTGTTGAGCACTTATGTCACTTAGATCAACTAACGGCGAAGTCCTTTTTATTTTACGCCGTGCCTCCTAAAATAAAAGGAGTTGGAACGTTTCCGGTAAGAGCATTTGCGGAGGTAGAAAGAAAATGATCCAGTTACATAGATATAGAGAAGTGCAGGAATTTAAAAACCAAGTAGAGCCGCTTTTATCAAAGAATGAAGTTCTTCATAACTTAGCGCTCGGCATTTTACACAGCTTACAGGAAAACAGCAAACCAAATTTTATGTGTGTTATTTTAAAAGACAGCCGTGCTGCACTTGTGTTGCTGCAAACCCATCCTAAGCAAATCATACTGTCTCACATACAGAAGCTAACGGAGGGTGAACTAAGCGAAGCGGCAGAGCTGCTACAAGAAATCGACATACCGGGCTTAGTTGGAGAAAGACAAATGGTTTTATATCTTTCTCAAAAGCTAGCAGATTTAAAAAATCAAGAAGCTTCTTTGAAAATGGATCAGCGCATTTATCGGTTAGACAAAGTAAAAAAAGCAGCGGATGCTGACGGAGTGCTGGTAAAAGCAAGGTTGGAGCATCTTCCGCTCGTGACAGAATGGATTTGGGAGTTTATGGGCGTCATTGGAGAGCCTGTATCAAAAGAACAAGCTGCCAAAACAGGAGAAGCTTTTATTAAAGCAGGAAGGTTATTCCTATGGGAAGTGAATGGCAAGTATGTGTCGATTGCCAATGCTACGCGTCCAACGGCCCATAACATTACGATTAACTATGTGTACACACCTCTTGAAGAACGTAAAAAAGGCTATGCCTCAAGCTGTGTATCCACGCTTTCTCAGCTTATGCTAGACGAAGGATTTCAAACAACAAGTTTATACACAGATATGACAAATCCTACGTCTAACAAGATTTATATGGAGATTGGGTATGAACACGTAGCGGATTCAGCATTGGTTTTATTTCATGAAAAAAAGTAGCAGACAGCCTGCTACTTTTTCTATTACTTAAGGTTTTTTAACTAAATTAACGTGATTTAACGTTTTGCTATCATCAAAAATGAATTCAAGATCATAGGCGCCGGCGTGATAGGTGTACTTCGTTTGAGTAGTACCATCACCTTTTACTTTGCCTATAAAGTTCGGCTGACCTAATTCTTTCTTTAAGTTAGCTTGGGTGATGGAGCCTAGATTTGTTTGACGCTCTACATTTGTACCAAAATAGCGGATTTCGTTAATAATGTTATTTTGATCATAGCCAAATGCGTATCCAGGGTGACCCATTTCCGCGTGATAGTAGTCAAAGTTGTTTGATGAACCTTCAGGCGGGGGACCGAACTGATCACGAACGTCTTGACGCAGTGTTTTGCCAATTTTGAAGTCTGCCGTTAAGCGTGGCACTTCACCTTTTACTGCGGCGTTGTAAATTTCATTAATGTTTTTTACAGCTGTTTGACTTTGACTGCTTGTTTCTTGAGATGTAGCTGCATGTGCTGGTGTATCAAGCTGAGCGACAGGAGCAAATCCAAACGCAGCAATTCCTGTAATCGTTGCAGCCGCCGCTGCTTTTGATAGTCGTTGTTTCATATTCATGATTTTTTCCTCCTATATATAACGATTTAGCAACCTCAGTCTACCTAAAAGAGCAGGTAGGCCAGAATAGTCAAGGAGTCTTAGTTGAGTTGGTAACTGATATATATAATGTAACACGTCTTTTAAAATGTAAACGTCAGGTAAAGTAAAAAGCAAAAAACGATTCATTTATCATAGGTTAAAAGATTGGTTTATATTCCTTTATTAGGTAAAAACGTAATATAGAGAGGGTTCTAATGTTTTATAAAAAACTAGATAATAATTGTAAGTATGATACAATAAATCAAGTATTTGTTAAAAATAAAATATTTATTTCTGGGGTTTTGATGTATGGAAAAAAATTTGATGAGAGGTACGCTTTTGTTAACAGCGTCTTCTTTGCTAACAAAAATTTTAGGTTTTATTTATATTATTCCGTTTACGGCCTTGGTGGGAACGTCAGGATACGCGCTTTATAAGTATGCATACGGTCCATACACCTTGATGCTAAGCTTGTCGACGATGGGTCTTCCGCTTGCTGTTTCAAAGTATGTATCAAAATATAACGGTCTTGGAAACTACCGTGCTGGACAAGATCTATTAAAAGCAGGACTTCTATTAATGACGATAACGGGCATCATAGGCTTCTTAGTCCTCTATACGATGGCGCCGTGGCTTTCTGAGCTAGTGATTAACGGAAAAGATTCCTCAGGAAATAGTCAAAAAGACGTAGTATACGTGATTCGAATGGTGAGCTTTGCTTTAATTATTATCCCGCCTATGAGTCTATTACGAGGCTACTTTCAAGGTAACCAGTCCATGGGACCATCCGCGCTAAGTACAATTATTGAACAAATAGTGCGCGTGCTGTTTATTTTAGCAGGAGCATACGCTGTTATTCACCTTTTTCATAGCACGATGACAAAAGCTGTTGGAATCGGTACGTTTGGAGCGTTTATTGGAGGCGTAGGGGGTATAGGAATTCTCGGTGCGACTTATCTAAAACGCAAGCGGCTGATTATGAAGGAAGTAAACAGCGGAAAGAATAATAAATTCATTTCGTTCTCTTCAATGTTCAAAGAGCTTGTGACGTACGCTGTTCCGTTTGTCTTAGTTGGTTTAGCGATTCCAATCTATCAAAATATTGATACGTTTACGATTAACATCCTTTTTCAATCAATAGGGTATGGACAAGCTAAAGCCGAAATAATCAACTCTGTCATTGGATTAGCTCAGATTTTAGTGATGGTGCCGGTATCGCTAGCCACCGCCTTCAGCATGTCGCTGATTCCCGGCATTACATCTTCTTTTGTGCAGGGAAATTTACGAGAAGTAAAAGGAAAGATTACAAAAACGCTGCAACTGCTGTTATTTTTTACTCTTCCTGCTGCTGTGGGGCTTTGTTTATTAGGCAAGCCGGTATATATGATGATTTTTGGAGCAAAAAACAGTCCTGAAATCGGTGGAGTTGTTTTACAATGGTACGCGCCTGCTGCCGTTTTATTTGCTCTTTTTACAGTAACAGCCGCAATTCTCCAAGGAATTAATCAGCAAAAGAAGCTAATTTTAGGCTTGGGCTTAGGAATTGTTGTGAAGCTAGTATTAAACGTACTGTTGGTTTCAAGCTTAAAAGAAATTGGACCGGTTGTCGCGACTTACGGAGGGTATGGTGTATCGGTTATATATAACTTTTATTTAATTGAAAAATCCATTTCTTACCGAGTTCAATCACTGAGACAAGCTGCGTTGACACCTGTTTTATTAGTAAGTGTGATGTCAGCCGCTGTGATTATCGGCAATTATACTTCTCACTATTTTTTAGAAAATAAGCTGTCTGCATCTTCACTTGCAATTAGCACATCTTGTATTTCAATTGCTTTAGGTGCTGCCGTGTATCTAGGACTTGGCGTAAAAACAAGTTTAGGGCAATCCGTTGTATTAAATAGAAGAAAAAGAATGTAAAGGAGAGAAAGTAGTGTCAAAACGATTTGTACTAACCGTAGCGGCTGGAGGATGTATAATAATTTCCGGCGCGCTGCTGCTATTAAATTGGGAAAGAGTGTTTGGAGATTATCGTCCCATTCAAACAGCAACAGCTGTATTCAAGTTAGAAGTGGGAAGTCAAGATGTAGCAAACACTACGGATTCAGATGATGCTCTTCACTATATGGTTAAAAAAGGGCATTTAGATGAATATATTCAACTGATGAATGAAAAAGGCTATGTGTTAAAAGAAAAAGATATTAATCATAACCGACTTGTTTTTAACGATGGACAAGAGGATGAGCAAATTTACTACAAGCGCTTTGCTAGGAAGTATACGATGATTGATGAAGAAGGGTAAAAGCATTCACTGAGAATAACTACATACTAAAATCATTAAAAGAAAACACCACCTTGCGAATAAAAGGTGGTGTTTTTTAGTTAGGTTATCTTATCTTAGTTTCGCTCTTGCTATACCTGTTACGACCATACTAGTAATAAAAATAACTACAATTCCAATATTGGTCGGGGTATCAAAAAAGATTTTTGAAACCGCCAAAGCGATAATGAGTCCAATAGCTACTCCAGATAATTCTTTCATCAATTTCAACGTTAACACCTCTTAAAAAATATCGCTCAGGAAAAGTCTAACATTCTTGGTAAAGTGTTTTCAATCGATAGTGGATTAACAAAAGAGATGTAATAAAAGTGCTCTGCTACACATGATCCTTCTAGAAGACTAGCAGACTTACCGTAAGCGCTTTGCTAGGAGGCATACGATGATTAATTTAGAAGGTTGATCTGTATTTTAGTAGACTAAAACCGTATAATCCTATCTGTTTTTAAAGTTTTTTTGCGTAAAAAAGAAAAATAATATTGACAATTGTTAAAAAACTATTAATATTGACTATATTACATAAAACAAATAGCTATTGTTTTCCTTATCAAGAGAGGTGGAGGGACTGGCCCTGTGAAACCCGGCAACCGCTGTCTATGACAGAATGGTGCCAAATCCTTAAGAACAGTATGTTCTTGAAGATGAGGAAGAGACGTTTGGTTAACGAGCTCTTCCTTTATATAAAGGAAGAGCTTTTTTTATATTATAGGGGGAGTAAGTTAAATGAAGAAGTTTCTTATTTTAGCCGTTGCGCTTGTACTACTCGTAACTGGCTGTCAGTCAAAAAGCACAAAAAGCAGTGGAAGTGAAGAGAAAGGAAAGAAGCGAATTGCTCTTGTTTTACCTGAAAAGATTGGAGTTAACCCGTTTTTTCAACAAATGGATGATGGAGCAAAACGCGCTGGAAAGAAGTATAACATTGATATAAAGACAATTGAATCCACGGACCAAGCAGCCATTGAAAGTAATTTGCGTGCTGCCGTAGCAGAAAATTATGATTTGATTATTACATCTTCTTTTGAATCCGAAGATGCGTTGAAAAAAGTAGCTCGAGAAAACCCGCAGCGTCAATTTGCGATTATTGATACAGTGGTCGATTTACCAAATGTAAGAAGCGTTGTATTCCGTGAACAAGAAGCTTCATATTTATTAGGAGCAGCAGCAGGATTGGTTACAAAAACGAATAAAGTAGGAATGGTTGCAGCAGATGATATTCCATTATTAAAAAAATGGACCGTAAGTTTTAAAGAAGGGTTACAATCAACAAATCCAAAAGCAGAGTTTCTAGTAAACTATGTTGGAAGCTTCTCTGATCCAGCTAAAGCAAAAGAGCTTGCTATTTTACAGGCTTCAAAAGGAGCTGACTTTATTGCCGGAGCTTCAGCGGTAGGCGACTTGGGTGTATTTGAAGCAGCAAAAGAAAAAGGTTTTTATACGGCTGGCCAAGATATTGACCGTACGGAAGTAGATCCTGAGCATATCGTTTTATCGCAGTTAAAAGGATCTGATGCGGCTGCTTATGAAACGGTAGAAGCACTCGCAAATGACAAATTTAAATCGGGCGTAGTAACATACGGCTTAAAAGAAAAAGGTGTTGGGTTAACGTATGTGACTCAAGACAGCAAGACACCTCTTAATGACTTTGTAGGGCAAGATGTAATTGATCAATTAAAAGAAATTAAAGATTCGATTATTGATGGAAAAACCGTAGTAAAAGATCCGTTAGCCAAGTGAGTTGAAAAGAGAAGTCGAGTAAGGCTGGCTTCTCTTTCTTATTTTTGAAAAAATCCTAAAGTGGAAAGGAGCAATGAATGGAATGAGTGAGCTGCTGCAGTTAACGAATTTGACGAAAAAATACGGTTCGTTTTTAGCGAATGATAACGTGTCTTTTACACTGAAAAAAGGCGAGGTTCACGCGCTGGTTGGAGAAAATGGCGCTGGAAAAACGACGTTAATGAGGATGCTTTACGGAATGGAAAAGCCGAGTTCAGGAAGTATTCAGCTACATGGGAAAACCGTCTCGTTTTCATCTCCTGCAGATGCCATTAAAAACGGAATAGGCATGGTGCATCAGCATTTTATGGTTTTTCCTCATTTTACAGTGGCTGAAAACATTGTCTTGGGGCATGAGCCAAAGAAAGGCCTCTTTTTTAATAGAAGGCAGGCGAAAGCAGATGTACAGCAATTAACCGAAACGTATCAAATTTCAGTAGATGTTCATAAAAAAGTAAAGCATTGCTCGATTGGAGAACAGCAAAAAATTGAAATTTTAAAAGTGCTGTATCAAGGAGCAGAAATCATCATTTTAGACGAGCCTACCGCCGTTCTTACTCCTCATGAAGTGAAGGAACTATTAAAAACAATCCGTTTTTTAGCTTCTCAAGGTAAAAGTATCGTTATTATTACACATAAGCTGCAAGAAGTGATGGAAGTAGCGGACCGCATTACGGTGCTTCGAAATGGTAAAGTAGCCGGCGTCACAAGTAAAGAAGATACCAATGCTCACCACCTAGCCAGGCTGATGGTAGGGCGAGAATTAAAAGAGCGTCCTGCAAGAATACCATCACAAGGTACCTCTCATCTAAACGTACAAAATCTCTTTTTAAAAGGAAAAGGACAAAAAAACGTATTGCAAAATGTGTCTCTTCACGTTTCTGCAGGCGAAATTGTCGGTATTGCAGGTGTGTCGGGAAATGGACAATCAGAGCTGCTTCAAGCCATTGCTGGATTAATAGAAACAGATAGTGGCAGTATCAAACTTGGCGATGAGCACCTTACAGGGCGATCTGTGCGTGAAAGAAGAGAAGCAGGCATCGCTCATATTCCAGAAGACCGCTATATGTGGGGAGCCTCCAAAGACGATACGATTGAAGAAAATGCACTGATGGGCTATCAGTATAAACCTTCATTTTCAAAAATGGGCTGGTTAAAAAGAAAGATATTCAGTTCTAGTGTGAATGAATGGATAAACGAATTTTCGATTAAAGCCACTTCATCTAAGCAAAAAGCAGGAGAGCTGTCAGGGGGAAATCTGCAAAAATTGATTGTTGCCAGAGAGCTTGGGCAAAACACTTCTTTTCTACTTGCTGCTGAACCAACGCGAGGAGTGGATATTGGGGCAATGGAACGTATTCATGATGCTTTGATTCAAAAACGGAATAATGGCTCCGCTATTTTACTTGTATCTTCGGAACTGTCGGAGATTATCTCCCTATCAGATCGAATGTTAGTTATGTACGAAGGCAGCGTTGTCGGAGAGCTTACAAGAGAAGAAGCAACGGAAGAGAAACTAAGCATATTAATGGCAGGAGGAACGGTAGAAGGTGATACAGTTGCAGAAACTTCTTAAATCATTAATCCAGCCGGTTATTGCAGTCATTTTTGGCTTAGCAGTAGGAGGCATTATTATTTCCTTAACTGGTGGTTCGGTTCTTCAAACATATACAGAGCTCTGGAATGGAGCGTTTGGTAATTTTTATTTCTTCACCACTACGCTGGCTCGCGCTACGCCTATTCTTTTAATTGCTTTAGGTGTCGGGTTTGCTTTTAGGGCAGGTGTGTTTAATTTAGGGGGAGAAGGACAGATGGTCGTTGGAGCGATTAGCGCAGCGATTGTCGCTTATTACCTGCCGGCTCCGGGGATAGTCAAGCTTATAGCGGCTATTGCAGCTGCCGTTGTGGCAGGAGGTTTGCTTTCTGGTTTAGCAGGCTGGATGGAAGCTGCGTTTAAAATTCAGCTCGTCATTTCAACACTTTTGTTAAATTATATCGCTGTTTTATTTGCAAGCTATTTAGCAGGCCATCCGTTTCAAGACAAAACAGGCTCAGCTGCTCTCGCTCAAACGCCTATGATTGAGCAAGGGGCGTGGCTTGGAAAAGTGTTTCAAGGAATGCCTCTTCATATCGGGTTTATCATTGCTCTAGTAGGTGCGCTTCTGCTGTGGACGGTGCTTCGCTATTCTGTGTTTGGGTACGAAGTGAATGCATCCGGAAAAAATCCGTTGTTCGGGGCGTATGGAGGTATTCATCAAGTAAAAGTCATGCTGCTTAGTATGTTTATTAGCGGGAGCTTGGCTGGATTAGCCGGAGGATTTGAAGTTCTTGGTTCGCAGTACCGTTTTGTAGACGGTGCACTCACCGTTCCTGGATATGCGTGGACTGGAGTGATGGCTGCTTTGTTAGCAAACTCGAATCCGATCGGCATTGTTTTTACGTCTCTTTTACTTGCCGCTTTGCAAACAGGAGCGATGGGGCTGGAGCGTAATACAGAAATTCCGTTAGAAATTGCGAGTATTATGCAAGCTGTGCTCATTCTATTTATCTCAGCAAAATTCACAAAGCAGTGGTGGAGAGCAAAAAAGAAAGGAGCTGATATTCGTGGAGCTGCTTGATTGGTCACTGTTAAATGCAACGTTACGAATGGTTGCACCGATTTTATTAGCGGCGCTGGGCGGAATGCTTTGCGCGCGCGTAGGCATATTTAATGTAGGGCTAGAAGGTCTGATTTTGATTGGAGCTTTTAGCGGGGTTGCCGGCAACTATTATACTCATAATGTCTTTTTTGCAATCATGATTGCAGCTGGAGCAAGCTTACTTTTTGCGTTGCTGTTTGGAATGATGGTCGTGGTGTTTAAAGCGAACGAAATTGTTGTTGGGGTCTCCATTAATTTTTTAGCACTAGGCTTAACGACCTTTTTACTCCGGACAATTTTTCATACAAAAGGTGCTTATTACGATAAAAACATGCACGGAATAGGCACATGGGATATTCCTTTGATCAAAGACATACCTGTAATCGGCGACATTATTTCAGGACAGTCGCCGCTTGTCTATTTTGCTTTTATAGCAGCTATTGCTTTTTATATCTTCTTTTATCGAACGATTTTCGGTTTTCGGCTCCTAGCAGTAGGCTACAATCAAGTAGCAGCAAGTACGCTTGGCTTAAAAGCAATCAGATATCAGCTGTTTGCGATTGCAGCATGCGGAATTCTGTGTGGGATTGCCGGAGCACAGCTTTCATTAGGACAAGTGACGATGTTCTCAGAAGGTATGACTTCAGGGCGTGGATTTATTGCACTTGTTGCGATGATGCTCGGTCAGTCTCATCCGGTCGGTATTTTAGCATCAAGTATACTTTTTGGCTTAATGGATGCGGTGAGCACACGACTGCAAGGTTTTTCAATACCGACCGAGTTTACGATGATGGTCCCTTACGTGCTGACATTAGCGGCGATGTTTTTCTTGCGGGATAAAGGCGTCGAAACGAATCAAACAAGTCAGCAAAGTGCACGCTGATAAAAAAATAAAGAGGTGGTACCTATGAACAAAGCAGACCGTATCAAACGAATGAAAACACCAGAAATTGACCCAAAGTATGAAGGACGAGTGCCTCCGGGGCAAGTAGTAACGGAGCGCTTTCCGATTTTACATGAAGGCGACGTGCCGGAGTATAACCTAGAGGAGTGGACGCTTCGAGTGTTTGGATTAGTAAACAAGGAAGTAACGCTTTCGTACCAAGATATATTGGATATGCCGCAAACAACGGTGAAATGCGATATTCACTGCGTTACGAGATGGACAAGGCTTGATAATGAATTTACAGGCGTGCTGTTTACAGACTTTTTAAAAGCAGTTGGCGTGGAGTTAAAAAGTAAATACATCATGCTGCACGGAGATAATGACTATACGTCAAATATTGAAGTGAAAGATTTACTGAGAGACGATATTCTTCTCGCTCATTCCTTTAACGGAGAGCCGCTTACAGCTAAGCACGGATATCCGCTGCGATTGGTTGTTCCGCATTTGTACTTTTGGAAAAGTGTTAAATGGCTTCGAGGCTTTGAAGCCATTGATGAAAACCATCCTGGCTTTTGGGAGCAAAACGGCTTTCATCTTAGAGGAGATCCGTTTAAAGAAGAGCGTTTTTCTGGAGAAGATTTAGGCATTCCAGAAGATGAGTGGGTACATAAAGACTATGATTAATGAAAATGCCTATGCGCGCGCATAGGCATTTTGTCAGCGCTGGCGGTTTAATTCCCACACAACGTGGCGAAGTTCAGGTAAAATCAGCTTGGTCATCGCTAGACGAACAGCACCGCTTGATCCTGGTGTAGAAAAAACGGCTTTTTCGTTAATCGTCCCGGCAATTGCCCGGCTCATAATCGCTGCGCTGCCAATGTCTTCGGTGTAGCTCAGCATGCGAAACAGCTCGCCGAATCCAACGATTTCTTTATGAATCAGCGCTTGAACGGCTTCAATCGTAACGTCTCGTTTTGTGATGCCCGTGCCGCCGTTTGTAAGAACAACGTCAATGTCCTCAGCACTGCATCCGGCAAGTATCGCTTGTTGAATCAACGTTTGGTCGTCTTTTACAATTTCATAGGAAGCAACCTGCATGTCATGTTCTTTCAGAAGTTGGATCATTAGCGCGCCGCTTTTATCGGTTTCTTTTGTGCGTGTGTCTGATACCGTAATGATTTTGCAGCGAACGGGCTGCGTTGCTTTGGATTTATGTTCATGTACGCTCATTATGTACCTCCTTTACGCTTCCGTACGCTTGTAGTCACCGTTTTTGCCGCCAGATTTTTCAAGCAGATACGTTTCGCCGATAATCATACCTTTATCAATGGCTTTGCACATATCATAAACGGTTAGAGCGCAGGCAGAAGCGGCAGTTAAAGCTTCCATTTCAACGCCCGTTGAGCCTTCCGTTTTAACAGTTGCTTCTATTAATAAACGGTACTGATCATTGCTTGTATCCCAGTCAAATGAAAGGTTTACGCCTTTTAATAAAAGAGGGTGACACATCGGAATAATGTCAGACGTGCGTTTTGCTGCCATGATTCCCGCTACTTGGGCGACAGCAAGGACGTCGCCTTTTCCGATTTTATGTTCTACAATGGCTTCGTGAATTTCTTTGTTAACAAGTATGCTTGAACGAGCCGTTGCAACGCGGCGAGTGATAGATTTTTCGCTAATATCGACCATGTTGGCACGGCCTTGGTCATTAAAATGTGTAAAAGAAGACATCGGTGTTTTCATCCTTTTTCAGTAAATTTTATTGTATGATAGAAATAGTGAGATATGCTATGATTTTACACCATAGCATAAAAAGTGAACAGACATAAAGGAAGTGAAGAATGTATGTTAGAAAGCAGAACACCTATTTCAATTCCTGAAGCAATTGAAAAAGTTATGACATATAAAAGAAAAGGCAGCATCGAACGCGTATCGATCACCGAAAGCTACGGGCGCTATTTAGGAGAAGATATTATCGCCGACCAAAACGTTCCTCATTTTAATAAATCGCTTTATGACGGCTTTGCAGTTCGAGCGCAAGACTGCGTAGAAGTCTCAAATGAACATCCTGTGGAGTTCGAAGTTGTAGGTGAAATCGGTGCAGGCTCTGTTTTTGAAGGAGAAGTAAAGCCGTTTCAAGCGGTGCGTATTATGACAGGAGCGCAGGTCCCTCATTCGTGTGATGCGGTTGTGATGCTTGAAGTCACAACTTCGTATGAAAAAGACGGGAAAACATATATGGCGTTAAGCAGGCGGGCTTCAAAGTGGGAACACATTGCGTTAAAAGGAGAAGAAACAAAAAAAGGAGACGTGCTTGTTTCCAAAGGGACGCGAATCAATCCGGGCGTCACGGCTTTTTTAGCTACGTTTGGCTATGCGGACGTCGCTGTCGTGAAGCAGCCGGTTGTTGGCGTGTTAACAACAGGAAGCGAACTGCTTGATGTGAACGAGCCGTTAGAGCCAGGAAAAATCCGCAACAGTAACTCCTATATGGCACTCGCACAAATCGTAAGAAGCGGGGGAATTCCGAAATACTTAGGAAAGCTTGAAGATGATTTTGACCGTTGCTATGAAGCGGTAGAAAAAGCGCTTGAAGAAGTGGACATTCTACTAACGACCGGCGGGGTATCCGTTGGCGACTATGATTATTTGCCGGCTATTTATGAAAAGCTTGGTGCGAACGTGCTGTTTAATAAAATTGCGATGAGACCCGGAAGCGTCACAACAGTTGCAGAACGAAACGGGCAGTTGCTGTTTGGACTATCAGGAAATCCATCTGCTTGCTATGTCGGGTTTGAACTGTTTGTTCGTCCGATTGTTCGCAGCTTTTTGTATTCACCAGCGCCTCATTTACATAAAACAAAAGCGATATTAAACGGCCGTTTCAAAGAACCGAACGCTTTTACGCGAATGGTGCGAGGAGAGATTTCAGATGAAGGCGGAAAGCTTGTCGTGACCCCTGTTGGCATGGACAAGTCAGGTGCTATTTCATCATTAGCTGCAGCAAACGCGCTGATTGTTCTTCCAGGAGGAGAGCATGGATATGACAAAGGAACAGAAGTGAACGTACTGCATCTTGAAAACGAAGGCACGAGCTCGCTTTGGGTATAAAAATAGCAGTCTGCTTATTGCTTGTCCTTTTTTTCAATAAGAACTTGAAGCAGCCTCGGCATTGGCAAGCGAGGCTGCTTTTTTGTAAGGGTTTATTTATACGTATCTCAGCATAAATGAATACTAGATTTTAACATGTTTTTAAATGTAAATACTACTTTTGATGTGCTTTAACGGGTGTATAAAAGGTTTGCTTTTTATGCGAGAGTTCTTCATTTCTATCGAAATGAAATATTGTTAAATCAGGGGTGTATAAAAAAGCCCATAAAACGAATAACACCCTATCGAAAACCTCTTGTGCGCCAAGGGTTCTTTTTTTGATGTGTACCGGAAAGAGTGTTTATGTAAACCAGGAATGAATATAATATACATTTTTATCCTTAATTTACATTGGATGTGTTAACATAAAACTAGATATTATTAGGAGGATTTAAATTTGAACTTTAGACAACTCAGTTTAGTCATCGTATTTAGTTGTATATTGATTCTTCTTGCTAGCTGTAGTGAAGAAGATAAGAGTTTACGCTTTGAAGGGGAAAGTAAGAATTGGAAGTCTCAGTATTTTTTAACTCAAGATAAAGATAAGGAAAATGGTGAAGGAAGCATTATTTATAAAGGACCCAATAAAGATAATATTGGAGAAGTTACATATAAAATTGAAGGTAGTTATGGCAGTATCCATGTAAATTCAACACCAGTGGATGGCAAAATGGGTATCAATGATGCTTGTGAAGGGTGTGCAAAACAAGATAGTTCTGATCCCTTTCATGTAACTATCAACTGGGACGGTAAAACAGAAGAATTTGATTTAAAAGCAAAATAAAAGGTGGTGAAAGAGAAACTTCTTTCACCACCTTTTATTTTTACTACCTAGAATGGTAATTACGGTAACTACTCGTGTATAGGCCATATCTAAAATACACTAATTTATTAATTAATATATTCGATGTTTAAATTTCTTCTTTTTCTACTGTTCTCGCACTAATAATTCTGTTCTTATGTGTTTCTCCCCAGTCTTTCATAAGTAAAATGATTGGTTCGAGAGATCTTCCAAATTCGGTTAGGGAGTACTCTACTTTTGGAGGAATTTCTTTATAGATCTCACGGTGAACAATCCCGTCCTTTTCTAATTCTCTTAATTGCAAGGTCAGCATCCGCTGGGTAATGGCAGGATACAGTTTTCGGAATTCATTAAAACGTTTCTTTCCATCGATAAGGTGATAAAGTATAATCCCTTTCCATTTTCCCCCTATTACGTCTAATGTGGTTTCGACCGGGCACCCGACTTTAGTGGGGGGGTAATCAAATCCCATTTTTTGGTTTCTCATCCATTTTCACTCCCTGTAGTATACAGTTTTATACTATGTTTAATTAATGTGCGTACTTCCTCTAATTTATTACAAAATATACAATATAATCATACCAAAAATAACAAGGAGGTCTAGATATGAAAACATTAGTGCTTATTGCACATCCAAATATTGAATCTTCCCGAGTAAATAAAAAGTGGAAGGAATCAGTTTTGAATGAAACGGATCTAACAGTTCATGACCTTTATGAAACATATTGTGATCAGCCTATTAATGTGGAATTTGAACAACAGCTGCTTCTTGCCCATGATCGTATTGTTTTTCAGTTTCCACTGTACTGGTATAGCAGTCCGCCACTTTTAAAACAGTGGTTTGATGAAGTGTTTACCTTTGGCTGGGCTCATGGTCCTGGCGGAACGAAGCTGACAGGAAAGGAGTGGGTATTGGCTATTTCTATCGGTTCACCTGAACATTCTTATCAAGCAGGCGGGTATAATTTATTTTCGGTAAGTGAATTAACAAAGCCGTTCCAAGCATCTGCTAGTTTAGTGGGGATGAGTTATCTTCCTCCTTTTGTCGAGTATCGTGCAAATAAAATCAATGACTATGATATCATTCAAAGTTCAATTCGCTATGTAAAGCATATTACAAATACAGAATTAAATTCGAAAATTCGCTTTCGTAACTATTTAAAACAGCTAGCTGAATAATGTGTGAGGAACTGACTTTATAGAATATTTAATTTTATGGGAGATGAGACGTTAGATTATTTACTATTTAGAAGTATTGAATATCTTGAGGATGAAGCGTATAAAGATATGTAAAAAAAGTTGAAGATAAAATTAATCATCACTTTTTTTAACGCAGAAAAAGCTCCCTATTTCCGTAGGGAGCTTTTCTGCTAGGAGAATTATTCTCACATAGTCGATACGTTGCGGTATCTTGAGTAGTTTAAGCAAAAAGTGGAATATTATTCGTTCTTTAACTAACAGCTTTTAGTTTTGATTTAGAGTTCAAGCTCCATAAGCTAAATAGTACGGTTATTAACCCAAGTATGATGCTAGATTGAGGTGTGTTGAATATCCTTCAACGCCTGTTGAGATTTTTCCAACTTTTAATATAGGAACAAGCACTTCTGTTGATGAGTTCTCATAAGATGTTTCAAAATCAAATATAAGAAAGAGAGTGGAAAACGAATGTACTATTGCGTTACTTGCTGCAGATTGCAAAATGAAAATGTTATTAAGAGTACGCTGTTTGAAAATGGATTTTATATAGATCCATTTTTAGGAGAGAAAATTCCTTTAGGTATGTGTGCACATAGGTGTAACCACGAGCTATGCAAAAAAGAAAAAGTGATTAAAAAGATTGCGCCAAAGGAAGTATTTAAATTAAAGAAAGCAATAGAATATTTACCTGCTCATCGTCATGATCAAGAAAAAGTTCCATTTTCACAATAAATAGAGAGCGGTATCCGCGTTCATTTCACTTAATAGAAAGCCGTTGTTATTTCGCAAGCTGATTCATTACCAGTTGTACGGCTATTGCATCGTCTAAATAGCCGATTGGAAAGACATAGTCTGGGATAATATCGGTAGGCAAAATAAAATACAGTAGCGCACTTCCCAATATCGAGCGCTTGGCAGCTGATGTTTTTTCATCACAATATTCAAGATACATTTGCTTTAATTGATCAATAAAGGTTCCGACGCTGCCGACCTGCTCTATTTTGGTTTGAAAGTTATTACAAATCATGCTGTGTCCTTCGTCTGTCTGTGCATATTGTTTGTATTTTGTTAGTTCTTGTTCGACACGCTCAATCGTAAAGTTTGTATCTACTATATTAAAAGATTTAAGTATTTCTTGAATTTTATCAATGGAGTAATGAATGCCTGTTTCTACTTCATTTTCTGTATTGTTTGAAGCAGCTCCAGCAGGATCAATTAATGCTTCAAGAGGAGTATTTAAATAGTGCGCAAATTGTTTTAAATGATGTAGATTTGCTTGCTGTTTTCCATTTATAATCCGTGAGATAGTTGCCGTATCAATCCCCGTAAGTGAGCTAAGTTTCCGCATAGATAAAGCATTTTCCTTTAATAAAGACCTTAATAACAAACCAAGGCTTTGATCATTTTGGATGTTAGACATAGCGGTTCACCTCTTTCTATTTTTCAAAGTGCAGTAATCATGTTATTGAAGGTTTATCAACAATATATGCAACAAGGAAGCAAATCTCCTCAATATTATGAACAAAAGGAGAATACAAAATGGAATGGTTATTCATAGTAGGTTTTGCATTATCATCGAGTATAGATAACTTCGGTGTAGGAATATCATACGGAGTTCGAAAGGTAAGGATAAAATGGCTTTCTAATTTACTAATAGCAGCTATTTGTTTCCTCTTTAGCATGGTGGGAATTACGTTTGGCAAGTGGATTTCAACCATCTTACCAGGAGTTTTCCATGTTATTGTAGCCGTCGTATTATTAACGCTAATTGGGATTCGGATTATTTTATTAGTCAGCTCCCAAAGAAATAACGAAATTGATGAATTAGATAGTAGGGAGCAAGGAAAAGTACGCTCTATTGGATGGATAGAAAGCAGTGTTTTAGGTGTAGCACTTTCAGCTAACGCACTTACAAATGGTTTAGGAGCAGGTTTGCTTGGATTGTCACCTTTAGCTATTTCGCTTACATCAGCATTTGGCAGTTTTATCACAGTATGGCTAGGGGTAATGGTGGGGCAAAAAGCCGCAAATGTGCAAATTGGGAAATTTACATTGAGTCAATGCGGAACGTTAATAAGCGGGATTACGATTTTAATTGTAGCCTTTACTCAAATATTTTAAAAGAAAAGGCGCCACTTATTAAAGCAAGTGGCGTTTTTTCTTTGTGTTTTATAGTGACTAGTCTTCTATACAAAATAAAGAAATGCTGCATAAGAATTTATTTAATGAAGAGGTAAGAAAACTTACTTCTGCAATTATTTCTTGTTAAGTTTTAATCGTATTTTAAAAGGGTACAGTATCCTTTAGCCAAGACGCCAGAATAACTGGCACAACTATTATCTCGTTTGCAATCAATATAGATACACCATTCTAAAAACCAGCTGTACATCCTAAAACAAAGCGGGGAACATCTAGTTTTGACAGACAAGAATGCAAAGCGTAGAATTGTTCTAATGAATAGACAATTCACTATTTTAAGAGTCTTAATATTTAGGTTGATTTTATATAAGGGAGCGTACACACTTGAAAAATCAGTTTGCTCAATTAATACAGAATAATGAAAGCGTTCATATTTACTACAATATTGACGATATGAGAAGTTACTTAGATAATCTTGTGTCTTATATTGTTTCGGGGATTGAACAAGAGAGACATACGTTAGTTATCGAAAGTGAAAGACTAATTCCGCTGATTTTTAAAAAGTTAGAGGGAATTCTGACTAAAGACCAACTAGCATATATACATACCATTAATAATTTTGATTATTACTGTTCAAGTGGAAGCTTTCAGCCTGCCATCATTTTTGAACATCTCTCTAAACACTTAGATCCTTTTTATAAAAACAATACGACTTTTCAAATATGGGCTCATGTCGAATGGGGACAGCAAGAAGGAATTATACCTATTTTAGAAGAGTTTGAAAATGAAGCCGACAAATTAGTAAATAAAGGCGGATTACATTTAGTATGCGCGTATGATGAAGAGAGAGTACCGGAAGTTCTTAAACTTGCTTTAATGAAGTGCCATCCATACTTAATTTTAGAAAACAAAATTATCCCATCCAATTTATATGTAATGACGGATGCAGTGTAAGTAATAGTGTGATTGAGCGTTACTTTTAAAAAGCAAAAGGTGAAATTGAAGAACTGTTAACAAAATATCCCGGAGCTCCAAAAATAGAGTTGAAAGGGACTACCTATTATCCGTATCATCAATTCGTTGACTGGATGTCGTCTAATGAAATCTATAAGGTGTAAAGGAGAGGAAGCATTTAGTCTTTAAAGGCTAGATGCTTCTTTTTTGAAGGTTGGATTCTAATGCCATCGTCATATTTAAAATGAAAAAGATGTCGCCAAGCATGTACTGGGGAATGACTACGGTTTTAGCCGTTGTTTTATATGGATATCAGTACATCGTGGAAAAAGTAATTAGGCAAACCAACGATTCTCAATCAAGATTACAAGCGCTTAAAGCAAATATCCAAAAAAGACCTTCCAATAGCTGAAGGTCTTCTTTTATTTCTGTGGGGGGTTATGATGTATTTATTTAGCTCTTTTTATTTTCCATAATAAGTTTGCAAGGAAGGCACTAAAAAAGCCAATAGCAATTAAACAAAAACCAATTTGATACAAGATAAAATTCCAGCTGTCTTCAAAAGAAAAAAGTGTAATTCTTCCTGATTCTATAATATCAACACTAATAAATAAGGAAACGGTAATAAAATATATTAAAAAGAACTTTTTGCAGAAATAGCTTTTATAATCACTGCTCATTTTACTCACCTCAACTTAATTTTACGGCAAGTTTATCTATATGTTTATTGTTTTAATTAAAAGCGGCCTAATTTAAGGGGGAATTATCATGAATTATAGCAAAGGCAGATCTTTGTACTGCGGAGAAGGTACATGATGGTAACTGAAAGTACATACCATATTTATAAATTATAATTTTTCACCTATATTTAATTCAGAATATTTAAATTTATTTAAAATTGCTATAATAGATAGTAATAAAAATAGAAAGAGAGGCAGAAATATGTTTAATCAATATCCTATTGGGAAATTTACGGTGAAAGAAAATATTCAGAAAGAAGATATTCAAGGGTGGATTCATGACATTGGAGATGCCCCAAAGCAATTAGCTGATGCTGTAGAAGGACTGACAAAAGAACAATTAGCCACGCCTTACCGAGAAGGCGGTTGGACATTAAGTCAAGTTGTCCATCATTTAGCTGACTCACATATGAATGCTTATACTCGTTTTAAACTAGGCTTAACAGAGCAAGCGCCTACTATTAAGGCTTATGATGAAGTGGCTTGGTCAACTCTGCCTGATAATGATTTACCGATAGAAGTTTCTCTTCAACTTTTTTCAGCTTTACATAAGCGGCTTCATAAATTGTTGAACTCACTTGATGAAATAGATCTAAAGAAAACGATCCACCACCCTGAAAACGGGGAAGTGACGATTGAGCAATTAATAGCTACTTACGCTTGGCATGGAAAGCATCATATTGCTCATATTACGACATTAAGAAATCAAAGAGGTTGGTAGAATGGCATTTAATTAACATATGTTAGAACCAAAAAAGCTCTTTTTAAAAGCTTTTTTGGTTCTAATAAATGACATTATATTAACTAAAGAGTATACAGCTTAAAAACAGAAAAACTCCCTCAATGCGTTAAGGAAGTTATCTCTAATCCTGAATAGTAATTTATTCATTCTGTATCTGGTCATTATATTGTACGATGATGACTTATTTTTATAAGCCATCCGATCGGACTTTTGAAACACCTAAGGCAAGGTTTTTCCACAAAGTTTGTTCAACAACTCCGGCGTCCACCGTACGACAGTCAACAATGAGTATGACTTCCGAATGTTTGCCGCGTAAAAGCCGTTGGTTTTTCCTGATTACTTTAAACATAAATAGTTTAATTCCTAGTCCTAAGATAAATCCGATAAAAGCACTAATTATTCCCCAGTAGATAGGGCCCCAGCTTAGTTTAAACCCAATGCTTGCACCGATGACTGAAAAAGCTGTGGCTAGAGCCATTCCTAGATCAATAAGAGAAACTCCATCGGCTCGATGAAGGCTATCAAAAATCCGTCGATCTTCCGTTCGATTATTAAGCGGGACAATAAATATATCTTCTTTTTTTATCCCTTTTTTTTCTAGCTCTGAAACAGCTAATTCTATGTAACTGGAGTATTCAAATGTAGAAAAGACCTGCATGTTTTCACTCCACCTTTTTTCCTTTCGCAATACAAAAGCTTGGATGTTGATACGTTTTTTCAAAGAAGTTTTTCTGCACTCTTTCAGCAAGTTTATTATTCTCAACCGTATTTATATAGGAATCGAAGGTAGCAAAACCATATAGGGAAGGGAAAAATAACAGCCATTCTTTATTTAAAACGGAAGTAGCCTGTTTTATTTCTCCTAAAAATAGAAGAGAAATTCCTTCAAGCAAGTGAGAATAATAAAAGAAAACAACTGCCCAAATGATGACAAAGAAAGCACCAATGATGCGATGAATATAGAGTTGTCCTAGACCTGGCATCACCAAGGACCAGAAAACGGACAGGATGGGATTCCGTTTATCTAAATAGTTTATTTCCATGGCTCCTATACTAAAGGTGTTGAACCGATGATTTTCTCGTTCAGCTAACACGTATATTCTATTTAAATCAACGGTTGTTCGGTAACTATCCCATATAGCAAAAATATAAACGGGAATATAAATAAGAAGCCACCTTGTATTAAGCACGTCTTTGGCCATATCAATGTTTCCTTGAAAAGAATAAATCATAGCTAAATTTACATGAGATTTAAGGTTTATGACGACTTCCCATACAAATAACACAAAGCCGCGAAGGTATTTAGACAGTAGTAGGTGCCCAAAGCCTGGAAAAGCTGCTGACCACCAAGCGATAATATAAGGGTTTCTTAAATGGATTTGAGTCGTTCCAAATATACTGACATGAGCAATATAGCGTCTTGCAGTATTGTCATTTTTATAGTTATTCATCTACGATCTCCTATGGATTCGGAAAAAAATATACTTTTTATACCTATCACCGATATTTAATATGGTCTTGTTCATTTATTTTATGCAGTTCATTGATATACACCTAATCTTTATCAAAATGAAGAGTTCTGTGACAAAAAAAGCTCTTTATTTTTCCATAAAGAGGTGGTTAGATGCTTCACGGCGTCTTGACTCATTTGTTCAAGGTATAGAAATATCTTCAACTTAGTTTTTATTTCATGAATCAAGAACTCTTTTCTGCTTTTTCATCTAATGCTCTTATAGCTCCGATCATTAACCTGTTTAATACTGATTTGACTGTAAGACTAAGTAAAGTATGATACCATTTCCAAGGTCTTCTCCATCTAATTAAATTTGTCTTTTTTTCTGCCCAGAGTTCGATTAAAAACATTGGAAAGATGAATAAAATAATTTTATATATGATAACTAAGGGTTTATCGTTTTTTGTTAGTTTGTTGATGATAACGGAGACAGTTGGATATAGCAAAAAGTCAAATAGAACATGTATTTTAAACTCTTTTCGAAAATAGCGTACAGGATATTTAATGAGCTTATGAGTAATAACAAATCTGTCAACTATGCCGTTGGTATACCCATTAAGTAGAAAAGTCAATATTGAGTCTTTCACAGGAGGATTTCTTAATAAAAAAGGCAAACCCGATAGAGTTAAAATAAAGAGAACCCTCAAAAAACGCTTTTCAAATTTATTATTCAATTGGTTTTATCTCCTTAACTATACTGGAAGTATCTTTTTGTATATTGTTAGTAGTTTCTCTTAAAAGACTATCATGTATTCCAGAATTAATTTGGTACTGTTTATAAACGTACATATGTCCACTGCCTTTTTATATTCTATACAACACAATAAAAAGGAAAAAACTACTGCTCCTATTGCAGTAGTTTTCCTAGTCGTTGAAATATAGATGTTATTATATTGCTAATGCTCTACTGCATCTTGAGTAGTTTGCGCTCATTGTTGCTCTTTATTCATTATGAGAAAGAACTACTAGTGTGGAATGAATCAGTAGTTCCTTCTCATAGCATATTGTATGATTTACTAAATGTGAAATCTTCACGTTTTATACGAATTTTATGATTAACAATCCGTGTTTTTTGACTTGTGAAGAGGTGGTGGAACTAACCAGCCTTTTTCTTTGTTAAGTCGCAAAAACTTCCCACCAAGGGCTACTTTTTGCATGTGAATTTGACCGAACATTGCTGCAATATCTTCACGAATAGATTGACCAATCAGTTGACTGCAAGCAACTAGACCAGCAGCTATATCCAGTGAAATAGCCGCAGCGATTTCAGGGTCTTGAACACGTGCACCTACTGGAATATCATCTAAACAAGCTTCTGGGCGTTCAGGCGGAGTTGGAGGTAAAGCCACTCCATTTTCTTTTAATAGCTTTTCTACACCTTTCATTTCCTGCTGACATTGTTCAATCGTTTCTTGTACCAACTTATGTAAATCCTTGTCACCTACATGATTTAGAAACGTTTGATAACCAGCTACTAATCCTTTTGAAGCTGAAAGAAACGACCATGTTCCAAACACTTCACCGTAATGCATCGGTTCATCTGTAGGATTTCCACTTAAAATACCCATTGTTATCCTCCTTAACATACTCATAATAATGTGCCACCTTTCTTACTATGCACATACTTAACGTTTCCATATGATGTTTTATTATTCTTCTAGATATAAAAAGGAATTTTATCAGTGAATACAATCTACTATTTTACGCATACTATTCAAGATGCCTAAAGGGCATCAGTCACAATACCCTTGTTATACAGAGAGCTGCCTTCTTTGGCAGTTTTTTGTTTTGTCATGCTTTATGTGGCTTTCTACTTGTGATGATAAATAGAAAATGTCCATAATAAAAAGAAGAGTGGGTATCCACTCTTCCTTCAGCCATCACTTTATAAAGTTGTCTTAGAAACGTCCGCCGCCAAGTTGTTGCTCAGCCATTTGTACAAGACGTTTTGTGATTTCGCCACCTACTGATCCGTTTGCACGTGCAGTTGTATCAGCACCAAGGTTTACACCAAATTCGCTAGCGATTTCAT